>NZ_RHFI01000020.1:0-54939 GCF_003718685.1 Marichromatium sp. AB31 | reverse complement strand
GGTTGCCGACGGCAACCCCGGCGCGGTGGCGGTTTGGTGTCCCGCGCCGCGCGGGCTCAGCGTTCGATGCTCGGCCAGTGGTGCGGGTCGTGCCGGGTGCGCCAAGTCGAGCGGCGTCGTGTCGCGCGCGTGCCCGGGGGTGCCTCATGGTGCGTCGCCTCGGGCTCGACGCGGAAGACGCTGGCATAGATCACCGGCACGACGATCAGGGTGAGCACCGTGGCGATGGTCAGCCCGCCCATGATGGTGACCGCCATCGGCGAGAAGAAGGCGTCCCACAGCAGCGGTGCCATGCCGAGCACGGTGGTGAAGGCGGCCATGGTGACCGGGCGCACGCGGCTGACCGCCGCGTCGAGGACGGCGCGATAGGGCGGCTTGCCGGCTGCGCGTTCGAGATCGATCTGGTTGAGCAGCACGATCTCGTTCTTCATCAGCATGCCGAACAGGCTGAGGAAGCCGAGCATCGCCATGAAGCCGAACGCCTTGCCGGCGAGCAGCATCGCCGGGGCCACCCCGACGATCACCAGCGGCAGGCCGAGGAAGATCACGGTCGCGTGGCGGAGCGAGTTGAACAGCATCACCGAGATCACGAACATCGCGAGGAAGGCGATGGGGAAGTTGGACATCAGCTTGGCGTTGGCCTCGGTCGCCGCCTCGTGCTCGCCGCCCCATTCGAGTCGGTAGCCGTCGGGGATGTCGAGCTGCTCGATCTGGGGGCGCAGCCGCTGGAACAGCGCCTCGGTGGTGCCCGAGACCGGCTTGCTCAACACCGAGAGGGTGCGCTCGCGGTCGCGGCGGCGGATCAACGGGTCCTCCCAGTCGGTGGTGGCGGTGGTGGTGACCTGTTCGAGCGGCACCCAGTGGTCGTTGGTCTCGCTCCACACCCGGACGTTGCCGAGGGTGTCGATCCGGGTGCGCTCCTCGGCCGGGGCGCGCACCAGGATCGGCAGCAGGTCGTCGCCGTGACGATAGGTGCCGACGCGCACGCCGGAGAAGTTCATCGCCACCGCCTCGGCGATCTCCGGGCGGGTGACGCCGATGCGCTGGGCCTGGGAGCGGGCCATGGTCATCACCTGCACCGGCACCGGCTCGCCCCAGTCGGTGCGCACGGTGCGGGCGTTGTCGTCGCGGCGCATGATGGTCTCGACCTGTTGCGCGAGGTGGCGCAGCACCGCGATCTCGGGGCCGATCAGACGCGCCTCGACGGCGCCGCCGCCGGGTCCGAGCTTGAAGGCGTCGGCGGTGACGGTGATCTCGGGGTGGTGGTGCTCGATGTGCGTCATCACCGTGCGCGCGAGCGTGGGGATGGCATGGAAGTCCTCGACATCGACGAGCAGCATGGCGTAGGCGCTGTTGGTCATCTCCGGCTCGTAGGTCAGCAGGAAGCGCAGCGAGCCGGCGCCGATGAACCCGGTGGTGGCGGTGACGCCCTCGAGCCCGGCGACGTGCCGCTCGATGGTGGCGAGGGTGGCGGCGGTGCGGTCGATGTGGGTGCCCTCGGGCAGCCACAGCTGCACCATGAACTGATCGCGGTTCATGTCGGGCATGAAGTCCTGCTGGACCTTGGAGAAACCGGCCATGGCCGCGACCAGGACCGCGAGGGTGACGCCGAGCGCGATCGGCCGATGCCCCAGACACCAGGCGACCAGACGTCGATAGCGGCGATAGAAGGCGGTGTCGGTGACGCTGCCCGTCCGACCGTCCTGCCCGACCCGCAGGAAGCGCGCGCAGAGATAGGGCGTGACGGTGATCGCCAGCAGCCAGCTCAGTCCCAGCGACAGACAGATCACCTGGAAGAGGCTCTCCAGCCACTCGCCGGTCATGTCGTCGGACAGCGAGATGGCGGCGAAGGCGAGGATCGCGATCCCGGTCGCGCCGAGCAGCGGCCACTGGTGCTCGCTGACCGTGGTCTCGGCGGCGCGGGTGCGCTCCATGCCCGCGCGCATCTTCTCGAGGATGTCCTCGGTGACGACGATGGCGTTGTCGACCAGCATGCCCAGCGCGATGATCAGCGCGCCGAGCGAGATGCGCTGCAGGGTGATGTCGAGTGCGCGCATGCACAGCAGCGTCGCCATGATCGTCAGCAGCAGCACCGCGCCGACGATCAACCCCTCGCGTGGCCCCATGAAGACCACCAGCAGCAGGATGACGATGACCACCGCCGAGATCAGCCCGTGGACGAAGCCCTGCACCTTGTCGCGCACGGTGTCGCCCTGGTGGGCGATGGCGTGGATCTCGATGCCCGCGGGGATGCGCGCGCGCAGCTCGGCGATGCGCTGGTCGATCGCCTCGCCCATGGCGATGACGTTGCCGCCGGAGACGGTGGAGATGCCGAGCCCGATGCCGTCCTCGCCGTTGCGCCGCAGCAGCTGGCTGGCTGGGGTGATGTCACCGCGGCTGATGGTGGCGATGTCGCCGATGCGCAACAGCCGCCCGTTGCCGCCCTCGACGAGTTGCTCGCCGAGTTCGTCGATGTCGCGATAGTCGCCGTCGACCCGCAGCCGCACCTGTCTGCTCCCGACCCTGACCTCGCCGGCGCTGGTCACGCGGTTTTGCTGGGCGATGGCGTCGAGGATCGTGCGTGGGTGCAGCCCGAGCTGGGTCAGTCGGGCGCGGTCGATCTCGATATAGACGGCCTCGTCCGGCATCCCCCAGAAGTCGATGCGACCGACGTCGGTACAGGTCAGCAGTGACTTGCGCAGGTCCTCGGCCACCTCCTTGAGCTCGGACTTTGAATAGCCCTCGCCGGTGAGCGCGAGGAAGACGCCGTAGACGTCACCGAAGTCGTCGTTGACCACCGGCGTGCCGCTGTCCGGCGGCAGCGTGCCGGCGGCGTCGCGCACCTTGCGCCGCAGCTCGTCCCAGACCTGGGGCAGGCTGTGCCTGTCGTGGGTCTCCTGGATCTCGGCGAAGATGATCGACAGCCCGGCGCGCGAGATCGAGCGCACCTCATCGAGCTGCTTGAGCTGCTGGATCGCCGTCTCCAGCGGATCGGTGACCTCCTGCTCGACCTCCTCGGCGGTGGCGCCGGGGTAGTGGGTGACGATCAGCGCCTCCTTGATCGAGAACTCCGGGTCCTCCAGCCGGCCGATGCTGGCGTAGGAGAGCAACCCGCCGATCAACAGCAGGATGCAGAGCAGTTGGGTGACCGCCCCGTTCCTGATCGCGATACCGGCGGGGTTCATCCTTCCAGCCCTCGCTTGCCGGCCAGTCGGGGGCGCACGGGCAGGTCCTCGCGCAGCGCGCGCAACCCGGCCACGGCGACCCGCTGACCGGGGCGCAGCCCGGAGAGGATCAGCATCTGACCGTCACGCAGCGGCCCGGGCTCGACACGGACGCGGCGCGGCGTGCCGCCGGCCTCGGGGACGACCCAGACATGGCAGCCCCCGTCGGCGTCGCGCCACACCGCCTCGCTCGGGACCCGGGTGATCACCTCGGTGGGCGCCCCGGTGGCGACCGGCGGCTGATCGATGTCGGTGCGCACGGTCGCGTTCATCCCCGGCAGGATGTTGATCCCCGGGGGCGGGGCCAGGGCGATGGTCAGGTCGTAGGTGCGGGTGGCCTGGTCCGGCTGCAGCCGGTACTCGTGGGTGCGCGCGGCGAACCAGCGCTGTCCCTCGACGTCGAAGCGCACCCGGGGGTTGCGCAGCGCCTCCAGTCCGCCCTGGGCGATCAGCCGCTCGGGGACCTGGATCACCACCTCGATGCGCGAGCCGTCCTGCAGCGAGAGCACCGTCTGGCCGGCGGTCACGCGCTCGTGATTCTCCAGGTGGCGCGCCGCCACCACGCCGTCGAAGGGCGCGCGCAGCACGGTGTCGGTGACCGCCTTCTCGCGCGCCTGCAGCTCGGCGCGGGCGATGTCCAGGGCCGCGCGCGCCTTGTCGTACTCGGACTCGGAGACCATCCGCTGGCCGCGCAACTCGCGGGCGCGATCGAGGGTGCGGTGGGCGTCGTCGAAGCGCGCCTGGGCGGCGCTCAGCGCATTGCGTGCGTCACGGTCGTCGAGCCGGGCCAGCACCGTGCCGGCGGCGACTGCCTGGCCTTCGCGCGCGTCCAGCTCGACGAGCAGGCCGTCGAGGTCGAAGGCGAGCTCCACGCGCCGGTTGGCGCGCACGCTGCCGGGGAAGTCTCGTGTCACCCAGGGCGTGTCGCGGGTGACGACGGCGGTCGGCACCGGACGCGTCACCTCGGTTGCGGTCGGTTGCGATGCCGTCGCCTCGCTCGACCAGTCCCCGTACAGCGGCAGGGCGAGCGCGGTCAGCGCCGCGAGCCCGGTCAGTCCCGCCGCGGTCCGTTTACGCATGATCGTCATGGTGGGGTCCTCCGGCGCAAAATGTTTAGGAGCTAAACCTTTTGCGCGAAAAAAAAGATCACTGCTCGCGCAGCCGTTCGTTCATCACGCCTTCCATGATGTCGAGTACCACCGTCACATCGTCGAGCTGCTCGCGGGGGAGGGCGGCGAGCCGTTCGATCAGCTCGGTCTTGGCCCTGCCGTGGTAGTGCTCGTGGGCGCGGAAGGCGCGCCAGCCGAGGTCCGTCAGGCTCAGCTCGAATTCCTTGTTGCTGTGCGCGGCCGCCCGCTTGGCGACCAGCCCGCGCTCGACCAGCCGGCTGATCCGCTGCGAGGCCGCGCCCTTGGTGATGCCGAAATGGGTGCCGACCTCGGTGACGTTCATCGTTCCGCGCTCGCCGATCGCCTCGACGGTGTGGATCTCCTTGGTGCTGAGATCGAGCCCGTCCTCCACCTGGATCGGCTGCTTCTCGATACGGTCGAGCTTGTTGAGCAGTCGCAGCAGGTGGCGGATCAGTGCGTCGATCGAGTCGTGTGCCGGGGTGTCCATGGGATTAATTGTATAGCTCCTAAACCATTTTGCAACAACCCGGATCACCGGCCCGGGGCCGGGGCCTTCCCGCCACGCCACGGGCGACTGGTTTGCTGCCCCGGGACCGGGAGTCGACCCGAAGCGTGGCGCCGCGCTGGGGTGCCTGCAGACGGCAAGAGGAAGAGGGCGCCTGGGGTCAGTGGCTGGGCGGATGGCGCGATCAGGATGATGCACCGCGTCCATTGACAGATAGTTAGCATGCTAACTAATATTTAGGCATCTATTGATTTTGTGGAAGCTGTCGTGACCGAGCACAGACAGGAACGGGAGCGTGCGCTGACGACACGGTTGGTGCGGCTGTCGCGGCTCTATCGTCAGGAGGTCAACCGCGAGCTGGCCCGCTACGGGATCTCCGACGCCCAGGCGGTGCCGGTGCTGCACATCGCCCGCGACGGCGGCGGCATGCGCCAGCACGCGCTCGCCGAGGAGATCGGCATCCGCGGCTCGTCGCTGGTGCGACTGCTCGATCAGCTGTGCGCGAGCGGGCTGGTGGAGCGGCGCGACGACGGCAGCGACCGCCGCGCCAAGACGCTGCACCTCACCGCCGCCGGTGAGGCCCTGGCCGAGCGCGTCGAGGCCGCACTCGGATGCTTGCGCGAGTCGCTGCTCGGGCCGGTCGCCGATGACGACCTGGCCGCGGCGTTGCGGGTGTTCGAGGCCCTGGAGCAGGGGCTGGCGGCGCGTGGCGAGGGCCAGCGCTGAGCCCCATGCCCAAGCTCTCGCGCAGTGCGCTGCTGTTCTCGGCCAATACCTTCGTCGCGGCGATGCTGGCGCTCTATCTGGCCATGAGCATCGGTCTGGAGCGTCCCTATTGGTCGATCATGACCGTCTATATCGTCAGCGGTCCGCTGGCCGCGGCGGTGCGCTCAAAGGCGCTCTATCGCTTTCTCGGCACCTTCGTCGGCGCCGCCGGCGCGGTGCTGCTGGTGCCGTTGCTGGTGCACGCGCCGCTGCTGCTGTCGCTGGCGATGTCGCTGTGGGTCGGCGGCTGTCTGGCGCTCTCGGTGCTCGACCGCTCGCCGCCGAGCTACATCCTGATGCTCGCCGGCTATACCTGCGCGATGATCGGCTTCCCGGCGGTGAACCAGCCGACGGCGATCTTCGACATCGCCGCGGCGCGGGTCGAGGAGATCCTCATCGGCATCGCCTGCGCCGCCCTGGTCCATAGTCTGGTGTTCCCGCGTCCGGTGGGCACGGCGTTGCGTGGGCGCATCGGTCACTGGCTCGGCGAGGCCGATCGCTGGGCGCTGGCGCTGTTGCGCGGCGACCTCGATCAGCTCGAACGCGACCGTGGCCGGCTCGCCGGCGCCGTCAGCGAGATCCAGCTGATGGCCAGGCACCTGCCGTTCGACACCTCCTTCCTGCGCGAGACCACCGTCGTGGTGCGTCAGCTGCGCGACCGGGTGCTGGTGCTGGTGCCGGTGCTGGCGAGCCTGTCGGACCGGCTCGCGGCGCTGCGCGCGATCGCGCCCGAACTCGACCCCGAGCTGCGCGGCCTGCTCGCGGCGCTGGCCGAGTGGGTCGAGTCCGGCGCACCGCGCGCCCGCGGCGAGGCGCTGATCGCCGAACTCGAGGCGGCGCGGACGTCGATGTCGGTGCGCGACTGGTACGGCTTCAACCGTTCGAGCCTGCTCACGCGCGCCATCGAGCTGGTGCGCGCGCAGGCCGACGCCCATGCCCTGCATGCCTATCTGCAGGACCCCGAGGGACCGCCGCCGCGGCTGCTCGGTGCCGGGCGGGCGAGCGAGCGCCGCCCGTTGCATCGTGACCTCGGGCTGGCGGCGCTCTCCGGCGCGGCGGCGTTCGGCGCGGTGCTGCTGTGCTGCGTGGTGTGGATCTGGAGCGGCTGGCAGGAAGGGGAGTCGGCGGCGATCACCGCCGCGATCACCTGCTGTCTGTTCGCCGCGATGGACGACCCGGTGCCGGCGATCCGCAAGTTCGGCGTCTATCTGCTGGTGGCGATGGTGCTCGGCGCGCTCTATCTGTTCGTGCTGATGCCGGCGATCGGCGGCTTCCCGATGCTGGTGCTGGTGCTCGCGCCGACCCTGCTCGTGGTGGG
Organism: Marichromatium sp. AB31; assembly: GCF_003718685.1. Classification (NCBI taxonomy): domain Bacteria; kingdom Pseudomonadati; phylum Pseudomonadota; class Gammaproteobacteria; order Chromatiales; family Chromatiaceae; genus Marichromatium; species Marichromatium sp. AB31. The sequence goes on along the minus strand of NZ_RHFI01000020.1, from coordinate 47,997 downwards.
CGCGATGATCCCCGATCCGCGTCTGGCCTTCCCGGCGCTGTCACTCATCGTCAATCTCGTCAATACACTCGTGATCCAGGACCACTTCTCCGCCGATTTTGCGCGCTTCGTCAACATCAATCTCTCGCAGTTCTTCGGCGTCTTCGCCGCGGTGCTGGTCACCCGCACCCTGCGCTCGATGAGCGCCGAGGTCAGCGCCCGGCGACTGCTGCGCCACACCTGGGGCGATCTCGCCCGGGTCGCCGGGGGGCGTGACGATGACTCGGCGGTCGATCTCGCCTCGCGGCTGGTCGACCGGGTGGGGCTGCTCAGTCCCAAGCTCGCCGCCGCCCGCGCCGGCGATCTCGAGGGACTCGACATCCTCCGCGAGCTGCGCGTCGGCATCGATCTGGCGACCCTGCGCGCGCTGCGCCGGCGCCTGCCGCAGCCGATGGTCGTCGAACTCGACGGCCTGCTCGACGGGGTCGGGGCCTGCTATCAGGCGCGGGCCCTCGGCGCACCGGAGCCGCCCGGGCCGCCGTTGCGCGAGCGTCTCGACCGGTTGCTCGGGCGGTTGGCGCGGGGCGATCTGGCCGCGACCGGGGCGCGCGGGCTCTGCGCCCTGGTCGGGCTGCGGCGCAATCTCTTCCCCGAGGCCGCGCCGCCGGTGCCGGTGGTGGAGGGCGCGGCATGAGCGGTGAACTCAACCTGTTCGGCGTCTATCTGCACGCGGAGCTGGTGACCAGCGCCATCGCGCTGGCGCTGACCCTGGTCCTCAACCGGGTGCTGATCCACCTCGGTCTCTATCGTCATCTCTGGCACCAGGCCCTGTTCGAGGTCGCCGTGTTCGTGATCCTCTGGGCCCTGGTGGTGAAACTCTCCTCATCCTGGTTGCTATGACTCAAGCCTTTCTGTTCCCGTCCGCCACCTGGCAGCGCATCCGCCGGGTCGGCCTGACCCTCGCCGCCGTCGCGCTCGCGCTCCTCGCCGGCCAACGGCTGTGGATCCACTATCAGGTCGAGCCCTGGACCCCCGACGGGCGGGTGCGCGCGGATATCGTGCGTATCACCCCGGACGTCTCCGGGTTGGTCACCGAGGTCTTCGTCACCAACGACCAGCGGGTGAAGGAGGGCGACCCGTTGTTCCAGATCGATCGTCGACGCTATGTGCTGGCGCTGCGCGAGACCGCCGCCGAGATGCTGGCGCGGCGGACCGATATGGAGCAGGCGCGGCGCGATGCCGAGCGCGCGCTGGCGCTCGGCGACGTCATCTCGACGGAGGACCGCGAGGACAGCCTGTCGCGCCAGATCCTCGCCGAGGCGGCGTTGACCCGCGCCGAGGTGGCGCGCGATCTGGCCTCGCTCGATCTCGCCCGCACCACGGTGCGCGCCCCGACCGATGGGGTGCTGTCGGACTTCGCGCTGCGCGTCGGCGACTATGTCACCGCAGGCACGCCGGTGCTGGCGTTGATCGATGCCCGCTCCTACCGGGTCGAGGGCTATTTCGAGGAGACCAAGCTGAGCCGGATCGAGGTCGGACAGCCCGCGCTGGTGCGGCTGATGGGCGAGCAGCGCACCCTGAGCGGTCATGTCCAGAGCATCGCCATGGGCATCGAGGATCGCGATCGCGGTGCCGGCGACAGCCTGCTGCCCGACGTCAATCCCACCTTCAGCTGGGTGCGTCTGGCCCAGCGCGTGCCGGTGCGCATCCGCCTCGACGCCCTGCCCGAGGACGGACTGGTGGTGGGACGCACCGCAACGGTGATCGTGTTGCCGTTCGACCAGGCGGCCGGGCGATGACCGACCCTTCCGCGGCGTGATCGGTCTCTACCGGGGTTGACGCGGCGCCGTCGGTGATCGCTGTCGTGCGCTCAGGTGTCAGCGTCGGCCCTGGTCGCCGTCCGCGGCTGTCCGCGCTCGCGCGCCCGTGCGTCGCGCAGGCTGTAGAGACAGCCGCAATAGGTCTGCTGATAGAAATCGAGTTCGCGCACCAGCTGGTTGCGCCGCTCGGTGAGCCCCTGCTTGCGCCAGTTGCGCGCCCAGTAGTGGACGCCGGGGTTGGCGGCGGTGGCCGCCGCGCCGGCGGCGTCGATCTGGGCCAGATCCTTCCAGCGCGAGGTCGACAGGGTGGTGGCGAAGAGGGTCAGTCCCTGGGCCGCGGCCTCGGCGGCGGTGGCGTGCAGTCGCTGGTCGAAGCAGCGTGCGCAGCGCGCGCCGCGCTCGGGTTCCTGTTCGAGCCCGCGCATCCGCGCGACCCAGTCGGCGGGGTCGTAGTCGGCGTCGATGAAGCGCAGCCCCAAGCGCTCGGCATGGGTGATGGTCTCGGCCTTGCGCAGCCGGTACTCGCGCTCGGGGTGGATGTTGGGGTTGAAGTAATAGAGCACCGGGGTGATGCCGTTGTCGAGCAGACACTCGACGATCGCCGTCGAGCAGGGCGCGCAGCAGGTGTGGAGCAGCAGCCGGTCGGTTGCGACCGGTGGGGTCAGTGGGACGCGTGGCGGCATGGGGTCAGTGTTCCTGGTGACGGCAGTGGCTGTGATCGGCGAGCACCTCGAGCACCCGGCAGTGGTCGTCGCAGGCGCGGTCGCAGTCCGCGAGCATCTGGCTGATCTCGTCGCGCAGCGCGGTGAGACGCGCGATGCGCTGGTCGATCTGGTCGAGATGGGCGCGGGCGATGGCGTCGGCGCGATGACAGGGCGGCTCGCCGTCGCCCTCGAGCGCGAGCAGCGCGCGGATCGCGGGGATGTCGAAGCCGAGTTCGCGGGCGTGACGGATGAAGCGCAGCCGTTGCACCGCCTCTTGCGGGTAGCGACGGCGGTTGCTCGCGGTGCGCGCCGGGGCGGGCAGCAGCCCGATCTCCTCGTAGTAACGGATGGTCGGGACCTTGACCTCGGTCGCGCGGGAGAGCTCACCGATTCCAAGCATGATTCTGATTCTCACTTGATGCTCTAGTCACTAGAGATTGTAGCCTCATCGATGACGACAGGATTGTATCGATGAGGTGAATCTGAAGATGTCTAGCCAAGCTGTCGGGGCGCCGCTGACGGTGCCCGTGGAGACCCGGTTGCGGGTCGATGGGATGGATTGCGGGGCCTGCGCGAGCCGGGTGGAGACGGCGCTCGGTCGGTTGCCCGAGGTGCGCGCGGTGACGGTCTCGCTCGCCACCGCCGAGGTGCGGGTCGAGCATCTGCCCGGGATCGACCGCGCACAGCTCGCCGAGACCCTGTCGCGCCTCGGCTTCACGCCACGCGAGACCGCATCGACCGGGGCCACGGCCTGCGGCTGCGGCGCGGCGGCCTGCGCCGCCCCGGAGGCGCCGCCGACGGGCGCCGATCGACCGACGCCCTGGTGGCGCAGTCGTCAGGGGCTGCTCACCCTCGGCACCGGGGCGCTGATGCTCACCGCCTATGGCGCGGCGAGCCTGTTCCCGGCCTTCGAGCGCCCGATCTTCCTCGCCGCGGTGCTGCTCGGCCTGGTCCCGGTGGCGCGGCGCGCCTGGGCGGCGGCTCGGCTCGGCTCGCCGCTGTCGATCGAGACGCTGATGAGTCTGGCGGCGCTCGCCGCGGTGGCCGTCGGCGCCGAGGCCGAGGCGGCGGCGGTGCTGTTCCTGTTCCAGGTCGGTGAGTCGCTCGAGGGGCTGGCGGCGCGGCGCTCGCGCGCCGGGATCGGCGCCCTGATCGAGCTGTTGCCGCGCAACGCGCGCCGGTTGCGCGCCGACGGTACGCTGGAGACGGTCGCCGCCGAGCGGTTGCGGGTCGATGATCGCATCGAGGTCCACCCGGGCGAGCGCATCCCCGCCGACGGCGAGGTGCTGGAGGGTGTCGGCGGCGTCGACGAGTCGCCGCTCAGCGGCGAGAGCCTGCCCCAGCTCAGGCGTCCGGGCGATGCGGTGTTCGCCGGCAGCGTCAACCTGGAGAGCCGGTTGCGGTTGCGCGTCACCGCCGATGCCGCCGACAACACCATCGCGCGGATCACCCGGTTGGTGCGCGAGGCGCAGGCGCGCAAGGCGCCGAGCGCGCGTTTCATCGAGCGTTTCGCCCGCGTCTACACCCCGCTGGTGGTGCTCTTCGCCACCCTGGTGGCGGTGGTGCCGCCGCTGTTCCTGGGCGCGCTCTGGTCGGAGTGGGTGTATCGCGGCGCGGCGATCCTGTTGATCGGTTGCCCCTGCGCCTTGGTGATCTCGACCCCGGCTGCGATCGCCGCCGGGCTGGCCGCCGGGGCGCGTCAGGGGTTGCTGATGAAGGGCGGGGCGGTGCTCGAGGGGCTGGCGCGGATCACCCGGGTGGCCTTCGACAAGACCGGCACCCTGACCCTGGGCCAGCCGCGGGTGACCGAGGTGGTCGTCCTGGAGGGTGAGCGCGCGCGCCTGCTCGAGTGTGCCGCCGCGCTCAGTCAGGGCTCGTCGCACCCGTTGTCGCGGGCGATCCTCGCCCACACCGAGGCAGCGGGACTCGCCGCCGTCGCGCCCGAGCACGTGCGCGCGCTCCCCGGTCGCGGGGTGGGTGGCGAGATCGAGGGGCGTGAGTGCTTCCTCGGCTCGCTGACGGCGGCGCGCGAGCTGATCGGCGGCGATGCTTCCGGGCTGGTCGTCGCCGCCGAGTCGCAGCAGGCGCTGGGGCGCAGCCTCTCGGTGGTGGTCGAGGACGGGCGTGCGCTCGGGCTGATCGCGATGCACGATGCGCCGCGTGAGGATGCCGCCGCCGGCATCGCGGCGCTCGACCGGCTGGGGATCGGCGCCCTGGTGCTCAGTGGCGATCAGCGCCCGGCGGTCGCGGCCCTGGCCGGGCCGCTGGGCATCGAGGCCCACGCCGGGTTGTTGCCCGAGGACAAGCAACGGCTGGTGAGTGAGCTGCAGAAGTCCGGCGAGCGGGTCGCCAAGGTCGGCGACGGCATCAACGACGCCCCGGCGCTGGCGGCCGCCGAGATCGGCATCGCCATGGGCGGCGGCACCGAGGTGGCGCTGGAAACGGCCGATGCCGCCAGCCTGCACGCTCGGGTCGGTGATGTTGCGGCGATGGTGCGGCTGTCGCGCCGCACCCTGCGGGTGATCCGCCAGAACGTCGCCCTCGCCATCGGGCTCAAGCTCGGGCTGATGGTCACCACCCTGCTCGGCGTGACCGGGCTGTGGCCGGCGGTGCTCGCCGATACCGGCGCCACCGTGCTGGTGACCGCCAACTCGCTGCGACTGCTGCGGGCGCGGGTCGTCGAGCCGACGGCGGCAGGGGCCTCGGGCCGTCAGGAGGCCAGTGGTGCGAAGCCGGACGAATGCTGCCGGGACGGCGACCAGTCGCCAGCGGCCAGCCTCCAGTAGGAGAGAGCGCCTTTCCGTAAGCCGGGCAAAGCGCAGCGTGCCCGGCGAAGGGGTTGAGGTCTCTGGTGTGGGCCTGGACTGCCGGGGCAGCTAGCCGTCAGCGGCCAGCGGCCAGCCTCCAGCCTCCAGTCGGAGCGGGTCTCCCTGTCACCGGTCGGTGATCGCGAGCGGTCGAGGTGCGTTAGCTGTCATCGCAGTCGAATCCCCAACCCCCTTTGGACAAAGGCAGCGTGTCGGGCGCAGAGCAGGCGAGGCGTGCGGCTGGCCGCTGACGGCTGAAGGCTGGAATCCCTCCCGCCTTCGCGCCCTTCGCGGCTTTGCGGTTCGAATCAGCTTCCAGCGATCAGCATTCAGCCTCCAGTCGGGGAGGCTGGTGTGCATGGTCGGCAGTTGACGGGAAAGACGGTATCTTTGCGGTTCGAATCAGCTTCCAGCGCTCAGCCTCCAGCCTCCAGCCTCCAGTCGAGGCAGCTGGTGTGCATGGTCGGCAGTTGACGGGAAAGACGGCATCTTGCGGTTCAAATCAGCTTCCAGCGCTCAGCCTCCAGCCTCCAGTCGAGGCAGCTGGTGTGCGGTCGGCCGTTGACGGGAAAGACGGTATCTTGCGGTTCAATCCCTTGGCGGCTGAAGGCTGGAATCTCTCCTGCCTTCGCGCCCTTCGCGGCTTTGCGGTTCAATCTCTTGGCGGCTGGCGGCTGGCGGCTGGCGGCTGGCGGCTGGCGGCTGGCGGCTGGCGGCTGGACGAAAAACGGCCAACCGCGTCGCGGTTGGCCGTTGTGGTTGAGGTGGTGGTGAGGGGCGCGGGTCAGCGGATGCGCGTGCGGGTGCGTCTGACCGGGACGGTCTGGCGGGCACGGCGCCGGGCATGCTGGAGCTGCCAGGCCATGGCGCCCAGGGCGCCGGTGAAGAGCGCCAGCTGGAGTGTCGTCAGGAGTGCCTCGCTCATTGGGCTGTCCTCGCGTGGTCGTGGGTCATGTTGCCGGGCGACCAGCGCGCCCGACCCTCGTTGTCGAGAATCGGGCTTTTCGCGGCCCGGTTCAAGGGGGCAAAAACCCTTAGCCGTCCGGGGTGAGACCCGGGTCGCGTCCTCAGGCTACACGCCGGTGCCGCGCGCGCAGTGTCTCGGCGAGGCGCGGGCGAGCGCGCAGCGGGCGGGATCGTGGCGGCCCGCGGCGGCGTGGTGCCGCTGCCGGTCAGGTCAGTAGCTGATCACCACGGTGTCCTCGGCGCTCATCGCCGCGAGGCTGCGTGCGCAGTCGACCTTGACGGTACCGGGGAGCATGTCGGCCATCTCCAGTCCGGCCTTGCGCAGACACATGCCGCAGAGCATCACCTCGGCCCCGGCGTCGATCAGCGCGACGAGCTGGCCGCGCAGGTCGTCGGGGGCGCCGCCGGCACGGTCGGTGGCGAAGCCCTGCTGGGCGAGATAGACGCCGCGCACGTTGAGGAAGACGGTGACGGCGTAGCCGGCCTCGAGCGCCCGGGTGGCGTGGCCGAGCGCCATGCCGGCGCGCCAGGCCTCGTCGCTGGTGAGGTTGTAGAAGACGTGACGATCGGGGGCGGCGAGGGCGCTGGCGGGGATGCTGAGCAGCAGTGCGATGAGCAGCGCGCCGAGGCGCGTGGTGCGAGCGGACATGGTTCGACCTCCTGTCGTGGTTGGGATCCTGCAGCGGCGCGTCCGTACGGGCGCGCCGGCCCTTCAGTCCTCGTCCTGCTGCTCGTCGCGCCGTCGGCGCAGCAGGTAGATGTCCATCTGCCAGCCCTTCTCGGCCTTGAGTTCGGCGCGGGCGCGCAGCGCCTCGTCGACCACCTCGTCGAGCGGTCCGGCGACCAGGCGCTCGTCAGCGGTGCCGACCAGCCCGCCCCAGTAGAGATCCATGTCCTGGCCGGTGAAGCGCTGGTAGGAGGCGTTGTAGTCGAGCATCACCACGGCGTTGTCGAGCGTGGCCGGGTCGCAGTGCTCGGCATGGCGTCCGGTGGTGATGGTGATCGCCTCGCCGACGCGGTTGAGCGGGATCTTGTGCCGGGCGGTGAGCACCTGGACCGAGGTGATCCCGGGGATGACCTCGAAGCGCAGCTGCTCTGGCTGCTCGGCGACCAGCTCGGTGATGTTGGTGATGGTCTGGTCGTAGAGCGCGGGGTCGCCCCACAGCAGGAAGGCGCCGGACTGGCCGTCGGCCAACTCGCGCTCGATCAGCTCGGCGAAGATCTCGCGCTTGCGCTGGTGCCAGCGGCGCACGCCTTCCTTGTAGTCGCCGTTCTCGATGGTGCGCTGAGGGCTCTCGGCGATGACCACCCGGTAGCTGCCGGGCTCGCAGTGCGCTTCGAGGATCTGGTGGCGCAGTGCGAGCAGATCCTCCTTGCCGCGCCCGGCCTTGTCGAGCATGAAGAAGACATCGGTCTTCCGCATGGTCTCGATCGCCTGCAGGGTGAGATATTTCGGGTCCCCCGGACCCATGCCGATGAGATAGAGCGTCTTCATGTGTATAACCAGCGACCAACCTGGCCTCGCGGCCGGAGTGACGGACTGTCTGGCCCCATGATCTGGTGTGGTGCCAGCCAACCGCGTCGGCGGTGGCCGATGGTAGCAGTATCCTCGCCGGACCGTCAGCCGTATCGGTCGTGGCGCATTCTGGGATCCGTTGGTAAGATGCCTGCCCGACGTAGAACCGGCTTTTTGCAGACATGATGCGGGCGAGAATTTTTCCCACAAGGGTTTTGTGGTTGCCAGCGCCGAAGGGGCTGACGCATGCTCGCGGATCGTGGTCGATGCTTGCCCTTGCGTCATCTACTACTACACCGACTGTTTCGAATTTGGCCAAGCGCTCGCCCGTCACAGGACTCCCGTCATGATCGTTCGTCATCGCACGCCGTCGAGCGAGCCGTTCGCCCCGGCCCCGTCGCGCTGCGCCGGTCGACGGTGTCTGTGCCAACTGTCGCAGTCTGGCGGGGCTTCACTACACTCAGCAGAGCCCAGCTGAGTCCGACGATCGAGATAACCCGGAGCTGACAATGCGAATCCTTTTTGTCCACCCCAACTATAGCGCCGGTGCCGCCGATATCGCCGGCAACTGGTCGCCGGCGTGGGTTGCCTATGTGGCTGGCTATCTGAAGTCCGGTGGCTACGAGGACTACCACTTCATCGACGCCATGGTGGACAAGCTCGACGACGATCAGCTGCGTGCCGCCATCCGGGAGATCGAGCCCGATATCATCGCCACCACCGCGATGACGCCGATGATCTACGCCGCGCAGCGCCTGCTGCAGGTTGCCAAGGAAGAGCGCCCGCAGGCCCTCACCGTGCTCGGCGGCATCCACGCCACCTTCATGTTCCAGCAGGTACTCGAAGAGGCGCCCTGGATCGACGCCATCGTGCGCGGCGAGGGCGAGGCGGTCACCCTCAACCTGGTGCGCAGCATCGATCAGACCGGCTGGCCGGGTGATCGCGACAAGGTCAAGGGTATCGCCTTCCTCGGCGACGACGGCGAGGTGGTCGCCACCCCGGCCGAGCCCTCGATCAAGGACGTCGACTCGATCTGGCCGGACTGGGGCATCCTCGACTGGCAGAAGTACATCTACATCCCGCTCGGGGTGCCGGTGGCCACGCCCAACATGGCGCGCGGCTGTCCCTTCACCTGCAGCTTCTGCTCGCAGTGGAAGTTCTGGCGCGACTACCGCGTGCGCGATCCCAAGCGCGTGGTCGACGAGATCGAGGAGCTGGTCAAGGTCCACGGCGTCGGCTTCTTCATCCTTGCCGACGAAGAACCGCAGATCAACAAGAACAAGTTCGTCGCCTTCTGTCAGGAGCTGATCGACCGCGATCTCGGTATCCACTGGGGCATCAACACCCGTGTGACCGACGTCATGCGCGACGAGGAGCTGCTGCCCTTCTACCGCAAGGCCGGTCTGGTGCACGTCTCGCTCGGCACCGAGGCGGCCGCGCAGCTCAACCTCGATCGTTTCGTCAAGGAGACCACGGTCGCGCAGAACAAGCGCGCGATCCAGCTGCTCCAGGAGAACGGCATCGTCACCGAGGCGCAGTTCATCGTCGGTCTCGAGAACGAGACCCGCGAGACCCTGGAAGAGACCTATCAGATGGTCATGGACTGGGGCGCGGACATGGCCAACTGGTCGATGTACACCCCCTGGCCGTTCGCCGACATGTTCACCGAGATGAGCGATCGGGTGGAGGTCTTCGACTACTCGAAGTACAACTTCGTCTCGCCGATCATGAAGCCCGACAACATCGATCGCGCCGAGCTGCTCGACGGGGTCATGGCCAACTACCGACGCTTCTACATGAAGCGGATGTTCTTCCAGTACCCCTGGGTGCGCGACCCCTTCCGTCGCAAGTACCTGATCGGCTGCATCAAGGCCTTCCTCAAGAGCGCCATGGAGCGTCGCTTCTACCAGCTCGGCAAGCAGAACTACTGGGGGCCGATGTTCAAGAAGCTGATCAAGTTCGACTACGACAAGAGCCGCGCCAAGATCGTCGAGCCGGATCACAACGCCTGGAAGAAGGCGCCGCCGGCCAAGCGTCCGGCGGTCTCGGCCACCGGTGCCGCGCCCCAGGCCTGCGCCGGGCCCAAGGCCTGTGGCGGTGGCGATCAGCAGATGACCGAGGAGCAGGTCAAGCAGTACGAGAACGCTTGATCCGCGACTTGGTCGACGCGGGCGGGTGGACGGTCGCGGCCGTTCCGTCCGCTCGCGCCGCATAGGCAATCAGCGGCCCGCTTCGTCGCACGACGAACGCGGGCCGTGTCGTTCAGAGATTCATCGCATGACCGATTCCGCACCGACGATCAAGATCGACCTCCCGCCGCTGCGCGACAGCGGCCCGCGCCGTGCCCGCACGCTGATGATCCAGGGCACCGCCTCGGACGTCGGCAAGAGCATGCTGGTCGCCGGCCTGTGCCGCGCCTATGCCCGCCGCGGCCTGGTGGTGCGCCCGTTCAAGGCGCAGAACATGAGCAACAACGCGGCGGTCACCATCGACACCGACGCCGCCCCCGGCCCCGACGGCGAGCAGCCGCGCGGCGAGATCGGTCGCGCCCAGGCACTGCAGGCGCGCGCCTGTGGAGTGGCGCCCTCGATCCACATGAACCCGGTGCTGCTCAAGCCGCAGAGCAACGTCGGCTCCCAGGTGGTGCTGCGCGGACGCGCGCTTGGCAACTGTCCGGCGCGGGTCTATCACGAGATGCGCCAGGGGCTGATGCCGGCGGTGCTCGACAGCTTCGAGCGGCTCTGCGCCGAGGCCGATCTGGTGCTGGTCGAGGGCGCCGGCAGCGGCGCCGAGGTCTATCTGCGCGACTGCGACATCACCAACATGCACTTCGCCGAGCGCGCCGAGGTGCCGGTGGTGGTGCTCGGCGATCTCGACAAGGGCGGCACCATGGCCTCGCTGGTCGGCACCTGGCTGCTGCTCGATGAGGCCGACCGCGAGCGGGTGGTGGGCTACATCGTCAACAAGTTCCGTGGCGACTTCTCGCTGTTCGAGCCTGCCTGCGAGACCATCACCGAGATCACCGGCTGGCCCTTCCGGGGCGTGCTGCGCTGGTTCGAGGGGGCGGGGCGGTTGCCCGCCGAGGACTCGCTGGCGCTCGAACGCCCGGCCGAGACCAGCGGCGGCGTGCTCAACGTCGCCATCCCGCGGCTGTCGCGGGTGGCCAACTTCGACGACATGGACCCGCTGGCCGCCGAGCCGAGCGTCAACCTGCGCTGGATCCAGCCGGGCGAGGCGATCCCCGCCGAGACCGACGTGGTGATCCTGCCCGGCTCCAAGGCCACCCGCGCCGATCTCGACTGTCTGCGCCGCGAGGGCTGGGACGTCGACATCATCGCCCATGTGCGCCGTGGCGGCCGGGTGGTGGGGCTGTGCGCCGGCTACCAGATGCTCGGGCGCGTGGTGCGCGACCCCCAGGGCATCGAGGGCGAGCCGGGCGAGACCCCCGGGCTCGGGCTGCTCGACATCGAGACCGAGATCGGCGGCGACAAGCGACTGATCGAGATCGATGGCCGCGACCAGCGCAGCGGCTGTCGCCTCACCGGCTACGAGATGCACATGGGGCGCACCGCCGGGGCCGGGCTCGAACGCCCCTGGCTGATGCTCGACGACGGCCAGGGCGGGGTGCGCGCCGAGGGCGCGATCAGCGCCGACGGACGGGTGATGGGCGGTTATGTCCACGGCATCTTCGGTGGTGACGCGTTCCGCGCCCACTGGCTCGACCAGGTCGGCGCCCAGGCGGCGCGGATCGACTTCGAGGCACGCATCGAGGCCGCGCTCGATGCCTTGGCCGACCACTGCGAGGCCAATCTCGATCTCGACGCCCTGCTGACACTGGCGCGCTGAAGCGGAGGGGCGTCGTGACCGAACCCAAGGAGCTGACCAACAACCCGTCCTTCAAGGGCTTCACCAATCACGACTGCCCCTTCTACCCCTGTCATCCCGGGGTCCGGCGAACGTTCAACTGTCTGTTCTGCTATTGCCCGTTGATCGCCTACGACTGTCCCGGTCCTTACCGGATCTACACCGACCGTCACGGCAACAGGCGCAAGGACTGCACCGACTGCCGCCTGCCGCACGAGGGCTATCACTCCGCCTGGTCGTTCATCCAGAAGTGGCTCGACGACCCCCGACCCTGGTGCGGCGAGCCGCAGCAGCGCTATCGTCGACGCGACCCCTCCTAGCCGTTGGCGAGCGCGGAGGCCGATGGCTGCTGCTCCTGCAGCGCCTGCCGCACCGCCGTGAGCAGCTCCCCAGAGCGCCTGATCCAGTCTTCGAGCCGGCTCGATCGTTCGCCGGCGCGACGCAGTGTCTCCAGCCGCAATCGTCGCAGCCTGAACAGCGCCTCGCGCAGCAACTGCTCCTGTTCGAGCCGTATCTGCTGATCGTCGCCGAGTAGTTCGGGGTCCGATCCCATGGCGCCGGGAGCGAGGCCCGCGCGCACCAGCATCAGCCTGATCTCCGCCAGTCCGGGGCTGAGCAGTCGATCGCCGGCATCCGGTGGCTCGACGACCTCCCAGAGCGTATCGAGCGCGCTGAGCAGTCGTTCGGTCTCGAGGCGCGGCGACGGCGCCGGCAGCCACTCCACGCGTTCGCGCATCCCCTCGATCAGCTGCCCGATCAGGGCGCGATCGAAGCCCGCATCCTGGGTCTTGGCGATGGTGAGCATCTCGTGCGCTCCCAGCCGCTGACTGGTGGAGACGATGAACTCGGTGAAGGCGAGCAGGATGCCGAGTCGGCTGAGGTCCTTGCTGCGTCGGCCATGAGGGTAGCCGCTGCCGTCGAGGCGTTCGTGATGTTCGAGTACCGCGCGCGCGATTCGTCCGCGGGTCTGTGGCTCGCCCTCGAGGATCAGCGCGCCGATCCGTGGGTGGGCATAGAACTGACTCCAGTGCTCGGGATGCAGGGGCTGCGAGGGAGCCAGCGAGGCGGCCTCGAGATGGAGGATGCCGATGTCGTGACAGAGTGCGGCCAACGCCAGACGCTCCTGGTCGCGAGGCTCCAGGGCGCGTGCGCTGGCCAACGCATCGGCCGCGAGCAGGGTGGCGACCCCATGCTCGAACAGCGCCGGGTTGAGATGACGGGCAACGGCGAGCTTGTTGCCGAGCACGCCGGGTGGATCGATCCGCGCGGCGGTGCGGCGCGGGTCGTGGTGCGGTCCGCCGAGACAGGCGATCAGTGCCGCCAGGGTCGGGTCCCGATCGAGCAGGCGCGCGATGGTCTCGAGCAAGGTGGTGCGATCGACCCGCTCGGCGAGGCGAGTGGTGCGGTCGATCGGTTCGAGCAGCTTGTGGAGCAGCAATCGCTCCAGCACCGAGCGATCGATCCGCGCGCCACGGGCCAGCAACTTGCTGCCATTGGCCGCGCGGATATCGGCGCTGGCGGCGATCGGCTGTGTGTCACCGAGGGTGGTGAGACGACGGATATAGACCGACTCGTCGAGCGTCATCGCGAGCCGTCCGGCAGACGGTGAGCGGCGTGGGGCACTGATTGAACATCCATGTTGCAGCATTGCGTGCGGCCCCGATCCGGGCCGTGTCAACACGCGAGCGGACACCGCCTGGGACGGTGCTCCATACCCCATCCTAACACCAGATGTTGATCTGGTGCGTCTCCAGCGCCACGCCGCTGGGTGAGGTCTGTCGGCTCTCATAGGGGGTGTCGTCCATGCCAGACATCCCCAAGATCTGTTTAGAGGCTGCTCGTTATCCCTTGAGGGGATTCGTAACGCATCTATCACGCAATGGAAAAGACTCGCGACCTATCTCATAATCCTTTTTCGGGATTCGTAATTCTCAAGCAACTGATGAAGATGGCAGGCGTGCTAGAATCATAATTCCTTATAGGATTTCGTAACCATCACCGCAGTCGGGACCGACACAGTTACCGTCTCCCTAATAGCCCCTTATAGATATTCGTAACCGGATTTCCTCGGCAGTCAATCTGACCCGCCTGAAACTCATAATCCCTTATAGGGATTCGTAACGCTCGTCGCCGAGCTGCCCGAGAATCTGGCAGACATCTCATAACCCCTTATAGGGATTCGTAACTCTGCGCTGGCTGGTCAAGCGCGCGAACTTCAACAACTCATAACCCCTTATAGGGATTCGTAACGCGCCCCGGAACAGCGCAAGGCTAGCGTGCTTTATGCTCATAACCCCTTATAGGGATTCGTAACCTCGCTCAGGCCGATCGAGCCGGCGTCGAGCGCATCCTCATAACCCCTTATAGGGATTCGTAACCAACATGTACCAGCGCAGCGCCGACGTGATGCTCGGCTCATAACCCCTTATAGGGATTCGTAACGTGGCGCCGGTAGGTGCGCAGGGTGATGCCCATGTTCTCATAACCCCTTATAGGGATTCGTAACGGCGCCGACGCGAGCCATCGAGGTAATAGGTCGACACTCATAACCCCTTATAGGGATTCGTAACCTTCGGTCTTGCCGTTTGGGGGCGAATCCTGAACGTCCTCATAACCCCTTATAGGGATTCGTAACGCGAGACGGCGCGCAGGTGGGCGACGGCGGGATGGACTCATAACCCCTTATAGGGATTCGTAACTACCACGATCACGCCACCGACCCCGCTGACGGCCCCCTCATAACCCCTTATAGGGATTCGTAACTGTCTACGAGTATGACGACAGGGGCGGCGAGGAGTTCTCATAACCCCTTATAGGGATTCGTAACGGTGCGCCGGGAGCAGGGCGGGTTGGCGGCGATCGTCTCATAACCCCTTATAGGGATTCGTAACTCCTGGGGACGCCTGTTACCAGACGGTCTGCTGATCCTCATAACCCCTTATAGGGATTCGTAACGATGGCGTTGCCAATCGCGTTGCGCTGGGCCGGCGTCTCATAACCCCTTATAGGGATTCGTAACGCCCCATAGTCGCGCGCGAGCGCCGACTTATCCGCACTCATAACCCCTTATAGGGATTCGTAACGGGTGACGATGATCTCACGCGCACCGCTAGCGATCACTCATAACCCCTTATAGGGATTCGTAACCTCCCTCTTCGTCGATCATCGCCTCAACGTCCGAGTCTCATAACCCCTTATAGGGATTCGTAACCCTCGATTTTGATGTGTTTCCTGTAGTGTTGAATGATGTTTGTGTTGACTTTCTTTGTGTAGAGGCTGATGGCCGTGCGTCGGAGTCTGTAGTTGGAAACTTCACAGGCGATAGAAGTCTGGGGGCTACAAGACGCCGTAATCGGTCTTGTGTCTGGTGTCCGCTTTACGACTGACTGCTCCTTTGCCGGATTTTGCCTTGATCAAGTGGGTGACCTCTACATTCTTGCGGTTTTCTGCTGTGATTTCGGTGATTCTGTCCTCTGGGAGCATGGCTGCGCTCAGCTCTTGGCGCAAGCGCACGGCTTCCGCTTCGGTCATGTCTCCAGAGAAAACAGAATATTGTTCGTGGTTGAGATAGCGCTTCAGGATTTTTCTGAAAATTCTGGTCCGTTTCGCTTCGACGTCATACGTGACGAGCATGAACATGATTAAGCCCGCCGCTTGAATGATTCGTACTCGGAAACCTCGAGAACCTGTCGTTCGAGTCCAAGTGCTTCACGATATATCCACTGCCTGAAGCTGTGCCCGGAGTATTGCTCTTCAAGGCGTTGTGTGAACAGTTCGCTGACATGGCGACGCCCAGTCTCCGTCAGCAGGCAGACTCCCTGGTTGATGGAGAACCAGTTGTCGCCGAGCATCTTGCGGCGTGCCATGCGGAAGATGAGCATATCGGCAAGCACTGGCTTGAAGGGCTCGGAAAGGTCCAGGCTCAGTGACGCGCGTCCGTGGCCCGGGGCGTGCAGTACGCTGAAGGTCTCCTCGAGATGGGTCTTGCTTGTCTCGTGCCTGGTGACGGTATAAGTGAGCTGATTGAGAAAGGAGATCAGGCAGTTGACCGGATTGTTCGGCGGCCGCCTTACCCGCGGCGTGAAATCCAGCGCCGGATCGATGTGTCGCCAGCCGCTGTAGTACAGCTCGTGCAGGTTACCCTCGATTCCCATCAAGGTGGGACTGCTGTCGGCCGTGCCGATCTTGTCCATCAGACGTTGCATCTTGGTGATGATGTCACCCAGCGCTTTAATTCCTCGGTAGTGGTAGTAGCGCAGATTGGCGAGCATGTTGTGAGCCGCGCCGCGAACGACCTCCCGAGCGACGGCAATACGTTTTCGCTCGTCCAGTAACAGCTCTGCCTGCTTGAGCTTGACCATGCCCGCTGGGTTGCGGTCGAGTGGTTCGAAGCTGCCCTTGCAGTAACCGTAGTAGTCGAATACCGATAGACGCACACCGTGCTTGCCGCACAGCGTCAACAGGCGGCTGTTCAGGCGGCTCTCGCCGAGTAGGACCAGATGCCCGACGGCTTCGATCGGCAGCGAGCGCTTGCGCCCGTCGATCATGATCGACAAGGTGTTTTCGTGCTGCCTGAGTGTGGCATCACGCGTGACGAAGAGCGTTTCCATCAGTCATACCCGCAGAAAGGTGCCAATGAACAACTGGCGCACAGGCCGATTTTCGATGCCTCGGGAACCTGCTCCGACTGGGTGAGCCGTTCGAGGGCGAGGCTGTCGTGCCAGAGCCCATCGAGCAGGGCTGAGTCGAGCGCGACTTCACGCCAGCGTCGGTTTGTCAGCACCTGTACCCGTGCCGTCCAGGCGCGCCCCGTGGCGATGGAGAGCATGACTGCGTAGTAGCCGACCTGGCGGTCGACGGCGATTTGGGCTCCACCGGTTCCCTTGTTCTCGAACACGATGGCCTGCTCCCAGTCCAGCCGATCCGGGGCCAGACCGAACAGGCCGATCGTCGAGCGGTCGCGTTTGTAACGGGTTTCCTGATGTGCCAGCCCGGTTGCGACGCGATTGTTCCACTGGGCGAAGTTGATCCGGTGCAGGTACATCCAGGCTCGCCGCCGACACAGGTTGATGTGCTGGAAGTGCAGTCCGTGCAGGTTCAATCGGTCGACACGCTCAGAGAACGCCGCTGACTGCGTCCAGTGAAATCTCGGGGTCATGTCCGGGTACCAGTCCGGTTAGGCGAACAAGCTTTTTCACGGCCTCCAGTGCCTGGGGGTGATCCTCCCAGTCGAATTCATAAGGGTCGATGTCTTCCAGCTCGTCACACCAGCGATTGACCAGGCGCTCATCGCAGGGCAACCTCAGGGTTCGCGTGGTGTGAGGGAAGTGGCAGATCCAGTCGCGTTTGGCGTGACGATCCTTGTCCTCGCGCCAGTAGTCGTCGAGGCCGCCCTGGATGTGGATTTCGTCGCCCGTCTCGATGCCGCGCTCGAATACCTCCGTTTCCCGTTGCAGCCAGACTTTGGGATAGTCGTATGCCTCGCCGGTGTCGCTGACCACTCGGATCTTCGGCTCGATCGTGCGTAGATCGAATGCCTGGGCATGGAACAGCTTCAGCCAGTGGTCGACCTGCTCGGTCAGACCCGGTTCGTCGGCCAGTTGACGTACCCTCTGCTCCAGCCGGTAGAACGCGCCGGCGCCCTTGGGTTGGTGGGCGAGCAGGTGGCCTCGGCGGGGCTGACGGTTGCTTGCGTGCTCCAGCAGCACTGACCAATAAAGCGCGGTACACCACTTCGCCTGACTGGATAGCTGGCCGAAGGTGCTGGCGGTATTGTGAGGCGAGAACTCGGCCTGCACGGATCGGCTGAGTACTTGGGTCAGTGCCGCGATCGTGCTTCGCTCACCGGGCTGCTCCCGGACCCAGTCCACGACGGCTCGCAGCCAGGGTTTTCGCTGCTCTTCGATCCGCACAATGACGCGACCGTTCGCGCCGCGCCTGGCTGCGCGGCCGTAGCGTTGCAGGAAGCTCATTGCCTCGAAGCCCGGTTCCATGAGCATGAAATCGGCATTGCGGAAGGTCACGCCCATCTCGACGCTGGCGGTTGCCAGGATCAGGTCATAGGCGAGCGGGTCGCGTTGACGACCGATCGCGAACCCTCCTTGATGTCGGCCCTTGGCGGTGCTGTCACGCACACTGTTGATCACCAGCACCCGGGCGGGGTCGATTCCGGCCTCGGGCAGCTTGCGTGACAGCCCCGGGAGGTCCTTCTCCAGGTCGACCAGGCGGTTGTAGACGATGACGACCTGACGGCCCGCTGCCAGTTCCTCGACCACCTCGTTCAGGTGGTCGAGGATCAGGTCGTAAAGGCTTGGGGAATCGACCAGCGAGAGGCGCACGTCGCCGTGGAGCGGGCGGCCGTCCGGGACGATCCGCTCACCCAGCAGGGCGATCGCCTCTTCGGGGATGCCGATATCCACCAGGGTTGGTTTCAGGTCGAGTGGTGTCGCTGAGAGGAAGCTGATTCGCGACACCCCGAACCCTACCCGGTTGTCGAGTTGAACCGTGGCAAGGCGGGCGAACAGGGCCGCCAGACCGAATCCACGCGCCTCGATCGAGTGGAATTCGTCGAAGACGATGTGATCGAACTGCTCCAGCATGTCGAACACGCCTTCGCCCGCCTGTCCAGCCTCCACCCGGCGGCGGATCAGCAGGCCGCTGACGACCTCGGGGGTAGCGACGATCATGCCGCCATCGAAGCTGCCCAGGTCCGTCATCTGGAGCAGCCGAACCCCGTTGATGCTGGCCACGCCCTGGCTTCTCAAGATCGCCGTCTGGTCGCTGCTCCAGATCGCCACGCTTTGTGCGGCCTTCTGTCGGCTCCAACCGGCATCCTGCAGGTCGTTGATCAGCCCGTTGGCCAAGTTCTGCGCCAGTCGTCGCGTCGGTACGATGAAGAGGATACGGTGTCCACGATCGCGCAGCGCACGCTGGAAGGCGTAGCTCTTTCCGGCCCCCGTGGGGGCCTCGGCGATGCGTATCCGTGCCGGGTGCTCGATCAGGTCGCGCTGCAGCGGTGAGAGTCCATCCTCTCCCGCCGCGACGCAGTGCCTGGCGATGATCACGTCCATCGGGCGACCTCCTCTCCGGCCTGGGTGAGCGGCATCCATTCCGTGAGCTGCAAGCCGTAGAGCAGGAAGCGCTCGACCGCCAGCTCACGCCCGAATAGTGCCGCTGTCGCGGCGTTGAGCCGGACCTGCTCGATGCTGTCGTCGCGGGTGAGTTTCAGCATGCCGTTGCGATGCAGACCGATTCTGATGACGAGCGCTGTCTGGCCTGTCTCCTCGAAGGGATCAATGCCGAAGAGCGCGCCGCGGAAGACGGCCCCCGGGGGCACCTCTTGGGTCGTCCAGAATTGCTTCAGGTTGCCCTTATAGGTGACATCGCGAAGCTTTTTCTGATAACCGCCTTCCTCCTCCAGGTTGAGTCGGCGCGCCAGCGGCGGCAGCAAGCGTGGATCGTCGGCTATCAGCAGCGACGCCCGCCAGGGCATGACGCCCAGGTCACGACGGTAGTCCTTCTCCGGGAGCGCGCCGCTCGCGCGCATCCAACCCAGTGTGCCGGCCAGGCCGAACGCCAGCGCGTTGTCGCTGATGAGCTCGGGTAGGGTGGCCGTGCCACCCTGAACTGCCAGCGAGTGATAGGCGAACGGTGTCAGGGTCTCGGCACGCAGTCCGATGGCCGGGCTCATTTTCCGAACCAGCCGTCGAAGAGCTGCGCGATCTCGGTGGCGGCCTCCTTGTATTCGGCCTCGAGTCGGCCGCCAGGCTGGTTGAAGTCGTCGACGAGCTGCTCGACCCATCCCTGGACCTCCTGTCCTGGGATGACGGTTTGGTGCAGGGGGGCGAGTAGGTTGTGCAGTCGTGCGGTGGCGGTCTCGACGTCGGTCGTCTCGGCCGGATCGAAGTGCTTGATCAGTTCGTAGGGCGAGGTCTCGGCCTTCTCGAATTTATCGGCGTAGATCCCGACGCAATGGGTGCGGATGTTGATGCCGGTCACCGAGGTCTGACCGCCGTAGCTCCCGGCCATGCCGACCGACAGCAGCAGGTGCTTGAGTCCGATGGCGGGGAGCATCTTCCCGCGCGTCGAAAGCACCTGAACCATCAGCGATCCGGGGCGGATGAAGTGGCGGCTGAAGAGGTTGTCGGTGTTCTTGTTGTCCTCTGCGTCCCAGAGGGTGCCATCCTCCATCCCACGGTTGTGGAAGCTTTCGTCGACACACAGATATTTGGGCCGCAGGCTGAGCCCGTCGGAGTAGTTCACCGCGGCCCGTACCGGCAGGACCTTGTTGTCGGAGTTTGCCGAGTCGCCGAACACCAGGGTGTTCAGGTCGAAGGACTCGGAGGGCTTGGCCTTCTTGGGGATCACGGTACGGTTCTGTGGATAGCGCCCACCCGCGCCCATCGCGCGGAGGATCTGTAGTGCGCGCCCCCGTTCCGGGTATTTGAACTTGTTCGGCACCGCGCGGACGTAGGTCTCGTCGTTGAACTCGATATCGGTGATCTCTTGCTCGGCATTGCGGAAGACCACCGGCGCGATCGCCTCGCGGATCAGCACCAGGGAGATGCTCCCGAGGTTCTTGCGCTTCGGGTGCAGATAGGCGCTGTTGTCACCTTGGGTTTTCTCGAGCAGTCCGTTCAGGGGGGCGAGATAGTCGTTCAAGCGTTCCATGGGGTGGCTCCTTGCTTATGAATTGGCTGCGGCGGGTGCGTCAGTGGCCTCGGACTTGGGGCGTGGCGCGGTCAGAAACGACATGCGGTAGATACTGCCGAGGATGCGGCGGCTGCTCTGGGCAGGGGGGCGCCCCTGCATGACCCCGAACCAGACGTCGTCGACGAAGAGTTGCGCGAAGGACAGAAAGGCATCCGCCAGCGTTTCCTCGGGGCGATTCTTGGCGCTGGCGATCTTGTTCTTGCGCGCCAGGTTGGTTTCGAGTTCTCCGGCGACTGCCATGGCGAGTGATTCCGGGTCGCGTTGCCCCAGACGCCAAGCACCGATCGCCGTTTTCAGGCAGAGGTTGAAGGTCAGCATCTCCTCGTTCGTGGAGGCACTGCCGTGCGGGCGTTGCTGGATGCGGGCCGCCGCGTGTCCCAACTTGACCAATGGGGCTTCGGTGTCGCTCATGCTGTTCTCCTCGATACATTGCTCAAATTCGCGCTTGAAGCGCAGGGTGCGATCCGGCTTCCCGCTCCTGGCCGCCTCGTGCAGAGACGACCAGGTCAGGCAGATTGCGCCCAACCGTGTCGCGGGTCGCGTGTAACGGTCGAAGACCTCGAATCCCAACCCATTGGTGTCCAGAATGAGCTGGGCCGTCTCCAGGCGTTCGATGGCTGCTGGAACCTGCTCGATGCGCAGTCGACGACCGCCGATCAGGTCGGCCAGTCGGCGTGGCATGGCGTCATAGGCGAAGAAGGCCTTTTCGTTCGTTGGCAGTCCGCGAAACAGGTGCAGGGGGCGGCCGATCCGCAGCGCGCTGCGCAGCAAGAGGCGCAGCAGTGCGGTCTGCTCCTCTGTCTTCACTGGAACGCGTTCGAAGCGGGCGACACGGAAGCGCTGGCGATAGGCGCCCAGCCCCGAGTAGACCTTGCCCTTTGCCACTTGCTCGCGCGCCAGATCGAAGACCGACAGCGACTGGAAGTCACGCTCGTTGTCGAGCACGAGTCCGGCGAACAGGCCGGTCGTCGAGGACATGGACAGCAGGGTGGGAATGCCGTCCGGCCTGCCACCGGCATTGGCATGGACGACGCTGCGCAGTCGATGCTCGGCATAGGAGACTGGAGCAATGTGCGTTTCGCCGGTGGCCGAGTCGATGTTCTCGAGCCGCCCGTCTCGTCCCGAGAAGGCGGACTTCTTCACCTCGTACAGCTTGTCGGAGTCTTTGAACGTCGCATCCTTGCGCACCGGCATGTCGGTGATAAGGCAGCGTTTACCCTGGTTCGATGGGGCTGCCATGCGCTTGTTGTCGAGTCGCTCGGCAAAATGCGACACCACTGCATCGAGGCGGTCTTCTCCTTGAGCCAAGATGCTGTCACGCAGGCCGGGCTGATCGTCCGTGCCTTCCAGCCAGTGGTGCAGCAACCCACCAGTCCCCCAAATATCGGCGTACAGGTCCGGGTTGGTGGTGGCGCGCTGTGTCGCCCAGAGGCTGGTGAAGGTGCGCCGTGATGCGGCGTCCTCGATCGCGCTCAACCAGGCGGGTCGCTCCTCTCCGATGACATCGAGCACGGCCTGCTCGCGTGCGTCATAGCTCGGCAGTTGTTTCACCGCCTTGTAGTTGAGGAGCAGGGCGAGGTGTGCGGCCGATCTCAGGGCGTGTTGTGCATTGCCCGACAAGGCTTCTGGGTTGGGGTAGGGGGTGATGGTCTGTCCCTGACCCTTCGGCCAGTTGGGTTCCAGACCGATGCAGCCAAGGAGTCCGTCGAGTTCTCGGGTGATGACCTCGTTGGCGAGGGTCGACTTGACCCGGAAGAGTGCGGCGAGGTCGCGCCCTTTCAGTTTCGACGAGAGAAAGTTCGTCAGTTGCTCATGGTCCGGCTGTGAGTCCAGGATTTCAGGCAGACCGCGATTCGAGACATTGATGCGGAGTCCGAAAAGCTTGCGTCCGAGAAACCGTCGCACCTTGCGGATTGCGGTGTCGCGGATCTCATTTGCTTGCGCGGCGGGAACCAGCATGACCAGCCGCCCGTCCTGATGCCCCTCGATGAGTGGCGGAACGGGTTTACAGCAGGCGGACAGGGCACGCTGCAGTTCATCGACGAGAAAGGGGTGGTGCGGATCGAACAGGTCGATCAGTGTCCAGTGACGCAGCAGGTCGCTGTCGAGTGCGCCGTCCTTGCGCAGACGCTCCAGCACCGCATCGATGCCTTCCTTGAGCCAGAGTCCGTCGAGCTTGTCGGCCAGCGCGACATAGCGCATCAAGCTCGAGAAACGCCGGGGCGGATACTCCGCCGGCGGGCTGCGATGCGCCTGGGTGGTTTCTGCATGCTCGATGAGAAATCGCACCTGGTCCGCTGTCAGGGCATCGCCGGTGAACTGGTCGAGCCCGTATCGCGCCCAACGCTCGGCGATTGCCTCCAGTGACAACAGCGTGCCACGTGGAAGACAGAGATCCTTGTCGACGTCATGCATGAAGGCGAGGGCCGCCAGGATACGCAGCTCTACACGCAGTCCATCCAGGTCGATGTCCGGGGTACGCTCCAGGATGTCGAGTGCGGCGAAGATCAGGGCGCCACGCGTCACCGAGAGCAGGTGATCGAGCAGGGTGATGTTGGCGCTTTCGGCATAGCGCGCATTCTTGACGGGGTCGGGGTCATATCCTCCCTTGCCGCTGATGGACATGAGGTGCACGACCCGCGTGTCGATGATCTTTCCCGCGCTCAGATCCCTCTGTTTCTTCTGATCGAGCACGTGACCCTTGCGGTCTTTCAAGACGAAAGGCTCGACGACTTCGGTCATCAACGCCTGATAGACGTCTGCGGCCACTTGGCTGGCCAGGGTGAGTGAATCGCTCATCGTCCCACCCCGTCCTCGGCCAGACCGATGCAGCCGAATCCGTTGCGGGTCTTCTCGCCGAGGCCCGCATACCAGGCCAGGAGCAGGTCCTCGCGGCTGCCGGCGAGCACCAGAGGTGCGCTCATCCCGATGACGAAGGCCGAGTGTCCATTACGCATGCGTTTGGTGCTCACCAGCACCGAGTGCCGAGGGTTGGCGCGTAGGTAGAGGCTGTCGGGATGAACCTCCAAGGCGACCTCACGGCCGGCGATACGGCTCAGGCGTGTGTTGACCGCCGCAGAGAGGTCGAAGGCGTCGAGGCGTGTATGCCAACGCTTGCCGGGTGCCGAGCGGTCCCGGATCGCGATGGGGGAGAGGGTGAGAACACCTAGCGTGGCTTGCTCGGACAGCATCGGTGGTGATTCGTGCACGACGGTTGCCGAGGTGAAGTCGAGCAACTCGCCCGTTGTGGTGCGCGCATGGCGCAGTGCGCCGGTCTCGAATGCAGCCAGGATCGCGGCCAGCTCCGCGCTCGGGGTAGAGACGACCAGGGTGTGAGCCCGCCCTTGGTGCTGGTTGTGGAAGCCGAGCGGGGCAAAGGTCCACGGTTGGGCCGATGCGCCGATGACCTGATCCGGCCGGGCGCCGCTCTCGATCCAGGCGTTGATTAGGGTGTCGTGGATGAGGTCTTGATGACGGTAGTCCGCCTGCTCTCCAGGTCGAAGCTGTAAGCGAACCCTGTGCATGTCCATGGCGATATCCCTTGATGGAAGCTACACTTTGAGTGTAAGCAAAAGCATCAACCATAAGCAATGCATTGCCTGACATGAAACATGACATCATTAGGCGCTTCGCTTTCATCGAGACCCGCCTTTTATGGGGCGGCGGGTTCACCGCCAAAGAGCTTGCCCAGGAGTTCGGTATCGCTCGCCAGAATGCCCAAGGCACGATCCAGGCCTATCAACGAGAGCATCCGGGGCAGATGCGCCATGATCGACGCCTGCGTCGTCAGGTCGCGACAGAGAGCTTCGAGGCGGTCTACATTCGCGACGATGTCGCGCGATTTCTCGACTATCAGCGTGCCGTCCATCACCTCGGTTATTTCTATGAGGAGCGGGACTGGAGTGATCTGCCCTTTCAGGATGCCGACATGCTGGTCCGTCCCCTCTATGCCCCTGGCGCGCTGCGTGTCGTGCTCGAGGCGCTCCGACAGGAAAGGGCCGTGGAGATCGGCTACTGGTCGAAAAGCAGGACGCGTTCCCGCCTGATCTCACCGCATCACCTGGTGTTCGCCGACGGTCGTTATCACTTCCGGGCGTATTGCCACGACTCATCCAGGTTTCTCGATTTCGTCCTGAGCCGAGTGATGGAGGCCGCTCCAAGCGATGAGCGGGGGATGTCGAGCGAAGAGGATCATGATTGGCATTGTCAGCAAGAGCTGACCTTCGAGATCAACCCCGATTTGCCGCAGGCCGCTCAGGAAGCGCTCAGGCTGGACTTTCTTCCCGTGAACGGCGAGCTGTTGCGTGTTCCTGGCGTGCGCGTGGCGCTGCAGCACTATGTGCGGAGGCGTCTTTGCCGCAACGATTGGCGCTTCGGTGTGCCCCGGTGGGTCGAGGTCGATACGAGTTGAGTGCTGCGCGGCGTTGGACCGGTATGGCGCCGCGGTGGCGGGCGATGGGGGGCGAGACCCGCGACGACCCGGTCGGGTTGCCGTCGATCTCGCGGGCAGGGAGGGTTTTTCAGTCGAAGGGCAAGGTCAGTCGGTCGTCGATCTCGCAGGCGCCTTGCTCGCAGCCGGGGTTGGCGGTGCCGCCGCCGTCCGGGTAGTGCACGAGCGTGACCGAGAGGTGGCGCCAGTCGGTGCCGATCCGCCATTGCCTGCCCGGACCCGGCAGGGTCTGACGGCCCGGGATCAGGGTTCGACCGCGGGTTGCGGCGATGGCCGAGGTGATCGTCCGACCCCGGGTGTCGACCGGCGCGAACTCGACATGGGCGCTGCCGGCTCGGGCGTCCGCCGTCGTCGGGACGCAGAGGGTGACCGACTCGACGGCGAGCAGGTCGCCTGGCTTGGCTGCCAGCGGCTGATCGGCCTCGACCAGCCTGGTGCTGTGGTTGACCGCGACCAGCAGGGCCTCGATGGCGATGGCCGGCGGTATGTCTCCGGGGCCGCTCGTCGCTCGACACTCGACGGCCTGGGGCGCTGCTGTCGCAGCGGGTGTGCTGTCGGATGGGTGCTCCGGGTGCACCGGCGGATACAGCAGCAATCCGCTCAGGGTCAGCGCGGTGCCGATCAGCAAGGCAGCTCGCTGGCGGGCGCGGGAGAGTTCGAGCAAGCGCCCGATCCTGCCGGTCAGGGCGAGCAGCAGCAGGAGCAACCCGGCGAGGACGAGCCAGGATGCGGGATGACCGATCAGCAGCGGTGAGATGTCGAGTGTCATGTCGCGGGCTTCCCGAGCAGGGGGTCAGCTCAGCCGGCTGATCCTCAGCCGAATCTGCCCCGCGTTGTTGTCGTAATGATCCGGCGCATCATTGGCGTAGCACAGCAGCATGCCGCTTGCCGGTGGCTGGAAGCGTTCGGCCGGATGCGCGCCGAGGCGGAAGTGGTGGCGGGCGCCGCTGTCCTCTCGGATCTCGCCGACCAGCTCGAACCAGTTCGCCTCGGGGTGCTGGCGCTGGTTCTCGAACAGATGGATCACCGGGCGGAGCAGGCGGCGCAGGCCGCGCAGATCCTGTCGGTCCCAGCCGTCGGCCGAGCAGGGTGGCAGCTCGCCGTCCTGCCAGACCTGGGTCGGACTGAGTGCGAAGGTGTAGGTTGCGCCGGCCTCGAGATGGAGCCGCCAGGGCTGGTCGGCGAGATCGCGGGTGCGGGCGGCGACCTCGATCTCGACCTCCTGCCCAGGGGCGAGGTGACCGTCGGCCGGTAGTTCGGTGAGCGGGTTGGGATGGTCCTCAGCCCAGCGATCAAGGGTCGCGGCGAAGGGGGCGAGTGGCTGCGGTCGCCACCAGGCGCAGTCGCGCCAGCGCTGGCCGACGCTGGTATGGAGGTCCACCTGCTGATGCGGGGCGTGGGCATGGAGCTGGGGACGTGTCTCGCGCTGCAGGCGCGCCGGGTCGCGTTCGCCCGCGGTGTAGGGGAAGGGGATGTCGTCGTCGACGAAGATGCAGGGATCCTCGGGGGCCAGACCCTCGAGGACCGGTTCATGGTGCTTGAAGTGACGGCTGACATCGACCTCGATGTGCCGGGTGTCGCTCTCCAGACCGAGATCGCCGGCCTGCTCGAGCATCCAGCGCAGGGTGATGCTCGAGAGTCCGCGCTTGACGAAGCTGCCGCCACCGATGCAGCCGTGGTCGCCGGGAAACCAGGTCTCGCGCACCTGGGTGCGGGTCGGGTCATCGGCATCGGCGAGGGTGACCATGAATTGAGCGCGGGCCTCGTCGATCGCGACGGCATGGGCGACCTGCTCGACGTGCGCGCCGATGCGGTTGTTGTGGAAGCGGTAGCGGCGGTTGAGCGCACGGTCGAGGGTCAGTCCGGGGATGACGTCGGGGAAGCCGAGGCTGCCGACCGTGTCCCAGCAACCGAGCAGACGGATCGGTGCAGGTTGCGGGTTGTGACGGTCGCGAAACGCGCTATAACGGGCGACCTCGTCGCTGTCTGCGTCGGGGTCGCGATAGAACTCGTAGGCCTCGCGGATATAGCGCAGCTGATGACGCTGCAGCAGGCCGGCGGCGCCGATCAGTCCGGCGAGGCTGCGCACCGTATAGGCGCCGCGGCTGAAGCCGAACAGATAGATCTCGTCATCGGGCTGGTGGTTGAGCACCAGGAAGCGGTAGGCGTCCATGATGTTCTTGTCGATCCCGCGCCCGAAGGCGCCGCCGATGATGGCGGTGAACTCGCGGCTGAGCGCGCCGATGCCGCCCTCGGCGCCGACACCCTCGTCGTAATAGACGACCTGTTCGGTCGTGCTGTCGTCGCATTGTGTCCGTATCGCCTGGGCGAGCTGGACGACATTGGTGGGGTAGTCGGATTCGAGATGTTGCCAGGTGCCGTCGCAGCAGACGATGAGCCGTTTCATGCGTGGGTCCTCGTGTACCTGCAGTTGTGTTGCTGACGCTGACGACTGAAAGCATAGGCTTGCAGGGGTTTTGTGTACACGAAAAGGTTTCTTTGCTCGCGCCCATCACCCGATGTCCTCGCGCCACCTGCCCGAGGGCGACGTGCAGCAACCGCCGCCGCGCCCTATCGCCTCGCGCTTGCTGGATCTGGTAGCCTGCCGACCGGACCGGTCCCGCCCGCCCCCAGGTCGGGGACGCCCTATTTGAGTGGCACACGCGCTCGGCGCCCGCCGGAGCCTTGTGTCTGTGACTGATCTTCCCGAGGAGGCACGCCCTGATCGCGTGCTCGATGCCGATGAACATTGCCCATTACGCCCAGACCCGTCATGCCACCAAGGCCTTCGATCCCGAGCGTCGGATCCCCGAGGCCGAGATCGAGACGCTGCGCGCGCTGTTGCGCAATGCCCCCTCGTCGGTCAACGCCCAGCCGTGGCACTTCGTCATCGCCGCCACCGAGTCCGGCAAGGCGCGGGTGAGCATGTCCACCGAGGCCGGCCACACCTACAACACGCCGAAGATCGTCGATGCCTCGCACGTGGTCGTCCTCTGCGCACGCACCGAGATCGATGACGACTATCTCGAACACCTGCTGGCACAGGAGCGCGCCGATGGTCGCTTCCCGACCGAGGAGGCCGAGGCGCGTCAGCGGGCCACCCGGGGGTTCTATGTCGGACTGCATCGCGATGAGCTGGGCGATCTCGATCAGTGGGCCGAGAAGCAGGTCTATCTGGCGCTGGGTTCGCTCCTGCTCGGCGCGGCGACCCTGGGCATCGATGCCTGCCCGATCGAGGGTTTCAATCGCGAGGTACTCGATGTCGAGCTGGGGCTGCGCGAGCGTGGGCTGAGTGCCGTGGTGCTGGTCGCGCTCGGCTATCGCGCCGAGACCGACTTCAACGCAGTACTGCCGAAATCGCGACTTCAGGAACAGGATGTGTTCAGTGATTTGTGAATTCAAGACGGATTGATCGTAAGGTTTTGTTTTTTATCGTCGTAAATTAATTCGACGTAAACTTTTAGTGTTCTGTTTTGGGCCGATTGACAAGGCGCTCAGCGCCGCTGAATCGCGGCTTACTCAACATTTTCAGCCTTTACGTGTGCGAATTTTGTCTCGAACTCGGCTTTGCTTGCCGTGAGGTCAGTTTTAATAGGGGTGTCAATCATCTCGACGTTTACATTCCGTGTTTTCTGTCTTTGCCCGCTTCGTCAACCATTCCGTCGCGCCACTCGCGTGATGCCGATCGTTTTCAACCTTCCATGAACGCGAGTCCTTATCGAGATGATTGAGGCCCTGACCCTGATCCTGACCTGTCAGCTGCTGGGCGAGAGTCTCGTCCTGCTGTTCGGGTGGCCGCTTCCCGGGCCGGTGCTGGGGATGCTGTTGCTGTTCCTGCTGCTGGTGGTGCGCGGCGGGCTCGCCGCGCGCGTTGCCGAGACCGCCGACGGGTTGCTCGCGCATCTGCCGCTGCTGTTCATCCCCGCCGGAGTCGGGGTGATGGTCCACTGGGAGCTGCTCTATGCCCACTGGCAGGCGCTGGGCGCGGCGCTGTTGTTCGGTACCCTGATCGCCCTGGTGGCGACGGCGCTGGCCATGCAGGGCACGCTGTGGGTGGTGCGCCGAGTACGGGCGGCGAGGGCGCGGTCGTGACCGAGATGCCGCTCGAGACGCTATGGGTCTATCTCGCCGCGCGGCCGCTGTTCTGGCTGACCCTCACCCTGCTGGTGTGGCTCGGTGCGCGCAGGCTCCAGGCCTGGTGCGGGGGGCTGGCGCTGCTCAATCCGGTGGTGCTGAGCATCGCGACCCTGATCGGGCTGCTGGTGCTCACCGACACGCCTTATGCGCAGTACTTCGACGGTGCCCAGTTCATCCACTTCCTGCTCGGTCCGGCGACCGTGGCGCTGGCCATCCCGCTCTATCGGCTGCGCGCCGAGCTACACGTGCTGGCGCTGCCGATCACGGTTGCCCTGGTGGTCGGGGCGGTGGTGGCGGTCGTCAGTGCGGTGGGGCTGGCGGCGGCCCTCGGCGCGGATCGCGCGGTGCTGCTCTCGCTCGCGCCCAAGTCGGTGACCACGCCGGTGGCGATGGGGATCGCCGAGAAGCTCGGCGGCATCCCGGCGCTGACCGCCGCCCTGGTGGTGCTCACCGGCCTGGTCGGGGCGCTGTTCGGGGTCGGGGTGCTGCGCCGTCTGGGGATCCGCGATCCGGCGGTGATCGGGGTGGCCCTGGGCACCGCCGCGCACGGCATCGGGACCGCCCGGGCCTTCCAGCTCGGTCATCGCGAGGGCGCGATGGCGGGTCTGGCGATGGGACTCTCGGCGGTGCTCACCGCGCTGCTGCTGCCGTTGCTGCCGCGCGGCTTGGCGCTGCTCGGGATGTAGGGGGGATCAGCCATCAGCGACCAGCGATCAGCCACCAGTGAGGGGAGGTGGTTTGTCTCGTCGTCGCGCAGCTGATGGCAGGCCGACACCGAAGACGGGTCGCGTTCTTCGCGCCTCTGGCAGCTTTGCGGTTGCGGGGCATTGGGCGCAGGCATCGAGTATAGACGCCCACTGGCGGCTGGCGGCTGGCGGCTGGCGGCCCTTCCCCAAACGCCGACGGCGGCCCGGAGGCCGCCGTCGGATCATGCGAGCTGACGAGAGGTCAGCGGATCAGGCGTGCTTGCGGCGGCGGCTGCCGGCGAAGCCGATGCCGAGCAGACCGGCGCCGAGCAGGCCGAGGGTGGCCGGCTCGGGGATGCTGCCGGTGACTGAGCCGTCGAGCTTGGCCTGGCGGACGGCGGCCGGACCGCTGGGGCCGGCGACGAGCAGCAGCTCGCTGGGGGCCGGGATCGGCGGATCGACGTTGGTGTCGAGTTTCAGCGTCGGGGTGCCGCCGGCGCTGAGCTTGTCGAAGGCATCGACGAAGACGCCGTTGTCGTCCTGGATGAACAGGAAGTCATCCACGACGAAGGTGATGTCGAAGAACAGGTCGAGGTTGGCACCGCTGAGCACCGAGCCGGTGAGCTCGCCGGTCAGCACCAGACGGTCATTGGTGTCGTCGTTGAGGTCGTTGAAATAGACGTCGAAGGTGCCGCTGGTATAGGTCGGACCGCCGGCGCCGAGGTCACCGTAGAAGGTGTACTCGACCTGCAGGTCCCAGGTCTGCAGGAAGCCTTCGTTGTCGGTCGCGAGCGGCGGTACCAGCGGGCTCAGGGCGTCGATGTCGCACTGGCCGAGCGGGCAGTTCGGCATGACCAGATCGACGGTGGAGACGCCGTCGAGCGCGGTCCCGGAGGTCGGGATGCCGTAGCTGGCGAGCGTGGCGGGGTCGTTGGTGTCGAAGAAGGACCCGGCCACCGAGCCGTCGGTGAAGTCGTAGATCGAGGTCGCGAGCAGCTGGTTGTAGCCGAACTCGTCGAAGGTCCCGGTCATGGTGTTCGCGTCCGGCGCGCCGATGAAGCGGGTGGTGTCGTAGCTGTTGTCCGGGAGATTGAGATACATCAGGCCGGCGCTGGCGACATTGGCGGTCAGTGCGGTCGCTGCGGCCAGCGAGATCGTCAAGGTCTTCATGGTTTCACTCCTGCGAGGTTGAGCTGTATGCGCGCTGTCGGGGCGTCGTCGGCAGCTTCCTTTGCCGGAGTCACGCGGCCCTCACTGGAGTTGTATGCAGATGTTGGGCCAGGTTTTTTTGTTATTATTTTTCAATTACTTGAGAATTTTGCTTGGGTTTATGCAGGCATGTGAGGGGCGGGTTGTAAAGTCTGCCGACACTCCTGTGCAGGGCGTTTCGGGGGTCAGTAACGCACCCGCCAGCCGGTGGCGATGAGGGTGTCGTCGGCATAGAAGTCGCCGAAGGTGCCGTCCTCGCCGTCGAAGTAGTGCGCCCCGAGATAGAACTCGTGGGGCTCGCGGGCGATATAGGCGATCTCGGGGTTGAGATAGAGGTCGTGGCGGTTGAGTCCGGCGGCGAAACGCAGCCGACCGCGCCAGCGACCCTGGCCCCACTCGCTCTCGAGCTGGCCGTTGAGGCTCAGGGTGTCGACCCAGTCGATCACCGGCGGCGCGTCGAGCAGGTGCCGCCCGGCCAGCTGCAGGTTGATGCGGGTGTCGGCGTCGCCCGGATAGAACTCGATGCCGGCCACCCAGTCGAGCCCGGCGACGGTGTCGAGACGCAGGTCGCGGGTGGTCACCGGGACATCGCTGAGCCAGGCGGCCTCGAGCCGCAGCGTGGCGCCGCCGACCACCACCCCGAGGTCTCCGCCGAGGATGGTGGTGTAGGGGTGACGCCCGAGGAAGGTCGGGCGCTCGCCGCCGGCGGCGAGCGCGCTGGCGACATCGGCGCCGTCGAGCAGCGCACGCCGCACCGCCGGGTCGAGTTCGTAGTAGGGCAGTGAGTGACGGGTGTGCTGCACGGTGAGTGCGTAGTCGAGACCGCTGAGGCTGTGGCTGAAGCGCAGACCGGCGCCGGCGCCGCCGGGGCGATCGTCGCCCGTGCTGGCGCCGCGCACCAGGGCCGCGAGCAGTGGATCGGAGCGGATCCCCAGCAGCCGCCCCTGGTCACGGTCGACCGGGTACCAGACGCTGTCGTCGTCGGGCAGCTCGGCGGGACGGAATGCCGGGATCACCACCAGGTCGAGCTTGTGATCGGTGCCGAACTCCTCCCAGCGCAGCAGCGGCACGGCGCGGCGGCGGTCGTCGAGTTCATCGATGGCGAAGCGGCTGATGTCCTGCACCGAGAGCCGGTCGGTCGGCGGGATCTCGTCGACCCGCCCCCAGAGCACGGTCTGGGCGCCGAGGGTGACGCGTCGCTGCGGGTTGCGGTAGCGCAGATAGCTCTCGTCGTAATCGAGCGCGAGCGCGCGCAAGCGGTCGGCGCCGGACTGGGCGTCGCCATCGAGGCGTAGTGCCGCGCGCAGCTCCCAGGCCGGCGCCGGGCGCCACGCGGCGGCGACCACCCCGGTGAAGTGGGCGCCGGTGGCCGCGCGCGCCTCGCCCTCGGTGAAGGCGCCGAACTCGGTCCACAGTCGGTCGATGCCGAGTTCCAACGTGTGTCGCTCGATCGGCGCCGTCGGCTCGGGCAGCACCGCTGCCGGCGTCTCGGGCGTGCCGATGATCAGCACCTCCTGCGCCTGGATGGGGGCTGCGGCGAGCGCGAGCAGCAGCGGTGCGAGGGCGCGTGCGCTCATGGCCGGAACCTGGACTCGAATACCGGGTCCTCGAGCGCGCGGCGCGAGAACAGCACCGGGTCGAGTCCGCGGTCATAGCGGGTGAGGGTGCTGGTCATCCGCGTCTGGTGGCCGCTGTCGAGATCGGTCATGAGGCTGTCGGTCACCGTCCAGTAGCCCTGGATGCGCTCGAGTCGGCGGGCGGTGAAGCGCTTGAAGGGCTGGTTCTGGCCGGGACGGAAGAAGTCGATACGCAGCGCCACCAGCGCCTCGGGGTGGATCCAGCTCAGCCGCTTGCCGTAGACCGAGTTGCCCGGATCGACCGGGGTGCTCTCGAGCACCTCGGTGCGCACCCCCTCGTAGGTCTCCTGGCGCAGCCAGCGGTGTTCGTCGAGGGCGACGCGGCGATCGCGCAGGTCCTCGTAGAACAGGTCCGAGCCGACGAAGCGCCCGCCCTGGCGGGCGGCGGGGATGCGTCTGGGCTTGCCGAGCGCGGGCAGATAGACCCACTGGTCGCTCTCGCCGGCGGCATGGTCGATGGTCAGCAGCCCGGTGTCGGCGATGTCGCCCGGCGCGGTGAAGCGGATCAGGGTGGAGACCTCGCCGCCCCCCTGGTCGCGACGGTAGATGAACATCTCGCGGGTGCGCGGGGCGTGGCCGCGCTCCTGCAGCACCATGGTGCCGCTGGTGGTGAGGTCGCGCCCGTCGGGGCGGTCGTAGACCTGCTGGGCGAGGCGCTCCCCCTTGGGATCGGCGTGCACCGGGGTGAGCAGGGCGCAGGCGAGCAGCAGCGCGAGCGCCGTTGTCCAGTGATGCGTTCGTGGCGGCGTGAGCCGTCGTGACGTCCGCTGGGGGCGGGGCGATGGCGTCGACATGGGCTTCCTCGCTTCAGGCTCGGTGGCGCGGCGGTCCGCAAGGCCCGGCGCGGCGCTTGGGGGGTTCAGTGGGGCGCGTTGGCGGTGCTCGCGCATCCGGTTCGCGCCCCACTGACATTGCGCCAAAGTCTGGTGCGATTTCACCGACCTGTCCAGTCCGCTCGCGCGCGCCGCGCGCGCGCTCGTCCGACGGCCATCAGCAACGCCGGGAAGAGCAGCAGATCGAAGATCAGCGCGGTGAGCAGGCCGACGGCGGTGAGCAGGCCGAACTCGCGCGTCGGCACGAACGCCGAGCTGCCGAGCAGCAGGAACTGGCCGCACAGGATCAGCGTGGTGGCGACCACCGCACGACCGCTGTGCTGATAGGCACGGGCCAGCGCCCAGACCCGCGAGCCGTGCGCGGCGAGGTTGCGACGGTAAGCGTGGAAGAGATGGATGGTGTCGTCGATGGCGATGCCGGCGGTGACGCTGGCGATCATCGCGGTGGCCATGTCGAGCCAGATCCCGAGCACCCCCATGGCGATGAAGATCAGCAGGATCGGCGCGATGTTCGGCACCATGCACAGTGCGGCGTCGCCGGGGCGGCGCCACATCGCCAGCATGAACAGCGAGATCAGCACCACGGCGGCGGCCAGTCCGCGGATCTGGCCGTCGATGAGCAGCCGCTCCTGATCGGCGAACAGCCTGCCGAACCCGGCCACCTGCACCTCCATGCCCTGCAGGTCGAGTTCCGCGAGCCGCGTCTCGACCCGCGCGATGAAGGCGTTGATCGCGCGCGCGCCACGGATGTCGAGATTGAGCGTCAGCCGGGTGCGCGCGAACTCGCGATCGACCAGCTCGTAGAGGTCGGTGCCGTCGTAGATGAAGAGATACTGGGCGATCAGCCGGGGATCGCGGGGCAGGGTGCGGTAGTCGGCCCGTTCGTCGTGGAAGCCCCAGTGCATCTCCTCGATCAGGTCGACCATCGACAGGGTATGGCCGACCTCGGGCTGGTCCTCGAGCCATCCTTGCACGGTGTCGATCAGCGCCAGGCGCTCGGGGCGCTTGAGCGCGTCGCGCGCGCCGGCGTCGAACACCAGCTCCAGGGTGGTGGTGCCGATCAGGCGCTCCTGGATGCGGGTGTTGGCCTGGGTGATGGGGTGCGCCGGGGTGAAGAAGCGCAGCATGTCGGTCTCGGTATGGATGCGCCAGATCTGCGGTACCCCCAACGCCAGTACCAGGGCGGTGACGGCGAGCACCCAACCGGCGTGACGCATGCCGAGATGGCGCAGCCGTCCGACCGCGTGGTCGAGCGGTCGCAGTGTCCGGCGGGTTTGCCACTCGCCACGGTCCCAGCGCGCGAAGATCGGCGGCACCAACCCGATCACGATCGCGCACTGTGCGAGCATCCCCGCTGCTGCGACCAGCCCGAAGGCGGCGATCGGCTGGATCGGGCTGAAACCGAGCGAGGCCAGCCCGGCGGCGGTGGTCAAGGCGGTGAACAGGGTGGGGCGGGCGACCCGGCGTCGCGCCCAGTCGATGCGCGCGCTCCCGGCGAGTCCGTGACGCGATGCCTGGGCCAGGGCGTTGAGCCAATGGATCAGCGAGGCGATGGTCAGCGCCGACATCAGCGGCGGCAGGAGGGCCGAGACCAGGGTGTAGGGCTTGCCGGCGAGCACCAGCAGGGCGACGGTGAGGTTGACCACCACCGCGATCACCAGGGCGCTGACCGCCACCGCCAGCACCCGCCTGAACATCAGCCAGATGATCAGCAGGCCGAACCCCATGGTTGCCGGTACGAAGATCAGGGTGTCGTGGATCATCGCGCGCAGCTGCGCGACGTCGAGCGCCACCTGTCCGGCGATGGCCGTCAGCCGTCCCTCCAGTCCGGCCGCGGCGATGGCCGCGCGGGTGTCCTGTTCGAGCGCGAGACGCTGCAGGCTGTCGCTGAGTTCGAGCGGGCGCACGATCAGCGCCATGGCCCGGCCGTCGTCGGCGACCAGGTAGGAGGCGGCGAGGCGATCGTCGAGCACCCGTTGGCGGCGCTCGGCGGGGGTGAGTGCGGCGGCGATCTCGGCATCGAGCAGTGGCTCGACGACGAAGCCCTCGGCGGTGCCGCTGATGTGGTCGACACCGGCCACCGCCAGCACCCGCTCGACCCTGGGGTTGCGCTCGATGTCCTCGATCAGCCCGAAGAAGGGCTGGAGGAAGGCGTCGCTGAACAGGTCATCGCCCTCGAACAGGGCGATCAGCACCTGATCCGGGGGGAAGTCCGCGCGCAGCGCCGACTCGAAGCGTACCGCCGGGGCGTCACCCGGGAAGTAGGCCTCGGGGGCGTTGTCGAGATGGAGTCTGGGTAACAGGGCGCCCGAGAGCGCGCCGAGCAACAGCAGCAGCGCGAGTGCGAGCGCCCCGGGGAGGCGTGGGACTGTCATGCCAGGGTCCTTGTCCTTGGTCGAGGGTGATTGTCCGGCGCTCAGCTCGTCTCGCGCATGCGCTTGAGCTGGTGTCTGGCGATCGCCAGACCGATGCGCTGCAGCGGGTTGCGATTGCCGCCGGGACGCCAGGTGACGCTGAGCTTGTTGCGATAGGCGTCGAAGTGCAATGCCCGCGGTGCGGCGATCACCCGGCCACGCCCGGTGAGCAGCTTGAGGACCTGGGTCGCGGCGATCCCGGCGCAGAGCTCGCAGGCCATCGGCGTCGAGGGGCCGAGGTGTTGGTCGAAGTCGACCGCCTCGGGTGCGACCAGATAGCTGCGCTGGAGCATCGCCGGCGACAGCCCGAGGAGGAAGCGGATCAGCTGCTCGTCCTCGCTCCTGCCCTCGAGCTGGAAGTAGTCCTCGAAGCCCATCCCGCCCGGCACGAACACCAGCACCGCAGCGCCCATGCCGAGCGGCGCGGCGGTGACCGCCGGGATCGATTTGCGCGCGCAGGCGGCGAATACCAGCCGGCGCGCCTCGACGGCGAAGTAGTCGAGCCCGTCGACATAGATGTCGACGTCCTCGAGAAAGGCGTCGACGTTGGCGGCCTTGATCCCGTCGGGGAAGGCCCGGATCTCCAGTTCAGGGTTGACGTCGCGCGCCATCTCCGAGACCACCTCGATCTTGGGGCGGTCGATCGAGCGCAGCGAGGCGCCGGCCTGGCGATTGAAGTTGACCAGACCGAAGGTGTCGAAGTCGGAGATGCTGAAGGCGCCCAGCCCGAGCCGGGTGAGGGTCATCAGGTGACTGCCGCCGACGCCGCCGAGTCCGGCGATGGCTACGCGCCGCTGGCGCAGGTCCTGCTGTTCCTGTCGGGTCAGCCAGCCGATGTTGCGGCTGAACGCGGTCTCGAAGTCGAATCTGTGTAAGGGCATGACGATCTCGGATATGGTGACTCAGGGCGCGCGCAGTAGGTTACATGCACACGGTGTTGGCAATGCGCGGCGTCTGAGTTCATTCCCATCACCCGGGGTCGCCACGGTTCACCGCGTCGCCTGGCATCCGGGTGTTGCCGGAAGGCCGAAGCTGTGCGGCGATGGCCGTCGTCGTGGCCGTTGCTCAGCGGAGACGGGGGCGCGTTGAGTTTGCGTCCACGATCCGGCATGATCGCTCGGGCCTTGCGGGGTATCCATCGCGTGTTCTTGTGTCCGTCCACGCACTCGGCAAGGACGGACGACGGGGCGGACGGCTGCTGTCCATCCATTGAATCGGTCGTTGAGGGGAGAACGATGACGAGCTTGACGGTGTTGCGCAAGTGGTGGCTGGTTGCCGTGGTTCTGGCCCCGTTGGGGGGCGGCTGCGAGGCCGGGCGCTCGACCGGCGATCCCGGCGAGCTGATGAGCGAAGGCCAGAGTGCGCTCGCCGAGGGTGAGTGGCGCGCCGCCGTCATCGCCTTCAAGAACCTGTTGCAGGCCGAGCCGCAGAACGCCGAGGCGCGGGTGTTGCTGGGGCGCGCCTTCCTGAGGCTGGGGGACGCGGTCGCCGCCGAGCAGGAGTTCGAGCGCGCGCAGCGCCTCGGTGCCGAGCCGTTGGCGCTGCAGCCCTGGCTGGCGCGGGCCTGGCTGATCCAGGGCGAGCTGGCGCGCCTCGATGCGCTTTCCGTCCCTGAGCAAGCCAGCGATGCGCTGCGTGCTGAAATCTTGGCCATCAAGTCGGAAGCCGCCTTGCGAGAGGGTGACGGCGAGCGCGCCGAGCGTGAGGCAGTGGCTGCGCTGCAAGCCGATGATACGTCGTTTCGTGCACAGTTGGCGATGGCCAAAGTCCATTTCAATTCCGCCAGGATGGCCGATGCCCGCGCCTTGGCCGAGCGGGCGGTCGCGGCCGACGATCAGGCGGTTGTCGGCGGCGCATGGGCGCTGCTGGCCGATATCGCGCGGACTGAAGACGACCTTGCCGGCGCCGAGGCGGCTTATGGCAAGGCGATGAAGTCGCCCACCGAGCAGGTCAGGGCGCAACTCGGCCGGACCTATGTGCGCATCCAGGCCGGCAAGTTCGACGAGGCGCAGCAGGATATCGATCGCCTGCGCCGGGTGATCAAGGACAGCGTCCTGGTCGACTATGCCCAGGGCATGCTGCACTACAGCCGGCAGGACTTTTCCGCGGCGATCGAGTCGCTCGATGCCGCCCTCGGTGACAGCCCCGAATTCGGCCCCGCGCTCTATCTCGCCGGCGCCACCCGACTCGCCCTGGGCGAGCCCGAGCTGGCGCTGATCCATCTCCAGCGCGCCGTCTCCGAACGTCCCGATGACCTTGCCGCACGCCGCCTGCTGGCGACTGCGCTGCTCCAGGCCGGCGATGTCGCCGAGGCCGAGGGGCAGGCGCGGCGCATCCTCGAACAGGCCCCCGACGATCTGCCCACCATGGATCTGCTGGCCTCGGCGCTGATGCGTCAGGGCAAGCGCGACGAGGGCATCGGCTATCTGCGCCGGGTCAAGGCCGAGATTCCCGAGTCGGCGACCGTCAGCGCACGCCTCGGTGCGGCGCTGCTCGATCAGGGTGATGCCGTGGAGGGCGTGCGCGCGCTGCAGGACGCACTCGAACAGGCGCCGGACTTCGAGGGCGCGAGCGAGCAACTGATCATCGGGCAGCTGCGCAGCGGTGACCTCGACAGTGCACTCGAGGCCGCGCGCGCCTATCGTGACCGGGCACCCGATTCGGTGCGTGCGCTGGCGCTGCTCGGTGCGGTGCATCTGCGCCGCCAGGAGCCCGAGGCCGCTGCCGAGGTGTTCAACGCCGCGTTGGAGCGCGATCCCGGCAGTCTCGCCGCGCTCAGCGGATTGGCGGTGATCCGTCTCGGTAGCGGTGACATGGATGGTGCGCGCGCCGAACTCGAACGCGGGCTCGAACATCACCCCGACAGCGTGCCGTTGCTGATCGCGTTGGCCAGGATCGCCGTCTCGCAGGACGACCTGGCTGGCGCCGACGATTATCTGCGCCGCGCCCG
The DNA here is from genome assembly GCF_003718685.1 of Marichromatium sp. AB31. NCBI lineage: Bacteria > Pseudomonadati > Pseudomonadota > Gammaproteobacteria > Chromatiales > Chromatiaceae > Marichromatium > Marichromatium sp. AB31. The sequence continues at coordinate 9,313 of NZ_RHFI01000020.1, read as the reverse complement.
CGCGGCCGATCCCGAGGCACTCGAGCCGCAGCTCTATCGCGCCGCCTATCAGCTGCGCACCGATGCCCCCGAGCAGGCGCTGCGTACCGCCACCGAGGCGTTGGATGCCTTCCCGGACAATGCCCTGCTGCTCGGCCTGGTGGCCGATGCCGAGCTGGCGTTGCAGCGCTATGGCGATGCCGCCTCGACGCTCGCACGACTCGCCCGCCTGACCCCGCAGGATCCCAGGGTGCTGGTCTCGCTGGCCTCGGCGCGTCTCGGTCTCGGTGATCTCGAGGCCGCCGGCGAGGCGCTGGAGCGGGCGCGGCGGATCGACGAGGGCTTCGTCCCCGCGCTGCGTGGGTTGGCGCGGCTGGCGCTCGCCGAGCGTGATCAGGAGACGGCCCAGCGCTGGCTGCGGGTCCTGGCGTCGCGTCTCGGCGACGATCACCCCGAGGTGCTGCTGATCGCCGGCCGGTTGGCGCAGCTGCAAGGCAATCGCGCCGCTGCGGCGGCGGCCTTCGAGCGCCTGCTCGAGAGTGCCGATGTTGCGCCCGTGCCGGGCGGTGCGCTGTGGGGGGCCGCAGAGCAGCTGGTGCTCGGTCAGCTGCGCGCCGGCGACCCCGACGCTGCGCTGGAAGCGGCCGAAGCGCTGCGCGCGCGTCGCCCCGAAGCGGCGCGAGGTCATGTGCTGGTCGGTCAGGTGCTGCGACGCATGGAGCGTGACGACGAGGCGAGGACCGCTTGGCGGCGCGCGCTCGAACTCGATCCGGCCAATGTCGCGGCGAGCAGCGGCCTGGCCGAGCTGGCGCTCGAGGCCGGTGATCCGGCTGCGGCGCAGAGGCTCTACGAGGCCGCGCACCAGGCCCACCCCGAGGCAATCGCGCCGCTGGTCGGGCTGGCGCAGGTGGCGCTGCAGCGTGACGATCGCGTGGCCACCGAGGCCTATCTCGAGGCCGCAGTGGCGCTCAATCAGAGCGCGCTGCAGCCGCGGCTCTATCTCGCCGCCTTCCATCTGCGTGCCGGTGATCCGGCCCGCGTGCTCGCGGTGCTCGAACCGGTGCGCGCGGATCACCCCGAGGACCTCAACCTGCTCGCACTGAGCGGCGAGGCCGAGCTTGCGCTCAAGCGCTATCAGGCCGCGCGCGACACCCTGCTGCGTCTCACCGAGCTGGTGCCGACGGCCAAGTCCTTCGTCGCGCTCGCCTTCGCCGAGGCCGGGCTGGAGCGCCCGCAACGGATGGCGCGGGCGTTCGAGTCGGCGCTCGCGCTCGACCCCGAGTCGGTGCCGGCGCTCAGTGGTCTGGCGCAGTACGCGATCGTCCAGGGCGAGATCGACGAGGCCGTCGCGCGCATCGCCGCATTGCGCGAGGTCGTCGGTGCCGAGCACCCCGATGTGCTCGCCCTCGAGGGTCGTCTGGCGCTGCGTCAGGGCGAGGTCGAGGAGGCCCAGTCACGCTTTCGTGCGCTGCTCGAGGAGGCGCCCTCGGGGCTCAATCTGCGACGCCTGACCCAGGCGCAGCTGGCCGCAGGCGAGCCCGAGACCGCCGCAGCCGAGATGACCCAATGGCTCGACGGCAACCCGGAGGATATCGAGACCCGCTTCGCGCTCGCCCAGCTCTATCTCGATCAGCTCGACCAGCCCGATGCGGCGACCGAGCAGTTCGAGCAGGTGCTCGAGACCCAGCCCGAGAACCTGATCGCGCTCAACAATCTCGCTTGGCTGCTGCGTGAGCGCGATCCGGCGCGTGCGATCGATCTCGCCCGGCGCGCCCACGGTCTCGCCCCGTCCGTGCCCAGCATCACCGATACCCTGGCGATGGTGCTGCTCGGCGCCGGTGAGATCGAGGAAGCACGCACCCTGATCGACCAGGCGCTCGCCGTCGCGCCGGGCAATGTCACCATGCAGTTCCACAAGGCGCGCATCCTCCACGCCGCTGGCGAGGACGCCAAGGCACGGGTGTTGCTCCAGTCGCTGCTGCGAGGGACCGAGGACTTCGCCGAGCGCGGGCAGGCCGAGGCGTTGTTGCGCCAGCTCGATGGCAGAGTAGATCAGCGCCAGGATGAAGGTTGATCGACAGTGTGCCGATGATGCGCGGCCGGAACACACGCAGGTCTCGATATTGACCGCGCGCTATCGGCCTGTTCCGATGCTGTCCGAACAGCCAAGCGGTGGGTTATTGGAGTCTGCGATGATTGCGTCCAGTCGGCCCCCTTCGGTTGCGGCGAGATGGGGAAATCCTTCATCGATGCACATCATCTGACGCTGCTCGCCGAAGGCGACGCAGATGTGTTCGACAACGTGCGGGCACGCCATCCCAACGGTCACCGTCAACCGTACGGCGGGTGAGCAGGGGCGGGTCTTTTCGGCTGGAGTGATTCCAACGCGGGGCGATGACGGCGCTTGGCCCTTGGATGCGGAACTCGATCCCGTTTTCTGTTATCGTCCGAAACTTGTCTACGAGTGTCCCGGACCCCCAGGGTCTTCACTGACTAGCCCGGTGCCGAACACCTCGCGTGCGGCGCGCCGGTCTCCTCTCGACGGTCTCCGCGCCGAATGGGCCTTCATCCCGGATGCGGATGGAGCGGTCCGCAGGTCCGGGATGGACAGCCACAGAGCGGACGTCTGCGCGGCGTCGTGTACGGGTTCGGTGCGTCTGCCGTGAGCGCCGGGACACGCGACGATCCGGCGCGCGTTGCCACTGAACATCCGCGAGCACCCATGACTGACTCCAATGCCCTCATCCGTGAGCGTCTCGAACGCTCGATCCTGATCCTCGATGGCGCCATGGGCACCATGATCCAGCGTCATGGTCTGTCCGAGGCCGACTATCGTGGCGAGCGCTTCGCCGACTGGTCCTGCGACCTCAAGGGTAACAATGACCTGCTGGTGCTCACCCAGCCCGAGATCATCGTCGGCATCCATCGCGACTATCTCGAGGCCGGCGCCGACATCATCGAGACCAACACCTTCAACGCCACCTCGGTGGCGATGGCCGACTACGGCATGGAGGCGCTCGCCCGCGAGATCAATGTGGAGGCGGCGCGACTGGCCCGCGTCGCCGCCGATGCCTGTTCGACCCCGGAGCGTCCGCGCTTCGTCGCCGGCGTGCTCGGCCCGACCAACCGCACCGCCTCGATCTCGCCCGACGTCAACGATCCGGGCAAGCGCAACATCGACTTCGACACCCTGGTGGCGGCCTATGCCGAGTCCACCCGCGGGTTGATCGAGGGCGGCGCCGACCTGATCCTGATCGAGACCATCTTCGACACCCTCAACGCCAAGGCCGCGGTGTTCGCCGTGCGTCAGGTGTTCGACGAGGACGGGGTGGAGCGCCCGATCATGCTCTCGGGCACCATCACCGACCAGTCCGGGCGCACCCTCACCGGCCAGACCACCGAGGCCTTCTACAACTCGCTGCGTCACGCCGAGCCGCTCTCGATCGGGCTCAACTGCGCGCTCGGTCCGAGCGAGCTGCGTCCCTATGTCGAGGAGCTGTCGCGGATCGCCGACTGCCACGTCTCGGCCCATCCCAACGCCGGGCTGCCCAACGAACTCGGCGGCTACGACCTCGACCCCGAGACCATGGCCGGGCAGGTCTCGGAGTGGGCGCGCAGCGGCTTTCTCAACATCGTCGGCGGTTGCTGCGGCACCACCCCGGATCACATCCGCGCGATCGCCGCGGCGGTCGCCGAGGTCTCGCCGCGACAGTGTCCCGAGATCGCCCCGGCCTGTCGGCTCTCCGGGCTCGAACCGCTCAACATCGGCGCCGATGGGCTGTTCGTCAACGTCGGCGAGCGTACCAACGTCACCGGCTCGGCGCGCTTTCGCCGGCTGATCAAGGAAGAGGACTACGACACCGCGCTCAGCGTCGCGCTCGAACAGGTCGAGAACGGCGCTCAGGTGATCGACGTCAACATGGACGAGGGACTGCTCGACGCGGTTGCGGCGATGCGTCGCTTCCTCAACCTGGTCGCCGCCGAGCCCGAGATCGCCCGGGTGCCGGTGATGGTCGACTCCTCCAAGTGGGAGGTGATCGAGACCGGGCTGAAGTGCGTCCAGGGCAAGCCGATCGTCAACTCGATCTCGCTCAAGGAAGGCGAGGAGAAGTTCCTCCACCAGGCGCGGCTGTGTCGGCGCTACGGCGCGGCGGTGGTGGTGATGGCCTTCGACGAGGTCGGCCAGGCCGATACCCGTGCGCGCAAGGTCGAGATCTGTACCCGCGCCTATCGGCTGCTCACCGAGCGGGTCGGCTTCCCGCCCGAGGACATCATCTTCGACCCCAACATCTTTGCCGTCGCCACCGGCATCGAGGAACACGACAACTACGCCGTCGACTTCATCGAGGCGGTGGCCGAGATCAAGCGCACCCTGCCGCACGCCAAGATCTCCGGGGGCGTGTCCAACGTCTCCTTCTCCTTCCGCGGCAACAACCCGGTGCGCGAGGCGATCCACGCCGTCTTCCTCTATCACGCCATCCGCGCCGGCATGGACATGGGCATCGTCAACGCCGGTCAGCTCGCCATCTACGACGACCTGCCCGAGGCGCTGCGCGAGGCGGTCGAAGACGTCATCCTCAACCGTCGCGCCGACGGCACCGAACGGCTGCTCGACATCGCCCCCGAGTATCAGGCCGGCGGCGGTGGCGGCGAGTCGCGCCAGCAGGATCAGGAGTGGCGTAGCTGGCCGGTGGAGAAGCGCCTGGAGCATGCCCTGGTCAAGGGCATCACCGAGTACATCGACGAGGACACCGAGGCGGCGCGTCAGGCCCTGGGGCGTCCGCTGCACGTCATCGAGGGACCGCTGATGGCGGGCATGAACCATGTCGGCGACCTGTTCGGTGCCGGCAAGATGTTCCTGCCGCAGGTGGTCAAGTCGGCGCGGGTGATGAAGAAGGCGGTGGCCTATCTGTTCCCCTTCCTCGAGGCCGAGCGCGCCGCCTCCGGCGCCGAGGAGCAGCACAACGGTCGCATCCTGATGGCCACCGTCAAGGGCGACGTGCACGACATCGGCAAGAACATCGTCGGCGTGGTGCTGCAGTGCAACAACTACGAGGTGATCGACATCGGCGTCATGGTCCCGGCCGAGACCATCCTCCAGCGCGCCCGCGAGGAGCGGGTCGACATCATCGGGCTGTCCGGGCTGATCACCCCCTCGCTCGACGAGATGGTGCACGTGGCCAAGGAACTGGAGCGTCAGGGCATGAACATGCCGCTGCTGATCGGCGGCGCGACCACCTCCAAGCTCCATACCGCGATCAAGATCGCGCCCCAGCGCGAGGCCCCGGTGATCTATGTCCCCGATGCCTCGCGCGCGGTCGGTGTCGCCTCCAACCTGCTCAGCGAGGGGCAGCGCGCCGGCTATATCGCCGGCATCCGCGAGGAATACGCCAAGGTGCGCGCCGATCGCGAGGGCAAGCGCACGGCGCGCAAGGCGATGCCGATCGATGCGGCGCGCGCCAACCGGGCGGGATTCGACTGGGCGGACTACCAGCCGCCGCGCCCGGCGCTGCTCGATCCCGCGTTCACCGTCCCCGAGGGGCTCGACCTGCGTCTGGAGCGCGTCGGCGACGGGGTGATCGCGGTGATCGAGGACTATCCGCTCGACGACCTGGTCGGCTGCATCGACTGGACGCCCTTCTTCAAGGCCTGGGAGCTGGCCGGCAAGTTCCCGGCGATCCTCGAGGACGAGATCGTCGGCAAGGAGGCGAGCGAGCTCTATGCCGAGGCGCTGCCCTTCCTCGATCAACTGGTGCGCGAGCGTTGGTTGCGCGCGCGCTGCGTGTTCGGCTTCTTCCCCGCCAACGCCTGGGGCGAGGACGACATCGCGCTCTACGCCGACGAGGCGCGCGCCGAGCCGCAGGTGGTGCTCCATCATCTGCGCCAGCAGATGTTGCGCGCCCAGGACGGCACCCAGCCGAATCTCTGTCTGAGCGACTATCTGGCCCCGCACGACTCGGGCCGGGCCGACTATCTCGGCGCCTTCGCGGTCTCCACCGGGCACGGCATCGATGCGCATCTCGAACGCTTCGAGGCCGATCACGACGACTACAGCGCGATCATGCTCAAGGCGCTCGCCGACCGCCTCGCCGAGGCCTTCGCCGAGCGGCTGCACCAGTTGGTGCGCACCCGCTTCTGGGGCTATGCCGCCGACGAGGCCCTCGACAACGATGCGCTGATCGCCGAGCGCTACCGAGGCATCCGCCCGGCGCCGGGCTATGCCGCCTGCCCCGATCACACCGAGAAGGGCACCCTGTGGCAGCTGCTCGAACCCGAGCGGCGCATCGATCTCAGCCTCACCGAGAACTATGCGATGTGGCCGACGGCGGCGGTCTCGGGGTGGTACTTCTCGCACCCCGAGTCGCGCTATTTCGGCATCGGCCGGGTGCAGAAGGATCAGGTCGAGGACTATGCCGTGCGCAAGGGCATGACGCTCGCGGAGGCCGAGCGCTGGCTCTCGCCGGTGCTGGGCTACGATGCCTGAGATGCGTCCCGATCATCGCATCGAGCCGCGTACCGGCGCCATCCTGGTGACCGGTCCGGCGCGCAGCGGCAAGAGCGAGTGGGCCGAGCGTCTGGCGCGTGACTCCGGGTTGACGGTGGTCTATGTCGCCACCGCCGCGCTCGACCCCGAGGACGCCGAGTGGTGCGCGCGCATCGAGGCGCACCGCGTGCGCCGCCCGCCCGAGTGGCTGACCTGCGAGGCGCCGACCGCGCTGGTCGCGGCGCTGGCCGAGCACGACCGCACCGGTCACTGTCTGCTGGTCGACTCGCTCGGCACCTGGGTGGCCAACTGGCTGGAGGCCGCCGAGGCCGAATGGGCGATCGAGGTCGAGCGTCTGCTCGAGCAGCTCGGGCGTACCCGCGCGCCGGTGATCCTGGTCGCCGAGGAGACCGGCTGGGGCGTGATCCCGGCGCACCCGCAGGGTCGGCTGTTTCGCGATCGGCTCGGCGCCCTGACCCGACGGCTGGGGCCGCGCTGCGCGGCGAGCTATCTGGTCAGCGCCGGACATGCGATCGATCTCTCCCGACTCGGTATCCCCATCGACTGATCCGCCGATGTCCAGGTTCGCTTCTCGCATGCGCCACATCTGGGTCTGGTGCCTGCCGCTGGTCGTGCTGTGCTGGCACCCGCCGTTGGCCGCCGCGCCCGCGCCGAGCGTGGCCAGCACCAATCTCTGCGCCGACCTGCTGTTGCTGGCCGTCGCCGATCCCCGACAGATCCGCTCGGTCTCGGTACAGAGCCAGCGGCCCGGCTCGCCGCGCGCGGCGCTCGCCGAGCGTTATCCCGGGAATCGGGGGCGCGTCGAGGAGTTGCTCCATCTCAAGCCCGACATCGCCCTGGTCTACAGCGGCTGGGGCGGGCGGCGCCACGCCGGGCTGCTCGCCGAGCGCGGGGTGCGGTTGATCGAGTTGCCCTATCCGCATGACTGGGACGACAGCCTGGAGACGGCGCGCGCGGTCGCCGCCACGATCGGGCGTGCCGAGGCCGGGGCCGCGCTGGCCGCCGAGGCGCGCCGCCGGATGCGCGCGCTCGCCGGGCGGCTTGCCGGTCGGCGTGCGCTCTATCTGCGCCCGAGCGGCGGCAGTGCCGGGGCCGGGACCTATGTCGACGGACTGATGCGCCATCTCGGGCTGGTCAACCTCGCCGCCGAGGCAGGCCATCGCGGCTGGGGCCGCTTCCCGCTGGAGCGGCTGGTGAGCGATCCGCCGGATCTCTTCCTGCTCGGCTATTTCGATCGCCGCCAGCCGCCGAGCGCCTCGACCTACGCCCGTCACCCGCTGTTTCGCGACCAGCTCGCGCGCATCCCCGCGGTGCGGGTGCCGGGCGATGCCTGGGGCTGCGGCGGGCTGGAGCTGGTCGCGGCGGCCGAGGCCATCGTCGCCGCGGTCGAGGCGCTGCCGCCGTCGAGCGTCGGGGGAGGGCGGTGATGCGCCGGTTGTTCGCGCCCTGGTCGCTGAACCTCGCGCTGCTCGTGGCGCTCGCGCTCGCCAGCCTGCTCTCGCTCGGTCTCGGTGCCGCGCCGCTCACGCCGGGCGAGGTGCTCGCCGGGTTGCTCGGTACCGGCAGCACCGAGCAACGGCTGATCGTGCAGCAGATCCGGCTGCCGCGGGTGGTGCTGGCCTGGCTGGTCGGCGCCGCGTTGGGGGCCAGCGGTGCCGCGTTGCAAGGGTTGCTGCGCAATCCCCTGGCCGAACCCGGGCTGCTGGGGGTCTCGGCGAGCGCCGGACTCGGCGCCGTGCTCACCCTGCATTTCGGTCTCACCGCCATCAGCCTGTGGCTGTTGCCGGGGGCGGCGATGCTGTTCGCGCTGCTCGCCACCCTGGCGCTCTATCTGCTCACCCGGCGCGGCGCCAGCAACCTGACGCTGATCCTCGCCGGGGTGGCGCTCTCGGCGCTCGCCGGGGCGCTGACCTCGCTGGCGCTCAACCTCGCGCCCAATCCGGCGAGCGTGCAGGACATCGTGCTCTGGCTGCTCGGCTCGATCAGCGATCGCAGCTTCGACGACGTGCTGCTGGCACTGCCCTTCGTGGTGCTGGGGCTCATGCTGCTGCTGGCCACCGCGCCGGCGCTGGAGGTGCTCGCACTCGGCGAGGCCGAGGCGGCGAGCCTGGGGGTCGATCTGGCGCGGCTGCGCGGGCTGATCGTGCTCGGCGCGGCGCTGGCGGTGGGCTCGACCGTGGCGGTGAGCGGCACCATCGGTTTCGTCGGTCTGGTGGTGCCGCATCTGCTGCGTCGGCTGGTACACCACCGTCCCGGCGCCTTGCTGGTGCCGAGCGCACTCGGCGGCGCGCTGCTGGTGCTGGTCGCCGACATCGCGCTACGTCTGCTCGACACCCCGCGCGAGCTGATGCTCGGGGTGGTCACCGCGCTGGTCGGCGCGCCCTTCTTCCTGGCGCTGGTGCTGCGCTCGCGCGGGGCGCCGGGATGAGCCTGCTGACGGTCGATGGGCTGGAGGTCCGGATCGGCGCGCGGACGCTGTTGCGCGAGGTCGCGCTCGCCCTCGAGGCCGGCGAGCTGCTCGGGGTGGTCGGTCCCAACGGTTCGGGCAAGAGCACCCTGGTCAAGGCGATCGCCCAACTGCTGCCCCATCGCGGCGAGGTGCGGCTCGCCGGCGAGCCGCTGGCGCGGCTGCCGGCGCGCCAGCGGGCGCGGCGTCTGGCCTATCTCGGTCAGGACGACGGCGTGCGCTGGCCGATCTCGGTGGCCGATCTGGTCGCGCTCGGGCGCCATCCCTGGCAGTCCGGCGGCTGGGGCGGCGCCTCGGCGGCGCGCGCCGCGCGCGATCGCGAGGCCGTCGAGCGCGCGCTCGTCGCCGCCGAGGTCGAGGCG
>NZ_RHFI01000001.1:0-508560 GCF_003718685.1 Marichromatium sp. AB31 | reverse complement strand
CTATTTTAAAGTAAAAAGTCAGTCTGTCAAGTCCTTTTTTTCGCTGCCGTTTCCGGCTGGTTGCTCGCGATCCGTTGCGAGCCGCTTATTAAACTGGATTCCGTATTCCGTGTCAACCGTCTTTTTTCCGGTCAACCCCGAATCGGTTGGTGATCCGGGCCGCTCTGCCCTGAGCGAGCTGCGCATTTTAGACTCTTCTCGAAAAACGTCAACACTTTTTTTGAAAAAACCTATCCCGGCCTTCCATGGCCCGGGATAGGCCTTCCGGCCATCTTAGGAAACGCGCACGCGCGCGAAGCGCCGCTTGCCCACTTGGTAGACGTGCTCACTGCCCGAGACACAAGCCAGACGCGGATCCTCGATGCGCTCGCCGTCGATGCGCACCGCGCCCTGGCCGATCATGCGGATCGCCTCGGAGGTACTCTTCACCAGCCCGGCCTCCTTGAGCAGGTTGGCGACCGGCAGGACATCATCGTCCTGCGGAGCCACCGTCAGCGATTCGATCTCCTCGGGCATCGCTCCCTTCTGGAAGCGCGCGATGAACTCTTCCTGGGCACGACGCGCCGCTTCCTGGCCATGGAAACGCCCGACCAGCTCGAGCGCGAGCTCGAACTTGATGTCACGCGGATTGGCCCCCTCCTCGACCGCGCGCTGCCACCCCTCGATCTCGGCCATCTCACGCCGACTGAGCAGCACGAAGTAACGCCACATCAGGGTGTCGGACACCGACATGATCTTGCCGAACATCTCTCCCGGCGCATCGGTGATGCCGATGTAGTTGCCGAGCGACTTCGACATCTTCTGCACACCATCGAGCCCCTCGAGGATCGGTACGGTGATCGCCACCTGCGGCTCCTGGCCGAAGCTTTCCTGGAGCTGACGCCCCACCAGCAGGTTGAACTTCTGATCGGTACCGCCGAGCTCGACGTCAGCCTTGAGTTGGCAGGAGTCATAGCCCTGGATCAGCGGATAGAGGAACTCGTGCACGGCGATCGGCTGACCACCCTTGTAGCGCTTGGCGAAGTCATCGCGCTCGAGCATGCGTGCAACGGTGTGCCGCGCGGCGATCTGGATCAGGCCGGCGGCGCCGAGCTCGTCCATCCACTGCGAGTTGAAGACGACCTGGGTGCGCTCGGGGTCGAGGATCTTGAACACCTGCTCGCGATAGGTAGCGGCATTCTCCATGATCTGCTCGCGGGTGAGCGGCGGGCGAGTGGCGCTCTTGCCGCTGGGGTCGCCGATCATGCCGGTGAAGTCGCCGATCAGGAACAGCACCTCGTGGCCGAGATCCTGGAACTGACGCAGCTTGTTGATCAGCACGGTGTGGCCGAGGTGCAGGTCGGGCGCGGTGGGATCGAACCCGGCCTTGATGCGTAGCGACCCTCCACGCGCGAGCTTCTTGCGCAACAGATCCTCGACGAGGATCTCATCGGTACCGCGCTTGATGAGCGCGAGGGCGTGGTCGAGTGCTTCCATCGTTATCGTGTCTTCTCAGCTGTGGCGCGCCCTTGAGGCGCAAAGAGAAGAGCCTACGACGCCACCCAGGGGGACTCAAGCGCAATCGCTACCGACCGGGCACGGGCGCACCCATCCTTGTGAGAAGCCGTTCTTTGGTACTACACTAGGACTCGAAAATAAAGCCCTACATCATTGTAAATAAAAGACATTATGCGCGACTACAAATTCAGGCAGAGCGATATCCCGCTTCGCCCCCGCCGCAGACGCGGACCACGCGTGTTCCCGATCCTGCTGTTGCTCACGGTGGTCGGGGGCGCTGGTTATGGTGCCTACTGGTGGTTCGAGCACATGCCTCAGGGCCAGCCCCAGGCGGTCGACACCGACGCGCGCGTCATCCCGCTGGAGCTGCCGCCGCTGCAGGCCGAGCTGACCGAACTCCCGCAGAGCGGGACGACGACCGCCCCGCGCTGACCGCACTCAGGCCGAGAACGACGACCCGCAGCCGCAGGTGGTTGAGGCATTGGGGTTGCGGATCACGAACTGGGCGCCGTGCAGCCCCTCGGTATAGTCGATCTCGGCCCCCATCAGATATTGCATGCTCATCGGATCGACGAGCAGCTTGACGCCGTCGGTGACGACCTCGGTGTCGCCGTCCTCGGTACGCTCCTCGAAGGCGAAGCCATACTGGAAGCCGGAACAGCCGCCGCCCTGGATATAGACGCGCAGCATCAGCCCCGGGTTGCCCTCCTCGGCGATCAGCTCCGCCACCTTCGAGGCGGCCGACGTGGTGAAGACCAGTGGGGCATCGGTAGCGGCATCGGCGCTCATGACATGGACATCCTCGTGATGATGGTGATGTCTGCCGAGATGCGTCCCGCCGGGAGCAGGTTCAACCACGCGCCGGACACGGCAGCGCCCAGCGCCGGGTCAGTCGATCAGCTCCAGCGGCCAGGGGAAGGAGGCGCTGGTCGCGGCCAGGCGCTCGCCATCCGGCTCGATCTGGATCACCACCAGCTGCGGGGCGAAGCCCTCGGGCAGCATGAACCAGCCCGAGCAGTGCTGATAGTGTTCGAAGTCCATGCCGATCGTCGCCGGCTCGGCAGTCAGCTCATCGAGTCGCAACCGCGCCGGCTCATCGCCGCGCACCCCCTCGATGACCAGCACCACCCGCCCCTCGACCTGCCCCACCCCGTCGACGAGCTGGGTGAGCAGGAAGTCATAGCCATAGCGACGCGGCTGCGATTGCGCCGACAGCCGCAGATCGTGTGCGCGAACCGCCCCCTTGTCACCGGCCTGCAGCAGACGCTTGAGATAGGAGAGTTCGCGCGCCTGCTCGAGCCGCGCATCCTGTGCCGCCTCCAGGCGCGACTGCAGCACCCGCACCGTCTCGCGCTCGATCGTCCGGTCGCGTTCGAGGATCAGCGCCTGCTGGCGTGCCGCATCGAGTTCGCGAGCCAGCGTCTCGCGCTCGACCGCGAGCCTGGCCAGCTCCGGGCCGAGCTCGGTGCGCGCCGGGATGCGACCGAGTTCGTAACCGACGCCGCAGGCGAGCGCGATGAAGAACAGACACGCCAGCAGCGCGAACCCCCGGGCCGAGCGCTCGCCACGGCTCGCCATCGGCTCAGGGCAGCAGCGCCAGGGCATCGAGCCCGAGCGACTCGTCGAGCCCGAGCATCAGGTTCATGTTCTGCACCGCCTGACCGGCCGCGCCCTTGACCAGGTTGTCGATCACCGACTGGACCACGACCACCCCCGAGTCGCCCTGACGGGTGACGGCGATACGGCACAGGTTGGAGCCACGCACGGTACGGGTCTCGGGGTGCGAGCCGGCCGGCATCAGGTCGACGAAGGGCTCGTCGGCATAGCGGCGCGCATAGATCGCCTCGAGATCCCGGCCGGGCTCGAGTTCGCGGGCATAGAGCGTCGCTTCGATACCGCGCACCATCGGCACCAGATGGGGTACGAAGGTGAGGTTGACCGGCGAAGCGGCTGCGGCGTTCAGGTTCTGGGTGATCTCCGGGCCATGGCGATGACCACCGGCGGCATAGGCCTTGAAGCTCTCGCCGACCTCGGCCATCAGCTGACCGACGTTGGCCTTGCGCCCGGCGCCGCTGACCCCCGATTTGCCGTCGGCGATCAGCCACGACGGATCGACCACACCGGCCTCGAGCAGCGGCAGCAGACCCAGCGTCACCGCCGTCGGGTAGCAGCCGGGATTGGCCACCAGACGCGCCTCGCGGATCGCCGCGCGGTTGACCTCGGGCAGACCGTAGACGGCCTCGGCCACCAGCTCGGGACAGGCGTGCGACATGCCGTACCAACGCTCCCACTCGGCGATGTCCTTGATGCGGAAGTCGGCGGCGAGATCGACCACCCGGGTCCCGCGCGCCAGCAGCTCCGGCACCAGCTTCATCGCCGTGCCGTTGGGGGTGGCGAAGAACACCAGATCGCAGCCGCCGAGGGTCTCGGCATCGGGCGCGCTGAAGCACAGGTCGACATGACCGCGCAGATGGGGGAAGAGCTCGGCGACCGGCAGCCCGGCCTCGCCGCGAGAGGTGATGACCGCGATCTCCACCTCGGGGTGACGCGCCAGGATGCGCAGCAGCTCGGCACCGGTGTAACCGGTACCACCAACGATTCCAACCTTAAACATGCTCAAGCCTCCATGCACGGACCAGCGAGGGGCCGCGCACGACGAGAATCCTTATAGAGGACAGCGGGCGGTGACCCACGCCATCGATCCGGCCCGACGGCGGGAAGGACGACGACCGGGGACACCGGACCTCGCCGCATCGATGATCGGGCGAGGACGGAACGCGCGGGGATCGGCGTCACGCCGATCGCGGCAGCGCGACCGACGGACTGGTGACGCACCCGGGGGGTGCTCGCCTGACGGGTTCGGCGCAAAGGCCGCCGGAAGGCGGCCTCGCGAGTGCCGGGCGGGGCCGGCACCAGCGGATCCGGGACGGGATCAGCTGCAACCGCTGCCGGAACCACAGCTGGAGCAACCACCGCCCTGGACCTGGGGGAGGTTGTTGAAGACGAAGGTCGCGGTGCCTTCGCCATCATCGGAGAAGTCGATCTCGACGCCGCGAAGATACTCCAGCGTGCCATCGTCGACCACGACCTTGAAGCCGTCGCACTCGAGCACGCCATCGTTGTCGTTGATGGCATCGGTGAAGGTCATGCCGAAGCTGACGCCGCTGCAACCGCCGGGCGAGGCGAACACGCGAACCCCCTGCACGGTCGCGTCGACCTGTGAGAACAACTCCTGCATCTTCGCCTGGGCCGGTGCCGTCAGGGTCAGCTCCGCGTCGGTGAGCGCTGCGGACATGTGGGGCGAACCTCTTCTTCAGAAAACGGAAAAATAGTTCTTGAGCATAGCAAAAGCACTCAGGGGCATCCAGCAAGCGCGCCCGGCCTCAAGCGATCGGGGGCCCCGCTCAGAGCCGACCGTCGGCGATCAGCATGGAGAGATGACGCTCGGCGTCGAGCAGATGACGCGACCAGTGCAGCTCATAACCCGCGCACCAGGCCGCCAACGCCCACTCCGGGTCCTCGTCGTAGGCACAGAGTCCGGCCTTGAGTTCGCAGTAGATGTCGGTCAGGTCATCGGCGAGGCTGCCGGACATGGCCTCGCGCCCCTCACTGGCGAGATCGAACTCGAGCCAGTAACCGTCAAGATCGGCGAGCAATCGGCGCAGATGGGAGAAGAGCTCGAAGCGGGCATCGAGATCGACCGGCGGCACGTGACCGGCGCCCAGTCCAGCCGCGCTCAACGGGGCGATGAGCGCATGCAGCCTGGGCAGCAGCACCGCCAACTCGGGCAGCCAGTGCAGCCGACCACGGGTCGATGACTCGATCAGGCTGCAGTAACGGCGCACCAGCGAGACGAGCTCGCCGCAGGGCGCTTCGGAGACGGGCGATGGGCGGGTGAGGACTTCCATGCCAAGGAGTGTAGCCGAGAATGCGGCCAAGTGACCCCAACTTGATCCAACCCCTTCGATCAGGACGCGATCCTCACACCTCGACCATCTCGAAATCCTCCTTGCCGGCGCCGCACTCGGGGCAGCGCCAGTCGGCCGGGACATCGGCCCAGCGGGTGCCGGGCGGGATGCCGTCCTCGGGCCAGCCCTCGGCCTCGTCGTAGATCAGTCCACAGACAATACAGAGATAGGTCTTCATCGGGGTGTACGACCTCAGGCTACTCCGCGCACCGAGCGGCCATGGTGTCGACACCCGGCCAGCACGCGCGGTTAAATACTGCCAGACACAATCGGGGGAGACCCCGCGGTTTTCAACGTCGACGACCGTCCCGACGGGTTCGGGACCGTGCCCGCGACGCGCTCGCGATCACCATCGATCGGCGGCTGATCATGCCCCTGATCGCCGCCGGGCGCAGACTTGCCGGGCAATCGTCGTCATCACGCCCGGCGCATCGACACCGGGCCTCTCGCGGAGATATCTCGAATGATCAATGACAGCCCTGAGCGGGCGGTGGTGCTCTGTATCGGCGGCCACGACCCGAGCGGCGGCGCCGGCATCATGGCCGATGCCGAAACGATCGCCGCGCACGGCGGCTTCGCGGTGAGCGCGATCAGCGCGCTGACCGACCAGGACACCTGCGGCGTGCGCGCCATCCACGCCCAGCCGGCCGAGCAGCTCGAGGCCCAGTGCCGCACCCTGATCGCCGACAGCGCGCCGCGCGCGATCAAGGTCGGGCTGCTCGGCAGCTCGCGCGCGGTCCGCGTGATCTCCACCCTCGCCGACGAGCACCCCGAGCTGCCGCTGGTGCTCGACCCGGTGCTCGCGTCGGGGACCGGCCAGCGTGTCGCCGACGCCGCGGTGCTCAACCAGCTGCGCCATAACCTGATCGCACGCAGCACCCTGGTGACCCCCAACCTGCCCGAGGCGCGCACCCTCACCGACCTCCAGGACCCGGCGCGATGCGCCGAACGGCTGCTCGGCAGCGGTGCGCGCTGGGTGTTGATCACCGGCACCCACGACACCACCGAGCATGTCACCAATCGTCTCTACGGTCGCAGCGGCGCGCGTCACCAGTGGGACTGGCCACGCCTCCCCGGCGAATACCACGGCTCCGGCTGCACCCTGGCGAGTGCCATCGCCGTGCGCCTGGCCAGGGGCGAGTCGATGGTCGATGCGGTGACCGCGGCCCAGGAGTACACCTGGAACGCACTCGATCAGGCCTTCCGCACCGGGCGCTGCCAGCTCACCCCCAACCGCTTCTACGCACAGTCGCACCCATGAGCCAGGCGTTGCACGGGCTCTATGCCATCACCCCCACCGCCCCGCACCCGCGCCCGCTCACCGAGCGCGTGGCCGAGGCCATCGCCGGCGGTGCGCGGCTGATCCAGTTTCGCGACAAGGGGACGGATGCGCGGGCGCGCGAGCAGCAGGCCCGCGCCCTGCTCGACTGCTGCCGCGCCGGCGGCGCGCGACTGATCATCAACGACGACCTCGCGCTCGCCGCACGCATCCACGCCGATGGCGTCCATCTCGGGCGCGACGACGGCGACCCGCGCGACGCGCGCGCCTTGCTCGGCGAGGGGGCGATCATCGGCGTCTCCTGCTACGACGCGCTCGAGCGCGCCCGCCGGGCGGCGGCGGCGGGCGCGAGCTATGTCGCCTTCGGCAGCTTCTTCGCCTCGCCGACCAAGCCCGCGGCGGTACGCGCCACCCCCGAACTGCTCGACGCCGCACGGCGCGAGATCCCGCTGCCGCGAGTTGCGATCGGTGGGATCACGCCACAAAATGGCGGTTTGCTGATCGCAGCGGGAGCGGACATGCTCGCCGTCGTCAGCGGAGTCTTCGCGGCGCCCGATGTCGCCGTCGCGGCCCGCGCCTACACCTCACTGTTCCCCAAGGAGTCATCCTGATGAGCCGATCCCATGAACTCTTCGAAGCCGCGCAGCGCCACATCCCCGGCGGCGTCAACTCGCCGGTGCGCGCGTTCCGAGGCGTCGGTGGCGACCCGGTGTTCTTCGAGCGCGCCGAGGGCGCCTACGCCTACGACGCCGACGGCAAGCGCTATGTCGACTATGTCGGCTCCTGGGGCCCGATGATCCTCGGCCACGCCCACCCCGAGGTGCTCGGCGCGGTCGAGGAGCGGATGCGCAAGGGCCTGTCCTTCGGCGCCCCGACCGAGGTCGAGACCCAGATGGCCGACACCGTCTGCGAGCTGGTGCCGAGCATGGAGATGGTGCGCATGGTCAGCTCCGGCACCGAGGCGACGATGAGCGCGCTGCGCCTGGCGCGCGGCTACACCGGTCGCGACAAGGTGGTGAAGTTCGAGGGCTGCTACCACGGTCACGTCGACTCGCTGCTGGTCAAGGCCGGCTCCGGCGCCCTGACCTTCGGTGAGCCCAACTCCCCCGGCGTCCCCGCCGCACTCGCCGAGCTGACCATCACCCTGCCCTACAACGACATCGCGGCGGTGCGCGAGACCTTCGCCGAGATCGGCTCCGAGATCGCCTGCATCATCGTCGAGCCGGTCGCCGGCAACATGAACTGCATCCCGCCGCTGCCGGGCTTCCTCGAGGGTCTGCGCGAGGTCTGCACCGAGCACGGCGCGGTGCTGATCTTCGACGAGGTGATGAGCGGCTTCCGCGTCTCACTCGGCGGCGCCCAGGGTCACTTCGGCGTCACCCCCGACCTCACCACCCTCGGCAAGGTCATCGGCGGCGGCATGCCGGTCGGCGCCTTCGGCGGCAAGCGCGAGATCATGGAGCACGTCTCCCCGGTCGGCCCGGTCTACCAGGCCGGCACCCTCTCGGGTAATCCGATCGCCATGGCCGCGGGCCTCAAGACCCTCGAGCTGATCAGCGAGCCGGGCTTCTACGACCGTCTCACCGCCACCACCAGCGAGCTGCTCGCCGGCCTGCGCGAGCGCGCCGCCGCCGCCGGGGTGCCCTTCACCACCAACCAGGCGGGCGCCATGTTCGGCCTGTTCTTCAGCGCCGAGCCGGTCACCGGCTTCGACCAGGCGACCGCCTGCAACCAGGAGCACTTCAAGGCCTTCTTCCACGGCATGCTCGAGCGCGGTGTCTATCTCGCGCCCTCGGCCTTCGAGGCCGGCTTCGTCTCGATCAAGCACGGCGAGGCCGAGATCCAGGCCACCCTCGACGCCGCCGCCGAGGTGTTCGCCGAGATCGCCGGCTGACCCGGGGCGACCGCCCCCTCACCCGGACGGGCCCCGCCCGTCCGGGTCTTCTCACCGCCAAACCCCACCCGACACCGGCAGCCGAGCCACCGCGCCCCGGCAACTGCCGCGACCGCCACACGCACACGCAACGCAACCGCGCGCACCGAACGAAGCGCGACGCGGACACGAAACGAAAACACCGCGACAGACCTCCCTTCCCGGCCATCAACACGATCCGCTGACAGCGCCTCGAAAAGACCGGCCTCCAGGCGAATGAAACACGCCCTCGAGCCCAGCGCCGACGCACACACCTCAATCCACTCAGGGTGACATGCCGGACGGTCACGGCACGAATCATCACCGCCGCCGCTCACGACAATTCAGCAGCCACCGAAAGCCTTAAAAAATCGCCATAAAAACAGCAATATAAATTCATCGTACAGGCTTTCGCGCGCGATATAACCGGGTCCAGAACAGAGATCAACCCCCTTCGCCCTATACGAAATATTCGCTTTGCTAATTCACTCATCAACGACCTCGACAGCCTCTCGGGCGCGACCTGCAGTCATTGACGGAATGATTGCAAATTCGTTTACACGGCACTAATGTCGCCACGCATCGAGTTCCACGAGGCCTTCCATCGATGTAGTGGAGGCCCAGATCTCAACACAGAGGATAGAGCGATGGACTATCAGAGCGTCTACAAGCATTCGATGAAAGACCCCGAGGCCTTCTGGGCGGAGGCGGCCAGCCTCATCGACTGGGACAAGCCGTGGGACAAGGTGCTCGACGACGCCAACAAGCCCTTCTACCGCTGGTTCAGTGGCGCGATGATGAACACCTGCTACAACGCGGTGGACCGTCATGTGATCGCCGGTCGCGGCGACCAGGCGGCGATCATCCACGACAGCCCGGTGACCGGCAGCAAGCGGGTGATCACCTACGCCGAGCTGCAGCAGCAGGTCGCGAAGATGGCCGGCGCGCTGCAGGCGCAGGGCGTGACCAAGGGCGACCGGGTGATCATCTACATGCCGATGGTGGCCGAGGCGCTGATCGCCATGCTCGGCTGCGCGCGCATCGGCGCCATCCACTCGGTGGTGTTCGGCGGCTTCTCCTCGCACGAGCTGGCCACCCGCATCGATGACGCCAAGCCGAAGATGATCGTCGCCGCCTCCTGCGGCATCGAGCCCAACCG
Source organism: Marichromatium sp. AB31 (assembly GCF_003718685.1). Taxonomy (NCBI): domain Bacteria; kingdom Pseudomonadati; phylum Pseudomonadota; class Gammaproteobacteria; order Chromatiales; family Chromatiaceae; genus Marichromatium; species Marichromatium sp. AB31. The sequence goes on along the minus strand of NZ_RHFI01000001.1, from coordinate 498,745 downwards.
CGTGGTGCACTACAAGCCGCTGCTCGACGAGGCGATCGAACTCTCCACCCACAAGCCCGAGCACTGCCTCGTGCTGCAGCGCCCCGAGGAGCCCGGTACCCTGGTCGAGGGTCGCGACCTCGGCTGGGCCGAGGCGCTCGCCGCCGCCGAGCCGGCCGATTGCGTCTCGGTGGCCGCCACCGATCCGCTCTACATCCTCTACACCTCCGGCACCACCGGCCAGCCCAAGGGCGTGGTGCGCGACAACGGCGGTCACGCCGTAGCGCTGGCCTGGAGCATGGGCAACATCTACGACGTCCAGCCCGGCGAGGTGTTCTGGGCCGCCTCCGACGTCGGCTGGGTGGTGGGTCACTCCTACATCGTCTACGCCCCGCTGCTGCGCGGCTGCACCACCGTGGTCTACGAGGGCAAGCCGGTCGGCACCCCGGATGCCGGCGCCTTCTGGCGGGTGATCGAGGAGCACAAGGTCAAGGTGCTGTTCACCGCGCCGACCGCCTTCCGCGCGATCAAGGGCGCCGACCCCAAGGCCGAGCATCTCGGGCGCTACGACACCAGCTCGCTGAGCGCGCTGTTCCTCGCCGGCGAGCGTTGCGACCCCGACACCCTGCACTGGGCCGAGGACATCCTCAAGCGCCCGGTGATCGACCACTGGTGGCAGACCGAGACCGGTTGGGCGATCGCGGCCAACTGCATCGGCATCGAGCAGCTCCCGGTCAAGGCCGGCTCGCCGACCTGCGCCGTCCCCGGCTACGACATCCAGGTACTCGACGACGAGGGCGAGCCGGTCAAACCGGGCAACATCGGCCGCATCATGGTGAAGCTGCCGCTGCCGCCCGGCTGTCTGTCGACCCTGTGGGGCAACGACACCCGCTACGTCCAGTCCTACCTCTCGGCCGAGCCGGGCTACTACCTCACCGGCGACGCCGGCTATCTCGACGAGGACGGCTACGTCTTCGTGATGAGCCGTATCGACGACATCATCAACGTCGCCGGTCACCGGCTCTCGACCGGCGCGATGGAGGGCGTGCTCGCCTCGCACCCGGACGTCGCCGAGTGCGCGGTGATCGGCGCCGCCGACGAGCTCAAGGGCGAGCTACCGCTCGGCCTGGTGGTGCTCAAGTCCGGGGTCGAGCGCGATCACGACACGATCAAGAAGGAGTTGGTCAAGCTGGTGCGCGAACAGATCGGTCCGGTCGCGGCGTTCAAGACCGTTGCCGTGGTCGAGCGTCTGCCCAAGACCCGCTCGGGCAAGATCCTGCGCGGTACCATGAAGGCGATCGCCGACGGCACCACCTACAAGCAGCCGGCAACCATCGACGACCCCTCGATCCTCGACGAGATCACCAGCTCGCTCAGCGCCATCGGCTACGGCCGTCACGACTGATCCCCCCGCGACGACCGTCCGCACGGACGGTCGCGTGCGCCGCCCGCCCCACCGGGCGGCGCACCCCACGCCACAGCTCCTCCGTCCGCCCCTCCCCAACACCCCCGACAAGATCGACTATCAGCCTGCTCAATCCGCAGCATTGTCGACAATCAGGATTGACATCGATAAAAAACACGCTATCTTCGCTGTCATTCTGTTGAAGTGTCGACAATCCAGATGACAAAGGCCTCCAACGCCTCAACCGAGCCCAGCTCCACCATCGCCGATCGCATCTTCGACCAGATGCGTCAGGCGATCGTCGAGGGCGGCATCCCCGCGGGCAGCAAGATCAGCGAGCCGGTGCTCGCCGCCCGCTACGGGATCAGCCGCGGGCCGCTGCGCGAGGCGCTGCGTCGGCTTGAGTCGATCAAGCTGGTCGAGCGCCGCGCCAACGTCGGCGCCCGGGTGATCCAGCTCAACAGCGACCAGCTGCTCGAGATCTACGACGTGCGCGAGGCGCTCGAGGGCATGGCCGCGCGGATCGCCGCCGAGCGCATGCCGGAGGGCGCGATCGAGGAGCTCAAGGCGCTGCTGGCGCATCATCGCGGCGACATCGCCCGCGACGACTGGCAGACCTACTTCCAGGAGGAGGGCGATCTGGATTTCCACTTCCGCATCGTCCAGGGCGGCGGCAACCGCCGACTGGTCGACATCCTCTGCAACGACCTCTACCACCTGGCGCGGATGTATCGCTGCCAGTTCGGGATGCGGAGCGAGCGGGCGCGGGACGCGCTCAAGGAGCACGAACTCGTCGTCGACGCCATCGCGGCGCGGGACGGCGAGCTGGCGGAGTGGCTGATGCGTCGCCACATCCGCGCCTCGCGCGAGGCCATCGCCCGGCGCCTCGTCCCATAGCGCGGACGACGACCGCGGGCCGGGTCCGCGCATCGAAATCACCACAGTCACGGACGCCGCACGCGTCCGGGCGGTTCAAGGAGACCCAACACCATGAGCGACACCATGACGGCCGGCGCACGACTGCGACTCGCGGTCCAGGAAGAGAACCCCCTGCAGATCATCGGCGCAATCAACGCCTATCACGCGATGATGGCCGAGCGCACCGGCTACCGCGCCATCTATCTCTCCGGCGGCGGTGTCGCCGCGGGCTCCTACGGCCTGCCCGACCTGGGCATGACCAGCCTCGATAACGTCCTCGAGGACGTGCGCCGCATCACCGACGCCACCCAGACCCCGCTGCTGGTCGACGCCGACACCGGCTGGGGCGGCGCCTTCAACATCGCCCGCACCGTGCGCCTGCTCAACCAGGCCGGCGCCGCCGGTTGCCACATCGAGGACCAGGTCGCGGCCAAGCGCTGCGGTCACCGTCCGGGCAAGGCGATCGTCTCGCAGGCCGAGATGGTCGACCGCATCAAGGCCGCGGTCGACGCACGCCGTGACGACTTCGTGATCATGGCGCGCACCGACGCGCTCGCCGTCGAGGGCATGGACGCCGCCATCGAGCGCGCCGTGGCCTGTGTCGAGGCCGGCGCCGACATGATCTTCCCCGAGGCGATGACCGAACTCGAGCAGTACCGTCAGTTCACCGCCGCGGTCAACGTCCCGGTGCTCGCCAACATCACCGAGTTCGGCGCCACCCCGCTGTTCAAGACCACCGAGCTCGCCGAGGTCGGCGTCTCCATGGTGCTCTACCCGCTGTCGGCCTTCCGCGCCATGAACAAGGCCGCGCTCAACGTCTACCAGGCGATCCGCAACGAGGGCACCCAGGCCGGCGTCATCGACACCATGCAGACCCGCATGGAGCTCTACGATTACCTCGGCTACCACGCCTTCGAGCAGAAGCTCGACGCCCTGTTCGAGCAGAACAAACCCGAGTAAATCCCTGACGCAGGAGACGCCCGGCCACGCCTCGGCCAGCGTCTCCCGCCCCGTCGCACGCGCCGCGTCCGGGGCCAACCCGATCCGAGGAGAGAACCATGGCCGAGACCTCGCAGACCCAGCTGCCCAAGCCGAAGAAGTCCGTCGCCCTGTCCGGCACCGCCGCGGGCAACACCGCCATCTGCACCGTTGGCCGCACCGGCAACGACCTGCACTACCGTGGCTACGACATCCTCGACTTCGCCGACCAGGCCGAGTTCGAGGAGATCGCCTACCTGCTCATCCACGGGCGTCTGCCCAACCACGCCGAGCTGGCCGCCTACAAGCGCAAGCTCAAGAGCCTGCGCGGCCTGCCCGCGGCGCTCAAGACCGCGCTCGAGCAGCTGCCGCCCTCGGCCCACCCGATGGACGTGATGCGTACCGGCTGCTCGGTGCTCGGCACCCTCGAGCCGGAGAAGGACGACATGTCGGTGGCCGGCGCACGCGACATCGGCGACCGGCTGCTCGCCAGCTTCGGCTCGATGCTGATGTACTGGTACCACTTCTCGCACAACGGGCGGCGCATCGAGGTCGAGACCGACGATGATTCGATCGGCGGTCACCTGCTCCACCTGCTCCACGGCGAGACCCCCTCGGACGAGTGGGTGCACGCGATGCACACCTCGCTGATCCTCTACGCCGAGCACGAGTTCAACGCCTCGACCTTCACCTCGCGCGTGGTCGCCGGCACCAACTCCGACATCTACTCGGCGATCACCGGCGCCATCGGCGCGCTGCGCGGTCCCAAGCACGGCGGTGCCAACGAGGTCGCCTGCGACATCCAGAACCGCTACGCCACCGCCGACGAGGCCGAGGCCGACATCACCGAGCGGGTCGCACGCAAGGAGATCATCATCGGCTTCGGCCACCCGGTCTACACCATCGCCGATCCGCGCAACAAGGTGATCAAGGCCGTGGCCAAGCGTCTCGCCGAGGGCAATGGCGACATGCGCATGTTCCAGGTCGCCGAGCGTCTGGAGACGGTGATGTGGGACCTCAAGAAGATGTTCCCCAACCTCGACTGGTTCTCGGCCGTGTCCTACGCGCAGATGGGCGTGCCCACCGCGATGTTCACCCCCTTCTTCGTGATCTCGCGGACCACCGGCTGGGTGGCACACGTCATCGAGCAGCGCCAGGACGGCAAGATCATCCGCCCGAGCGCCAACTATGTCGGTCCCGAGGACCTCAACTGGCTGCCGATCAAGCAGCGCTGAGCCAGCTACCAGCTACCAGCTACCAGCTACCAGCTACCAGCTACCAGCTCGAGGCTGGAGCTGGTGGCCGGCGGCTGCAAGCCACCGCATTCCCAACCCACTGGAGACCTCATTCAAATGAGCGCACATATCGCCGACGCCAACGTTCGCCCCGATCCGGACCAGGAACTGGTCGCCATCGCCGACTACGTCTGCAACACCGAGATCGACTCGGCCGAGGCCATCACCACCGCCCGTCACTGCCTGATGGACTCGCTCGGCTGCGCCATGCTCGCGCTGCAGTACCCCGAGTGCACCAAGCACCTCGGCGCCATCGTCCCCGGCACCACCGTGCCCAACGGTTCGCGCGTGCCCGGCACCGCCTTCCAGCTCGACCCGGTCAAGGCCGCCTGGGACATCGGCGCCATGGTCCGCTGGCTCGACTTCAACGACACCTGGCTCGCCGCCGAGTGGGGCCACCCCTCCGACAACCTCGGCGCCATCCTCGGTCTCGGTGACTATCTCTCGCGCAAGGCGGTGGCCGACGGCGCCGCGCCCCTGACCGTGGGCGACGTGCTGCAGTACATGGTCAAGGCACACGAGATCCAGGGCGTGCTCGCCCTCGAGAACAGCTTCAACCGCGTCGGTCTCGACCACGTGCTGCTGGTCAAGGTGGCCTCGGCGGCGGTCTCGGCGCTGATGCTCGGCGCCGATCGCGACCAGGTCATCGACACCCTGTCGCAGGCCTGGGTCGACGGCCAGGCGCTGCGCACCTACCGTCACGCCCCCAACACCGGCTCGCGCAAGTCGTGGGCGGCGGGCGATGCCAGCTCGCGCGCGGTGCGTCTGGCGATGATGGTCGATCGTGGCGAGATGGGCCTGCCCTCGGTGCTGAGCGCGCCGACCTGGGGCTTCTACGACGTGCTGTTCAAGGGCAACAAGTTCGCCTTCCAGCGCGACTACGGCAGCTATGTGATGGAGAACATCCTGTTCAAGATCAGCTTCCCTGCCGAGTTCCACGCCCAGACCGCGGTCGAGTGCGCGATGCGCCTGCACGACCAGGTCAAGGACCGCATCGACGAGATCGAGCGCATCGAGCTGGTCACCCAGGAGTCGGCGATCCGCATCATCAGCAAGGACGGCCCGCTCTACAACCCGGCCGACCGCGACCACTGCCTGCAGTACATGGTCGCCGTGCCGCTGATCCACGGTCGTCTCACCGCCGCCGACTACGAGGACGGCGTCGCCGCCGATCCGCGCATCGATGCGCTGCGTGAAAAGATGGTGGTGCGCGAGGATCCGCGTTACACCGCCGAGTACCTCGATCCCGAGAAGCGCTCGATCGCCAACGCCGTGCAGGTCTTCTTCAAGGACGGCAGCAGCACCGAGCTGGTCGAGGTCGAGTACCCGATCGGTCACCGTCGTCGTCGCGCCGAGGGCATCCCGGTGCTCGAGGCGAAGTTCCTCGCCGCACTCAAGACCCGCTTCCCCAAGGGTCAGGCACAGCGCATCTACGACCTCTGCCAGGACGAGCAGCAGCTGATGCAGACCCCGGTGCACCAGTTCATGGACCTGTTCATGATCTGACCCCGGTCGCGCGCCCCCGCCGGGGCGCGCCCCGAGCGGGGTGGCCGAGGCCACCCCGCGCCCCTCTCTCCACCCCCCGCCGCCCCCCGTCCCACTTGGCGTGCCACCCGCACTGGGCCATGCTTGTTAGAGAGCGCTCCCGTGCACGACCCACTGGCGCCGAATCTCGCCATCGGTCGAGCGGGCCTCGTCCCGGGCCATCGCGCAGCATCTCTATCCATATCGGTCAAGCCGCACCCCGACTGCGGCATCTCGCGGAGGCAGTGGTCAATGCATCCCCCCGGCCCCGACAGCGAGCAACTGCGTATCGAGAACGCCGCGCTGAAGCGCCGTATCAAAGAACTCGAACGAGCGCAGCACAGGACGCGCGGCCCCGACACCGCCGCCCTGCTCGATAACTTCCCCGGCATGGCCTACCGCTGCCAGAACGACAGCAACTGGACCATGGACTACGTCAGCGCCGGCTGCCTGGCGCTCACCGGCCACCCCCCCGAGGCGCTGATGCGCTCGCGGGTCATCTACTCAGACCTGATCCACCCCGAGGATCGCAGCCGGGTGTGGGATCAGGTCCAGCTGGCGCTCGGCGAGCAACGCACCTTCGAGGTCGAGTACCGCATCAACCACATCGACGGCGAGATCCGCTGGGCCTGGGAGCGCGGCTGGGGACTGTGGTCCGATCACGGCGAACTGTTCACCCTCGAGGGCTTCATCACCGACATCTCGGCCTACAAGCGCGCCGAACAAGCACTGCGCGACCATCAGGCGACACTGCGCGCGCTGCTCGATACCCCCGAGGACTCGATGCTGCTGATGGACGCCACCGGCAAGCTGATCGCCTGCAACGACATGACCGCGCGCCAGCTGCGCTGCGACCGCCAACAGCTGATCGGCAGCAGCCTGTTCGCGCGGCTCCCGACCGAGGTCGCCGCCAACCTGCACCGTCAGCTCAGGAAGGTGATCGCCAGCGCCGAGCCGATCCGCTTCCAGGAGCAATATCGCGACCGCTGGTTCGACCACACCCTCTACCCGGTCTGCAACGCGCACCGTCAGGTCTCGCAGCTGGCGCTCTATTCACGCGACATCACCGAGCAGAAACAGCTCGAGCGCACCCTTGAGCAACTGGCCATCTCCGACCCTCTGACCGGCTTGTTCAACCGCCGTCAGTTCTGGTCGCTGGCCGAGCAGAGCCTGGCCCAGGCGGCGCGCAAGCGCACGCCGACCAGCGCGCTGATGATCGACATCGATCACTTCAAGTCGATCAACGACCGTCACGGCCACCTCATCGGCGATCAGGTGCTGCAGACCATCGCCAGCGAACTCAAGCTCAACCTGCGCCACAGCGACATCCTCTGTCGCTACGGCGGCGAGGAGTTCGCCGCGCTGCTCCCCGAGACCGACCTCAGCACCGCCAGCGAGACTGCCGAGCGGTTGCGTCAGTGCATCGCCGACACCCCGATCGAGACCGACCAGGGAGCGCTTTCGCTGACCATCAGCATCGGCGTCGCCGAACTCGTCGGTGGATTCAGGACCAGGGTCTCGACCCTGCTCGAATGCGCCGATCGCAAGCTCTACGCCGCCAAGCAGGCCGGACGCGACCGGATCGCCTGCTGGACCCCCTCGGACGACGAGCTACAGCGCCTCGCCGGCAACGCTCACGGACTCTGAGGCCGACTCAGCGCATCAGCGCCTCGCGCACCCGGGACCAGGGGAAATTGCCCGCGAACCCCGGATAGGCGCCGCCGGGATCGACCTTCGACTTGTAGCGCCGCCCGCCGCAGACGAAGCTGCGGGTATCGAGTTCGCCATGACCACGTATCTGCGCCGGGGTCAGGTCATGGGCGACGAGCAGCGGGCGCAGCAGCGCGATCAGCGCCTGGATCTGGACCTCGGGAAAGGGGTCGCGACCATCGCCGTCGTTGACCAGCTCGATGCCGACCGAGCGGGCATTGTGACCGCGGGCGTGATGGGCGACCTCGGCCACCGGCGTCCCCGTCACCGTGGTGCCGTCGCGACCGATCAGATAGTGATAGCTGATGCCCGGGTTGCGGGCGAAATGACGCCGGTTGGACTCGAGCGTACCGCCCCCGGAGTGCCACAGCCGCCCCGCCTTGCAGCCCGGACCGCCGGTGGCATGGATCACCACCAGATCGATCTCGCGCGCCGGCGTCGCGCCGAGCCCGAGCAGCAAGAGCAGGCCGAGCAGCCAGCGCCCGTATCTCGCCATCCCCCCCATGCCCCACCTCCGGCGGCCTCGGCCGCATCTCGAGCACGCCCACGCAGGCGATCTCGGCTATGCTGGAGGGCTTGAATCCGCCTTGCAGGAGGATCCGGCCATCCTCTCCCTGACCGATCTCGCCACCCTCGTCATCCTCACCGTCGCCGCCTTCGCCCACGGCGCCCTCGGCTTCGGCTTCCCGTTGCTCGCCACCCCGCTGCTGGCGCTGGTGATGGACCTGCGCATGGCGATCCTGCTGACCCTGATCCCGACCATCCTCATCAACCTGGTGAGCATCGCCCACGAGCGACACTGGCGCGAGGCGCTGCGCCGTTTCTGGCCGCTCCCGGTGAGCACCATGATCGGCAGTCTGATCGGCACCCAGTTGCTGCTCAGCATCGACCCGCAGCCCTTCCAGATCCTGCTGGCGCTGGTGCTGGTCGCCTTCCTGCTGCTCGAGCGCCGTCAGGGCAGCGGCCCGGAGCGCCAGGTGCCGCACTGGGCGCTGGCACTGCTCGGACTGAGCATGGGTCTGCTGGCAGGGCTGATCAACATCTTCGCCCCGGTGGTGGTGGCCTTCGCCCTCTACACCCGGATGAACCCGGTGCTGATGGTCGCAACCTTCAACCTCAGCTTCATCACCAGCAAGAGCGGCCAGGTACTCGGCTTCGCCAGTCGCGATGCGCTCGACCCCGCGGTGCTCGGTCTGGCGCTGGTGCTGCTCCCGGCGGTGCTGCTGGCGCTGTGGATCGGCATCCGGGTGCGGCGCCATCATGGTGGGACGAGCTACCGCAACTGGCTGCGCGGCGCGCTCTGGGCGATCGCCGCACTGCTGATCATCGAGGCCTGGTGAGACGGTTCAGTCGGCCTCGGCAAGCGAGTCGAGATCGATCTCCCAGCGCTCGAGGATGCGCCGATAGATCGCCAGCTCGCTGTCGGCGAAATGGCCGTCGGCGCGCGCCACCAGCAGCAGGACTCGCGCGAGCAGACGCCGTCGCGAGACCTCGGTGACCGGGGCGAGCACCGCGTCGATCCACTCCGGGTCGTTCAACCCGACATAGCGCGCGGTGCCGGCATGGGCGATCAGGTCGTCGCAATAGGCATCGAAGACCTCGGCGAAACGGTTGTGGTCGACGCCCAGGGTCTCGAACACCCCGAGATCGTCGAGGATCTCCAGCTCACCGTCGGCGACCTCGCCGTCGCTGACGATGAAGAGGGTGATCACCCGCAGCAGCGCCTCGGCGCTGTTGTCGGGATAGGGAGTGAGTTCGAGCGTCGACATACCTGCTCCAGCTGATGACGAATGGGACTGCCACGATCATCGCACAGACCCCGGATCCGGCACGAGTCATCATCAGTCGCCTTTAGTCTCCAGCCGCCAGCCATCAGCCTCCAGTGGGCGGTCGTCCTCGACCACCGTCGCGGAAGCGAGGCGTCGCGCCCCGCCTTTGCTGGTCGCTGGCTGGCGACTGGCGACTGGCGGCTGATGGCTGATGGCTGGTGGCTGGTAGCTGATGGCTGGCGACTGGTGGCTGGTGGCTGGCGGCTAATGGCTGATGGCTGGCGGCTGGTAGCTGATGACTGGCGACTGGTGGCTGATGGCTGGTGGCTGGCGGCTAATGGCTGATGGCTGGCGGCTAATGGCTGGCGGCTGGCGGCTGGCGGCTGGAGACTGAAGACGGCTGATAGCTGACTCCGCCGATTGCACCTAACCGTCGAGTGGCACCACAATGGGGCGAGCCCAGACGGGTCGCGGCGTGACCTGCATCGCGCCGCCCGCTCCACGCCGACCTTAAGCTTTAGAGGTGACGGAGCGGCCGCTCGACTTGCCGGACCCGTGCAACCGCGATCATCCAGGAGCCCGCATGTCCAGATCCCTGACCTCATTCGCCGCGGTGGCGCTCGCCACCATCGCCACCTCCGCGCTGGCGGCCAATCCCCGTGTCGCGATGGACGTCTCCATCGGCGGCGAGCCGGCCGGCACCGTCACCCTGGAGCTGTTCGCCGACACCACCCCGAAGACCGCGGAGAACTTTCGCGCGCTCTGCACCGGTGAGCGCGGGGACGACCTCGCCTACGCCGGCAGCCCCTTCCACCGCATCATCCCCGGCTTCATGATCCAGGGCGGCGACTTCACCAACGGCAACGGCACCGGTGGCCGCTCGATCTATGGCGAGCGCTTCCCCGACGAGAACTTCGAACGGCGTCACGACCGCCCCGGCATGCTGTCGATGGCCAATGCCGGCCCCGACACCAACGGCTCGCAGTTCTTCATCACCGTCGCTCCCACCCCCTGGCTCGACGGCAAGCACGTGGTCTTCGGCCAGGTCGTCGACGGCATCGAGGTCATCAAGGCGATGGAGGCCGAGGGCTCGCGCTCCGGGCGCACCCGGACAGCGGTGATGCTGGAGGACTGTCGGGCACTGTGACCCCCGGGGGGGGGTGGGCCCTTGGTCTGGTGTCCACCACCCCCACCCTTAACAACAAGCTACCAACCGACGCGAACGAGGACTCAGCCATGCGTATCCCAGACCCTCGCGACACCTTCCTCGACCCACGGCGCCAGCCGCGCGAGCAGGCACCCGAGCGCCAGCCGCGTCTGCAGACCTGGAGCGAACTCGAGACCGTGCACCCGCACGGCGCCGATCGCGAACACCCCCATGCCCGCCAGATCGAGGCGGCGATCCTGCGCACACTGCGCTAGCCTGCGATGGCGCAGGGACGCGCCCCAGCCCCCTCACTCCTCCGCCGTCCGCACCCGCAGATAACGCGCAAAGCGCGGAATGCCGTTACCGGTGTAGCCCTGATACCTGAAGGTCACCCAGCTGCCGATCGGCGGCGGCGCCTGCCGTTCGGCATCGCTCAGACCGCTACCGAGACGAAAGCGCCGCCCCTCGGCATCCTCCACCAGCAGCGCCCCGACCATCCCGCGCAGCCGCCCCTTGCCGGGCAGGTGGGCGATCACCCGCGCCTCGGCGTCGAGATAGGGCTTGAGCTTGAGCAGATCATCGCCGCGCCCCGCCCGATAGGGCGCAGCGGCGCGGTGCAGCATCAGCCCCTCGCCCCCGGCGGCAACCACCCGACGCAACCGCATCATCAAGTGCGCATGATCGCGGCCGCGCCACTGCTCGATCAGCTGCAGCGACGCCGGCTGCGGCACGGCGAAGAGCTGGCGCAGTGCAGCCAAGCGGCCATCGAAATCAAGCCCGCACCCGGGCAGGTCGAACACCATGTAACGCACCGCGCGCCACGCGTCCGGGTCGGGCCGTTGACGACGCACGATCCCGGACAGCCGGTCGAAGGTCCCCCGCCCCATCCACAGCTCACCATCGAGCGCGAGTCGCGGCCAGCCGGCGGTGAACTGCGCCGGCGCGACGATCGCCCGACCGCCGCGACTGACCAGACGCCGCCCGTCCCAGTAGGCGCGCACCCCGTCGAGCTTCTCGCTGACCCAATAATCGGCGACGGGCAGGCCCCGCCGATAGACCCCGGCCAGGGTCAGCGCCGGGGGCGCCTCGCCACCACGCTCACCGATCGGCGCACCGGGCGTGCAGCCGACGGGCCATGCGTCGGTCGTGGCAAGAGCGGAGGCCGGCACGAGCAAGACGGCCAGCAGCAGCGGTCGCAAGAGCATTTTGTCGTCCCCGGTTCGCCCTCATGATGATCCGGACAAGGCTAGTGCAGCGCCGCTTGATACGAGGCCGAATCGGACGGGCGCACGGACACGGGGCGTGCCGCAGATACGCCGTCCACCGGAAAACCGGTAAACTGCCCTCCTCTTTCAGCACCGCATCAACCGGACGCACCTGGGCCAGCACGCAGCAGCCATCCCGCCAGGAGCCTGCCTTGAACACGCAACGCACCCCGCAGAAACGCCGTCTGGCCGAATGGGTCGAGTTGATCCAGCATCACGAGATGCCGATCTTCAACAACACCGTACATCAGGTGTTGCGTGTCTCCGAGGACGAACTGGCGCCCGCCGCCGCCCTGGCCCAGGTGATCATGCAGGATCCCTCGCTCACCACCCGCATCCTCAAGCTCGCCAACTCCGTCCATTACAACCCGGCCGGCGCCAGCACGGGCCACAGCCTGACCACGGTCAACCGCGCCGTGGTGGTGCTCGGCTTCAATGCCGTGAGCAACATGTGCCTGGCCGCGACCCTGGTCGACGACACCATCGAGGGGGCGACCCGCGAGCGTGTCGCGCGCGAACTGGCGCGCGCCCTCCACGCGGCGATCCAGGCCCGTTCGATCGCCACCGCGCGCGAGGACAAGGCCCCCGAGGAGGTCTTCATCGCCGCCCTGCTCCACCGCATCGGCGAGCTGGCCTTCTGGTGCTTCGGCGGCGAGCAGGCCGAGGCGCTCGACCAGCTCTACCGCCAGCAGCCCACCACCCTCCCCGAGCGCGCCCAGGAGCGCATCCTCGGCTTTCGTCTCAACCAGCTCAGCGGCCAGCTGGCAAAGGTATGGAACCTCAACGAGCTGGTGCGCGAGGCGATCGTCACCCCCAGCGTGCTCGACGAGCGGGTCCAGACCGTGGTGCTCGGTCAGCAGATCGCGCTCTGCGCCGAGGACGGCGGCTGGCATACCGAGCCGATGGAGAAACTGGTCAAGCGCGCAGCCAAGATGATCGACCTGGCGATCGGCGAGACCCACAAGATGCTGCAGCACAATGCCAGCGAGGCGGCCGAGGTGGCCGCCGTCATCGGTGCCCAGATCGCTGCCCCGCACATCCCGCAACAGCAGGAGACGTCAGACCAGCCGACGCCCGAGACAGCCACCGAGACAGCAGCAGCGGCGACGACGACGACAGACGCCGAGAGCACCGCCCCCGAACCCGACGCCCAGCTCCAGCTGCGCGTGCTGCGCGAGCTCTCGACGCTGATCGAGAGCGGCACGGCCAGCCTCAATCAGGTGATGACCCTGGCGCTCGAGGGCATCCACCGCGGCGTCGGCATGGATCGGGTGGTGTTCGCCCTGATCACCCCGGACAAGCGTACCCTCAAGGCCAGATACACGCTCGGCAGCGAATCCGAGCGATTGCTCGCCCGCTTCCAGTTCACCCGCCTGCCGGGTCAGAACCATCTGCTGTTCACGGTCATCGAGCGCCAGCAGGCACGCTGCATCCGTGGCGAGGCGCTCGCCGACGTACCGGCCACGGTGATCCAGGCGCTCGGTCGCACCCCCTTCATGATCGCCCCGATCGAGATCGCCGGACAGGGCATCGGGCTGCTCTACGCCGATCGCGCCAGCAGCGCGCGCGCCCTCACCGAGCCATTGTTCGAGGACTTCCAGCACTTCGCCAAGCAGGCCAGCCAGGGGCTGACCCTGGCGGCACGGCGGCGCGCGCGCTGACCCGCGTCGCGGGCGCTGGAATGTATACTAGAGGCCCGACTCAACCCCTTTTCGCGTGAGACGCTCCAATGCTCTGCTGGGCCCGTTATCTGTTCATCGCCATCATCCTGGTGCTCGGGACCGTCAGCATGCTCGGTGCATGCGGCCAGAAGGGCCCGCTCTATCTGCCCGAGCCGGAGCCGGCAACGCCAGCCGCCACCGGCGGAGACCTGCCCGACGTCACCGACGCCGCCGTCCCCGCCGCCGATCAGCCCTAGCCGAGCACCACATCGACGCCGCATGGATCACTTCAACTATCGAGACGACCTGCTCCACGCCGAGTCCGTCCCCCTCACCGAGATCGCCGAACGCTTCGGCACCCCGTGCTACATCTACTCCAGGGCGACCCTGGAGCGTCACTGGCACGCCTTCGACCGCGCCTTCGGCGAGCATCCGCACCTGGTCTGCTTCGCCGTCAAGGCCAACTCCAACCTCGCCGTGCTCGACACCCTGGCGCGGCTCGGCTCGGGCTTCGACATCGTCTCGGTGGGCGAACTCGAACGCGTGCTCGCCGCCGGCGGCGATCCGTCGCGGGTGGTCTTCTCCGGGGTCGGCAAGCGCGCCGACGAGATGCGTCGCGCCCTCGAGGTCGGCATCCGCTGCTTCAACCTCGAGTCCGAGGCCGAACTCGACCGGCTCGATCAGGTCGCCGGCGAACTCGGCGTGATCGCCCCGGTGTCGCTGCGGGTCAACCCCGACGTCGACGCCCGCACCCATCCCTACATCTCCACCGGACTGCGCGAGAACAAGTTCGGCATCGACATCCGCACCGCCGAGGCGGTCTATCGCGACGCCGCCGCGCGGCCCAACCTGCGGGTCACCGGCATCGACTGCCACATCGGCTCGCAGCTCACCGACCTCGCCCCCTTCATCGACGCCCTCGACCGGGTGCTCGCCCTCGCCGACCGTCTCGCCGAGGCCGGTATCGCCATCGAACACCTCGATCTCGGCGGCGGGCTCGGCATCCGCTATCGCGACGAGCTGCCGCCCGATCCGGCCGCCTATGCCGCCGCCATCCGTCACCGCCTCGCCGGCAAGCCCTACGAGATCCTCATCGAGCCTGGGCGCGCCATCGCCGGCAACGCCGGCGTGCTGCTCACCCGCGTCGAGTACCTCAAGCCGACCGAGGCGCGTCACTTCGCCATCGTCGACGGCGCCATGAACGACCTGCTGCGCCCGGCGCTCTATCAGGCCGAGCAGGAGATCGTCCCGGTCCACCTCGACCCCACGCTCGAGACCCAGCGCTACGACCTCGTCGGCCCGGTGTGCGAGACCGGCGACTTCCTCGGCAAGTCGCGCCAGCTCGCCATCCGCCCCGATGATCTGCTGGCGGTGCGCGGCAGCGGCGCCTACGGCTTCACCATGAGCTCGAACTACAACAGCCGGCCCCGCGCCGCCGAGGTCATGGTCGACGGCGATCAGGCCCACCTGGTGCGCGAGCGCGAGTCGATCGAGTCGCTGTTCGCGGGGGAACGGAGACTGCCGTGAAGCGTCGCCCCGAGCCCGAGTTGATGGACACCGAGGAGCAGGCGCAAGCCTATGCCGAGGCCGACTTCTCCGACTCCAACAGCCTGTTCATGCGTCTCCTCGCCCGTCAGGCGCGGGGCGGATTGCCGGGCTCGGCGGCGCTCGACCTCGGCTGCGGCCCGGCCGACATCGTGTTGCGCCTGCTGCGTACCTATCCGCGGCTGCACTGCGACGCGCTCGACGGGGCCGCGACCATGCTCGAACGGGCCCGCGCCACCCTCGAGGACGCCGCCGATCTCGACGGCCGCTGGCAGCTGGTGCACGATCGCCTGCCCTCGAGCCGGCTCGCAGACCGCCGTTACGACCTGATCCTCTCCAACAGCCTGCTCCATCATCTCCACGATCCCCAGGTGCTGTGGCGGACGGTGCGCGCGCACGCCAACCCCGACGCCCTGGTGCTGGTGATGGACCTGCTGCGCCCGCCCTCGGCGGGCTGGGCCGAGGCGCTAGTCGAGACCTATGTCGCCAATGCACCCGAGGTGCTGCGCAGCGACTTCCGCAACTCGCTGTTCGCCGCCTACGAGCCGCGCGAGGTGGTCGAGCAGCTCGCTGAGGCCGGGCTCGAGGGGCTGGAGGTCGGCGTGGTCAGCGACCGGCATCTGGCGATCTGGGGACGCGTGCCGGGATGAGCCCGACGGCGACATGCAGGAGATCGAATCGATGAAGGTCCGCTTCACCAAGATGCACGGGCTCGGCAACGACTTCGTGGTGTTCGACGCGGTGCGCCAACGCATCGCGCTCGACCCCGAGCGGTTGCGCCGGCTCGCCGATCGGCGCTTCGGCGTCGGCTGCGACCAGATCCTGCTGGTCGAGCCGCCACGGCTGCCGGGCACCGAGTTCCACTACCGGATCTTCAACGCCGACGGCTCCGAGGTCGAGCAGTGCGGCAACGGTGCGCGCTGCTTCGCCCGCTTCGTGCGCGAGCAGGGGCTGACCGAGCACGACGAGATCCCGGTCGGCACCGCCGCCGGGGCGATCCGGCTCCATCTCGAGGCCGACGGCCAGGTCCGGGTCAACATGGGTCGGCCGCGGCTGGCGCCGGTCGAGATCCCCTTCCAGGCCGAGCACGAGGCGCCGCTCTACGACCTCGAGGTCGCCGGCGAGCACCACCAGATCGGCGCCGTCTCCATGGGCAACCCGCACGCGGTGCTGCTGGTCGAGGACGTCGAGACCGCGCCGGTGGCGCGCCTCGGGCCGGCGATCGAGCATCACCCGCGCTTCCCGCAGCGGGTCAATGTCGGCTTCATGCAACGGCTCGCCGGCGACGCAATCCGTCTGCGGGTGCACGAGCGCGGCGCCGGCGAGACCCTGGCCTGCGGCACCGGTGCCTGCGCCGCGGTGGTCAGTGGGCGGCTACGCGGTCTGCTCGATGAGCGCGTACGCGTCGACCTGCCGGGCGGAGGGCTTATAATCGACTGGCGCAGCCCGGATGACGTCGTCTGGATGACCGGGCCTGCCGAATCAGTGTTCCACGGGGAGATCGTTCTATGAGGGGTCAATCGTGATCACACAGGCAGAGCAGCCCGGGACCAGGGACGAGGCGCTGGAGGCCACGGTCGCCGCCTATCTGCAGCGCCATCCCGACTTCTTCGAGCACCACCCGGAGATCCTCATCACGCTGCGGATCCCGCATCCCACCGGCGACGCCGTCTCGCTGATCGAGCGCCAGGTGCGGGCGCTGCGCCAGGAGCTCGATACCGAGCGCCAGCGTCTCGGCCAGCTCATCGCCCGCGCCCGCGAGTACGAGTCGCTGTCGACCCGATTGCACGCGCTGGTGCTGCGGCTGATCGCGATCAACGATCCCGACCGGCTGTGCGAGGAGACGCGCGAGACCCTACTGCAGGAATTCCGCGCCGACGCCGTCACCCTCAAGCTGTTCCCGCTCGACCCCGAGACCGCCGCACCAGACCCGCTCACCGCCGCCTTCAAGGACTTCCTTGCACGCAAACACGCGCTCTGTGGGCCACTCGACGCCGACAAGGCCGAGGTACTGTTCGGCGAGGCCGCGGCGAGCGTGCGTACCGCCGCCCTGGTCCCCATCCGCACCGCGGAACGCTCCGGCGTACTCGCCATCGGCAGCAGCGACCCCGAGCGCTTCCGCCCCGAGCTCGGCACCGACCTGCTCGACCGGCTCGGCGAGATCATCGCCCACAAGCTGAGCGCGGTCACCATCGAACGCTGCGGACGGGACTGAGTCGCGCATGGCCGGCGAGACCTCAGCCCAACTGCTCGCGCGCTTTCTCGACCACCTCGCCCACGAGCGTCGGCTGGCGCCGCTGACCGTCGCCAACTATCGCCGCGACCTCGAGCGTCTCCTCGCCTGGCTGCAGGCCCACGCCGAGGTGACGATCGAGACCATCGACGGCGAGACGGTGCAGCGCTATATCGGCGCGCGTCATCGCGAGGGCATCGGCGGGCGCACCCTGCAGCGCGAACTCTCCAGCCTGCGCGCCTTCTATCGCTGGTTGCTGCGCGAGGAGCTGGTCACCGCCAGCCCCGCGCTCGACATCCGCGCCCCCAAGACCCCGCGCAAGCTGCCCAGGACGCTCGAGGCCGATCAGCTCTGCGCGGTACTCGACCGTCCCCGCGAGGAGGTGCTGGAGATCCGCGACGGGGCGATGATCGAGCTCTTCTACTCCGCCGGGCTGCGCCTCGCCGAGCTGGTCGCGCTGGATCTCGCCGAGGTGCCGCTCGATGTCGATGAGCTCGAGGTCGTCGGCAAGGGCGCCAAGACCCGGCGCGTACCGGTCGGGCGCAAGGCGCGCGAGGCGCTGCGCCAGTGGCGACTGCTGCGTCCCTTTGTCGCCGCGCCCGAGGAGCCGGCGCTGTTCGTCAGCCTGCGCGGCACCCGCATCCACCCGCGCACCGTCCAGGCACGGCTGACACAGTGGGCCCAGGTCCAGGGGCTGGCCCAGGGGCTGCATCCGCACATGCTGCGCCACAGCTTCGCCACCCACCTGCTGGAGTCCTCGGCCGATCTGCGCGCCGTCCAGGAGCTGCTCGGCCACGCCGACATCGGCACCACCCAGATCTACACCCACCTCGACTTCCAGCACCTCGCGCAGGTCTACGACCAAGCGCATCCACGCGCCAAGCGCCGGCGCTGAAGCCGGGGATAGAACACCGGCGCCGCGCGCCGCCCGCGCCGGAACCGCTCCACAGCCCCAGAGACCCTCATGCTGCTCTCGCCTCGCTATCGTTTCCTCTTCGTCCACATTGCCAAGACCGGCGGCACCAGCGTGCGCGCCGCACTCCAGGGGCTGCGCTGGCGCGACCCCTGGTACTACCCGATGTTCCTGTGCAGCCGCATGAGCCATCTCAGCGGTCATCGCATCGGCACCAAGCTGCCGCGTCATGCCAAGGCGGTGCTCGCCCAGGAGCTGCTGCCGCGGCCCTT
This sequence comes from Marichromatium sp. AB31, assembly GCF_003718685.1. Lineage (NCBI taxonomy): Bacteria > Pseudomonadati > Pseudomonadota > Gammaproteobacteria > Chromatiales > Chromatiaceae > Marichromatium > Marichromatium sp. AB31. The sequence continues at coordinate 480,131 of NZ_RHFI01000001.1, read as the reverse complement.
CTACGACTCGCTGTTCAAGTTCGCCTTCGTGCGCAACCCCTGGGACCTGCAGGTCAGCTCCTTCCATCACATCCGTCGCGAGCGCCCGCACTATCTCGGCGGCCACCAGGAGTTCGCCGACTTCCTGCGCTGGAAGCTCGACCCCGAGCGCCCCTACCAGTACCACGTCGACACCTCGATCACCCGCCAGAGCGACTATCTGGTCGACCTCCACGGCGAGGTCATCGTCGACTTCATCGGTCGCTACGAACAGCTCCACGACGACTTCGCCACCGTCTGCGCGCGCATCGGCATCACCCAGCCGGCTCTCCCTCACGCGCGCAAGGCGACCGATCGCAAGCGCGACTACCGCAGCTACTACGACGACGACACCGCCGAGCTGGTGGCGCGCCACTTCGCCCGCGACATCGAGCTGCTCGACTACCGCTTCGACCCCGACTGAGCACCCGGCTCAGTCGCGCGGCACCAGGTCACGATAGGCGTGCCAGGTGGCGTGCCCGAGCAGCGGTACGGCGACGAACAGCCCGAGCTGCAGACTCGCCAGCCCGAGCCCGACGATCACCACGATCAACCCCGCCCACAGCAGCATCGGCGCCCAGTTGACCCGCACCGCGGCGAAGCTGGTGCGCGCCGCGGTGAAGGCATCGACCGGACGGTCGATCAGCATCGGCACCGTCACCGCAGCGATACAGAAGGCCGCGGCCGCGAACACCGCCCCCACCGCGACCAGCACCGCCACCAGCCCGAGATGATCCCCGGAGAGGAAGACCACGGCGACGAAGCGCTCCCAGCTCGGCAACGGATCGGTGAACAGCATGATGAACAGGAACACGGTGGCGAGGATCCACAGCTGCAGGATCATCAGCAGGAAACCGGTGGCGATGCCCAGCTGCCCCTGGTTACGACGAAAGGCCTCGAGCGCCTGACAGCGTTCGAGCGACTCACCGGCCTCGAGGTGCGCGCTCATCTGGTAGAGCCCGATGGCCAACAGCGGCGCGACCAGATAGAAGGCGGCGAGCAGGAAGGGCACCAGGAAGGCGAGGCGCCCGAGCGCCAGCGGCACGGTGATCGCCAGGCTGATCAGCACGATCCCGGCACCGTAGCGCAGGCTGTAGCCGGGGGCGGCGCGCAGATCACGCCAACCGGCGCGCAGCCACTGCAAGGGCTGACCCGGGGCGACCCGGTTGACCCCGGGCGGCGGACGAACGGCGGACTCGGACGAGGTGGACGGCTGCATGCGGGCATTCCTCCGCGCTGGATCGACCCCCGATAGCTGGTGGCGGAAGCGCGAACCGCAACGCCAGCGGCCAGGGGATTGAACTGCAACGTCGAAAAGGACGCGACGGGTAGAGAAGGGCTTTCAGCGGCCGGCCGAATCCCCTGCACGATCAAGCCATTGGCGAGCGCATGGACGAGACCGAGGGGTGTGCCCCGGAACCACCAATGGTCTTGTCCACTGGGGCGTCAAGCGCCCAATCCGCCACAAGTGTCCTAAACTCCTAAGTATGAATCCAACCCCATTGAGGGGCTACCGCCCACACTGCGTCGGAGGCAGTCAGCACCAGACCACCCACAGTCAGCAGACCCGATCCATTAGGCCAAAGGGCGGCATTGCCTCGTTGCGCGGCACCTCATCCACGAGGCGGCATCCCGGTTGACCTGTTCATACTCGTCACATCGCGCAGGAAACCGTCATGGCACTCGTGAAGACCCCTAGCACACCCCGCCCCCAATCGACCGGCGAGACACGCACCAACGCGGCAACCGCCCGCGAGGCAGAGGCACAGCGCAGGCGCGCGCGCACCCTGGCGAAGCAGCAGCAGGCCGCCGAACGCGTCGCCTCGGCGACCGCCCAGCTCTCGTCCGGGATCAACGAGGCAGCCTCCGCGGCCGAAGAGCTCAAGCGCTCCTCCGACCAGATCGCCACCGGTGCCGAGGAGGCGTCCGGAGCGGCGCAGGAATCATTGGCGGCCTTCAAGCAGGTCAGCGCGGCACTCGACCGCCAACTCGACAACGCCAGCCTGTCGCAGACCAAGGTCGAGGCCTCGCAGACGCTGATCACCAAGGTCAGCGCGGACGTCACCGGCATGATCACCAACGTCGGGGTGGCCGCCCAACGCCAGGGCGAGTCGGTCAGGATGGTCGCCGAGCTGGAGCAGCAGGCGGCCAACATCGGCGACATCGTCAAGGCCGTCGCCCGCATCGCCGACCAGACCAACCTGCTCGCACTCAACGCCGCCATCGAGGCGGCGCGCGCCGGCAAGCATGGCAAGGGGTTCGCCGTGGTTGCCGACGAGGTCCGCACGCTCGCCGAGACATCGGAGAAGAGCGCCAAGCAGATCCAGGATCTGGTCGGCCAGATCCAATCCGAGGTCAAGGTCATCTCCGACGGCATCAACGACTCGGCCACCAAGGTACAGGGCGAGGTCGAGAACGGTCGGGCGGTCAACTCGCAGCTCGAGCAGATTCGCGCCGACGCAGTCGAGATCACCCGCGCGGTCCAGGAGATCGCCGCCAGCGCCCAACAATCCAACACTGCTGCGGGTCAGGCACTGAAGGGCGCCGAGGAGATCGCAGCGGCGGCCGAGGAACAGTCGGCGGCCTCGGAGGAGTCGGCCAAGACCGTCGCCGAACAGACCCAGGCGCTGGCCGAGTGCGAGCAGGCCGCGCAGAACCTCTCCGAGCTGGCCGAAGACCTCAAGAACTCCACCGACATCACCAAGAGCGCCGAGGAGGTGGCCTCGGCCGCCGAACAGCTCTCGTCGGCGGTACAGGAGATCAACCGCTCCGGCACCCAGATCATGGCCGCCGTCGAGCAGATCCGTAAGAGCACCCAGGTACAGGCCTCGGCCACCGAGGAATCGGCAACGGCGATCACTCAGATCGAGAAGGGCGTCGACGACTCGCTGCAACGCTCGCGCGCATCCGGCGAGAGGGTCGGCGCCATCAGCGAGTTGCTGACCAATAACAAGAGCAGCATCGACGCGCTCATCGCCGGCGTCGCGGATTCGGTCGAGTCATCGCGCCTGAGCCTGCGTCAGATCAAGGACCTGGAACTGGTCTCGCGACGCATCGACAAGATCGTCGACGCCATCACCACCGTCTCCATCCAGACCAACATGCTGGCGGTCAACGGCTCGATCGAGGCCGCGCGCGCCGGGGAGTTCGGCAAGGGGTTCGTGGTCGTCGCCACCGACATCCGCAACCTCGCTCACGATTCGGCGGAGAACGCCGATCGCATCAAGGACCTGGTGAAGGCGGTGCAGGACCAGATCGGTGTCGTCGGACGCGACCTGGAGGAGATCATCTCGGCGGCGATCAGCGAGGCGGAAAAGGCCAAGTCGATCACCACGGGACTGGAGACCATCGAGACCGATATCGCCGAGGTCAGCCGCTCATCGACGGAGATCGAGGCCGCGGCCAGCGAGATCTCCGCCGCCATCGCACAGGTCAAGGTCGGAGTCGATCAGATCGCATCGGCAGCCCAGGAGGCCGAGAAGGCCTCGACCGAGGCTGCGGCCGCGGCACGCCAGCAATCACAGGGGGCGGAGGAGCTGGCGGCAGCCATCGAGGAGATCGCCTCGCTGGCCGACGAGCTGCAGAGCGCTTGAGGCCCATCGCGGTTACGCGGGAGACAGTCATGACCCAAGACCTGGTCAAATCGTCACCCCCCGCCGCGCCGAGCGGCGAGGATGTGGCCACAGAGGGGCAGGAGCACGACCTGCGTCAGTTCGTCATCTTCGTGTGTGGCAGCGAGGTCTTCGCCGTCGACATGGCGCCGGTGCAGGAGATCATCCGGGTGCCCGAGGTGGTTCGGGTACCGCTCGCGCCCCCCACCCTGGAGGGCCTGGCCAATCTGCGCGGCAAGGTCTTGCCCATCATCAACCTGCGCCGTCTGTTCGGCCTCGAGGAGCGCGACGATGACGACGCCACCCGCGCTCTGGTGATCGATCTCGGTCAGCCACTGGGGTTCGTTGTCGATCGCGTCAGCAGTGTGGTCGGGGTCGAGCCCTCGTGTATCGAGGAGGTTGGATCGCTGGCGGCAACGGTCAAGACCGACCTGCTCTGCGGACTGATCAAGGATGTCGGCGGCTTCCCCATGGTGATGGAACTTGACTTCAAGCGCCTGATCGAAAAAGAGTTCAGCGCGATCACCACCCTGGCGCGGCATGGCGCCGCGGCGCTGGCCGAGACGAGGGATGTCGAGGAGGAGGAGGAAGAGGACGCAGACGAACTCCAGCTGGTCAGCTTCGAGGTCGCCGAACAGGAATACGCCATCCCGATCGAGAACGTGCAGGAGATCGTCCAGTTCCCCGAACAGGCGGTACAGATCCCGCGCACCGAGCCTCACGTGATCGGGCTGATGACACTGCGCAACCGCTTGCTGCCCCTGGTCTCTCTGCGTTGTCTGTTCGGTCTGCCGCCACGCACCGCCGACGAACACAGCCGCATCCTGGTGGTGCAGCTCGGCGAGTGCGCCGTGGGCCTGGCGATGGACAGCGTCAACGAGGTGCTGCGCGTCCCCTGGTCGGCGGTCGACGCCATGCCCAAACTGCTGGCGCAGCATGATGACCTGTCGGACATCGAACAGATCTGCCGGCTCGATGAAGGGCAGCGTCTGGTCTCCATCATCTCGACAGACAGACTCTTTCGTCACTCATCGATCCGGGAGGCCTTGAGCAGCGTGGAAGACATCGACTACGACAACCGGAGCGGTGACGACATCGAGGACGACGAGCAGGACGACGATGAGGAACAGATGGTGGTGTTCCGGCTCGACAAGGAGGAGTTCGGTGTCCCCATCGAAAGCATACAGGAGATCGTCCGTCTCCCCGACGAACTCACCCACGTCCCCAAGGCGCCAGACTTCGTCGAAGGAGTCATCAACCTGCGCGGCTCGGTACTGCCGGTGATTGACCAGCGCCGCCGCTTCGGTCTGGCGACGGTGGCACGTAACGACCGACAGCGCATCATGGTGTTCCTGCTCGATGGCGTACGTACCGGCTTCATCGTCGACTCCGTGGCCGAGGTGCTCAAGATCCCGAGGACGGCGATCGAGCCAGCGCCACAGCTCTCCAGCGAGCAGGCCAGATTGATCGCGCGGGTGGCCAATCTGGAGGGTCAGAAGCGTATGATCCAACTGATCGAACCCTCCCAGCTGATCGCCAAGGAGCAACGCGCCGAGCTGGAAGAGCTAGCCGAAACGTCCGCCTAGGACGTCGCGGCACAGGCCCATCGACCAGGAGCTCACGTGATCAAGCTGTTGATTGTCGACGACTCGGCGCTGATGCGCCGCCAACTCAAGGCACTCTTCCTGGCCGAGGGCGATTTCGAGATCCGCGTCGCCCGCAACGGTCAAGAGGCGGTCGCCGAGAACATCGACTTCGCCCCGGATGTCGTCACACTCGACATCAACATGCCGGAGATGGACGGCCTGACCGCACTGTCGCTGCTGATGGCCGAGCGACCGGTACCGGTGGTGATGGTCTCCTCGCTGACCGAGAAGGGGGCCATCGCCACCTTCGAGGCACTCAACCTCGGCGCCGTGGACTATATCCCCAAGCCCGGCGGCACCATCTCGCTGTCGATGGTCGAGATCGAGTCCGAGATCGTCGCCAAGGTGCGCGCGGCGGCACGCGCACGCATCCGTACCGCCCGCGGGCTGGCCGCACGTATCCGTGGCGACACCCCGTCACGCCCGCAACGTCCCCGAACCGAACCGACCAGGGCTGCGCCCGACGACACACCGGCCAGCGGCAGCGGTGTCGTGGTGATCGGGGTCTCGACCGGCGGTCCACGCACCCTCGAGGACATCCTCCCCCGACTCCCCGCCGACTTTCCCTGGCCGGTCCTGGTGGCGCAGCACATGCCGCCAAGCTTCACCCTCCCCTTCGCCGAACGCATGAACCTGCTCTGCCAGCTCGCCGTCTCCGAGGTCAATCGCCCCACCGCGGTCGCCGCCGGCAACATCTATATCGGCAAGGGCGGCGCCGACATGATCCTGGCACGACGCGGCGGCAGATTGACGGCGCTGGCACGCCCCGAGGACCCGACCAAGCTCTGGCACCCGTCGGTCGAACTGCTGGGGCGCTCGATGCTCGAGCACTGCGACCCGACCCGGGTCATCGCGGTGATGCTGACCGGCATGGGACACGACGGCGCCCAGGCATTCACCGAGCTCAAGCAGCGCGGCGCCCGCACCATCGCCGAATCGGAAGAGAGCGCAGTGGTATTCGGCATGCCGGCCGAACTCATCTCGCGCGGTGGCGCGAGCCTGGTGTTGCCGGTCGAGCGCATCGCCGACCAGCTGCAGATCTGGGTGGAGCGCTGAGCCGATGACGATCATCGGCGCCGTCACGACACCACCCCCGCGAGCGACATCGCGTGACGACGGGAGGTCGGAGCCCCGGCACCCACCTCGGACACGCCCCCCAGACCAACCGAGGAGCACGATGGCATGGCACTCAAGAAACCTGCTCCGGCAGCGCCATCCAGCGATGACGAGCGCCGCCTGGCGCGCGATCTCCCAGGGCTGCTGAGCGCACTCGAGGCGGCCGATCCGCTCGCACGCCGTTGGGCGGCACGCGACCTGGCCGATCACCCGGACGCGTCACGCGCCCTGGTCGAGCGGCTCGGAATCGAGACCGAGCCGAGCGTCAGCCAGGTGATCCTGACGACACTGACCCGACTCGGCGACGAGATCGCGGTCGCCGGCCTCACCGAGTGTCTGCGCAGCGAGGACGCCATGCTGCGCAACGCCGCCATCGAGGCGATGAAGCAGCTCCCCGACGAGGTCGCCCCGGTCATGGAGCAGCTGCTGAAGGATCACGACCCGGACGTGCGCATCTTCGCCGTCGACGTGCTCGAATCGCTGCGCCACCCCCGCGTCGAGGAATGGCTCATCCGGGTCATCGCCGAGGATCCGCACGTCAACGTCTGCGCCACCGCGGTCGACCTGCTCGGTGAGGTCGGCTCCGAGCGCGCGGTGCCGACCCTGCACGCGCTCAAGGCCCGTTTCGTCGACGAACCCTATATCCAGTTCGCCGCCGATCTGGCGCTGAAACGCATTGCACAAGGCTGACCCCGGATGACACAGGCGCGCATGATCAGCGACGAAGATTTCCGCAAGTTCCGGGAGTTCTTCTACCGCAAGACCGGCATGCTGTTCGAGGACAGCAAGCGTTACTTCGTCGACAAGCGTCTGCTCGAACGGATGGATGCCACCGACTCGGAGAGCTTTCGCGCCTACTTCACCATGGTGCGCTTCCAGGCCTCCGGCGAGGAACTGCAGACGCTGATCAACGCGATGACGGTCAACGAGACCTACTTCTTCCGCGAGGAGTACCAGTTCCGCTGTCTGGTCGACTCGATGCTGGAGGAGATCGTCACGCACACGAGGCAAAAACGTGCGCTGCGGATCTGGTCGGTGCCCTCCTCGTCGGGCGAGGAGCCCTATGGCATCGCCATCTATCTGCTCGAACACTGGCCGCGGCTGGACGACTGGGACATCGAGATCGTCTCCTCCGACATCGACACCGAGATCCTCGCGCAGGCCAGGCGCGGTCGTTATACCCACCGCTCGATACAGAACCTGCCACCGTCGCTGCTGGCCAAGTACTTCAGGCGCGACAGGGATCACTACCTGATCGACCAGGAGCTGCGCGAGGCGGTCGACTTCACCCGGGTGAACGTCAGCGACGCCGCGGACATGCGCAGACACCGTCACTTCGACATCATCTTCTGTCGCAACCTGCTGATCTATTTCGACGATCTGTCGCGCAAGCAGACCGCGGAATCCTTCTACGACGCACTCAATCCGGGCGGCTTCGTCTGTCTCGGTCACTCCGAATCGATGAGTCGGATCTCATCGCTGTTCCGGGTACGCAAGTTCCCCGAGGCCATCGTCTATCAGAAACCCTGGGAGGCCCGATGAAGCGGATCCTGGTCATCGATGACGCCGCGACGGTGCGGCTCTATCACCGCAGCATCCTGGAAGAGCTGGGCTTCGAGGTAACCGAGGCGGTCAACGGCCTCGAGGCATTGGAACGGGTGGCCGAGGGCGACTTCGACCTCTATCTGGTCGATATCAACATGCCCAAGCTCGACGGCTACGGCTTCCTGCGCGAGCTGCGCGGCAAGGACATGCCGCAGGCACCGGCGATCATGGTCTCGACCGAGGCCGGCGCCAACGACCAGAAGCTCGCCTTCCTGTCCGGCGCCAACCTCTATATCGTCAAGCCGGTCAGACCCGAACGGCTCGCCTCACACGTATTGACCCTGCTCGGTATGACACCGAACGGCCGGGGAGCGCCGTCATGAACCCACTGCTCGATCAATTCATCACCGAGGGACGAGACATCCTCCAGACCATCGGTGAACGCCTGCTCCAGCTCGAGGACACCCCCGACGACAGCGCCCTGATGGGCGAGCTCTTCCGCCTGGTCCACACCCTCAAGGGCAACAGCGGACTGTTCGACCTGCCGGAGATGACCCGCGTCCTGCATGCCGCCGAGGACCTGATGGACGCGGTACGCGATGGCAGGCGCCCCTTCGACCGTCCGGTGGCCGACAGACTGCTCGAGGCGATGGACTTCGTGCTCGCCCTGATCGACGAGATCGGCGACAGTGCCGAGGCGGCGCCACCGAATACCGCGCGACACGCCAACGACGCACTCGAACTCGCCAACGCGCTGCGGGGCCTGCTCGCCGCTGCCCAGGCCACGACACCAACCGCCGCCGAGACCGAGCCAGCGGCCACGCCAGCGCCTTCCCCTGCGCCCGCGGCGATGCCGCTCGAGGCGCTCCCGAGCAGGATCCAGCAGGAGCTGACCCAGCGCCTCGAGGCCGGCGAACCACTGTGCTGGCTGACCTACGAGCCCGAGGAGGAGTGCTTCTTCAAGGGCGAGGACCCCTTCCACCAGATCCTGCAGCTCGGCGAACCCTGCTGGCGCCGGGTGAGCAGCCGCGAGGACTGGCCGCCCCTGGCCGAGCTCGACGCCTATCGCTGCATCCTGCGCTTCGAGGCGATCCTGAACACCCCGGCCGAGGCGCTGCACGAACACTTCCGCTACATCCCCGAACAGGTACGGATCATCCCGCTGCAACCGCCAGCGCCGACCTCCGCGTCCTCATCCGAGCCACCGCCCGATGCCGAGACCACCTGGTCCTTCAACGTCGTGCTGGAGGCACAGCGCGAGATCCTCGGACTGACCGACAACCCGCCGTGGCTGAGCGGTCGACTGCGTGCCGTCGCCACCACCCTGGAGGCGGCCTTCGCCAGCATCGGCCAGGTGGTGGAGCGCGACGCACTGGAGCAGGCACTGCACTCGGCCGACGCCTCACACTCCTCACAGCCTCTGCTGAATTGGCTCGACGAGCAGCAGCGTCGCGGCGACACCCAGCTCCCGACCGCGGCCTCCCCGCCCGGTGCCCCCGCCGAAGACATCGCCCCTCCCCCGGAGGCGCAAGAACCGCAGGAGCCGATCAAGTTCGGACGACGTGCCGAGGACCGGCTGGCCGGCCACACCCTCAAGGTCGATCAGGCCAAGGTCGACCGACTGATGAACCTGATCGGCGAGATGGTGGTCACCAAGAACGCCCTGCCTTATCTCGCCAACCGCGCCGAAGAGGTGTTCGGAACACGCGAGCTGGCCCGCGAGATCAAGGCACAGTACGGGATCATCAACCGCATCGCCGAGGAGATGCAGGACGCCATCATGCAGATTCGCATGATGCCCGTCTCCTTCGTGCTGCAACGCTTCCCCCGCCTGGTCCGCGACACCGCCCGCAAGCTCGGCAAGGAGGTTCGGCTGGTGATGGAGGGCGAGTCGACCGAGGCCGACAAGAACATCATCGAGGCCCTGGCCGACCCGCTGGTGCACATCGTCCGCAACAGTCTCGACCACGGACTCGAGTCCCCCGCCGAGCGCAGCGCCGCCGGCAAGCCGACTGAAGGACGGCTGACCATCTCCGCCCGCCAGGAGTCCGACCGGGTGGTGATCGAGATCAGCGACGACGGCCGCGGCATCGACCCGGATCGGATTCGGCGCAAGGCATACGAGCGCGGTCTCATCGGCGAGCCCGAGCTGGAACGACTGACCGACCAGGAGGCGATCAATCTGGTGTTCGCGGCGGGCTTCTCCACCGCCGAGCAGGTCTCGGACCTGTCCGGGCGGGGCGTCGGCATGGACGTCGTGCGCAACGCCATCGCCTGCGTCAACGGCGCCGTCGAGCTCCACAGCCAGCTCGGCCAGGGCACCCGGCTGCGACTCTCGCTGCCGCTCTCGATGGCGGTGACCAACGTCATGATCATCGAGTCGGCCGGGCAGCGCTTCGGCGTGCCGATGGACAGGGTCGCAGAGACCGTCAGGGTCGCGCGCAACGACATCCGCACCATCAAGCGCCGTCTCACCACGGTGCTGCGCGGACGCCTGGTACCACTGGTCACGCTCAACGACCTGCTGGCGCTCACCATCGAGCAGATCCCCAACGACGACGACGAGTTCGCCGTGCTGGTGGTCCGCATCGGCGCGGACCATCTCGGCATCATCGTCGACGACTGTCGGGAAACGGTCGACATCATCCTCAAGCCACTCGGCGGGGTCCTGGCCGGGCTGGGCGGCTACGCCGGCTCCGCGCTGCTCGGTGACGGCTCGGTGCTGCTGGTGCTCAACCCGAGGGAGTTGCTCTGATGGCGCTCGAATTCAAGAAGGTGACCGCGGTCGTCAGTGAACAGATGACGGTCGAGGACGCCGAGATCCTGCTCGACTGGCTGATCAAACACCCACGTGGCCGGATCAACCTATCCGCCTGCACCCATCTGCACGCCGCCAACCTCCAGGTCCTGATGGCCGCGCGGCCGAGGATCTCGGCCTGGCCACGCCATGCGCCGCTGGCCGCGTGGATCAAGGCGGCCCTGACCCCATGAGGAGTTCAAGAGCATGTCCAAGACGATACTGGTTGTAGACGATTCGGCAACCATGGTGATGAGCCTCAAGGCCAGCCTGGAGATCGCCGGCTTCACCGTGGAGACCGCGGGCGACGGCGTCCAGGCGATCTCCAAGCTCAAGTCCGGGATCAAGCCGGACCTCATCCTCACCGACATCAACATGCCCAACATGGGCGGCATCGACTTCATCCGCAACGCGCGAGCCCTGCCCGGCATGCGCTTCACCCCCATCCTTGCGCTCACCACCGAGAGCCAACAGGCCAAGCGCGACGAGGCCAAGAAGCTCGGCGCGACCGGCTGGCTGGTCAAGCCCGTGGGTGGGGCCGATCTGATCAAGGTCATCAAACAGGTACTGCCGGGGGCCTGAGGACCTCAGACGATGCCCATCACCAACCAACACCAAGTGGTGATCGATGCGAATCTGGCGCAGGCCCGCATGTTGCGGCGCACCATGGGCTGGATCAACCTGCTCGGCAGCCTCGCCATCACCATCCTGGTGTACCTGACGCACGACTGGTTGAACCTCGGGCTGCAAACGGCCGGCTCCAACGCCGCGCTCATCCATGCCCTGATCTTCGGTGGCGCCGTGCTCGGCACCAACTTCATCGCCGGACTGGTGTTCTTTCGCTTCAGCTTCCGCGTCAACAGCGCCCTGTGCCAGACCTGGGACCGGGTGATCGAGGAGTTTCGCCAGGGCCAGCAACGGATACAGGGGGACAAGGAGGCGCGCGCGCTCACGGTCGAGCAGGACCAGGCCATCGAGCAGCAGCTCGGCGAGACGGTCGCCGAGACCGAGGCCTCCACGCTCGACGTCATCGAGCGCACCACCAAGCTCAATGCCGACGCGGCCCATCTGCTGGACTATCTGAAGAAGTCCACGGGCAATGCCAAGTCGATGGAAGAGGACATCTCCGGCAGGCTCGAGGACATCACCGAGATCGCCCTCCTGGTACAACAACTACCCACGCGCATCCAGGCGGACATGGAGGCCATCGAGAAGGTCCTCAACGACATCCGCCAGCTCGGCGGACTGACCAGCTCGATCAAGCAGATCAGCAAGAAAACGCGACTCCTCGCGCTCAACGCCGCCATCGAGGCGGCGCGGGCGGGCGAGGCCGGACGCGGCTTCGCCGTCGTCGCCGGCGAGGTACAGTCGCTGGCCGACCACGCCACCGAAACGGCCGACACCATCGAGGACGGGCTCAACCGCGCGCTCCAGAACGTCGAGAAAAACCTCCAGTTCACCCTGCTCGAGGGCTCCGAGGAACAGCTGGCGCAGGCGAGCCGGGCAGTGGAATCGATCCATCGTCTCCGCGACAACTACGAGGACATGCGCCAGTTCTACAAGGTGCTGTTCTCGGTCATCACCCATCACAACACCAGCCTGGCCGACCAGATCTCGGACATCCTCGGGCTGTTGCAATACCAGGACGTCACCGGTCAACGACTGGAGCGCATCCGCACCACCCTCAACCACCGCGCCAGTGTCCTGGTGGGCGCCGATGACGATTCCAGACAACTGCCGAGCCAGCTCAGGGCGGTGTTCGACGAGTATCTGCGCAACGAGTCGAGCCATGCACGCTCGCAGACCAGTCACGTGACAGAGGACCCGAGCGAGCCACGGATAGAACTCTTCTAGCAACCGGCCCTGGCGCCAGAGAACCAACCCGCGCGCGACACTGCCAGGCCGAGATAGCGCCGCCGACAAAACGCCCCGGATACCATGACGAACGCACTCGGACACCTCTTACAAGACCAACGCAACACGCTATTCACGGCCTGGTTGGAACAAATCAGGGCAATGCTGCCCTCGTCATCCTCGCTCACCAGCACAGCGCCAACGCCCCCAGGACATCACCTGCGCACCATCTTCGACGGCATCCTCGATACCCTTGAGCAATCACCCTCCGAGGACTTCACCCTCGGCGCCACGGACCCACTGACGGATCATCTACGTCAGCTCGTCAGCGACCAGGCACGCCACGGCGGCAGCGCCAACGAGACGATCGCGATGCTACTCGCGCTCAAGCGGCTGATCACGGCCCGCTCGATCACCTCCGGCACGCCCCCGGAGGTCGACGGCTTGCTGTGGCTCGACCGCGTCTTCGATGGACTGACGCTCAGCACCTTCGACGCCTTCGTCGAGGTCCGCGAACAGATCATCACCCAACAGAGCCTGTCGCTACTGGAGCTCTCGACCCCAGTGCTGCGACTGTGGAACCGCATCCTGCTGCTGCCGCTGGTCGGGGTCATCGACACCATCCGCGCCCGCCAGGTCACCGAGCGACTGCTGGAGGCGATCGCCCATCACGAGGCACGGGTCACCATCATCGACCTCACCGGCGTGCCGATCCTCGACACCAGCGTCGCCCAGCACCTGATGAAGACGATCGACGCCGCGCGCCTGCTCGGCACCCGCATCGTCATGACCGGCATCAGCCCGGAGGGTGCGCAGACCCTCACCAAGCTCGGCATCCGCTTCGACGACGTGCTCAGCCGCGCCACGCTGCGCGCGGGCATCGCCGAGGCGCTGCAGCTGATCGGACTGCGCATCGGCCCGATCGAGGATCGACACCCATGAAGATCCCGATCCTGCGACTGGGACGCACCCTGCTGGTCTCCATCCAGGACGACCTGACCGACAACGACGCCATGCAATTCCAGTCGGACCTGGTCGAACGCGTGGCCGAGATCGAGGCGCTCGGCGTGGCGATCGACATCACCGCACTGGACGTGGTCGATTCCTACATGGCGCGCGTCATCAACGACACCGCCTGCATGGTCGGACTCCTCGGCGCCGAGGTGGTGATCTGCGGCGTTCAGCCGTTCGTGGCGATGACGCTGATCGAGATGGGACGCGACCTGCTCGGCGCCAACTGCGCGTTCAACCTCGAACAGGGTCTGGAGATCCTCAACCGTCGTATCGCTACACGTGGCGACATTCACATCGACGAGGACGAGGATGACTGAGGCCTTTGCCAGCGAATTCATCCCGATCCGCACGCCGACGGATATCGTCACCGCACGGCGTGCCGCCCGGACCCTGTGCGAGCGTCTCGGCTTCGGCAAGGCCGATCAGACACGGCTCGCCACCGCCGTCTCCGAGCTGACCCGCAACGTCATCCAGTACGCCCGCGAGGGCAGTTGCCAGATCAGCGACACCTCGGACGCCGGATACCGGCGCATCCGCGTCCTGGTCGAGGACCACGGCCCGGGGATCCCCGACATCACCCTGGCGCTCACCGACGGCTATAGCACCAGTGGCGGACTCGGTGCCGGCCTGCCCGGCACACGACGTCTGGTCGACGACTTCGGCATCGAATCGGCACCGGGGCTCACCCGGATCACCATCGCCCTGCAGAAGCCGTTGTGATCACCTCACCATGACTCCAGGCGGTGACATGCATCAAGACCGACCCACTCCTCCAGCGCCCGCGCACCCCGGCCCCGGCATCGTCGCCACCAGCATGCGCATCGATACCGAATCCGATGTCGCGGCCGTCTGCCGCGTGGTCCGTGCCCTGGCCGAGCACATGGCATTCAGCCGCAGCGCGGCCTACTCGCTCGCCACCGCCGCGTCCGAGCTGGCGACCAACCTCCTGATCCATGCCGGCGGCGGCCAACTACAGGTCGCCCCGCTCCCCGGCATGCGCGCCGGCATCGAGCTGCTGGCCGAGGACCACGGACCGGGCATCGACGACCTCAGGCTTGCGCTGACCGATGGCTACAGCACCGCCGGCGGTCTCGGCTGCGGCCTGCCGGGTGTCGAGCGGCTGATGGATCTTTGCGACATCGACTCCGTGCCAGGCCACGGTACCCGGGTCAGGGCGGTCAAATGGCGCTGAACCCTCCGCCCCTCCAGCCGTCCGTCGGTCAGGCGCTGCGTTCACACCCGGACGAGCTGCACTGTGGCGATCAACTCGGCTGGTGGACACGACCCGATCGGCTGCGCCTGGCGCTTGCCGACGGTCTGGGCCACGGGCACGAGGCCGAGATCGCGGCCAGCGCGGCCATCGCCCAGGTCGCGGCCATGCCCGAGCATCACCTCGAGGAGATCTTCCTCGCCTGCGATCAGGCCCTGCGGGACACGCGCGGCGCCGCGCTCGCCATCGTCGACATCCACCCCCAGCTCGACCGACTCCGCCATGCCGCCGTCGGCAACATCCGCAGCGTCATCGCCCGCAGCGGCCTCATCAGACGCCTGAGCAGCTCCCGAGGCATCGTCGGCGCGGGCTACAGGGATCTGCGCGCCGAGTCGTTCACCATCACCGCCGGCGACTGGCTGACCCTGTTCACCGACGGGATCCAGGAGAGCGCCGAGGTCCTCAGCGGCCTCGACGATGCCACGGTCTCGGACCGTCTCGCCGAGCAGCTCATCGAGCGCTGGGCCGACGGGCACGACGATGCCGGCATCCTCATCTATCGCCATGCCTGAACCCAGAGCACCACAACACACCGGGGAACTCGGTCAGCGCTACACCGAGTTGTTACGCCGTGCCGTCTTCGCCGAGGACCCACTGGTCTCGGAGGCGGCGCTGGCCGAGGCGGCCGATCTCGGGCGCACCCTGATCGCTCGCGCCGTACCACTCGAGGAGGTCGGAGAACTCCATCACGAGGCACTCATCCACCTCGCCCGCCACCATCCCGACCTGCCATTGAGCCAGGTCGCCGGGCAGATCACGGCGCCGCTGATGGAGGCCTACATGGCCTACAGCCTCGCTTTGCGCGAGCAGCTCGAACGCCGCGCCGAGGCCATCGTGAACGCCCGTCTCGAGCAATCGCGTCGTCTGGAGGCGATCGGCACCCTGGCCGCCGGTATCGCCCACGATTTCAACAACATCCTCGGGGCCATCCTCGGCTTCAGCGAGTTGCTCGGTGACGAACTCCCCGCCGACTCGGCAGGCCGCCATCACCTTGCACACATCCAGCAGGCAAGTTTCCGCGCGCGCGACCTGATCGCCCGCATGCTCACCTTCGCACGGGCGATGGCCGACACCCCGAGCGCCGTCGAACTGGTCTCACTGACCGAGGAAACGCTCAAGCTACTGCGTGTCTCGCTACCGGCGACCATCCAGCTCGCATTCGCGCCGCCCGACCGGGACGCCTGGGTCCTGGCCGAGCCGAGCCAGCTGCAGCAGATCGTGATGAATCTTTGCATCAATGCCGCCGACGCCATCGGCGACCGACCGGGCAATATCCAGGTCACCATCCAGCCCATCGCCACCGCGGCCGGCGCAATGATCAGACTCAGGGTCGAGGACGATGGTGAGGGCATGAACGGCGAGACCCTGGAGCGGGTCTTCGACCCCTTCTTCACCACCAAGGCACCCGGCAAGGGCAGCGGACTGGGGCTATCGGTCGTGCACGGACTGGTCACCAAGCTACAGGGAACGATCGAGGTCGAAAGCACCCTCGGCAGCGGCACCCGCTTTCTCATCGATCTACCTCGCCTTTCCCACCCCGATACCACCGCGCCGCCCACCGCCACAGGAGAAGCGCCATGACCAAGATCCTGATCGTCGACGACGACGACCTCTTTCGCACCATGCTCGTGGAGATGGTGCGTCGCGAGGGCTACGAGGTCAGCGCCGTCAGCAACGGCAAAGAGGCACTCGAGCACATCGAGCACGATCGTCCGCAGCTCATCATCACCGACATCCTGATGCCGGAAATGGATGGCATCGAACTCATCATGGAGCAGAACAGGCGAGGCAACACCATACCGGTCATCGCCATCTCCGGGGGACGGCGCGCCATCAGCCTGGAGTTCAACCTGGAGTCGGCCGAACTCATGGGCGTGCGGGCGACGCTACCCAAGCCCTTCACCCGCGAACAACTCAGGAGCGCCATCACCGAGGCCCTGCAATGAGCCCCGGCGCAAGGCGGCCAGCGGCCAGCGGCCAGCGGCGCTGCACTCAACGATCGATGCCTGGATCGTGCGCCACGGCTGACAGCGGGCGGTGCCGTGGTCGAAAGCGCACACCCGCTGGCGACTGAAGGCCGATCGCCCGAAACTTGAATCTTCGCGCTCTTCGCGGCTTTGCGGTTCAATTCGCTGGTGGCTGGCGGCCAGGACGTTGAACCGCAAAGTCACAAAGCGCGCCAAGGATCTCGAAAGCGGCCTGTCGTCAGTGCTCAATCGATAACGGACACGCACAGGTCGTGAGGTCAAACGGCAAGAGGACACCACAGCACAACTCACCATCGCGTTCTTTGCGGCTTTGCGGTTCAAACGACTGACGACTGACGACTGACGACTGGTGGCTGGCGGCTGGCGGCTGGTCGCTGGTGGCTGCCAACCGACGAAGCCGTTAGACTCGGGCCGCTGAACCCTTGTCAGGATAAGGAACGGAGAGCCCATGTCGCACGCCCCCTTCCAACAGGTCGCCGAGGATGTCTACTGCATCGAGACCGGCCTCTATCGCCACGGACTGGCCGCCTGCTATCTGGTCCGCTCGAACGATCGTCTCGCCTTCATCGACACCGGCACCGATCACACCGTGCCGGCGCTGCTCGAGGTCATCGCCGAGCTGGGGCAGACCCCGGCAGACGTCGACTATGTCATCCCCACCCACGTCCATCTCGATCATGCCGGCGGCAGCGGCTCGCTGATGGCCGCCTGTCCCGAGGCGCGGCTGGTGGTGCACCCGCGCGGCGCCCCTCACCTGATCGACCCCGAGCGGCTGATCGCCGGCGCCACCGCAGTCTACGGCGAGGAGGGCTTCGCCAGCGACTACGGCACCCTGCGCCCGGTGCCCGAGTCACGCGTGATCGCCGCCGAGCACGGCCAGACCTTCCAGCTCGGCGCGCGCACCCTAACCTTCCTCGACACCCCGGGACACGCCAACCACCACGGCTGCATCCTCGACTCGCTCACCCGGGGGATCTTCACCGGCGATACCTTCGGCATCTCCTACCGCGAACTCGACACCGAGGCCGGCCCCTGGCTGTTTGCGCCGACCACCCCGGTCGCCTTCGACCCCGAGTCCTGGTTCGAGACCCTCGACCAGCTGATGGCGCTCGAACCCAAGGCGATGTACCTGACCCACTATGGTCGTGTCGATCGCCCCGCCGAGCTAGTCGGGATGCTGCGCGAGAGCATCCGCGCGCTGGCCGATCTGGCGCTGGCCGAGGAGGGACGCGACGACCCGCAGCGCGGCGAGCGCCTGACCCGGGCGGTCGCCGACTGGCTGATCAGCGGCGCACGCGCGCACGGCGTCGCCCTCGACGAGGCCCGGCTGCGCGAGCTGCTCGCGGTCGATATCGGGCTCAATGCCCAGGGACTGGAGGTGTGGCTGAAGCGGCGCGAGAAGCGGGCCGCGCGTTGACCCCAAGGCGCCCCGCCGCAGGGTTGCAGGCGGGGCGCGGGATCAATCGACGAGCTGATAGCTGGCGCCGCAGTAGGGGCAGGTGACGCGACCGTCCGGGGCATCGGCGATCGGCAGATAGACCCGCGGATGGAGGTCCCATACCGGGGTCTCCGGTCGCGGACAGGCGAGCGGCAGTTCCGCGCGCGTGACCGCGATCGGCGCCTCTTGCTGGGGTTGACGGGTAGCGGGATTGGCCATGGATCGAACCTCCGTGATCGTGGGCGCCGTGCCCTCGACGGACACGGCGCGAGTCGCACTCAGACCAGGGTCAGCCACTCGGCGCGGGCCGCGTCGCGACCGTGGACCAGGTCGAAATAGGCCGACTGCAGCCGCTCGGTGATCGGTCCGCGGGTACCGGCACCGATCGCCCGGCCGTCGACCTCGCGGATCGGGGTGACCTCGGCGGCGGTGCCGGTGAAGAAGGCCTCGTCGGCGATATAGACCTCATCGCGGGTGATGCGCTTCTCCACCACCTCGATGCCGAATTCCTTGGCCAGGGCGATCACGGTGCGACGGGTGATGCCGTCGAGCGCCGAGGTCAGGTCCGGGGTGTAGAGCACGCCGTCGCGGACGATGAAGACGTTCTCGCCGCTGCCTTCCATCACATAGCCCGAGGCGTCGAGCAGCAGCGCCTCGTCATAGCCGTCGCGCTGCGCCTCCTGCAGCGCCAGCATCGAGTTCATGTAGTTGCCGTTGGCCTTGGCGCGGCACATGGTGATGTTGACGTGATGGCGGGTGAAGGAGGAGAACTTCACGCGGATGCCGTTGCGCATGTTCTCCTCGCCCAGGTAGGAACCCCAGGACCAGGCGGCGACCACGCAATGCACCTTGAGGTTGTCGGCGCGCAGGCCCATGCCCTCCGGGCCGTAGAAGCACATCGGGCGCAGATAGGCCGAGTCGAGACCGTTCTCGCGCACCACCGCGCACTGCGCCGCGTTGAGGGTGTCACGATCCCAGGGCATGTCCATGCCGAGGATGTGCGCCGAGTTGAACAGCCGGTCGGTATGTTCCTGGAGCCGGAAGATGGCCGCGCCCCGATCGGTCTGATAGGCGCGAACGCCCTCGAAGACCCCCATGCCGTAGTGCAGGGTATGGGTCAGTACGTGGGTCTGGGCCTCGCGCCAGGGCACCATCTCACCATCCAGCCAGATCAGACCGTCGCGGTCCGCCATCGTCGTCATATTCTGCTCCGTATCTCCCGGGCCCAGGCTCGGGTCCGGTCACCATAATGAGGGCCCGGGGGCCCCGATCGGTCCGCGCAAGGCGGACCCCAGATAACATGTGCGCGGCGATACCCGGCCAGGCCGGGTCGTCTCGACACCCCATTGACTGGCGCGTCTGTCGGTCCTGCGCCCGGCGACGGAACCGAGGCGCGCCCGAAACGATCGGTTCCGCCGCCCGCTCGGGGCGCGACGGACCGCTCGACAGGCCGGCGCCGGAGACGCCGGCCGATCCCCGGCCCACATCGGGACCGGACACAGACACCCGCCCGCCATCCGGTCGCGCCGGGGTCACGGTGGGAGGGGTCTGGAATGCGTGGGCAGCCGCTAGCCGCACTCCTCCATCAGCTCGCACCACAGCGCCCGGACCCGCGCGCGCTCGGCCAGCAACTGGTCGTCGGCGATGGTCTTGGGCTGTTCCTGCAGGGCGCTGCGATGATAGGCGGCACGTAAGACCTTGTAGGCCTCGGCGAGGTTCTCAGCGGTGTCTCCCGGCAGCAGGTCGATGCGTGCCAGGGTATCGAGCAGGCGGACGTTGTCGGTCCAGTCGGCGAGCTCCGGGTGATCGGCAGCCCAGCGCAGTACAGCGTATTGAACCATAAACTCGATATCGGCAATACCACCAGGACCTTGCTTGAGATCAAAGCGCCCGTCGCCGCTGCGATCGAGGTTGGCGCGCATCTTGGCGCGCATCTCGCGCACGTCGCGACGCAGCTGCTCGGGATCGCGGCGACGACAGAGGATCTCGCGGCGCACCTCGGCGAAGCGACGTGCCAGCTCGGGGTCGCCGGCGACCGGACGGGCGCGCACCAGCGCCTGATGCTCCCAGGTCCAGGCGTCCTTGTCCTGATAGGCGGCAAAGGCGCCGATCGAGCGCACCAGCATCCCCTTGCCGCCGTCCGGGCGCAGCCGCATGTCGACCTCGTAGAGCGTTCCCGAGGGGGTGCGGGTGGTCAGCATGTGGATCATCCGCTGACCGAGACGGGCGTAGAACTGCTCGTTGCTGATCTCGCGCTCGCCGTCGGTCATCGCCGTCATCGAGTCGCTGGCATGGACGAACACCAGATCGAGGTCGGAGCCGTAGCCGAGCTCGATGCCGCCGAGCTTGCCGTAGCCGAGCACCAGGAACCCCGAACCCTCGCCGGGGATCGCGGTGGGACGACCATGACGCGCCTGCAGGTGCGTCAGGGTCAGCTCGAGCACCCGCGTCACCGTGGCCTCGGCGATCTCGGTGAGATAATCGCTGACCACCATCAGCGGGATCACCCCGGTGAGATCGGCCGCCGCCACCCGCAGCATGTTGCCCTGGGCGAACTGACGCAGCCGCTCCATCTGCTGCTCGAGGTCCTCGGGGTCGACCGGACCGAGCAACACGTCGAGTTCCTCGTCGAGTCCCTCGCGGCGCAGCGGGTCATAGAGCCGGCGCGGGTCGATCATCTCGTCGAGCAGCAGCGGCTGACGCGACAGCCGGTCGGTGAACCAGGGACTCATCCCCGCCAGTCGCGCCAGCTGCGAGAGGATGCAGGGGTGCTCGACCAGCATCGCCAGATAGGAGGTGCGCCGCGCCACCGCCTCGAGCAGGCGCAGCACCCGCTCGAGGGCGAGATCGGCGTGTTCGCTGGCGGCGACGATCGGCAGCGCCAGCGGCATCAGCTGCGCCAAACGCTCGCTGCCGCGGCGGCTCACCTTGCGCTCGATGGTGTCGCGGAAGGCATCGATGTGCACCAGCGCCGACTCGGGGCTGGCGAAGCCGGACTCGGCGAGCAGCGCAAGCGCCTGCTCGCGCTCGTACTCACCACGCCACAGCGCCGCCAGCTCATCCTCGTGCTCGTGGTCGGCCGGCTCGTCCTCACCGCTCGGCGGCGCGAACACCTCGTCGAAGTGGTGCTGCACCCGTTCGCGGTGCGCGGCGAGCACCGGGGCGAAGCTCGCCCAGTCGGCGAAGCCCATCGCGCGCGCCATCCGCTCGCGCGCCGCCTCGTCCTCGGGCAGGGTGTGGGTCTGGCGATCGCGCCAGGCCTGCAGCCGGTTCTCGACCCGGCGCAGGAAACAATAGGCGTCATCGAGTTCGCGCACCGCCTCGGGCGGCAGCAGCTCGCGCTCACCCAACAGCGCCAGCACCTCGCGGATCGGACGGATCTGCAACTCCGCATCGCGCCCGCCGCGCACCAGCTGGAAGGCCTGACCGATGAACTCGATCTCGCGGATGCCGCCGGGACCGAGCTTGATGTTGGCGTCCATGCCGCGCCGATACAGCTCCTTGGCGATCAGCCGCTTGAGTTCGCGCAGCGACTCGATCGCGCCGAAATCGAGATAGCGCCGGTAGACGAAGGGCCGCAGCATCGCCTCGAGCTGGGCGATGTCCTCGGCGTCACCGCACACCGCGCGCGCCTTGATCATCGCGTAGCGCTCCCACTCGCGCGCCTGCGACTGGTAGTAGTCCTCCATGGCATCGAAGCACATCGCCAGCGGACCCGACTCACCGAAGGGACGCAGCCGGGTGTCGACGCGGAACACGAAGCCGTCGACCGTCTGCTGGCCGAGCGCCTGCACCAGACGCTGACCGAGCCGGGTGAAGAACTGCTCGTTGCTGAGCGCGCGCGGCCCGTCGCGCACCTCGCCGCGCTCGGGGAAGGCGAAGATGAGATCGATGTCGGAGCTGAGATTGAGCTCGCGCGCACCGAGCTTGCCCATCGCCAGCACCACCATCTCCAGGGCGCGCCCCTCGGCATCGCAGGGCACGCCGAGTTCGGCGCGGGTCCAGTCCTGGAGCTTGCCGAGCGCCTGACGGATACAGCAGTCGGCCAGTTCCGAGAGGTCCTCGAGCACCTCCTCGAGCGCGCCCTCGCCGCTGAGATCACGCCACACGATGCGCACCTGCTCGCGGCGCCGGAACAGCCGCAGCGCGCGCGCCAGCGCCTGCTCGTCGTCGACCTCGGCGAGCGCCCGGGTCAGCGCGCGATCGAGATCCCCCGGGCCATAGGCGCGGAAGAGATCGCCGCTGGCCAGCAGCTCGGCGAACATCTCGGGGTGACGCTGTACCTCCAGCGCGACGAACTCGCTGCCGTCCCACACCGCGGCGCGGGCGCGCGCGAAGACGGGGGTATCGGGCACCTCGACACCCGTCTCGGCGGCCCAGGCCAGCCAGTCCTGCCAGTGACTCTCGGTGACGGGTTCGGTGCTCATCGGTTCGTTCATCGGCGCTACAGGGTCTCGATCTGGTAGTCGGCACCGATGCGGCTTGCCGCGCCCGGCGCCAGGTTGAGGGTCTCGGAGGCGGTGTTGACCGTCTCCACGCAGAGGAAGCGGCGCGCGTCCTCGGGCGCGAGGTCGTCGGCAAAACGGTGGATCTCGGTCGCGCCCGGGTTCCACACCACCCAGGTACGGCTGCCGCGCGCGCGCACCCGGATGCGTCGCCCCAGCACCGGGTCGTCGAGCCACAGCGGACCGGGGGCGTCGAGATAGATACGATTGACCTCCTCGCCGCCAGCGCTCACCGGACCTTGCTGCCGACATGGCGCAACCGGCGCGCCCCGTGCCTTGTCCAGATAACACCGACCGTCGAGCCCGTGCAAGCGAACCCGGTCGGACGCGCCGACGCGCAGATAGGTGTGCAGCCCCTGGGTGAGCGTCCAGGGGTGATCGGCCTCGTTACGGGTCTCCAGCGTCAGCCCCAGGGTCGCCCCGACGCGAATCTCCAGCAACAGCGCGCAGGGGTGCGGCCAGGCGGCGAGGGCCCCGGACTCCGGCACCAGACGCAGCCGCACCGCCCCATCGGACTGGGGCGCGCAGTCGAGTAGCCGCCAGTCGGCGGTGCGGGCGAAGCCGTGGATCGGACCGCCGTCCGGGTCGACCCCGAACCAGGGCCAGCACAGCGGGACCCCGCCCATGCGCTCGCGCCCGGGACGGAAGGCGGCGCGACTGCCGACGAACAGCAGGTCCTCGGCGCAACCGCGCGGTCGGTAGGCGAGCACCTGGGCCCGACGGACCGACACCAGCGCCTCGGCCAGCGGCGTCTCGATCCGGGCGAGCAGATCGCCCGCCGCGGTCGCGACCAGCCGCACCCCGGCGCAGACCGCCTCCCCCACCTCACCCATCAGCCCCGCCTCCACACGACGCGGACGAGCACCATCGACAGACGAGGGAAAGCGGGCACGGACATCGCGGAAACCTTCACGAATGCGGATTCGATCGATTATACGCCGCATGACGGGAGCGAGCGGCCAGCGGCCAGCGGCCAGCGGCCAGCGGCCAGCGGCCAGCGGCCAGCGGCCAGGATGTTGAACCGCAAAGCCGCAAAGTACGCAAAGGATCTCGAAAGCAGCCAGTCGTCAGTGGATTACATGCGCTCTGGCTACTTGATCACTGCCATTCAGCAATCTTGGCTTGCCGAGCCGCAGGAGAAGTAAGGAGAAAAAACCCAACTCACCTTCGCGTTTTTCGCGGCTTTGCGGTTCAACCTTCCGTTGGCTGACGGCTGACGGCTGACGGCTGGCGGCTGGTAGCTGGTAGCTGGTAGCTGACGCCTGGTAGCTGAACGCTTCCCTTAGCCCCAAACGAAAAAGGCCCCGCCGAAGCGGGGCCTTTCTTATGGTGCGACGAGCGCGCCGGGCTTACATCATGCCCATGCCGCCCATGCCGCCCATGCCGCCCATGTCAGGTGCGGCCGGAGCGTCGTCCTTCGGCTCATCGGCGACCATCGCCTCGGTGGTGATCATCAGACCGGCCACGGAGGCGGCGTTCTGCAGCGCCGAGCGGGTGACCTTGGTCGGGTCGAGGATACCCATCTCGACCATGTCGCCGTACTCGCCGTTGGCGGCGTTGTAGCCGAAGTTGCCCTCGCCCTCGGCGACCTTGTTGAGGATCACCGACGGCTCCTCACCGGCGTTGGCGACGATCTGACGCAGCGGCTCTTCCATCGAGCGACGGGCGATCTGGATGCCGACGTTGCGATCGTGGTTGTCGTCGGAGAGATCCTTGATCGCGATCAGAGCGCGCACCAGCGCAGTACCACCACCGGGGACGATGCCCTCCTCGACGGCGGCGCGGGTGGCGTGCAGCGCGTCCTCGACGCGTGCCTTCTTCTCCTTCATCTCCATCTCGGTGGCGGCACCGACCTTGATCACGGCCACACCACCGGCGAGCTTCGCCAGACGCTCCTGGAGCTTCTCGCGGTCGTAGTCCGAGGAGGTCTCCTCGACCTGCGCGCGGATCTGCTCGCAACGGTTCTTGATGTCGATCTCGGCGCCGGCGCCGTCGATGATGGTGGTCTCGTCCTTGCCGACCTGGACCTTCTTGGCGGTGCCCAGCTCGTTGAGGGTGGCCTTCTCCAGCGACAGACCGACCTCTTCGGCGATCACGGTGGCGCCGGTGAGGATGGCGATATCCTGCAGCATGGCCTTGCGACGATCACCGAAGCCCGGGGCCTTGACGGCGCAGACCTTGACGATGCCGCGGATGGTGTTGACCACCAGGGTGGCCAGCGCCTCGCCCTCGACGTCCTCGGCGATGATCAGCAGCGGCTTGCCGGCCTTGGCGACGGCCTCGAGCACGGGGAGCAGATCGCGGATGTTCGAGATCTTCTTGTCGAACAGCAGGATGTAGGGGTCGTCCAGCTCGGCGCTCTGGCTCTGCTGGTTGTTGATGAAGTAGGGCGAGAGGTAGCCGCGGTCGAACTGCATGCCCTCGACGACGTCGAGCTCGTTGCTCAGCGAGGTGCCGTCCTCGACGGTGATGACGCCTTCCTTGCCGACCTTCTCCATCGCCTCGGCGATGATCTTGCCGATCGACTCGTCGGAGTTGGCCGAGATGGTGCCGACCTGGGCGATCGACTTGTTCTCGGTGCAGGGCTTGGAGAGGTTACGCAGCTCGGCGGTGGCGGCCTCGACGGCCTTGTCCATGCCGCGCTTGAGGTCCATCGGGTTCATGCCGGCGGCAACCGCCTTCAGACCCTCGCGGACCATCGCCTGAGCGAGCACGGTCGCGGTGGTGGTGCCGTCACCGGCGATGTCGGAGGTCTGCGAGGCAACCTCCTTCACCATCTGCGCGCCCATGTTCTGGAACTTGTCGGTGAGCTCGATCTCCTTGGCCACGGAGACGCCGTCCTTGGTGACGGTCGGTGCGCCGAAGGACTTCTCCAGCACCACGTTGCGGCCCTTCGGACCCAGGGTCACCTTGACCGCGTCGGCGAGGACGTTGACGCCCTCCATCATGCGGGCGCGGGCGTCACCACCGAACTTCACGTCTTTTGCAGTCATTGTCTAGCTTCCTCGAGTATGAATTCTGGTCGTATCGGAATGGATGCGGGGGAGCGCTCGGCTCAACCCTCGACGACACCCATGATGTCGTCCTCGCGCATCACCAGGAACTCCTGGCCGTCGAGCTTGACCTCGGTGCCGGAGTACTTGCCGAACAGCACACGGTCGCCGACCTTGACGTCGAGGCCACGGGCCTCACCGTTGTCGAGGATCTTGCCGTTGCCGACAGCGACCACCTCGCCCTGGATCGGCTTCTCGGTGGCCGAGTCCGGGATCACGATACCGGCGGCGGTGGTGCGCTCTTCCTCCATGCGACGGACAACGACGCGATCATGCAAGGGACGGATGTTCATTCAAGGGCTCCTCGTAACGGTTGAGAAGTGGATCTATCTGTATCTAGAGCGCCACAGCGGTGGTGACCGGAGGTCTGTTAGCACTCACCTGAAACGAGTGCTAATAGTAGAGACAAAATCCATGCTGTCAAGGGTCCGATGACGGGGCGATCTCGACTGCGGAAGGCAGAGACCACAACGCCGGAGCAAGGGCTGGGGGTGGCGGCGGAGAGGCGGGCGGCGAGCGGCGGGCGGCATCGTCACGACCGGAGCCGTGACGATGCGCGAGAGGGGCGCGGATCAGTCCTCGCGACGGTAGTCACCCTCGATGACGCGGGGTTCGTCGGGCGAACGGAAGGGGTCCTGCCCCTGCACCGTGGTCACCGAGATCCCGCGCACGTAGCGCAACACCAGCGCCCGGCGCAGCGGCGGCACCAGCAGCAGGAAGCCGACCACGTCGGTGAGGAATCCGGGCAGCAGCAGGAAGAGTCCGGCGACCAGCAACAGGGCGCCGTCCATCATCTCGAGCGCGGGCACCTCGCCGCGGTCGCTCAGCTCGCGGACCCGCAACAGCACGCCGAAGCCCTGGTGACGGACCAGCCAGGTCCCGATCACCGCGGTGAGGATCGACAGCATGATGGTCGACAGGGCGCCGATCTCGGAACCGACCTCGATCAGCAGATAGATCTCGATCAGCGGCAGCCCGATGAAGAGCACAAGAAAAAGCAGCACGGCGTTAGTCTCGATCAGGGTGGAAGACCAGGATCCCGGGGACCGGGACCGGCGAGCGCCCGCGCCAACCGGGCAGCGGGCATATCGGCCCTCCCGCGACCAGGTATCGGGGAGGCGACTGGAGGAAGGACGGCAGCATAGCCATGCCCTGCAGCATAGTGCATCGCACGCCCCGAATGGAACCGGCGACGGTCAGCGGTGACAAGGCGCCAGTTCCCAGCTCCCAGCTCCCAGCTGCCAGTCGCCAGCTCCCAGCCTCCAGTAAGGAAAGCCAGGAGCTGACAGCTAGGGCTGACGACTGACCGCTGGCGGCTGGCGACTGATGGCTGGCGGCTGGCGGCTGGCGGCTGGCGACTGGCGACTGGCGGCTGGCGGCTGGCGGCTGGAAGCCATATTGACAGCACGCGCCGGCGCCACTCAGGATGCCGCAACACCCCGGCGTGAACCATCGGCGGACGCGGCGCACCAAGAAGGATCAGGCCATACCCGCAAGGAGACCCAGAGCATGCACCCGGACCCCCGCCATCACCTGTTGCTGTGCACCTGTCCCGATGTCGCCCAGGCGACCCGGCTCGCCGAGCAGCTGGTCGAGGAGGAGCTGGCCGCCTGCGTCAATCTGGTCCCCGGCCTGACCTCGATCTATCGCTGGGCGGGCGAGATCGCGCGCGAGCGCGAGGTCCTGCTGCTGATCAAGACCAGCGCCGAGCGCAGCCGGGCGCTCATCGACCGACTCGCCGAACTCCACCCCTACGAGACCCCGGAGGCGATCGCCGTCCCCATCACCGAGGGGCTCGCCGACTATCTGAACTGGATCGACACCGCCACAGGAGCGCACCGCTGATGTCCCGCCTCGCTCACCTGTCACGTCACCTGCCGCTGCTCGTGCTGCTCGCGCTGCTGCTCCCGGGACTCGCGGCCCAGGCCCGCGACGACTTCCTGCTCCCGGATCAAGCCTTCCAGCCCAGCGCCGAGGCCATCGACGCCGACACCCTGAAGGTGCGCTGGCGCATCGCCGAGGGCTACTATCTCTACGCCGCCAAGTTCGCCTTCACCACCGACACCGCCGGCATCACCCTCGGTGAGCCGGTACTGCCCGAGCCCGAGATCAAGCAGGACGAGTTCTTCGGCGAGGTCGGCATCTATCGCGACACGGTCGAGATCACCCTGCCCGTGACGCGCTCCGCCGCGGCCCCCGAGGTGCTCACCCTGGAGACCACCTCACAGGGCTGCGCCGACGCCGGACTCTGCTACCCGCCGCACCGCCAGCGCGTCCAGGTACGCCTGCCCGCGCCGCCGCTCGCCCCACCGGCCCCGGCGATCCCGCTGCCCGGACTCGATGCCGGCGCCAGCATCAGCCGCGCCCTCGGCCTCGACGACGAGATCCTCACCGTCGACCAGGCCTTCGACCTCCAGGTCGAGGTGCTCGGCCCCGAACGGGTGCGGCTGCACTGGGAGATCGCCCCCGGCACCTATCTCTATCGCGACCTGGTCGAGGTCGCGCTCGACGACGCGCGGCTCGCGCTCGAGCAGCCGGCGCTGCCGCCGGGCGAGATCAAGCACGACTCGGTGCTGCCCGACGGCAGCATCGGCGACGTCGCCGTCTATCACGACCGTCTCACCCTCGACCTGAGCCTGCGCCGCGCCACCACCGAGGCGCTCGACACCACCCTGGTGGTCGGCTACCAGGGCTGCGCCGAGCGCGGCATCTGCTACCCGCCGCAGCACCGTCGACTGACCCTCGCCCTCCCCGCCGGCGGCAGTGCCGCGCCCATCGCCGCCGCCCCGGCGCCGGCTGCGCCTGCGCCGAGCGCGGCGCCGGTCTCCGAGCAGGACCGGCTGGCCTCGACCCTGGCCAACGCCAGCCTGTGGACCAGCGTGGCGTTGTTCTTCGGCCTCGGCCTGCTGCTCGCCTTCACCCCCTGCGTGTTCCCGATGATCCCCATCCTCTCCGGGATCATCGCCGGCCAGGGTGCCGGCATCACCACCCGCCGCGCCTTCGTGCTGTCGCTGGTCTACGTGCTGGCGATGGCGCTGACCTACACCGTCGCCGGGGTGCTCGCCGGGCTGTTCGGCGCCAACCTCCAGGCCGCCTTCCAGGACCCCTGGATCCTCGGCGCCTTCGCCCTGGTGTTCGTCGCCCTGGCGCTGTCGATGTTCGGCTTCTACGACCTCCAGCTGCCGGCCAGCCTGCAATCACGCCTGGCCGCGCTCAGCAACCGCCAGCAGGGCGGCACCCTCGCCGGGGTGGCGATCATGGGCCTGCTCTCGGCGCTGATCGTCGGTCCCTGCGTCGCCCCGCCGCTGTTCGGCGCGCTCATCTATATCAGCCAGACCGGCGATGCACTGCTCGGCGGCGTGGCGCTGTTCGCGCTGAGTCTCGGCATGGGCGCACCGCTGATCGTCATCGGCACCTCGGCGGGCAAGCTGCTGCCCCGCGCCGGGGCCTGGATGGAGGCGGTCAAGGCGGTGTTCGGCGTCGCCCTGCTCGCCGTCGCCATCAGCCTGATCGAGCGGGTGATCCCGGCGGCGGTGGCGATGCTGCTGTGGGGCCTGCTGCTGATCTGCTCGGCGGTCTATCTCGGTGCGCTCAGCCCGCTCGGCCACGAGAGCGGCGGCTGGCGCAAGCTGTGGAAGGGGCTAGGGGTGGCGCTGCTGGTCTACGGCGGCCTGATGCTGATCGGCGCCGCCGCCGGCGGCAAGGACACCCTGCAGCCGCTGCGCGGGCTCGGCATCGGCGGCGGCGGCGAGGCGGCCCATGCCGAGTTCACCCGGGTCAAGACGGTCGCCGATCTCGACCGCGAACTGGCCGCCGCCAGCGCCCAGGGCCGCCCGGTGATGCTCGACTTCTATGCCGACTGGTGCGTCGCCTGCAAGGAGATGGAGCGCTACACCTTCAGCGACCCCGCGGTGATCGCAGAGCTCGACCGCTTCGTGCTGCTGCAGGCCGACGTCACCGCCAACGACGCCGCCGATCAGGCGCTGATGCAAGGACGCTTCGGCATCCCCGGACCGCCGGCGATGCTGTTCTTCGGCGCCGACGGCGCCGAGCGCACCGGCTTCCGCCTGGTCGGCTTCACCCCCGCCGAGGCCTTCGCCGATCACCTGCGCCGGGCCGCACCATGAGCCCGGCCAAGGTGGTGCTGGTCACCGCGTTGGCCGGCGGCATCAGCATCGGCGCGGCGGTCCTCGGTCAGCGCTGGCTCGACCAGGGCGCCGACCGCGACCGTCACGCCGGGCTGCGCGGCGGCACACTCGACCAGCTGCCGGACTTCCGCCTCCCCGACCTCGGGGGACGCGAACACACGAGCAACGCCTGGGCCGGCCGCCCGCTGATCCTCAATTTCTGGGCGGTGTGGTGCCCGCCCTGCGCCACCGAGCTGCCGTTGCTCGAGCAGTTCGCCCGCACCCACGCCGAGACCGGGATACGGGTGGTGGCGATCGCCGTCGACCGCCCGGAGACGACCCGCGCCTTCCTCGCCGAACACCCGCTCGATCTCACCGTGCTGCTCGCCGATCTCGAGGCCATCGACCTCGCCCGGCGCCTCGGCAACCGCGTCGAGGGGCTGCCCTTCACCGTCGCCTTCGACGCCCGTGGCCGACGCATCTTCAGCCACACCGGGGCACTCGATCAGGCACAATTCGAGCAACTCGCCGCCCGACTCGCCGACGACCCCGCGAGCGCCCGCTGAGGGGGCGTGAATTCGCCGAACCAGCTGGACATCATCCCGTAAAATACGGACAATTCGCAGCGGTTCACTACTATTCAAAGCCGAAATAGTGGATCCGAAACCGTTGCAACCTTCGGCGAGGCAGCTGGCGACATGGCCGCGATCCTGGTCCTGAACGGACCCAATCTCAACCTCCTCGGAACCCGCGAGCCCGCGCACTACGGCAGCACCACGCTGGCCGACATCGAGCGCGAGCTCCAGCAGATGGCTGCACGGGCGGGACACGACCTCGCCTTCCTGCAGAGCAACGCCGAGCACGTCCTGGTCGACGCAGTCCACCGCGCGGCACACGAGAACGTGCGCTTCATCATCATCAATCCGGCCGCCTTCACCCACACCAGCGTCGCCCTGCGCGATGCGCTGCTGGGGGTCGCGATCCCCTTCATCGAGGTGCACCTGTCGAACGTGCACGCCCGCGAGCCGTTTCGCGCCCACTCCTACTTCTCCGACATCGCGGAGGGAGTGATCTGCGGGCTCGGGGCCGAGGGATACGCACTGGCGCTGCGCGCTGCGCTCACCCGCGTGGCGCAAGACCACACGAACGAGAAACACTGACCATGGACATCCGCAAGGTTAAGAAGCTGATCGAGCTGTTGGAGCAATCCGACGTCGCCGAGATCGAGATCCACGAGGGCGAGGAATCCGTGCGCATCAGCCGCCACGGCAGCACCGCCATGCCGGTCTACACCCCGCAGCAAGCCGCGGCGCCGGCCCCGGCTGCACCCGCGGCGAGCGTTGCCGCGAGCAGCGCCGACGAGGGCGATGACGAGGCCCCGCTCGAACTCCAGGGCGAGGTCGTGCGCTCGCCGATGGTCGGCACCTTCTACCGCGCCCCGGCGCCGGGCGCCAAGTCCTTCGTCGAAGAGGGCCAGTCGGTCAAGACCGGCGAGACCCTGTGCATCATCGAGGCGATGAAGATCCTCAACCAGATCGAGTGCGAGCAGGCGGGCACCATCAAGCGCATCCTGGTGGAGAACGGTCAGCCGGTCGAATACAACCAGCCGCTGTTCGTGATCGAGTGATCGAGTGAGGGGACGCCCCCTCACGCGAGCGTCGACCCTGCGCCACCTCGGTGGCGCAGCCTGGCAACCGCTACAGAAGACACTGCAATCATGGCTGCAATGATCGAGAAGGTTCTGATCGCGAACCGCGGCGAGATCGCGCTCCGGGTGCTGCGCGCCTGCCGCGAGCTCGGCATCAAGACCGTCGCGGTACACTCCGAGGCCGACCGCGACCTCAAACACGTGCTGCTGGCCGACGAGGCCGTGTGCATCGGCCCGGCGTCGTCCCAGCAGAGCTACCTCAACATCCCGGCGCTGATCAGCGCCGCCGAGGTGACCGACACCGTCGCCATCCACCCCGGCTACGGCTTCCTCTCGGAGAACGCCGACTTCGCCGAGCGCGTCGAACACTCCGGGTTCATCTTCATCGGCCCGCGCCCCGAGACCATCCGCCTGATGGGCGACAAGGTCTCGGCGATCGAGGCGATGAAGGCCGCCGGCGTGCCCTGCGTCCCCGGCTCGGGCGGCCCGCTCGACGACAACAAGAAGCGCACCCTGGAGCTGGCGCGCGAGATCGGCTACCCGGTGATCATCAAGGCATCGGGCGGCGGCGGCGGACGCGGCATGCGCGTGGTGCACTCCGAGGCCACCCTGCTCAACGCCATCTCGCTGACCAAGGCCGAGGCCGCCGCGGCCTTCGGCAACGACATGGTCTACATGGAGAAGTACCTGGAGAACCCGCGTCACATCGAGTTCCAGGTACTCGCCGACCAGATGGGCAACGCCATCCATCTCGGTGAACGCGACTGCTCGATGCAGCGCCGCCACCAGAAGGTGGTCGAGGAGGCCCCGGCCCCCGGCATCACCGAGGAGCAGCGCCGCACCATCGGCGAGCGCTGCGCCGAGGCCTGCCGCACCATCGGCTACCGTGGCGCCGGCACCTTCGAGTTCCTCTACGAGAACGGGCAGTTCTACTTCATCGAGATGAACACCCGCGTCCAGGTCGAGCACCCGGTCACCGAGATGGTCACCGGCATCGACATCATCAAGGAACAGATCCTGATCGCCGCCGGCGAACCGCTGCGCTACCGTCAGGAGGACATCGAGATCCGCGGACACGCCATCGAGTGCCGGATCAACGCCGAGAACTCCGAGACCTTCATGCCCAGCCCGGGCAAGATCACCGAGTTCCACGCCCCCGGCGGCCCCGGCGTACGGCTGGAGACGCACATCTATTCCGGCTACACGGTGCCCTGTTACTACGACTCGATGATCGGCAAGCTGATCACCCACGGTGAGGATCGCGACGCCGCCATCGCACGCATGTGCAGCGCGCTGCGCGAGACCATCATCGACGGCATCGACACCAACATCAAACTCCAGCGCACCATCATGCGCGACGGCGCCTTCCTCGCCGGTGGACCCAACATCCACTACCTCGAGAAGATGCTCGGCCTCTGAGCCACCGGGGCGGGCAGCCGCCCGCCCCGCTCGCTCCAGCCTCCAGCCTCCAGCCTCCAGCCTCCAGCCTCCAGCCTCCAGCCTCCAGCCTCCAGCCTCCAGTCAGATTGTGAACCGCCAAGCGCGCGAAGATGAAGAAAGGCTTCCAGCTGCCAGCCTCCAGTGAGGGGCTGGGGTGTCTCGTCGCGTCGCGGTTGATCGCACACCGACACTGGAGACTGTTTACTGAAGGCTGATCGCTTTCTTCGCGTCCTTTGTGTCTTGGCGGTTTGGACCAGCTTCCAGCGATCGGCTTCCAGCCTCCAGTCGGGAAGGCTGGTGTGCATGATCAGCGATTGACGGGCAAGACGGTATCTTGGCGGTTCAATCTCCCGGCGGCTGGCGGCTGACAGCTGGTGGCTGGTCCAAACCGCCAAGACACCAAGGACACGAAGGGTTTTTGGGCGTGGATGACGGTCGATTCCCGGCCAACAGCGACCCGTCCCGTAGGCCGGGCAAAGCGCAGCGTGCCCGGCGCCTGCGTGCGCCTCGATGGGCACGCTGCGCTTTGCCCATCCTACGACGCTGGCAGCAAGTGGCTGGTGGCTGGTAGCTGGCGGCTGGCGGCTGGCGGCTGGCGGCTGGAAGCTGATCGCCACCCGCCCCAGCCTCGCGCGCGGATGCTATGATTTCAGGTTTGTTTCAGAGGACGCTCGCCCCATGCCCTGGCTTCAGCTCAGATTCGATGCCCCCCGCGAACAGGCCGAACGGCTCGCCATCGAGCTGGAGGAGGCCGGCGCGCTGTCGGTGACCTTCGGCGATGCCGGCGACGAGCCGCAGCTCGAGCCGGGGCCGGGCGAGACCCCGCTGTGGACCGAGGTGACGACCACCGCGCTGTTCGAGGACGATGCCGCCAGCCGCGCGCTGGTCGCCGCGCTCGTTGGCGACCTCGGCACCCGTCTGCCGGTCCCGCCCGTGGTCGAGCGGCTGGAGGATCAGGTCTGGGAGCGCGTCTGGCTCGACACCTTCAAACCCACCCGCTTCGGTCAACGGTTGTGGGTCTGTCCGCACGGCCAGTCGCCCGAGGCCGCTGACGCGGTCATCGTCGCGCTCGACCCGGGGCTGGCCTTCGGCACCGGGCACCACGCCACCACCGCGCTCTGTCTGGAGTGGCTCGACGGCGCCGACCTCGCCGGCAAGACGGTGCTCGACTACGGCTGCGGCTCGGGCATCCTCGCCATCGCCGCACTCAAGCTCGGCGCCGCGCGCGCCGTCGCCGTCGACCACGACCCCCAGGCGCTCCAGGCCACCCGTGACAACGCCGCGGCCAACGACGTGGCCGAGCGCATCGAGTGCCATCTGCCCGACGCCCAGCCCGAGGGCGAGGCCGACATCGTGCTGGCCAACATCCTCGCCGGCCCGCTGGTCGAGCTGGCCCCGCGGCTGATCGCAGCGGTTGGCGACGGCGGCGCGCTGGTGCTCTCCGGCGTGCTCGCCGAGCAGGCCGAGACGGTGCGTGCGGCCTATGCCGAGACGATCGCGCTCGATCCCACCTGTCAGCGCGAGGACTGGGTACGGATCAGCGGACGCCGCTCGACATGAGCGCCAGCCCCTTCCGGATCGGCCCGCACCGACTGGAGAACAATCTGGTGCTGGCGCCGATGGCCGGCATCACCGATCGCCCCTTCCGCACCCTCTGCCGCCGTCTCGGCGCGGGGCTCGCGGTCTCGGAGATGATCTCGGCCAACACCGCGCTGTGGGGCACCCGCAAGTCGGTGCGCCGACTCGACTTCGGCGACGAGCACGGACCGGTCTCGGCGCAGATCCTCGGCGCCGACCCCACGGCCATGGCCGAGGCGGCGCGGATCAACGTCGCCCACGGCGCCGACATCATCGACATCAACATGGGCTGCCCGGCGAAGAAGGTGTGCAAGGTCGCCGCCGGCTCGGCGCTGTTGCGCGACGAGTCGCTGGTGGCGGCGATCCTCGAGGCGGTGGTGGCGGCGGTGGAAGTACCGGTCACGCTCAAGATCCGCACCGGCTGGGCGCCGGAGGCGCGCAACGCCCCGCACATCGCCCGCATCGCGCACGAGAGCGGCATCGCCGCGCTCACCGTGCACGGGCGCACCCGCGCCTGCGGCTATGGCGCCCCGGCCGAGTACGACACCATCCGCGCCATCCGCGAGCAGGTGCCGATCACCCTGATCGCCAACGGCGACATCGGCGACGCGCGCTCGGCGCGCGCGGTTCTGGACTACACCGGCGCCGATGCTATCATGATCGGGCGCGCGGCCCAGGGACGCCCCTGGATCTTCCGCGACATCGCCACCGCACTGGCCACGGGCGACACGTCCGACCCGGCCCCGCCCCCCCGAACCTGGATCAGGGACCTCCTGCGCGAACACCTCGAGCAGCTCTACCAGTTCTACGGCGACCACGGCGGGGTGCGCATCGCGCGCAAGCACATCGCATGGTACAGCCGCCACCTCCCCGGTGCGGCGCGCTTTAGAGACCAAATCAACCGGACCGAGACGCCGGCGCAACAACTCGCGCAGGTGCTCGCGTTCTTCGATCAATGCCCCGACACGGAGACAGACGCAGCATGAAGACAGAGGCTGCAGGCAACGCATCGGAGCCGAACTCGACGGGGCTCCGGGTGACGGACGCCAACCACTCCGACCCGCTGAACAAGTGCGTGCGCCTCGCCCTGCGCGCCTATCTCGACAACATGGGCGACCATGACGTGCATGATCTCTACGCCCTGGTGATGGAGGAGGTCGAGCGTCCGCTGTTCGAGACCGTGCTCCAGCACACCGGCGGCAATCTCAGCCAGGCCTCGCGCATGCTCGGCATGACCCGCACCACCCTGCGCAAGCGGCTGAACGACTACGGGGTCGAGCGCGAGCGTTGAGCGCACCCCCGCCGGCGTCGACCGCGACGCCGACCGATTGATTCCCCGCGGGGAATCGATCAGCATCCATCCAGTACCAACCAACCGATCCGGACCTACACCAGATGCAACCCATCAATCGCGCCTTGATCAGCGTTTCCGACAAGACCGGCCTGGTCGACTTCGCCCGGGAGCTGGCGGCCAGAGGCGTCGAAATCCTCTCCACCGGCGGCACCGCGCGACTGCTCACCGAGCAGAACATCGCCGTCACCGAGGTCTCCGACTACACCGGCTTCCCCGAGATGATGGCCGGGCGCGTCAAGACCCTGCACCCGAACATCCACGGCGGCATCCTCGGTCGTCGCGGCACCGATGACCGGGTGATGCGCGAGAACGGGATCAAGCCGATCGATCTGGTGGTGGTCAACCTCTATCCCTTCGAGCAGACCGTGGCGCGTCCCGACTGCGACCTGCCGACGGCGATCGAGAACATCGACATCGGCGGCCCGACCCTGCTGCGCGCAGCGGCCAAGAACCACGCCAACGTCACCGTGGTGGTCGACGCCGCCGACTACGCCCGCGTCGGCGCCGAGCTGGCCGAGCACGGCGGGGTGAGCGACACCACCCGCTTCGACCTCGCCGCCAAGGCCTTCGAGCACACCGCCCGCTACGACGGCGCCATCGCCAACTATCTCGGCGCCCGCGCCGAGGCCCGGAGCGAAGGCGAGGAGGCCCCGGTGGCCCTGCCGCGCACCCTCTCGCTGCAGCTGGTGCGTCACCAGTCGATGCGCTACGGCGAGAACCCGCACCAGAACGCCGCCTTCTATGTCGAGCACCAGCGCGCCGAGGCCGGCATCAGCACCGCCCACCAGCTCCAGGGCAAGGCGCTGTCGTTCAACAACATCGCCGACACCGACGCCGCGCTCGAGTGCGTCAAGCAGTTCGACGAGGCCCCGGCCTGCGTCATCGTCAAGCACGCCAACCCCTGCGGCGTGGCCATCGGCGCGAACATCCGCGAGGCCTACGAGCGCGCCTTCTCGACCGATCCCGAGTCGGCCTTCGGCGGCATCATCGCCTTCAACCGCGAACTCGACGCCGAGACCGCGAAGCTGATCGTCGAGCGTCAGTTCGTCGAGGTGATCATCGCCCCCAGCGTCGCCCCCGAGGCCGCGGTGGCCGTCGCCGCCAAGAAGAACGTGCGTCTGCTCGTCTGCGGCGAGTGGTCGGCCCAGCCCGGCGCCCGGCTCGACTACAAGCGCGTCAACGGCGGCCTGCTGGTGCAGGACGCCGACCTCGCGCTCCACGACGCGCTGCGCACCGTCACCACCCGCGAGCCCAGCGAGCAGGAACTCACCGACCTGCTGTTCGCCTGGCGGGTGGCCAAGTTCGTCAAGTCCAACGCCATCGTCTACGGTCGCGACGGCATGACCATCGGCGTCGGTGCCGGCCAGATGAGCCGCGTCAACTCCGCGCGCATCGCCGCGATCAAGGCCGAGCACGCCAACCTCCAGGTCGCCGGATCGGTGATGGCCTCCGACGCCTTCTTCCCCTTCCGCGACGGCATCGACCAGGCCGCCGAGGCCGGCATCACCGCCGTCATCCAGCCCGGCGGCTCGATGCGCGACGAGGAGACCATCGCCGCCGCCAACGAGCACGGCATGGCCATGGTGTTCACCGGGATGCGCCACTTCCGCCACTAGGCCGGCGCATCAATCTGAACCGCAAAGACGCGAAGCACGCAAAGCGATCTTGAGGGAGGCCCTGGGCGCATCCCGACACCGGGGGCGGCAACAGGCCGCTCCCGGAGAAGAGCCTTGGCGTCCTTTGCGCCTTTGCGGTTCCATCTGCATCGGAGCAGCGGATTCGAACCATGCGCATCCACCCCACCGCCATCATCGAGGACGGGGCCGAGATCGACCCCAGCGTCACCATCGGCCCCTACTCGATCGTCGAGTCCGGCGCCGTGATCGGTCCCGAGTGCCGTATCGAGAGTTGCGCGCGCATCTACGGCAACACCCGCATGGGCGCGCACAACCGCGTCTGTCACGGCGTCACCCTCGGTGCCGAGCCGCAGGATCTGAGCTTCACCCCGGAGCGCGCCACCCCGCTGGTGATCGGCGACCACAACCATTTCAAGGAAGGGGTCAACATCAGCTGCGGGATCAAGTCCGAGCAGGGCACCCGCATCGGCGACCACAACTTCTGGATGGCCTTTTCCCACGCCGGACACGACGCCCAGGTCGGTGATCACAACATCCTCGCCAACGGCGCCACCCTCGCCGGTCATGTCACCGTCGAGGACCACTGCTTCGTCTCCGGTCAGGTGGCGGTCCACCAGTTCGCCCGTATCGGCGCCTACGCGATGATCGCCGGGGTCACCGGGGTGTCGCAGGACGTGCCGCCCTACGCCCTCGCCGACGGCCACCGCGCCCGCTTCGTCGGGCTCAACGTGGTCGGGCTGCGCCGCGGCGGCTTCGATCAGGCGCAGCGCAGCCGCATCAAGGCGGTCTACCGGCTGGTGTTCCGCTCCGGGCTGCGTCTGGCCGAGGCGCTGGTGCGCGCCGAGCGCGAGCACCCCGGCCCCGAGACCGAGCACATCGTGCGCTTCATCCAGTCGAGTCGACGCGGGCTGATCTCGCTCGGCTGAGCCGCGAACCGAACCCAACCCACACAGCCAATCGCGCGGCCAGCGGCCGCGTCTGGAGCAACCCCATGAAGATCCTCATCATCGGTGGCGGCGGGCGCGAACACGCGCTGGCCTGGAAGGCCGCCCAGTCCCCGCTCGCCGAACGCGTCTACGTCGCCCCCGGCAACGGCGGCACCGCGCTCGAACCCAAGATCGAGAACGTGGCGATCGCCGCCGAGGACATCGCCGCGCTGGTCGACTTCGCCCGCGCCCAGCAGATCGGCCTGACCATCGTCGGCCCCGAGGCGCCGCTGGTCGCCGGCGTGGTCGACGCCTTCGCCGAGGCCGGGCTGGCCTGCTTCGGCCCGCGCCGCGACGCCGCCCAGCTGGAGGGCTCCAAGGCCTTCACCAAGGACTTCCTCGCCCGTCACCAGATCCCCACCGCCGCCTACGGCGTGTTCACCGAGATCGAGCCGGCGCTCGCCTATCTGCGCGAGATCGGCGCGCCGATCGTGGTCAAGGCCGACGGCCTGGCCGCCGGCAAGGGCGTGATCCTCGCCGATGATCTGGCCACCGCCGAGGCCGCGGTGCGCGACATGCTCGACGCCGGGCGCTTCGGCAGCGCCGGGGCGCGGGTGGTGATCGAGGAGTTCCTGCGCGGCGAGGAGGCGAGCTTCATCGCCATGGTCGACGGCGAGCACATCCTCCCCTTCGCCACCTCGCAGGACCACAAGGCGCGCGACGACGGCGACCGCGGTCCCAACACCGGCGGCATGGGCGCCTACTCGCCGGCACCGATCGTCACCCCCGAGATCCACGCCCGCATCATGCGCGAGGTGATGGAGCCGACCGTCGCCGGGCTCGCCGCCGAGGGCACGCCCTACACCGGTTTCCTCTACGCCGGGCTGATGATCGACGAGCACGGCACCCCCAAGGTGCTGGAGTTCAACTGCCGTCTCGGCGACCCCGAGACCCAGCCGCTGCTGATGCGTCTCGACTCCGACCTGATCGCGCTGTGTCAGGCCGCGCTCGAGGGTCGGCTCGACCGGATCGAGGCCGCCTGGAACCCCAACCCCGCGCTCGGCGTGGTGATGGCCGCCGGCGGTTATCCGGACGGCTACGAGAAGGGCAAGGAGATCCTCGGTCTGGAGGCCGCCGCGGCCACCGGCGCCAAGGTGTTCCATGCCGGGACCACGCGCGAGGGCGAGCAGGTGCGCACCAGCGGCGGGCGCGTGCTCTGCGTCACCGCCATCGGCGAGAACGTCTCGGCGGCCCAGGCCGCCGCCTATGCCGGGGTCGACCAGATCTGCTGGGACGACTGCTTCTGCCGTCGCGACATCGGCCACCGCGCCATCGCCCGCGAGCGCGCGGACGACTGAGCGCTCGGCCAGCGCGCCGGGCCCGCGCCCGGCGCGACTCAGAGCCCGTCGAGCAACCGCGCCAGCCCGGCCAGCTCGGGATGGCGCGCGGCGACCGTGCGCAGCGCGTCGAGCACCCGTGGCAGGTCGTCGAGATACTGCCGCTTGCCGTCGCGCAGCGCGAGCCGGGCGAAGATCCCGCACACCTTGAGGTGACGCTGCACCCCCATGAGGTCGAACCAGCGCAGGAACTGCGCCGGGTCGCGACCGCCGGCGCTCGCCGCCGGGAGGACGCCGCGCGCCAGCGCGTGCCGGCGGAAGTCGAGCGCCCAACCCTCGACGCGCGCCTCCGGCCAGCTGATATAGGCGTCGCGCAGCAGCGACACCAGGTCATAGGTCAGCGGCCCCAGCACCGCGTCCTGGAAATCGAGGACGCCGGGGTTGTCGGCGGCCAGCCACATCAGGTTGCGCGAGTGATAGTCGCGATGCACGCAGACCTGCGGCTGTTCGAGCGCGCTGTCGATCAGCACCCGGTCGAGCGCATCGAGCAGCGCCGTGGTCGCCGCGTCGGGCGCGCGCCCGAGATGGCGTTCGAGGAACCAGTCGCGGAACAGCCCCAGCTCGCGTCCGAGGAAGGCGGCGTCGTAGCGCGGCAGGTCGTCGGTCGCCACCGCCGTCTGCAGCGTCAGCAGCGCGTCCATCGCCTCACCATAGAGCCGGTCGGCGTTGGTCTCGTCGAGCACCTGCAGATAGGGCCGCTCACCGAGGTCGTCGAGCAGCAGGAAACCCTGCTCGATCGCCGCGGCGTGCACCCCGGGCGCATTGAGCCCGGCCTCGCGCAACCGTCGCGCCAGGCGCGCGAAACGGCCACAGTCCTCGTGCTCGGGCGGGGCGTCCATCGCGATCAGGGTACGATCGTCGAGATGGACCCGCAGATAGCGCCTGAAGCTCGCGTCGGCCGAGGCCGAGGTGAGCAGGAAGGGCGCCCCTTCGAGCACCTGATCGAGCCAGGCGTGGAGCGCTGCGTCGCGGTCGGCCAAGGGGGAACTCCGGTGGGTTGTCGGTGAAAACACAGAGGGAGACGCAATGATCCAGCCACCAGCGCGTGCGCGCAACGCCGGGATCGGCTCCGGGACGGCCCAGCTCGCCGTTCGACGGGGCATGATCGCGATTGATGGTATGGCCCAGATATGACATCGTTGCAGCCTCCAACCGGATCCGTCCACCCGCTCACCAACCAGCCCGTCAGACGCATGGCGACCATGGTCGACTTCAAACAGGGCGTGCGCGCCTCA
Organism: Marichromatium sp. AB31; assembly: GCF_003718685.1. Taxonomy (NCBI): domain Bacteria; kingdom Pseudomonadati; phylum Pseudomonadota; class Gammaproteobacteria; order Chromatiales; family Chromatiaceae; genus Marichromatium; species Marichromatium sp. AB31. The sequence goes on along the minus strand of NZ_RHFI01000001.1, from coordinate 438,934 downwards.
CTGCTGGCGACCCTGCTCGCCGTCTCCGCGCCGGGCGCGGCGAACTGCACCCAGGACTGCCCGGAGTCCGAATCCAGCGATGGCGGCACCCTGGCGACGCTGCGCGCCATGCTCTCGGCGATCCGTCTGCCCGATCTGGTCGCGCTCAGCCCGCTCGCCCCCGATGACAGCCTCCCGGCCGAGCCCGAGGAGCCCGTCCCGCAGCCCGGCGCGGCGCGCGCCAGCGTCGATTATCTGCACCGGGGGCTGGAGTGGGATCAGTGCGGCCCGCGCAAGGGCGCCAACGTCTCCATCCTCGGCAACGAGGACGACACCACCCCCATCGACATCGTCGCCGACCGGGTCGACTACGACCGTCGGGGCGAGCGCATCGAACTGCGCGGCACCGTCGAGATCACCCGCCCGGGCCAGCGTCTCGAGGCCGACCGCGCCACCTACGCGAGCGCCAGCGGCCAGACCGAGGCCAGCGGCGACGTCTTCCTCGACTATCGCGGGCTGCGTCTCCAGGGCGATCGTGCCGACTACAACCTCGACACCCAGACCGGCGAGATCGAGCACGCCCGCTACCGTCTCTCCGGCAGCGCCAACCTGCGCGGCAGCGCCACCCGCGCCGAGCTGCTCGACCCGGCGCGCAGTCGCTACGAGGACATCGTCTACACCACCTGCGCGCCCGGCAACGACGACTGGTCGATCCGCGCCTCCACCCTGGAGCTCGACCGCGACAGCGGCATGGGCGTGGCGCGCAACGCGCGGCTGCGGGTGGCCGACGTGCCGGTGCTCTATACCCCCTATCTGCGCTTCCCGATCGACGATCGGCGGCGCAGCGGCCTGCTGATCCCCTCGTTCGGCTCGTCGAGCGAGACCGGCACCGATATCACCATCCCCTACTACTGGAACATCGCGCCCAACATGGACGCGACCCTGATGCCGCGCTACATGAGCACCCGCGGGCTGATGCTCGGCGGCCAGTTCCGCTATCTCTCGCCCCACCAGCAGATCGAGATCAACGCCGAGCTGCTGCCCGAGGACCGCAAGAACCCCGAGGAAGGGGTGCGCGGCGCGCTGCGCGTGCTGCAGAACGGCTACTACGCCGGCTGGTACAGCTCGATCGACTACGCCTCGGCCTCCGACGACCAGTATCTGGAGGACTTCGGCAACCGACTCGACGTCACCAGCCTGCGCAACCTCTCGCAGCGTGCCGACTTCGGCTATACCGGCGAGGGCTGGCGCACCCTGATCCGGTTGCAGCAGTTCCAGACCGTCGACACCAGCATCACCCCCGAGAACCGTCCCTACGGCCAGCTCCCGCACCTCGAACTCGAACTCGACCCGCAGCGCTGGAACGGCCTGCTCGAGTACCGCTTCCAGGGCCAGTACGACTACTTCGACCACAGCAACGCCGTCCACGGCAGCCGCCTGGTGGCGGTGCCCTCGGTGCGCATCCCGATACGCCGCAGCTTCGGCTATCTCATCCCCCAGGCACGGGTCTACTACACCGGCTACGAGCTGCAGGACCAGCAGGACGGCCTGCCCGAGCGCCCCTCGCACCTCATCCCCAGCTTCGATCTCGACGGCAAGCTGGTCTTCGAGCGCGAGACCAACTGGTTCGGCAGCAGTGCGCTGCAGACCCTGGAGCCGCGCATCTACTACCTGCTCACCGCCTACGAGGACCAGTCGGACACCCCGCGCTTCGACACCACCGCGCTCGACTTCAGCTTCGCCAGCCTGTTCCGCGCCAACCGCTTCACCGGCTACGACCGCATCGGCGACGAGAACCGTCTCACCCTCGGCCTGACCTCGCGCACCATCGCCGACGACAGCGGGCGCGAACTGTTCCGCGCCAGCATCGGCCAGATCTACTACTTCGACTCGCGCCGCGTGCGACTCTACGGCGACGAGGCCGAGGAGGACGTTAGCTCCTCGGTCGCCGGCGAGTTCGCCGCCCGTCTCAGCCAGGACTGGAGCGCACGGGCGAGCGTACAGTGGAACCCCAACGAGACCGAGGACCCGTGGGAGAAGCGGGTGCTGCAGCTGCGCTACGCCCCCGAACCGAACCGTCTGGTCAACCTCAGCTATCGCTACAACCTCGGCAACCAGACCGGATCCGAACGCTACGAGGACGCCGACCTCTCCTTCCAGCTCCCGCTCGGCGACCGCACCCGGCTGGTCGGGCGCTGGCTCTACTCGATGCTCAACGACGAGACCATCGAGGCCTTCGCCGGCATCGAGTACGGACGTTGCTGCTGGCGCCTGCGCCTGCTCGGACAGCACCTCAAGACCAGCTCCGAGCGCGACGGCAGCACCAGCGTCATGTTGCAACTGGAGCTTGCCGGTCTCGGTTCATTCGGCAACCCGATCGACAAGCTCCTGGAAAGAGGAATCTATGGGTACCACACGGACTAACCGGCCCGCCCCCTGGGCCGGCCTGCTCGGCGGCCTCGCGCTCGCCCTGGCGCTCGCGCTCGGCGCGACGCCCGCCACCGCCGCGGTCGAGGCGCTCGACGCCATCGTCGCCGTGGTCAACGACGACGTCATCGTGCAGAGCGAGGTCGAGCGCGAGATCGAACTGGTGCTGCCGCAGATGCAGCGCGCCGGCACCGCCGCGCCGCCGCGTCCGCAGCTCGAGAAACAGGTGCTCGATCGCCTGATCCTCAAGCGGCTGCAGCGCCAGCAGGCCCGCGCGCTCGGCATCGAGGTCGACGAGGCCACCCTCAACGAGGCGCTCGGCGACATCGCCGCGCGCAACGGTCTCACCATCGCCGAGCTGCAGGCCACGCTCGAGACCGGCGGCATCGACTTTGCCGACTTCCGCGAGGACACCCGCGACCAGATCCTCACCAGCCGACTGCAGAACCAGGAGGTGGTGAGCAAGATCCGCATCACCGACCAGGAGATCGACCGCTTCCTCGAGCGCGAGTCGAGCCTGCTGATCGAGCGCGAGCGGGTGCGTCTCCAACACATCCTCATCGCCCTGCCCGAGCAGCCCGACGCCGAGCAGGTCGCACGCGCCGAACGCAAGGCCAAGCAACTGGTGGTCAAGCTACGCGGCGGCGCCGACTTCGCGGCACTCGCGGCACGCGACTCCGACGGGCGCAACGCGCTGCAGGGCGGCGACCTCGGCTGGTTCGAGATCGGCGCCACCCCGACCCTGGTCGCCGACCTGGCGCTGACCCTCAACGAGGGCGAGATCAGCGACCCGATCCGCAGCTCCAGCGGCTATCACATCATCAAGCTCAGCCAGATCGAGGGCGCCAAGCCGGGCAACCTGCAGCAGACCCATGTGCGCCACATCCTCATCCGCACCAACGAGCTGGTCTCCGACGCCGACGCCAAGCGCCGTCTCTCGGTGCTGCGCCAGCGCATCCTCGGCGGCGACGACTTCGCCCTGCTCGCCCGCGCCAACTCCGACGACACCGGCTCGGCGCTGCGCGGCGGCGACCTCGGCTGGGTCAATCCCGGCGACACCGTGCCGGCCTTCGAGGAGGTGATGGACAGGCTCGGGCCGGAGCAGCTCAGCACCCCCTTCCAGAGCCCCTTCGGCTGGCATCTGGTGCAGGTGCTGGAGCGCCGCACCCAGGACTCGGCCGAGGGTGCGATGCGCATCAAGGCACGCGAGGCGCTGCAACAGCGCAAGGCCGAGGAGGCGATCGAGCAGTGGCTGCGCCAGCTGCGCGACGAGGCCTATATCGAGATCAGGCTCGACGACCTCGAGCCCTGAGCGGACGAAGACGGCGCCGCGTGGATGCGGCGCCGGAAGGAGACGGGATCGTGACGGGCGCGCCGCGCGGCGCGCCCGGGGCGAGAGGCAGGTCGCGACTCAGGCGCCGGCCTCGAGCTGGGCGACCTTGTCCATCACCAGCTTCTCCAGGTCGCGCTTGTACTGCGCCACCCGCTCGCGGATCTCGGGGTCGGACGCGCCGAGGATCTGCGCCGCGAGCAGCCCCGCGTTCTTCGCCCCGTTGATCGCCACCGTCGCCACCGGCACCCCGGCGGGCATCTGCACGATCGACAGCAGCGAGTCCTCGCCCGACAGGGTCGAGGTCTTCACCGGCACCCCGATCACCGGCAACGGCGTCAGCGAGGCGGCCATGCCCGGCAGGTGCGCCGCGCCGCCGGCACCGGCGATGATCACCTGCAGCCCGCGCGCGACGGCCTGCTCGGCGTACTCGTAGAGCCGACGCGGGGTGCGGTGGGCCGAGACGATGGTCATCTCGTAGGGGATGCCGAGACCGGCCAGGCTGTTGGCCGCCTCCTGCATCACCGGCAGGTCCGAATCGCTGCCCATGATGATGCCGACTCGCGCGCGCGCGCGTTCCTGAACCTGGCTCATGCCTGCTCCTCCCCGGTGATCTCGATCAGCTCGCGTACCCGCAGCGCCTTCTCGCGCGCCTGTTCGATGTCGGTATCGAGCACGGTGACATGGCCCATCTTGCGAAACGGCGAGGTGGTGGCCTTGCCGTAGAGGTGCACGCACACGCCCGGGATGGCGAGGGCCTCGGCCATCCCCCGGATCACCGGCCGGCCACGATAGCCGGGCGCGCCGAGCAGATTGATCATCGCCGCCGGCACCAGCTGGTCGGTCGAGCCGAGCGGCAGCCCCACCACCGCGCGCAGATGCTGCTCGAACTGGTCGGTGACGCAGGCCTCGATGGTGTGATGGCCGGAGTTGTGGGTGCGCGGCGCCACCTCGTTGACCAGCAGCGAGCCGTCCTCGGCGAGGAACATCTCGACACCGAACACCCCGACGCCGCCGAGCGCCTCGACCGTGCGCACCGCCAGGGCGCGCGCCGCCTCGGCCTCGCTGTCGTCGATCGCCGCCGGGGCGAGCAGCATGTCGAGCACGTTCTCGCCGGCGCGGAAGCACATCTCCACCGGCGGGTAGCAACGGCAGGCGCCGTCGCGCCCACGCGCCACCAGCACCGCGACCTCCTTGCGCGCCGGCACGAAGCGCTCGACCAGCGAGGGCGCCGGCAGGTGACGGTCGAAGTCCTCCGGACGCTTGATGATCGACACCCCGCGCCCGTCGTAACCACCGCGTCGCGCCTTCTGCACCAGCGGATAGCCGAAAGCGGCGAAGGCCTCGGGCGTGGGCTCGGGCATCGGCACGAAGGGCGCGGTGGGAATCCCCGCCGCCTCCAGCGCCTGCTTCTGGGTGAGCTTGTCCTGGATCAGCGCCAGCACCCCCGGCGCCGGATAGATCGCATGCCCCTCCTGCTCGAGTTCGACCAGGGTCTCGGTGCCGATGTCCTCGATGTCGAAGGTGAGCACGTCGCAGGCATCGGCCAGCTCGCGCAGCTTGGCCGGATCATGATAGTGACCGACGATCTGCTGACCGGCGATCTGCGCCGCGGGCGAACCCGGCTGCGGATCGAGCACCACGCAGGTGCAGCCGATCCGCTTGGCGGCCTTGGCCATCATGCGGCCGAGCTGGCCACCACCGATGATGCCGATACGGGCAATGGGTAAGGAAAATCGATCCATAGTGCAATGATCGGGGATGTGGAAGAAATTGGAAAGCCCTAAAGAATACAGGGGAGTAGTCAGGACAGCGCGTGGACGTATCGGCTGGGTCGGGCGACGGTCGCGGGGACGCTGAGACGACATGGTATCGGCTGCGCCCGCGAGTCTCCAGTCTTACCTTCCGTGCAAAACCTCGCGCCCGAGACGTCTGCGGATGCCAACAAGCCTCAATCTCGCCGAAAAACGGGGGGCGACTTGTCGTAACGGCTGGCAGGTCGTCGACAGGGCTTGAGCCCTGCCAACGGGCGCTCGGTGGCGTTGCGATCGCGGGATTTGCGAAACGTCCGCAGGCAGCCAGCCGCAGCGGCGCTTACGCCCTCTTCTTGTCCGCCGCCAGCGCCGAGACGCATGGCACGGACCGGCGTCGAGTCGATCATCCAGGTCTCCCGCCCGATCCCCCGGTCTCGGGTTGCCGGAGGTGCAACCGCTCCAGGCCCTTGGGCAAGGTGTCGCCCCAGGCCAGCCACGCCATGCCGCCACCGGGCACAGCCCCGGAAGAGACCCTTGAGCGAAGAGACCCTTGAGCATCGGGCGAGCGCACCGGCACCGCTGGCTGCAATCAACGCCCAGGGCTTCAAACCTGTGCGATCGAGCCCCCCGTCAGAAACAAGGATCGCCAAACAGACGCAGGACGAAAACCCCTTACTGGACAAGAGACTGGAACTCGCCGCGGGCCTTGAGCTTGGTCATGAACAGCGAAGCGCCAAACTCAGTCCAGTGCAGTTGGTCAAAATACGAAAACTTGTTGTTTTCATAGAATGGACATCCGCCAGCACAGAAAACCTCTTCGGTGTCGATAAAGTCGACACCCAGACGACCTGCCATGCTCCTTGCATAATCCGTTTCTTCCGGTCTCAACCATCTCTTCTCGTTGAGCGATGCGTTCATCAAGGGCAACGATCTTTGCCCCTTGGTGATCGCATTGATGGATAGCCATGTCTCTCCGATCAATGGCTTCGGACCGAAAAAGACAACCTTTATCTCAGGATTGAGAGCCTTTATTTCCGCGACGGCCTGGCGATAGAATGCTTCCGCATCTTCCGGCTCGCCGGCCATTTGCCAATGAGCGGCATAGACAAATATTTCAGCGTCCTGTATCTCCGGCGAGGAGATCATCGTCGCAAAGTTCTGACGACACGACTCCGCGTTCTTTTCAGCCCCCCACTTCGGCATCATGAAGGCGGCGCACTCAAAGCTGGTCTGATAGATCTTCAGACCAAAACGATCGTCGTTCGCCAATGCCTTGTAGATATCGAATGCCTGACTATCCCCGAAGATCAGTATATTCGTCGCATCGTCACGGAAACCGCTGCCCGAAATCTCCGACCAATACTGCTCCCGCTCCTGCTTTATCGCCTGCTCATCCATCGCAAGATTGGAATTCAGCCTGAATCCAAACCCGTTACCCAGATAGGTGGCAAGCCCAACCAGGCCAATGCCCGACATGGCGAAAACCAGCACCAGGATCTTCTTTCCACCGACCCTGGAGCGAACCCTTTTCTCGACGAACTGGTAGGTCAACCATGCCAACAGGAAGGCCCCGGCGACACCGAGCAGCCGGGTCGCCACGGCAGGCGAGCCGTCCTCGAGGATATAACCGAAGGAAAGGATCGGCCAATGCCACAGATAAAGCGGATAGCTGATCAGGCCGACCCACACGAAGAGTCGGCTTGAAAGCACTTTCTCGTTGACCCATGCCTGAGGCCCGGCAGCGATTATCAAGACGGCGCCAAGTACAGGGAACAGCGCCCAATAACCCGGAAACTCGGATCGTTCGTTGATTTGTGTTACGGCAACGATCAAAAACAGCACGCCAACCAAGGAAAAAACATTGGCCTTGTTTAGAAATGCCTTGCCCTTGCCCGTCTCGACGGCACTGCCAACCGGCTCGGCATACAATTTCAGCCAGGCCAGCAGACTCCCGGCAAGCAGCTCCCAGAAGCGGGTCAGCGGAAGGTAAAAAGCGGCTTCCTCGTTGTTTTTTGTCGTGACGATACCGAGAGAGAAAGACACGACAAGCACGCCAACGATCAGCCAGGCAAGGCTTACCCCTTTTCGCCATGCCAGCATGACCAGCAGGGGCCAGAAGATATAGAACTGTTCCTCGACACCCAGACTCCACAAGTGCAGCAAGGGCTTTAGTTCGGCGGCACTATCGAAATATCCCGACTCCGTAAACAGAACGATGTTGGAGATGAAGGCAGCACCAGAGGCAATATGCTTGCCCAGCTGCTCGTACTCGTTCTCCAGCAAGAAATACCAGCCAAAGAGATAACTCGAGAGCAGCACCAGGAAAAGCGCCGGAAAGATCCGCTTCACCCGTCTGCCATAGAAATCGGACAGACTGAAAGCACCGGCATCAACGCTCTTGAATATGATCGAGGAGATAAGAAAACCGGATATCACAAAGAAAACGTCAACGCCAACGAAGCCACCCCTCAAATGGCTGGGAAAGGCGTGAAAAAGAACGACAAAAAGAACGGCGACAGCCCGGAGCCCGTCAATATCTGGACGATATGCGGGATGACAGCCAGAATCTTTACTTGGACGCTTTTCTTTTTCCATCAAAAACAACCTGCCCCCTGCCTGAAAAGCAAGAGGCACAAATCATGAATATTCGAAAAGCGAAAGGATCTTCACTTCCCAACAAGAGGCATGGCCGTCAACGCTCACACGAGCCCTTGAGCCTTTTCAAAAGCCGCAAGGTCTTCCCGAGCCCGCTCCTCAACCACGACGGTAGTCTCGGACTGCTCGCGACCTTGATGAGCGAATACTTGAAAAAGGCATACGCGGCCATTTTATAGGTCGACTGAGGGTTGATGTAGATGGCTTCTTTTGCCAGTTGTCTGGGCCCCGCCTCGAACAGGGCCTGTCCTCTTGCCACCGGCGCCACCGGAAGGAGCCTGTGGTAATCCGCCACCATCCCGTCCAGGGTGCGCGGCGGAGTCTGTTCGAGCCGGCCACGTACCCTGGAGAGAACCTCCCTGTCGTCATCGAGAGCGCGCATCAGTTCGACAACCGCCCCGGCATCCAGGTCACACAGAAAACCGGTTTCACCATGATCGATGCGATCGACAAAACTCCCCACTCGGGTGGCAACGACAGGTATGCCATAGTGCTGCAGCTCGCCAAGCGTGTAGGAAAAGGTTTCCGGGACCAGAGAACAGAGCAAGCCGACATGCGGGCGCAAGGCGGAAAGCTCGGCCTGAATCTCTCCCCGGGCATAGTGCTCGACGAGATGAACGCCGGGAATGCTGGAGAACACATGGCCGCTGACACCACAGCCGATCAGGTAGATGTCGGCGAACCGAGCCAGACGCGGCAGGACCTGCTCGAGCAGCCTCAAGCCCTTCGCCTCACTCAGTTTTCCCGGAATCACAACACGCAACCGCCCCGCATCCTCTCCCGCGAGCGATGGGCTGGGCGACAACCCCAAGCCGTGCGGAATGACATGGGCAGGCAGGGACTCGAGCTGAGGCATCTGGGTACGCCATCGCTCGAGCACGGAACGGACCGGCGTGACCAGCGTGACGGGGTTGTCCTGCAAGACCCCGACAAAGGCTGCGCGCAACGCCTCCCAGTCCTCCGGGGCACGACTGGTAAAGAATTGATGGCCAGGATTATCCTTCATGCACGCCCGAAGCCTTTCGCCATCACAGCGGGCGCAGACATCGTTGAACCGGGAATACAGCGCGATACAGAAAGGATAATGGTCATGAGCAACCAGCAAGGTCGGGAGGCCGGTGCGAAAGACATCGAGCGAGTGACCGATCAGCGAAGAGACGATAACGCCCTGGACCTGATACTCCGAGAGGATCTCGCGCAGAACGGCGCGATAATCCAGATTGGCCAGTGCCGTCTCCGTGATTGGCGTGGTCAGTGACCAGACACGGAGCGGCGGCATCGCACTGTAGCTGCTGTAAAGCTCGAGACGCTGCCCGAACTCACCCCAGGACCCGATCGACTTCAAGACCAGGTTGACGCGACTCGAATCACCGGCGATGAAATCATCCACCCAGTGACCGAGCCCGCCGCCCCAGCTATGAGCGATATGCAGCTGAACCGGCTGCGATGAACGGACTGCTGCGGAATCGATGGCTGGCGCATGCCCCTCGTCAAGCCTGGTGCGCAGCCATCCGAGCAGCTTGCTGGATTTCGACGCAGACTCGATGTAGGCCGAGAGCGCGCTTGACTCACCCAGGCCTCGCTGTTTCGCGGTCAGCAAATTCAGCGCGACCAAGCTGACGAGACCGGCGCGCTCGAGACAAACGACCGGGTCCAGGCCCCTGTCTGCCGCCCGTAGAGCGGACAGCCCTTGCGCGGTCAAGTAGCAGCACTGGGGGAACAGGATGGGAAGCTGTAGGTGTTGCGTTGCGCCGAGCGCCGCAACCAGCCGGTCGTTGTCCAGCCACGCGGTCATGGCGGCCGCATCGACCGCGCCCGTTGAACTCGATCCACGCGCGGAGAGACCAGCGCCGTCATCGAGGGGCGGCACCCCCATGCAAAGCGGAGAAATGCAGCCGATCAGGGCGTCGTCCTTGGCGATGGAGCGCAGCCGTGTATCCCACCCGGGCGGCACCAGGAAACCGGCGCCGACAACCATCACCTCGCTGACCGAGGCCGGCAGCGTGCTCAGGATGTCGGAGAGACCGTTGCTGACCTGCGGGTGGATCTCGATGCGATCATCCCGCGCGAGATCCAGGCCGACCCGGCTGGAAAGCTCGCTGCAAAACGCCTGCTCTTCCCGCTCGCTCATCCCCCGGCTAAACCCAGGCAGATAGAGTCGAATCCCGGTCGCGTAGGCAGTATTCGACAACAGCAGGCGCAGGCTCTCGACCAGACAGTCATCCCGCACCGTCAAGCCTGTTGTCGCAGGGCCCCCATCAAAGCAAAGCACGCGTTCCACGGTAGCATCAGCGCCGGAGCAACCGGGCACCTCGACTCACCAGACGGGCCAGCTTCCAGCTACGTGAATGCTTGATGCGACGCAGCTCATCGAGCGCCTCGCTCAACTGTGCCCGCAGCGCCTCGGCGGGAAGCTCGTCGAAGTCCGTTGGTGCCGGACCATTGACACGGAACCAGTCGTAATAGGACTGATGGAGGTCTGAGGTGTCGAATGGATCGGGGAAGGCGTCCTGCAGATCCTGACGGTTGCGATAGACGATCCTCTGCAGCTTGGTGATCGTCTCCCCGTTGCTGTAGCAGGCAAACTTGCACGGCAGCTTGCCGAGCGCGTCCTGACCGTTCTTGCGACACTCCTCGATATACCAGTCGCGCAGCTTGAAGAGCACCGGGCTGGATTTCCCGTAACGCTTCAGCATGGCCTCCTGGGCGCCGCTGTCGAACCCGGAGAAGTGATAGAAGCTCAAGGGCTGGCCATTGATCTCGATGCCGTTCTCGATCGACCCCGTTGCCTGTCGGTGGCTGATGTTCCAGGTTGCGACATTGTATTGAGGATCACGCAGAATCAGCACGTCCTCGAAGAAGCCGGGCGCCAGATCGACCCACCGCTGATCGGTGAACAGTCCGTTGGGGATATCGTCATAACAGAAGTCCACCAGCCGCGCCGCCCACCAGTCGAGAAAACGCCGTCCCTCGCTGCTGGCGGTGTTGACGCCGACGAACCCCAGATTGTAGATCCCGTGCTTCAGGGCACTGATCTCGTTGTCGAGAATCCCCTGCAGATCCTCCTCCGGGGCGGTCAGGTGAGGCGTCAGGGCGACGCTGTGCCCGGCAAGCTTGCCGCTGAGTTCATCCAGACCACCGAAAACAACCATGTCGGGGTCGAAATAGAAGACCTGCGCCGCATCATGCCGTCGTGCGATCTCCTGTGCCGCCAGGCCTTTCACTGCGGTGCAAAGCTCCACCACGCTGTGCTTGAACACCCAGGCATTGACATCGGCGACCGGCAGATCCTCGATCTGCAGCACACTATCGAACGGCTCCGCCGCCAGATCGAAACCGCTGGGCGGCGTGTCGCTGAGCATCAAGTGGAAACCAGCATCGGGGCAGACCCGCTTGATCGACGAAGCCAGCACACGAGCCTTCGGCAGATAGTTGCTCGTAATGCTGGTAAAGCAGTGAGGCGATGATTTCATTTTTTACGCAGAATCCTCGTATAACGCCAACTACGGCTGGCATGAATGGCGGCCAACTCCGCCTTGTGCGCGGCCAGGGCCGTCTCGCGCTCTGCCAGTTTGGCCTTCAGCAAGGCCACTTCTTGCTGGCGAGTGCTCGACTCCAGGTCGAGCGCATCACGCAGCAGGGCCACGTCAGCCTCGCGATCGCGCACGAAGCGCTCGACGCGTTGCTCACCCAGCTCCCGCCAATGGCGACGCAGATGGCGATGATTGCGGTGCATGGCTGCCAGCAGCGCGCGCGGGACACCGAAGCGCTCGCGGAGTATCCCTCGCTGCATGCGTTCGATCTCCGCGCCACCGCGCAGCGCGCCCGACAAAATCGTATTGGCGCCGTGAAGGCGATAATCGAACAGGGGCTCGTCGATCAGATAGGTGAATCGCTCCGGCGCCTCGAGCGCGGCCCGCAGCGCAAACTCCCAATCGACGACATAGCGATATTCCCTGAGACCGCCGATGCGATCCAGCAGCGCGCGCCTGAAAAAGAAGTTCGAGGTCGAGGCCGTATAGTTGCCGTACAGCAAGCCGGCCACGGGGCCATCGGCCCTCGCGTACTGACGGAACCCTTCGATCATCGTATTGAACCAGTGCCCGGGGTCGCTCACGACGCCCCCGTCCTGGTCGATCAGGCGCAAATCGCTGACCAGGAAGTCGTACCCCTCCCCCGCCACCGCGAGCAGACGCTCGAGACGATCCGGGTGATAGCGGTCGTCGGAATTCAGGATGGCGACCCACTCCCCGCGGGCCATCGACAGCCCGCGGTTGATCGTCGCATGCGAACCGGCGTTGTCCTGGCGCAGCAGCCGGGCGCGCGGATCATTGGCCAGGGCACGCTCGGCAACCGCCGCCGTGTCATCCGGCGAGCCGTCATCGATGACGATCAGCTCGAGGTCATCGAAGCTCTGCCGCAGCACACTGTCGATGGCCTCGGCGATGAACGCCTGATGACGGTAGGCCGGAATCACGACACTGACAGATGGGGTCTTGCTCATGATTCATCTCTGTTGAAAACGGCAGTCATCATCACTCATCCCCCTTTCGCCGCAAGCCGCTCACCCGCCGCACCAGCCGGCGCAGCGGTGCGGTCATGGTCCAGGATCGGGAGGACTGGATGTCCCGCAGTGCGGCCTCGGCCGAGGCATGTCGCGACTGGCTCAGGTCGAGCGCCTGGTTGACCGACGCCAGCTCGGCGCGCTGACGTGCGACAACATCCTGCAGCGTCTCGACGTCGCGCTGGAGCTGGTGACAGATGGCAACATGGCGCTGCCAGAAGAGATCCGTCTCGCCGGTGAGACGCAGATACGCGGAGAGTTCCGGGGCGCCCGCGGCCACGGGCTCGCCGGGCGCAAGCGCCCGATGAAGGATCTCCAGGGCCAGCGCGCGATGAGCCGGCGTCCCGATCGCCAGGGCGGTCCAGGCCAGGCGCAGGCGCGGCGACGGCTCGTCTTGCGGCTGCGCCGGATGCGGCAGCGGAGACACATGACCGTCGAGACCGTCGGTCAGATAGTGACGCAAGACCTGCAACCGCTCCCAGGGCTCGCGAGCAAGCACCTCGGGACGCGCGGCGCTGGCATTGCGCTCGCCGTCGAGGATGCGGAAGTCGACCAGCTGCGCATCGAGGATATGGATCTCGTAATGCGCGCAGAGCCGCACCCACATGTCCAGATCGGGCAACTGGGCCAGACGCGGGTCATAACAGCCGACATGGTCGTAGCATGAGCGCCGGATCAGGACCGAGGGGTGACACAGACAGTTTCCGGCATGAAAGAAGTGATCCAGCCATGCCTGACGAGAACGGTTCGCCTCCTCGAAGATCAGATAGTCCTTGTGTCCCGCGTCGGTGAAGGGCGCGCCGCGTTCGTCGATCAGGCGCGGCTTGGCAAACACCGCGCCGCACTCGGGGTGGCGCTCGAGAAACGCCACCTGAAGCGCCAGCTTGTCCGCTCGCCAGCGATCATCGGAGTTGAGCACGGCGATGAACTCGCCGCGCGCCCGCGCGATGGCATCGTTGACCGCGATGCAGGCCCCCTGATTGACAGCAAAACCGTGAAAGCGGATGCGTCGATCCGAGGCGGCAAGCTCGCGGAGGATATCGGCGGTGCCGTCATGGGAACCGTCGTCGGTGACGACCAGCTCCCAATCGGTGAAGGTCTGGGCCTGCACGCTCTCGATGCATTCACGCACAAAGGCGGCATGGTTATATGCAGCGACAACAACGCTGACTCGTGGACTACTCATGATCGATCCATCTCAGTACTCGGCGCCAAGGCCTGCCCCTATCCTGCCCGCGGCGGCCAGGACTCCATGTCCTATCGCGGCGCGTCCTCGCCAAGCAACGCCGCCTCCAGTCGCAGCAGCTCGCGCGAGCGCTCCTTGACGCGCCGCGCCGGGCGACCGGCATAGACGCCGAACGCCGCGCAGCGCTTGGTGACCAGACTGAGCGCGCCGACCGCCACGCCCTCCTCCAGCGTCACCCCGGGCAGGATCACGCTCCCGGCACCGACGATCGCATGCCGTCCGAGCCTCACCTCGCCGTGGGCAACGGCCCGATAGCAATCGGGCACCGTCGGATTGGTCAGCGCGGCGCCGGAGTAGTCATCGCTGCTCGAATACACCGACACCCGCGAGGACAGACCGCTGAAGTCCTCCAGACTGATCCGCGCCGCGCCGATCAGGGTACAGCCGACGGCAAGATGCACATGGCTGCCGATCTCGATGCCTCCGGCACCCGCCGACACCACGCAGAAGTCATCGATGCGCACCGCATCGCCCAGGGTGATGCGCGATGCGCCATAGAACACCGCACGCTCGGAGATCTCGACGTCACGACCGACGCCGGCGAACCCCAGCGCCTCGACCTCGGCACGCTCAAGCATCGCCATCGCCGGCCTCCCGCAAGACCGCGATCACGCGCGCCTGATCCTCCGCCTCGAGATCCGGGTAGAGCGGCAGACAGAGCACCTGTTCGGCCGCACGCACCGCGTTCGGCAACAGGTCGGGCTGCGCCGATGGCAGCCCCCGGTACATCGGGAACGCCGAGATCAGCGGATAGAAATAACGCCGGGCATGGATGTCTCGCGCCTTGAAGCGCTGGTACAGGGCATCGCGATCGATGGGGTATGCCGACTCCACCATGATCGGGAAATAGGCATGATTCGCCCCCTCCGGCACCGGGTCCGGGTGACAGCGCAGTCCGGGGATCTCGTCGATGGCCGCGCGATAGATCCGCGCCAGCTCCGCGCGACGCGCCAGCGCGGCATCGACGTGCTCGAGCTGCAACAGGCCGAGTGCCGCGCAGAACTCGTTCATCTTGCCGTTGATGCCGGGGGCCACCACCGTCACCTCGTCGACGAAGCCGAAATTCTTCAGCCGATCGATACGCTGCTTGGTGCGCGCGTCCGGGCAGATGATCGCCCCGCCCTCGAAGGTGTTGAAGACCTTGGTGGCGTGGAAGCTCAACACCGACAGGTCGCCATGATCCACCAGACTGCGCCCCCCCACCCTGGCCCCGAAGGCATGCGCGGCATCATAGATCACCCTCAGGTTGTAGGTGTCGGCGATGCGCTCGATCGCATCCAGATCGCACGGATGGCCATAGACGTGCACCGCCAGGATCGCCGTGGTCTGCGGCGTGATCGCCGCCTCGATGCGCGCCGGGTCCAGGTTCAGCGTCACCGGATCGACATCGACGAACACCGGCTTGATCCCGTTCCACAACAGCGAGTGCGCCGTCGCCACGAACGAGTAAGGCGTGGTGATCACCTCCCCGGTGATGCGCAGCGCCTGCAGGGCCGTGATCAGCGCCAGCGTGCCGTTGGCGAACAGCGCCAGATGCTCGACCCCCAGGTACTCGCCCAGCGCGGCCTCGAAGCGCGCGTGGAAGGGACCTGCGTTGGTCAGCATCCGCGCATCCCAGATCTGCTCCAGATAGGGCATGAACTCCCGCAGCGGCGGAAGGGCGGGTTGCGTCACATAGAGGGGTCTGGAGGAGGACATGAGTGCCGATCAGCAGAGGTTAACGGAGAGATCCCGATGTCTCGCAGACGCTGCGGGCGCGCACCAGAGGCCGTCGGCAAGCGGGGCCGCGGCGACCGACGCGCGGTCGCGGCGACAGCCCCGGACAGCGCCCCTACGCCTCGCCCTCGAGCGTGCGGTGTGCCACCTCGTTCTGCCAGTGACAGGCGGCATGCAGCGGCAGGGTCTCCCCCCGCACCACCTTGAACGCCAGCGCGATGGGCACGAAGTCACACACATCGACCTGAGCGATCTCGAGATTCTCCGGGATCGACAGCATCGCGGCGATCGAGTAATCCCCCTCGCGCAAGCGCACGGTAAAGCGCCAATCCGTCTGCACCACCTGGCCGGCGCGCAGATCGGTGATGGGGCGCGACTCGATCTCGGTGTCGGAGTAGATGATGTCATACCCCGTGCGATCGCGCACATGGTAGGCCATGCCGGCCAGCGCGATCGCCTGATTGGCGCGAAACAGCATGCGCAGCACCACCGTCTGGCCGAACTCGACGCACTCCAGCGGCTGGCCGTCGAGATCCGTCAGCCGCACATCGAGAAACTCCGCCTGACCGTTGCGGATGCGCTGAAAGTCCGCGCGCCGCGCGAACTCGGCCTGCGCCTCGAGATCCGCGGGATCGAACAGATCCTGCGCGGGCAGCTCGGGCGAGGCGGCCTCCGGCGCCGGTCTGGCGGCGCGCTCCGCCTGTACGCGCGCGCTGTAATAGGCCTCCACCACCCCGGCGGTCTCGCCCAGCGCCACCGGCTGCCCCCGGTCGAGATAGAGCGCGCGCTGGCACACCGACTTGACCGCGCCCACATCGTGGCTGACGAACAGCAGGCTGACCCCGTCGTCGATCAACCGCTGGATGTGCGCCATGCACTTGGCCTGGAAATACATGTCGCCGACGGCCAGGGCCTCGTCGACCACCAGCACGTCGGCATCGACGTTCACCGCCACCGCAAAGGCCAGACGAACGTACATCCCGCTCGAGTAGGTCTTCACCGGCTGGTCGATGAAGGCGCCGATATCGGCGAAAGCGGCGATGCGCTCGAAACGCGCGTCGACCTCCGCCTGCGTCAGCCCCAGCACGCTGCCGTTGAGATACACGTTCTCGCGCCCGGTGAACTCCGGGTTGAACCCCGCGCCCAGCTCCAGCAGCGCGGCGATCCGCCCCCCGGTCTCCACCCGCCCGGTGGTCGGCGCCAGGGTGCCGCAGAGCATCTGCAGCAGCGTCGACTTGCCCGAGCCGTTGCGCCCGATGACCCCGAGCGTCTCCCCCCGGCGCAGCTCCAGCGACACCTCGCGCAGCGCCCAGAACTCGCGATAATACTGCGGCGGCGGCTGCCCCCGCAGCCCGCGCCAGCGCGCCACAACCGACTGCTTGAGCCGGTCCTCCGGGCGCTCGTACACCCGATAGCACTTACCCAGCCCCTCGGCACGGATCATCATCGGCTCAGACGACATCGGCAAACCCTCGGCGCGCCCGCTGGAACCACCAGAAACCGCCCCAGGCCACCATCACGCTGATGACCGAATAGACCAGCAGACCGCCCCAGTGCGGCAACTGACCAAACAGCAACACCCGCCGGCTCTCCTCGATCACCAGCGTGAGCGGGTTGAGATACAGCAGCGTCTGCCCCAGCTCGGGCAGCGCCGAGAGCGGATAGAAGGTCGGCGACAGAAACAGCATCACCGTGGTCAGCAGACCGATGCTCTGCCCGATGTCGCGCAGATAGACCCCGGTCGCGGCCAGGAACCAGCCGCACCCGAGCGTCACCAGCAACAGCGGAGCGACCACCACCGGCAACAGCAGCGCGGTCCAGGGCAGCGACTGCGTCAGCAACCACTGCCCCGCCAGCAGCACCACCAGACTGATGCCCATGTGGAAGAGCGCCGAGCCCAGCGCCACCCAGGGCAGCACCTCCAGCGGAAACACCACACGCTTCACATAACTGACATTGTCCAGGATCAGCCGCGGCGCGCGATTGGCCACCTCGGAGAACAGCGCATGCACGATCAGCCCGGCGAACAGCACCAGACCGAAGGCCGCATGCCCGTCCTCCACCGGACCGCCCCAACGCGCCTTGAACACCACCGAGAACACGAAGCTGTAGACCAGCAGCATCAGCACCGGGTTGAGCACCGACCAGGCCAGCCCCAGCCACGAGCCGCGGTAGCGACTGCTGATGTCGCGCCGGACCAACTGGAGGACCAGCCCCCGGTTGCGCCACAAACTCGCCGGCAGGGCCGACGGCGCGGTGGTGGATAGATCGGAGTACGGAGAGTCCATCGGCAGCTTTGGGAGGTCGGGTGAGCGGGTGACGGCGGGCCGCGCGGGACACGCCAGGGCAAGTCAAGGGATTCAGTGTAGCGATCCGGGGCGGGCGGGACAATCTTGCGCACCACCAGCGGTCGTCCCGCGTGATGCTAAAAAGAGACACGTTTCAATATAGTGTCAGCCGCGCACTTTAAGGCTTGTTTTATGGAAAAACTTGAGTAGAATTTAGCCGTGCTCGTATCCAATGTTGCTTTTTGGGGACACCAAGATGAGTTCCTGGTACAGGTCGGCACAGCGGAGTCGGGCGCACCAAAGCCTGTTGGCGCCACCGCCCGCGCTGATCCGCTCTGGTACAGCAACTCGACGGCCGAGTGCTTGCGCCATGGCGTGAGTTGCTGATAGCGTCAGGCTGCGTTAGCCTAGCCGAGTTTC
This sequence comes from Marichromatium sp. AB31, assembly GCF_003718685.1. Taxonomy (NCBI): domain Bacteria; kingdom Pseudomonadati; phylum Pseudomonadota; class Gammaproteobacteria; order Chromatiales; family Chromatiaceae; genus Marichromatium; species Marichromatium sp. AB31. The sequence goes on along the minus strand of NZ_RHFI01000001.1, from coordinate 420,555 downwards.
GGGCTCACCCACCACCCTAACATCCCACCGTAAAGGACTAAAACTCATGGCTCTCCAGACCTTCGATCAAGAATACTATCTGCAGCAGAACCCCGACGTCCTCCAGGCCATCCTGCAGGGTGCCTTCACCAGTGCCGAGCAGCACTACACCCTCTACGGCGAGGCCGAGGGTCGTCAGCCCAACCCCTACTTCGAGCCGACCGGCTACTACACCCAGAACCCGGACGTGCTCGCCGCCGTGCAGGCCGGCAGCTTCTCCAGCGCGCTGCAGCACTATGAGCTGTACGGTGCCACCGAGGGCCGTCAGCCCGGCGCCGACACCTTCAACGAGGCCACCTACCTCGCGGACAACCCCGATGTCCAGGCCGCCGTCGACGCCGGCACCTTCACCAGCGGTTACCAGCACTTCGTGCTCTTTGGTGCGGCTGAGGGGCGTGCCTCGGGTGGGTCTGAGAGCCCGTCGACTGGGGAGACGTTTACGCTCACTACCGAAGCGGGCGAGATCATCACGGGTACGGCCGGTGATGATACGTTTAATGCGCTTGTCGGTACCGGCGCCACGCTTAATGCATTTGACGCTATTGATGGTCGCGGGGGCAACGACACCGCCAACATCGTTGCTGACGCGTCGGTGACAGCAGCCCAACTGGGGCAGTTCAGCAACGTTGAGACGTATGTCATCAAACAAAGCGGCACGCAGGCCAGCACCGACGTATCCGGTATTTCTAGCCTCAAGTCTCTTGATGTTCAGGGCATCATTACACAGGCTGCACAGTTTACAGTTGGCGAAGGTGTAACCATCAAGCTTGCGGCGGACGCTACCGATAACGACATCGATGTGATTGCTGCTAAGGACGTAACCGCGCTCAACATTATCAGCGGCGACACTGACACGGACGCTGTGGTCACCAGTGAGACCAATGCCAGCGTTAAGACCGTGACAGTATCTGGTGAAACCTCTGGTACTGTTGCAGTCACGGCGACGGCTTCGACCGAAACGCTTAACCTTGACCTGTCTGAGGATGTCGCGCTTACGGTAGCAGGCGGTGCTTTGGAAACGCTGAACATGTCGGCTTCGACCGGCGACATCAGCGTTACGCTTCTGGCGAACATCACCTCTGTCACCGGCGGTTCGGGTAGTGACACGATTACTGATAAGACTGGCGCTTCCACGCTGGCCACAGATCTTGGCGCTGGCAACGATACCTTTGTGATCGCTGCCGGTGATGCAACGGAAACCGTCAGCATTACACTTGGCGCGGGTAACGACACGGTTGATGTCAATGCTCTTGCCAATGCGGACGCAGATGCGCTTGCTGATACCATGATCACGATCACGGACTTCTCAGCTGCGAATGATGTGCTTGATCTGTCTGGTCTTGATGGTGGTGGCACCGCAGTGTACAACTCGCTGAATAATACGCAGCTTGGCAATATTGCTGCTGAAGATAATCTTGAGGATGCTGCAGCAGCAGCTGAGGCACTCCTCGGCGGCGCTGATGGCTTCACTGCCTTCAACTACGGCGGCAATGCGTACATCCTGAAGGGTGACGGCAATGGTGGTCTCGACGATGCCGATGGCATCATCCAACTGACTGGTGTGAGCCTCGACAACTTCGACGGCTCTAACTTCATCACCGCCTAATCCATCCATCTTGGATCACACTATTGGACCGGCCCTTCGGGGCCGGTTCTTCTTTTTCAGGCGGAAGAAAAGGGAAGAAGGGAAAAAAAGGACACCCGGGAAGAAAAGGACACCCACTTACCTTTGACTTCCCTCCCCGCCTCTCCTACCTTCCCTTCATCACCCCTCGCGGAGAGACCTCATGGAAGAAAAGGACACCCACTTACCTTTGACTTCCCTCCCCACCTCTCCTACCTTCCCTTCATCACCCCTCGCGGAGAGACCTCATGACTCGTCCCCGCGCCTCGCTCGTCTCACTCTCTGATACGCTTTGGTACCACCTCGTCACGCGCTGCGTGCGGCGGGCCTATCTCTGTGGCTTCGATCGGTTGACCGGACGGAGCTTCGAGCATCGGCGCGGCTGGGTGGAGTTGCGGTTGCGTCAGCTCGCCGGGGTGTTCGCGATCGATGTCGCGGCCTATGCGGTGATGAGTAATCACGTGCATCTGGTGGTGCGGCTCGATGCGGAGCGTGCTTCTCAGTGGTCGGATGAGGAGGTGTTACGGCGCTGGCGATCTCTGTTCCGCGGGCCGGTGGTGGTGGAGCGCTTCCTGTCGCCTGCGACGCGGGCGGGGATGACCGAGGCGGAGCTGGATGGTGTCGCGGGGCTGGTCGCGACCTATCGGGCGCGGCTGGTGGATCTCTCGTGGTTCATGCGGGTGCTCAACGAATCGATCGCGCGGGCGGCGAATCGGGAGGATGGGGTGCGGGGGCGGTTTTGGGAGGGACGCTTCCGTTCGCAGGCGATCCTCGACGAGACGGCGCTGCTGGCGGTGATGGCCTATGTCGATCTCAACCCGATCCGCGCCGGGATCGCGGAGACGCCGGAGGCGAGCGCGCACACCGGGATCGCGGCGCGGATCGCCGACTTGCAAGGGGATGGGGGTGAAGCAGAAGCGGCACCACAGCCCCGGCAAGGCTCATCGCATCCACCGCCCACCCCAGCGACAGCATCGACGCCGCCAGAGACCGAGGATACGGAGCCCACGGCAGACGCACGTCGCGCTGAATTCTGGGAAGCCGCCCTCAACCGTCTGCCACCTGCCCCACTGATGCCATTCGGCAACCCCGCCGAATGCCCCGCCACCATCCCCTTCACCTTCGACAATTACCTGATCCTGGTCGACTCGCTCGGGCGCGCCCTGCATCCACGCAAGCGTGGCGCGATCCCGGCGGAGTTGCCCGACATCCTCGCCCGACTCGGCATCGCGCCGGAGCGCTTCGTCGAGCACGCGGGTTTCCTGCTCAAGGGTTTCGGCGCGGCGATCGGTGCGCCTGAACGAATGACGGCGCTCGCCGCACAGCGGGAGTGTCGCTATCTGCGAGGCGTGCGACGCGCCAAGCAGTTCTTCACGGCTGCCGCCGCCACGGCCTGACATATCGATCGCCCATCAGCCGGGGTCGTTTCGTGGGCCCAGCCTGACCCCACCCTGGGTCCAACGCGCCCCAACCCCTGGGGTCAGGCTGGCCCCTGAACGGACGAATCCGAAGGCACGAATGATCGCTCCCCCGTGGCCCCCTCGGGGCGGGAGGATGAACGGGCGGAGATACGGCGAATGCGGGAGACGCCAAGGGTTGGCGCGGAGATGGGGAGGCTCGACAAGCCGGACTGGGCGAGGGTAGGATGGCCACCGTCGCGGGGGTGTTGACGCACCTGACCGCGTAAAGCCCCGACTGACACAGAGTCGAGCGCACCAGTGGCCGGCGGTATTCTAGCAAAGTCCCCCAGGGGCTGGCATGTGCCGTACTGCCCGTTCGCGATCCCTCTCAATCCAGTCGGTGGTCTCCGTTTCCGTATGCTGGAGATTGCCGAATGTCCATTCAGTTCGCTACCTCGCCGGTGGAGATCCTGGCCTGGCAGCGCCGCGTGCTGTCCGAGCCGAGGCTGAGCCATACCGCCAGCCGCATCGCCACCAGTCTGTCGCTGCACATCAATTCGCACTCCGGCGTCGCCTGGCCGTCGCTGCGTACGCTCGCGCGGGTGTCGAACACCTCCTACAGCTCGGTCAAGCGCGCCATCCGCCGCATGGTCGAGCTACAGCTGCTGCAGGTCGAGCGCGGCGATGCCAGACGGGCGAATCGTTATCGGGCGATCCTGCGGCGCGACCCACCCCGGCCCGCGCCGCAACGCGCGCCCGACCCTGCGCCCAGACAGCAGGCCGAGCCGCGTCCCGTCGATGACGCCGCCATCGCGCGGGTCGTCGCCCACCTCAACCGCGCGGCCAACGCCTGCTTCCCCGACGCGCCGGGCACCGCGACCTACCGCATCCTGCGCCGCGCGCTGCGACGACACGCCCCGGAGACGCTGTGCGCCGTGGTCGACCTGAAGACCGCCCAGTGGGGCCGCACCGAGCAGGCGCGTTATCTGCGCCCATCGACGCTGTTCACCCCGTCCCGGCTCGAGGGCTATCTCTCCGAGCTGCACCAGCGCGGACGACCGGCCTCGCCCCCTCCCCCACCGTCACCCGAGCCCCCGCGCGACCCCGACCGCACCACGCGCCCGCCGACCGCGCCGGGCAAGGTACGGCGCCATCTCGATGCGATGCGCCATATCCTCGGGCCGAGTCGCTCCTGAAAAGGACACCCACTTACCGGGCTAGGAGGGGCTACGTTTTGTACGAAAACCCTGCTGGAAAGAAGAAAGGGACACCCAGTTAACGGAAGGCTAGTAGAAAGGGACACCCAGTTACCCATGCGCGGATGCTGAAACGACATCACCCCCTTCCCCGGCGAGATCGCACCGCGCACTCGCCCTTGCGTGTCCAACACGCGCCCGAAACAGCGAACAGCACCTCAGGACGACAAGAAATCGTCCACAGTCATTCCCCATCGATCGACATCCGTCATCGGACGTGTTCGACTGGCTCCGGCACTTGCGCCTTTGTGACCGCCCCGATCGACAGGGGTTGGTCGACAACGGCGCATCGGCCCTCGAGCCCGGACGGCTCGATCTCCTCCCCGACCATCACGGCGGGGAGGATTGTCCCGAACCCCGGTGCGCACGATGACGCGCACGATGGAGAGATCGCAGATGGTTAGGTTTTTCGACGAAGACTTTTACTTGCGCAACAACCCGGATGTCGCGGCGAGCGTACAGGCCGGCACCTTCACCGCTGAGGAACATTTCGAGCAATACGGACGTTTCGAGGGACGCAACCCCAACGCCTTCGTCGATCTCGACTTCTATCTGCAGCAGAACCCGGATGTTGCCGAGGCGGTCGCCAATGGCAGCACCACCGCCTACGACCATTTCGTCACCTACGGCGCGCAGGAACAGCGCCAACCCTCGCCGCTGTTCGATCCAGCCTTCTATCTGGAGCAGAACCCGGATGTCGACAGCGCCGTGACGGCGGGCACGCTGACACCCTTCGCGCACTTCTTCGACCACGGCCAGGGCAACGGCGAGCTTCGCGCCCCCGCCCCCGGCATCGATCTGCAGGCCTATGCCCGGGCCAACCCCGATGTGCTGGCGCAGGCCGAGGCCGGACAGATCGGCATCGCCGAGCACCTGTTCACCTACGGCTTCGCGGAAGGGCGTGATCTCGGCAACGGTCTGAATCTCGCGGACTTCGCCAACGACCCCGAATTCCAGGCCGCGGTGGCCTCCGGCAATGCCGCGGCCGCGCTCGCGCGGGTCAACGAGGTCGCGCCCTTCCTGCCCGCGTTCACCCCGCCCGAGGGCTGGACACCTGCCGCCGACACCCCGATCCCGGTCGACTTCATCCCCACCGAGGGCGTCAGGCTAGAGGTCCCCCAGGGCATCGAGATCCCGGACGACATCGAGCTGCCCGACACCTTCGAACAACCCGGCTCGCCGGAGACCCCGGAGGAGCCCGGCAGCGGTGGCGGCACGCCTCCGCCCCCGACGTTCAGCGTCACCGAGAGCGGCACCTCGCCCAACATCTCCCTGACCTTCGCGGGATCGGCGACCGGTGACATCACCGTCACCGAGAACGCGGGCGCACTGACCTTCACCCGCGATGGTCACGAGGCCAGCACCAAGCCCGACCTCACCGACCTCGCCGCCGCCGGCATCACGGGGCCGCTGACGATGAGCGCGGCTACCTTCGCCGTGACCGGCCTGGCAGCCAAACTCGCCGCTGGCGCCACCAAGGTCGACGCCAGCGGCGCCACCGCGGCGCAGCTCACGGCGCTGTCGGACAATGCTGCCAAGCTCGTCGCCGACGGACTCAGCAACCTGACCCTGACCGACACCCAGAGCGCCACCGAGATCGGCAACCTGCTCGGCAAGGCCACGGACGCGCAGGTCACCGCCACCAACATGGACGGCACCGACCTCGCGGCGGTATCCACCAATATCGCCAAGGTCGCCACCAACGGCATCACCGGCACCCTGGCGCTCTCCACCACCGGGCTCGACGAGACCGACATCGACAACCTGCTCGGCACCCAGACGGCCGATGCCGCCACGGTCAACGTCGACGCCGCCAGCATGACCGCCCCCGAACTCGGTGCGCTCAACACCGGCATCGCCAAGGTCGATGCCATCACCAACCTCACCCTGACCGACACCCAGAGCGCCGCCGCGATCGGCAACCTGCTCGGCAAGGCCACGGACGCGCAGGTCACCGCCACCAACATGGACGGCACCGACCTCGCGGCGGTATCCACCAACATCGGCAATGTCGCCAACAACGGCATCACCGGCACCCTGGCGCTCTCCACCACCGGGCTCGACGAAACCGCTATAAGCAACCTGCTCGGCGCCAAGACGGCCGACGCTGCCACGGTCAACGTCGACGCCGCCAGCATGACCGCCCCCGAACTCGGTGCGCTCAACACCGGCATCGCCAAGGTCGATGCCATCACCAACCTCACCCTGACCGACACCCAGAGCGCCGCCGCGATCGGCAACCTGCTCGGCAAGGCCACGGACGCGCAGGTCACCGCCACCAACATGGACGGCACCGACCTCGCGGCGGTATCCACCAACATCGGCAATGTCGCCAACAACGGCATCACCGGCACCCTGGCGCTCTCCACCACCGGGCTCGACGAAACCGCTATAAGCAACCTGCTCGGCGCCAAGACGGCCGACGCTGCCACGGTCAACGTCAACACCGCCAGCGACAGCGGGATGACATCCGCGGAGCTGACCGCGGTCGCTCAGGGTCTCGCCAAGATCGACGCCCTCACCATCGACACCACACACCAGATGCAGGGGCAGGGGCAGGCAGCCGACATCAGCGGCCGGAGCTTCTCGCTGACCGGCACCGACACCACCACCGACTATCTGCAGCTGGGCACGACCTCGGGCGACGACACCATCACGCTGACCAACGCCACCACGACGAGCGCGAGCGTGATCGTACACGCCTCGACCGGCACCGACACCATCGCCTTCGGCACCGGCACCTTCTCCGTACTGTTCGACCACACCGCTGATGGCACCGGCGGCAACTCCATCACCGGGTTCGATGTCGGTGACGGCGGCGATGTGCTGGCCTTCAAAGACAATACCGATCTCGACCTCAGCGGCACGGCCAGCGAGACCTTCGCCAAGGGCAACATCGGCATCCCCAATCAGGTGTCGGGCAATGTCATCGTCGCCACCAACGCGATCACCGGGGCCAGCGACATCGAGACCATGCTGGCCAACCAGAGCGGAGTCACCGGCGGCGCCGTGGTGGTCGCCTACAACACCAGCACCACCCGGACGGAGGTGTACTTCGACAGCGATGGCGCCAACGACGGCAGCGGCGCCGAGGTCACCCTGCTGGGCGTGGTCGACATCACCCAGGCCGACGTCGCCAACCTGACCGCCTACAACTTCCACGTCATCTGACGACAGCCCGCGCCCGCGACGGCGCCCCGAGCTACGGGGCGCCGCGCACGATCCGGCCACCGAAGACGGCGACCGAGCTACACTCCCGAGATGAACCAGGCGCAAGCGCGCGTGGTCATATCGTCCATTCATCCCCGTAGCGAAGCCCCGCCATGGTCAGCACCGTCACCCGCGCGAACGATTCCACTCATCGAGCCGTCCCCGGCCTCGGCTACGACGGCGTGGTCAAGGTCAGCGCCGGCGGCTATTACGGCACCGGCGTACTGTTATCCGACGGGCAGGCGGTGCTCACCGCCGCGCACCTGTTCGATCCCGGCGTGACCTCGGCCAGCGTCACCTTCGAGACCACCGCCGGCAGCGAGACGCTGACGGCGAGCCGGGTGACGCTCCACCCCGACTACGACCCGGTCAACGGCAACCACGATCTGGCGCTGGTCTGGCTCGACCAGTCGGCCCCGGTCACCGCCGAGCGCTACGGGCTCTATCGCAGCCCCGACGAGATCGGGCAGGTGTTGACCCTGGTCGGCTACGGCACCCCCGGCACCGGCGCGAACGGGACCATCGATTCCTATTCCGGCGAGTCGTTGCGATTGATGGCGTTCAACACCTTCGATGCCGGGATCGAGACCCTGGACGCGCGCTTCGGTCGCATCCTCACCTGGGAGCCGGCCAGCGGCACCCAGCTGATCGCCGACTTCGACGACGGCAGCAGCCGACACGACGCGCTCGGTCAGCTGCTCGATCTCGACCATCTCGGCATCGGCGTGAACGAGGGGCTGATCTCGCCCGGCGACAGCGGCGGGCCGGCCTTCGTCGACGGGCGCGTCGCCGGGATCGCCAGCTATACCGCCAGCATCAACACCTGGCTCACCCAGCCCGATGTCGACAACCAGGTCAACAGCAGCTTCGGCGAGATCGCCTCCTGGCAGCGGGTGAGCCACTATCAGCAATGGATCGACCTGAGCCTGCGCGCCAATTACACCGACGCGCCGAGCAACGTGACCGAGGTCTCGCCGATGGTCCAGGAGGGCGACAGCGGTACCAGTCACGCCTATTTCCTGCTGGAGTTCAACGGCACCCGCAGCGGCCCCGAGGCCTGGCTGAGCGTCGACTACGCCACCCGCGACGGCACCGCCGTCGCCGGCCAGGACTATCTGCCGGTGAGCGAGACCCTGGTGCTCTATCCCGGCGAGGATCAGGCGGTGATCGCCGTCGAGGTGATCGGCGACACCACCCCGGAAGAGGCCGAGACCTTCTTTCTCGATGTCTTCAACCCGGTCGGCGCCGACTTCGGCGCCGGCGTCACCCAGCTGAGCGCCACGCGCATCATCGTCGACGACGACTGGTGGGGCTGAGGCCGCGCCGCCGCGCCGACCTGCAGCGATCGCACCATCCGCGTTATCATGATCGCCTGACTCGAACGCCCGTGCGCCAGGACCGACGCGCCGGTCGGCGACGCCCGGGATCGGCGCGTCCGATCCCCGCTCCAGCCGCGCCCTCGGCCACGCGCCACCCAGCCCCCATCTTCATCCGAGGTCGAATCCATGCCCAAGATCGCTGCCTTGTCACGCGAGCGCCACGCCGCTCGGCGCTGGAAACGCTATGACTCCTATGCCTTCGCCCGGGGCGCGGCGCTGGTCGATGTGGTGGCCGCCGAGCTGCCCAAGGCGACCATGAGCCTGCCGCTGGCCTTCGTCCGCCAGGGCGAAGGCTTCGCGCTGAGCGCGGTGCTGGGGCTCGCCCCCGGCCGCAACCTGTGCGTGACCCAGGAGGGCCGCTGGGTCGGCGGCGGCTACATCCCGGCGGCGCTGCGCGGCTACCCCTTCCGCCTGGTGCGCACCGAGGGCGACCAGCTGGTGCTGTGCATCGACGAGGACAGCGGCCTGCTCACCGACGACCCCGAGGACGAGGCGCTGTTCGACGACGAGGGCAAGCCCTCGGCGGCGATCACCAAGGTGCTCGAGTTCCTCCAGCAGGTCGAGACCAACCGCCAGACCACCGCACGCGCCTGCGCCGCGCTGGCCGAGGCCGGGGTGATCGCGCCCTGGCCGATCAAGGTCCAGGGCGACGAGGGTGAGCGCGAGATCGAGGGGTTGTTCCGCGTCGACGAGGCCGCGCTCAATCAGCTCGACGCCGAGACCCTCGCCGGGCTGCGCGCCAGTGGTGCGCTGTCGATGGCCTATTGCCAGCTGCTCTCGATGCAGCACCTGCAACGGCTCGGCCTGCTCGCCAAGGCCCACGCCCAACACGACGAGGCCGCGGCCAGGCAGGCGCGGGCGATGCTCGACCAGCCCGAGGAGGAGAGCTTCGAGTTCGACTGGGACGCGCTGACACGCTGATCCCGACACCGCCAACCGCTTGACCCGACAAGACGATCGCGCGCCGCCCGGCAGGTCCCCGCCGCGGTGGCGCGGACACGGGCGAGGCACGCCCTGTGCTAAAATTGCCCGTTGATCAATCGAGGAATCCCCATGGCCGAACTGCAGCCCGCGAAGACCCTCAAGGAAGCAATGGCGATCTGCCGCAGCTCCTTCTACGGTGCCGGTTTCTTCAGCCTGTTCATCAACTTGCTGATGCTGGTCCCGCCGCTGTACATGCTGCAGATCTACGACCGGGTGCTGGCCTCGTCGAGCGTCTCGACGCTGATGGCGCTGACCGTGCTGGTCGCCTTCCTGATGCTCACCATGGGGCTGCTCGAATGGGTGCGCTCGATGGTGCTGATCCGCGTCGGCGCCCGGCTCGACGGGGTGCTCAGCCAGCGGGTGTTCGACGCCACCATGGATGTCGCCGCGCGCCAGCCCGGCCAGGGCAGCGCCCAGCCGATCAGCGATCTCGGCGGCTTTCGCCAGTTCATGACCGGCAACGGGCTGTTCGGCTTCTTCGACGCGCCCTGGATCCCGGTCTACATGGTGGTCATCTTCATGTTCCACCCGCTGCTCGGGGTGATCGCGCTCGGCGGCGCGCTGATCCTCATCGCGCTGGCCTTCCTCAACGAGTTCCGCACCCGCAAGCCGCTGATGGCCGCCTCCAACCAGGCGATCCGCGAGCAGCACGTGCTCAACGCCAAGCTGCGCAACGTCGAGGTGATCGAGGCGCTGGGGATGCGTCCGCAGATCCAGCAGCGCTGGCACGACCACCACGCCCAGACCATCGGCTGGCAGGCGCGCGCGAGCGAGGAGGCGGCGCTGCTGATGGCCACCAGCAAGTCCTTCCGCATGTTCCTGCAGTCGCTGATCCTCGGCGCCGGCGCCTGGCTGGCGATCCAGCAGTCGATCACCCCCGGCGTGATGATCGCCGCCTCGATCATGATGGGCCGCGCGCTGGCCCCGGTCGACCAGATGATCGGCTCCTGGAAGGGCTTCGTGAACGCCCGCGCCAGCTATGGCCGGCTGCAGAAGCTGCTCACCGAGATCCCGCCGGGCAGCCGTCACATCAGCCTGCCGGCGCCGACCGGCGCGCTCCAGCTCGAGGGCGTGGTGGCCGCGCCCCCCGGCGCGCGCAAGCCGGTGCTGCGCGGGATCTCGCTGGAGATCGCCGCCGGCGACGTGGTCGGCATGATCGGCCCCTCGGCGGCGGGCAAGTCGACCCTGGCGCGGGTGATGCTCGGCATCTGGCCCCTGGCCTCGGGCGCGGTGCGGCTCGACGGCGCCGATCTGGCGCTCTACAACCGTGACGAGCTCGGTCCGCACATCGGCTATCTGCCGCAGGACGTCGAGCTGTTCGACGGCACCGTGGCCGAGAACATCGCCCGCTTCGGCGAGATCGAGGACACCGAGGTGGTGGCCGCGGCGCAACGCGCCGGGGTGCACGAGCTGATCGCGCAACTGCCCAACGGCTACGACACCCGGCTCGGCGGCGGCGGCGTGATGCTCTCCGGCGGTCAGCGCCAGCGCATCGGGCTCGCCCGCGCGCTCTACAAGAACCCCAAGCTGGTGATCCTCGACGAGCCCAACTCCAACCTCGACGACCGCGGCGAGGCGGCGCTGCTCGAGGCGATCGACAACCTGCGCGCCACCCACGCCACCGTGGTACTGATCTCGCATCGCCCGAGCGTGCTCAAGGCGGTCGACAAGGTACTGGTGATCAAGGACGGCCGCATCGAGGCCTATGGTCCGCGCCAGGAGGTGCTCTCGCGCGTGCTCAAGCCACGCTCGGTCCAGCCCGCGTCGCTGGACGCGGCCTCCAGCGCCAGCGCCTGATCCGAGAAACGACCGGCGCGGGCAGCCGCCCGCGCCATGCCCCGCTCTACCCCACCCTCCCACTGACAGGTGACCCGACGTGTCGCAAGCATCCGATTCGACCACCCAGGCCCCGCAGGCCCCGCAGGCCAGCATCCAGGATCAGCGCATACGCTGGTTCGGCATCAGTGTCATCCTCGTGATGTTCGGCGGCTTCGGGAGCTGGTCGGCGATGGCGATGCTCGACAGCGCCGCGGTGGCGCCGGGCGTGGTGACGGTGGAGTCCTACCGTCAGGCGGTGCAGCACCTCGAGGGCGGCATCGTCAGCGAACTGCTGATCACCGAGGGCGATCTGGTCGAGGCCGGCGACCTGCTGGTGCGGCTCGACGACACCCAGTTCTCCTCCCAGCTCGAAGCGGTACGCAGCGAGCTCGGCGCCCTGCTCGCGCTCGAGGCGCGACTGCAGGCCGAGCGCGATCGCAACGAGGCGATCGCCTTCCCCGAAGAGCTGATCGAACAGGCCGAGCACGACTCCCGGCTGCAGGAGTTCATGGAGACCCAGCATCAGGTCTTCATCGCCCGCCGCGACGACCTCGATGGCCGCGTCGGGGTGATGGAGCAGCGCATCGAGCAGCTGCGTGAGCAGGTCAACGGGTTCTCCGAGCAGGAGCGCAAGTTCGAGAAGCGCATGGCGCTCTACGAGGACGAGCTCAAGGGGCTGCGCGCACTCTACAAGGACGGCATGAGCGACAAGGTGCGGATGCTCGCGCTCGAGCGCGATCAGGCCGAGGTCGAGGGCGATCTCGCCGCGGTGCGCTCGCAGCGCGCCAGCGCCACGCTGCAGATCGACGAGACCCAGCTGCAGATCGACCAGGCGTGGCGCGAGTTCCTGCGCGACGTGGTCACCGAGCTGAGCTCGGCGCAGGAGCGCCTGTTCGACGCCCAGCAGCGCCACCGCGCGCTCGCCGACCGGGTGCGCCGCACCCAGATCCGCGCGCCGGTCTCGGGCAAGGTGGTGGGGCTGCAGGTGCACACCCTCGGCGCGGTGATCTCGCCCGGCGAGCGGGTGATGGACATCGTCCCCGACAATGACCTGCTGGTGATCGACGCCCAGGTCACGCCGCAGGACATCGACAAGGTGTTCCCGGGGCTGGAGGCACAGGTGCGCTTCACCGCCTTCAACTTCCGCACCACCCCGACCCTCACCGGGCAGGTGGTCACGGTCTCGGGCGACCGCCTGATCGACGAGCAGAACGGCCATCCCTACTTCCTCGCCCGCATCGAGATCCCCGAGGACCAGAGCCAGCGTCTCGGCGACCTCAAGCTGCTGCCGGGCATGCCCGCCGAGGCGATGATCGTCACCGGCGAGCGCACCTTCCTCGACTATCTGCTGCGCCCGCTCAAGGATGCCCTGGCGCGTTCGATGCGCGAGGAGTGACCCGCAGGGGAATCGACCGCGGGCCGCGGCGCCGGTGGTCGATCCCGTCTCGAGCATCCTCGTACCCGCGACAGGATAAGGCTCGCTCTGGCCGCTGTTCCTGCCTTTTGAGTATCGCCATCCTCTTGTGAAGGCCATCATCACGGTGCGCTCGACTCGGGGCTGCTCGCGATCGCTGTATGGCCGTGCCGACTGGCGTGGCAGTCGTTTTTTCATCCTCGCCGAGGGTGTGTGATCAAGGTCAGGGGCCGATTGCTGGCGTCGGGATGTGACCTCGTCCGCCGTTGGTGACCACCGGCGGCATTGTGCCGCTTCGAAATCCGTGTGCTCGTTGCGCCGGACGATGCCATGACACCTGCCCGGATTCCCGCCAACAGATAAAAACAACATCCATGTAGTTGCCGAGATGCTTTTCAATTCATCTGCGTTCATCTTCGCCTTTCTGCCGATCACCTTCTTCGTCTATTTCGCATTCAACAGTAGGCGCTGGGTGGCCGCGGGACGATTTTGGCTAGTCTTCTGCAGTCTGTTCTTTTACTCCTACTGGAATCCCATCTACTTGCCGTTGATCCTCGCGTCGATGGCGGTCAACTATTTCCTGGGAGGCGCGCTCAAGCCAGGAAAGAGCAACGATTTCGTGTTGCTTCGGCCTTTCTCGGCTGCTCGCAGGAAGCAGGTCATTCTCGGTATCGGCGTCGCTTTCAATCTCTCGGTACTGGGATACTTCAAGTACGCGGATTTCTTTATCTCCAACCTCAACCATCTCGGTGCCGATCTCGATCTGCTCGGGATCGCGCTGCCGCTGGCGATCAGCTTCTTCACCTTCCAGCAGATCGCTTATCTCGTCGACAGCTTCCGTGGCGAGACGCAGGAATATCGCTTCATCAACTATGCGCTGTTCGTGACCTTCTTCCCGCAGTTGATCGCCGGACCAATCGTTCACCACAAGGAGATGATGCCGCAGTTCGCATCGACGCGTCTGCTGGTGATGAACTACAAGAACATCGCCCTGGGACTTTTCATCTTTTCGCTCGGGTTGTTCAAGAAGGTCGTGATCGCCGATTCTTTCGCGGTCTGGGCCGATGCCGGGTTCTCTTCTGCGGTACCCCTGGTCTTTGTCGAGGCCTGGACCACCAGTTTGAGCTACACCTTTCAGCTCTATTTCGACTTCAGTGGTTATACCGATATGGCTATCGGTGCTGCCCTGCTCTTCAATATTCGCCTGCCGATCAATTTCAACTCGCCTTACAAATCCCTTGATATTCAGGATTTCTGGAGACGCTGGCACATCACCCTCGGTCGTTTCCTCAAGGACTATATCTACATCCCGCTCGGTGGCAATCGCAAGGGCAAAACGCGGACTTACATCAACCTGTTTGTGACCTTCCTGCTCGCGGGGCTGTGGCATGGTGCGAGCTGGATGTTTGTGTTGTGGGGGGCGCTCCACGGGATGGCGCTGGTCATCCACCGCTTTTGGAAAGGGCTGGGACTGTCCTTACCGGCTCTGGCTGCGTGGCTGGTGACCTTCAACTTCGTCAATCTTGCCTGGGTATTCTTCAGGGCGCCGGACCTGGCGACAGCGACCAATGTCATCTCCGGCATGTTCGGTCTGAACGGTTTCGGTGGGGTCGGTTATGAGCACTTCACCACCGCACAGTTGGCCTGGCTCGGAACCATCCCCGATGCCCTGAGCGGTACTCAGCTGATATTGCTGACCAATGCCATCCCGCTCTTCGCCAGCGTTCTGGCGTTGGTGCTGATCTTCCAGCGCAATACGATCCAACTTGCCCGGGAACGCTTGACCATGATCCGGATCTCGTTGGCATCGTTGTTTTTCTCCATTGCCGTTATGATGATGGTGAACAGCGTCAGCAATGTCTTCCTGTACTTCAATTTCTGATCAAGATGAAGAAAAAAGTCATCGTTTTCTTGTCGTTGGCGGTATTGCTATTGGCGATTCTTCCCGTGACCAACGTGGTTTATCTGCTGCGTTCCGATCAGGAGGTCAAGAGCAAGTTACTCTATCGTCTCGATCCCATACTGCCTGACCTGAGTGCGGTGATAAGTCGCTTTGGGATCAGCCTGTTCCCTTCCCAGGTCATCATCGGCAAGGATGGCTGGCTCTTTCTGGGCGACAAATACTCAGAGGCCATCACGAAAAAAAGGGTTGGCGCCGAGTCAGAGCACACCGAACGTGCAAGGGTCTCTGGCGCTACCCTGGAGTCGTGGCGGACTCATCTGTTGGCGACGGGGGTGAAGGATGTCGTGCTGATGCTCGCGCCCGACAAGTCGACCATCTATCGCGATTACTTGCCTGAGTGGATGCGTCCGGCCCCGGTGACGCTGGCCGATGTCTTTGTCGGCTCGGTGTCGAGCGATGCCTGTATCGATCTTCGCGGATTCATCGCGGAAAGGTCCCGTCAGGAAGATCGTCTCCTTTACTACAAGACAGACACCCACTGGAACAACCACGGGGCTTGGCTGGGTTACGACTTTTTCATGACCGAGGTGTCGTCCAGGCACCCTGAGATCACATATGACTTGACTGGGCACGTGAGCGATGAAAAGACCATTCCCGGTGGGGATCTTTCACTCTTTCTGAGATTGGGTGACGTGGTTGAAGACGTTTCTCCGGTGCTTCAAGTCGAGCCGGAAAAACAGATCGATGCCAAGCAAATCGATTTTCAATCCAAGGCGGTCAAATCGGCGACAGGGAATCCTCCCGTAGGCGTCCATCTTGAACCTTTGCTGGTCGTTTCCAGTGATGCCGAAAACGATTTGAAGGTTATATGGCTGAGGGATTCTTTCGGGATAGCGCTCTCACCCTATGTCGCGCGATCCTTTCGTGAGGTTTTGCAGGTACATTATTCTGTCATGACACCTGCAAAGCTCGATGCGCTGGTTGAGGTGTTCCGGCCCGACTACATCTTCATCACGGGCGTGGAAAGAGATATCACGACATTTTTCGCCTACTTTGCCGATCATCCGTTCAGATGAGCTCAGCCGAGCTGGACTGCCCCCAGCGGTATTCAATCCATGACTTCGTCGGCTGGGTCGCCGTTTGGCAACCCAGCAAGGCGTCGGTACTGGGGCCACGAGGCGATGGCAAGGTTGGCCCCGTGGCCCAATCGCTATCACCGCATCTCAGTCGCCGAGGTCGTCGAGCCTGATCTCGATATAGGCCTCGTCGCACAGCTGACGCAGCCACAGCAATCGGTGCACAGCGAACTCGGCGCCTTGCTCGCGCTCGAACGTGATCAGGCCGAGGTCGAAGGGGATCTCGTGGCGGTGCGCTCGCAACGCGCCAGTACCGAGCTGCAGATCGATCAGGCGTAGCGCAAGTTCCTGCGTGACGTGGTCACCGAGCTGAACTCGGCGCCCAGCAGCGCCACCGCCCGCTCGCCGACCGGCTGCGCCCGCTCAAGGATGCCCTGGCGCGTTCGATGCGCGAGGAATAATCATCCGCCACCCCGGGCGCGGTCATCGATCGACGCGCCCGGGGGCCGGCACGACGCCTCCCATCGTTCCGCCAGCCCGCTTGGCAGCACCCCGCATCGCCCCAACCCATGCCATAACCATGGGCATCGCCCATGATGGTCATCCGCACAGATCGCAGGGCACCTAGCCCTCAAGGACAGGCACGATGGAGCATCTCTCACGCATCCTCTATGTCAGCCGCACCAGCCAGGGGGTCGGCGAGGCCGAACTCAAACAGATCCTCGAACAGTCGAATCGGCACAACAAGGAGCAGAGGATCTCCGGCATCCTCTGCGCCGGTGGCGGCCACTTCATCCAGGTGCTGGAAGGACCGCAGGAGGCGGTGTTCCGGCTCTATGGCCGTATCCTCGACGATCGTCGTCACTACGACAGCGTGCTGATCGGCGTCGCCCCGATCAAGCAGCGGATGTTCCAGGGGTGGTCGATGGGCTATCTGTCCAACCCGCCGGAGGTGATGGAGGCCAGGCGCAAGCAGCTGCTGGCGATGTGGGAGAGGCGCGCCGAGGCCGACGAGCTGGTGGTGCTGATGCGCAAGTTCCTCGAACAGCTGCGCGGCTGAGGCCTCAGCCCCCGCCCATGCGTCGGGCACGGGCGGGGAGACGGGGAACGCACACGACCGCGCCCGCTCAGGAGTGCTGGGCGGCGGTCTGGGGAACCACGGCGGGGGCCGACCACAGCCGCTCGAGGCTGTAGAAGTCGCGGACCTTTGGCAGCATGACGTGGAGCACGATGCCGTTGAGGTCGACCAGGGCCCACTCGCCCTCGGCCACGCCCTCGGTGCCGAGCGGCGCCTCGCCGGCGTCCTTGGCGCGGAAGGCAACGGTCTCGGCGATTGCCTTGACGTGACGATCCGATGTGCCGGAGGCGATGATCATGAAGTCGGTGACGGCGGTCTTGCCGCGCACGTCGATGACCTCGATGTCATTGGCCTTCATGTCGTTCAGGGTCTCCACGACCAGTTCCCGAAGTTGCTCGAGCTGCATGCGATCTCCTCTGCTTTGAGAGTGTTTGGGGTGCCTGTGCACCGGTCACGACAGGTCGCGATCATCGCGACGCCTGCCCTCCTGGCCCTGGCCGGTCGACGACGTTGCAAGCGTGATCGCCGGCGCCGCGCCATCCCTGGCGCGGCCTTGTCGGACGGGGAACGCCCCATCCCGCGGAAAAAGACTGACTCAGGCGGGCAGCTCGCCCATGCCGCAACCGTCATAGACGCCGGTGCGCGCGATATAGGCGCGCACCGGCTCGGGCAGCAGGTAGCGCGGGCTCTGCCCGGTGGCGAGCAACCGCCGGATACGGGTCGCCGAGATATCGATCTGGGTGACCTCCTGGAAGAGGATGCGCCCACCCGGCGCGCGCGCGAGTTCGGCGCGCGTGTCGCTGCCGCGACGCGCGTACAGCGCCTCCAGCTCGGGATCGACCAGCGCCCGGTGACCGGGACGACGCATCACCACCAGATGCGCCAGCTCCAGGATCTCCTGTGGCCGGTGCCAGCGCAGGAAGGCGGCGAAGGCATCGGCGCCGACCAGCAGACACAACGGCCGCTGCGCGCCGAGCTCGGCGCGCAGCGAGGCCAGGGTGTCGTAGGAGTAGGAGCGTCCGGGACGCTCGAGCTCGCGCGCATCGACCATGAACCTCGGCTCGTCGGCAATGGCCGCCTCCAGCATCGCCAACCGGGCGGCCGGCGAGGCGCAGGGCTGGGGCCGATGCACCGGAACCTTGAGCGGGATGAAGCGCAGCTGCTCCAGATCCAGTCCCTGCAGACACTCCAGTGCGGGTCGAAGATGGCCGAAGTGGACCGGATCGAAGGTACCACCGAAGACGCCGATCATCGCTGCCGCGGTCCTGACGCCAGGGCGACGACGATGACTCGGGGGCGGACGCGACCGACCCCGAGCGGGGCGCGCGCGTGGACCGGGACGGTCACTGACGGACGATGGCGAGCGGCGAAACGGGCCTGTTGCAAGGTCTCCTGTCCAGATCGGTGGGTGATCGATACATGGATCGAACGCTAGCAGAAAGCGCGGCCTTTGTCGCCATCTTCCCCCCGCCAGAGCGCGCACGCCAAGGCACGACTTTTGCCGCCGAGGATCGTTCGGCTACACTCCACCGAGGATCGAGACCACCCGGATGTCGGCAGCCGGCGGCCTGCCGCCTCCCCGACCCGTGTCACCAGGAAGACCATATGTCATGAAAGCCATCCACTCCCTTCTGCTCGCACTCGGCCTGCTGGCGCCGTTGCACGTCGTCGCCGACTCACTCGGCGGCTATCCGGACAACTGCGGCACGGCGAGCGACGAGGCCTACGGCAGCGGCTTCGAGGCCGGCGTCTCGTCCTGCTACTCGGACCCCGGCAGTTGCGGCATCAGCCTCTCATCCTGCCTGCCCGCGCCGAGCTTCGGCGAGACCGAGCCCAACGACAACCTGGTGAGCGCCGACCCGCTCCAGCTCAACGCCAATTTCTGGGGCCAGAGCTACGGCCCGCAGGACCAGGACTGGTACTACACCCAGACCACCAGCCCCAACCAGAACATCATCGTCAACTTCTCCACCCCCGGATCGGCCGATCCCTCGGGCTGGAAGGTGACCATCCGCGATGCCGCCGGCAACATCTTCGCCGAATTCGACACCGGAGTGACCGGCTCTGGCGGCACCGCCGGCGACACCATCGTCTACCGCGCCACCCTCGGGCTGGTCGGCAGCTACTACGTGGTGGTACAGCCCTACGACAGCGCCAAGGTCTACAGCGCCTACCAGCTCGCCGTCTCGCTGCAGGACTCGGGCCTGGGCACCCCCAACTACGTGGTCGGCTTCCACGACGTCGAGACCGAGCCCAACGACTTCCCGAACATCTCCGATCCGCTGGCGACCAGCGTCACCATGTACGGCGTGGTCAACCTGAGCTTCAACGACACCGTCCCACCGAGCGATGGGGAAGACCCGGACGCCACCTACACCTGGGGCCAGGGGGAGGAGGACTGGTTCGTCTATTACAGCCAGGGCAACGAGCTGATCTCGGTGACCTTCTGCGAGCGCGAGGGCTGCGGTCTCGGCGACTGGCAGATGGAGGTCTATAACATGGCCACCGCCACCCAGATCGTGAACGGCGTCCCGCGGACCTCGGTGGTCCCGTTGCTGTCATTCAACACCAAGAACACCGACTCGGACGGCGATGCCGTCGACCCCGAGACCTTCCTGCTCGGGCTCGACCAGCCGGGCTATTACTTCGTCCGGGTCAGTCACAAACGACTGTTCACCGCACCTTGTGAAAACTACAACTTCGTCTCCGACAATATGCCGGGAGGACATGGCGATACTTGTGGTCCATGCGACCCGAGCAACGGCAACAGCTGCTACGTCCCGGTCGACAGCGCAAGCTGCAGCGCTGGCCTGACCTGTCGCAACGAGACGGTCGACGAGTGTGTCCCCGGCATCGAGACCGGGTGCGTCCTGGACGGCGCCTCCGGCTCCTACTACAAGACCACCGCACTCTGCGGCTGCTCGGTCTTCGGCGGCGTGGTCGAGGTCCCCGAAGGGGCCTACACCAGCCCCTACAACTTCACCTGGTTCGCCACCCAGCTGCCGCCGAGCACCATCAACACCGACGCCTATCAGGACTTCATCAACCGGGCCAACCCCTACAACTGAGGCCCTGACGACACGAGGCCGCCCCGGTCCACCGGGGCGGCCTCGTCGTGTCCGCTCAGCCGATCGATCGCCCGGTCGCGCCGCGCGACCGGGTCACGCCGTTCAGCCGCGCACCTGGCCGTCGCCGAGCACCACGAACTTGAGCGAGGTCAGGCCCTCCAGCCCGACCGGGCCACGGGCGTGGAACTTGTCGGTGCTGATACCGATCTCGGCACCGAGCCCGTACTCGAAGCCGTCGGCGAAGCGGGTCGAGGCGTTGACCATCACCGAGCTGGAGTCGACCTCGCGAAGGAAGCGACGCGCGCGGGCGTAGTCCTCGGTGACGATCGACTCGGTGTGCGCCGAGCTGTGCCGGGCGATGTGGTCCATCGCCGCGTCGAGACCGTCGACCACCCGGATCGAGAGGATCGGCGCCAGATATTCGGTATCCCAGTCGGTCTCGCTGGCGGGCAGCGCCGCGGGCAGCTGCTCGCGGGTGCGCGCGCAGCCGCGCAGCTCCACCCCGTGCTCGGCGAAGGCCGCGCCCAGGCGCGGCAGGATCTGCCCGGCGACGGCGGCGTCGACCAGCAGGGTCTCCATGGTGTTGCAGGTGCCGTAACGCTGGGTCTTGGCGTTGAGCGCGATGGCGAAGGCCTTGTCGAGATCGGCGTGGGCGTCGATGTAGACGTGACAGATGCCGTCGAGGTGCTTGATCACCGGCACCCGCGCCTCGCGGCTGATGCGCTCGATCAGCCCGCGGCCACCGCGCGGGATGATGACGTCGATCGACTCGGGCATGGTGATCATCGCCCCGACCGCGGCGCGGTCGGTGGTGGCGATCACCTGCACCGCGTCGGCCGGCAGCCCGGCCTCCTCCAGCCCGGCGTGGATGCAGCCGGCGATCGCCTGGTTGGAGGCGAAGGCCTCGGAGCCGCCGCGCAACACCGTGGCGTTGCCCGACTTGAGACAGAGCGCGGCGGCGTCGGCGGTGACGTTGGGACGCGACTCGTAGATGATCCCGACCACGCCGAGCGGCACCCGCATGCGCCCGACCTGGATGCCGGAGGGACGATAGTCGAGGTCGCTGATGGCGCCGACCGGATCGGGCAGCGCGGCGATCTGGCGCAGCCCCTCGATCATCGCGTCGATCCGCGCCGGGGTCAGTTCGAGCCGATCGAGCAGCGCGGCATCGAGCCCCTTGGCGGCACCGGCCTCGAGGTCGCGACGGTTGGCCGCGGCGAGCTGGTCGCGCGCGGCATCGAGCCGCGCAGCGATGGCGAGCAGGGCGCGGTTCTTCTCGGCGGTGGTGGCACGCGCCAGGGCGCGGGCGGCGGCGCGGGCGCGCACGCCGAGATCACTCATGTAGGCGTCGATGTCGTGGATGCTGGATTCGCTCATGTCGATGACCTTCGATGGATGGAAAAGGCGTTCAGTGCGCGTCGCCCCGGGCGAGATCGTCGGCGATCGCGGCCAGCCGCTGCCAGGGATCGCCCGGAGCAAGCCCCTTGATCGCCAGATCGGCCTCGGCGCAGCGCCGCAACAGACCGTGGAGCTGACCCGACGAGCGCGCACGCAGCGCGCGCTCGACCACCGGCACCCGCGGCCTGGGCACCCGGTGAGCGGCCAGCACCGTCGCCGGCGACTGGTGCCGGGCGACGGCCTCGGCGGCCTCGGCGAGCATCCGCAGCTCACGCGCCAGTACCCACAGCACCAGGCTCTCGGCGCTGCCCTCGGCGCGCAGCACCGCGATGATCCGCTGCACCCGGGCGCGATCGCCGGCGAGCGCGGCGTCGGTGAGGGCGAAGAGGTCGAAACGGGCGCTGTCGGCAAGGGTGCCGAGCAGGTCGTCGAGCCCGAGCGGGCCCGGCTCGCCGAGCAGGCGCAGCTTCTCGATCTCCTGGGAGGCGGCCAGCAGGTTACCCTCGGCGCGCTCGGCAAGCAGCGCGGCAACGCCGCTCGCGGGTGCGAAACCGGCCGCGCGCAACCGCTGCTCGACCCACTGCTCCAGCTCGCGCCCCTTCAGCGGCCACACCTGCAGCACCGCACCGCATTCCTCGACCGCACCGACCCAGCGCGCCTTCAGCTCCTTGCGCTCGAGCCCGGGGGCGAGGATCAGCAACAGGTTGTCGGCACAGGGGCGGGCGCAGTACTCGCGCACCGCCGCGCCGCCCTCCTTGCCGATGCGCGCCCCACCCAGACGCAGCTCGATGAGCTTGCGGGTGGAGAACAGCGACAGCGCATCGGCCGCCGCGCCGAGCGCGTTCCAGTCGAAGCCGCCGTCCTGGTCGAGCACCTCGCGCTCGGCGAACCCGGCCTTGCGCGCCGCGGCACGGATCAGCCGCGCGGCCTCGTCGAGCTGGAAGGGCTCCTCGCCGCAGAGCAGATAGACCGGCGCGAGTCCGCGCGCGAGCTGGGCCTGGAGTTGATTGAAACGCAGACGCATGATTTACCAGGGGTCCGGGACAAGGGGAGAGCGCGCACCGGCTCGGGGCACGGCGCGCGGCGGAGGTCACGCGAGATCAGCGCAGCGCCACCCGCAACCGGGTGAGGATACGATCGGCGGCCTCGATGGCGAAGTCCTCGAAGATCAGGTCCTGCTCGAGCCGCTTGCCGAGGACCTCGACATCGGGGTTGTCGAAGGTGCGCACCAGATCCAGACCCTGCGGCGCGACCAGCTGCACCCCGGCCTCGCCGAGGGCGTCGAACTGCACCATGTAGTGCAGCTCGTAGGCCAGGGTCTTGCCGTTGATATCGACCGCGGCGACCCGCGAGGAGCTGGTCTCGGCAAGGATGCGCAGCACCATCCGCGCCTCGGTGGCGTTGCGGGTCACCTCGACGTCGCTGCCCGCGAGCAGATCGAGCAGGGCGCGCCGCACCGGCGAACCGGCATCGGCCTGGATATAGAGCGGGTTGAGCGTCGGCGGGATCTCGACGCTGCCGCGCAACTGGAAGCCACAGCCGGCGAGCGCCAGCAGCACCGCCGTCAGCAGCACCATCCATGGACCCCGGCCACCGGGCATCGATCGACTCATTCGTTGCTCACTCCGTCTCTCCTCTATCGCGCCGGCCCTCGCCGGAACCCGGCCCCGGCGAGGGCCACGCCTCAGGCGACGATGTTGACCAGCTTCTTCGGTACCACGATCACCTTGCGGATGGTCTTGTCGCCGATGAACTTGCGCGCGTGCTCGTCGGCCAGCGCCGCGGCCTCGATCGTCGCCTTGTCGGCGTCGGCCGCGACCTTGATCTTGGCGCGCACCTTGCCGTTGACCTGCACCACGTACTCGATGCTGTCCTGCACCAGCGCCGACTCGTCGACCTCGGGCCAGGGGGCGGCGAGGATGTCGTCGCCGAAGCCGAGTTCGCGCCACAGATGATGGGTGACGTGCGGCGCGATCGGGCCGAGTAGCCGCAGCACGATGCTCACGCCCTCGCGCAGCACCTGCGCCCGCGCCGCCGACTCCAGCCGGTAGAGGGTGTTGACCATGCTCATGCAGCCCGACACCACGGTGTTGAACTGGTTGCGCTGATAGTCGAACAGGGCCTTCTTGAGTGCGCCGTGGATCTCCAGACGCGCGGCCTTGGCCGCCTCGTCGAGGTCGGCCGGCGCAGCGCCGGCGCGGATCGTCTCGGCCTCGCCGGTGCCGAGCGTCCACAGCCGCTTGATGAAGCGGAAGGCGCCCTCGACGCCCTCGTCGTTCCACTCCAGCGACTGGTCCGGCGGCGAGGTGAACATGGTGTAGAGCCGCACCGTGTCGGCGCCGTAGCGCTCGGTCAGGCTCTGCGGATCGACGCCGTTGTTCTTCGACTTCGACATCTTCTCGATGCCGCCATAGGTCACCGGCTCGCCGTCGGCCTCGAGCACCGCCGAGACCACCCGACCCTTGTCGTCGCGCACCGGCACGACTTCGGCGGGATTGAACCACTGCTTGCGCCCGTCGGCGTCCTCGCGATACCAGGTCTCGGCCACCACCATGCCCTGGGTGAGCAGCTTGGTGAAGGGCTCGTCGCAGTCGACCAGGCCCTCGTCGCGCATCAGCTTGTGGAAGAAGCGGGCATAGAGCAGGTGCAGCACCGCGTGCTCGATGCCGCCGATGTACTGATCGACCGGCAGCCAGTACTTGGCGCGCTCGTCGAGCATGGCGGTGTCGCAGTCCGGCGAGCAGTAACGGGCGTAGTACCAGCTCGACTCGAAGAAGGTATCGAAGGTGTCGGTCTCGCGGGTCTCGCCGTTGCCGAGCTCGGAGAACTCGGGCATGCGCTTGAGCGGCGAGCCCGAGCCGTCGACCACCACGTCCTCGGGCAGACGCACCGGCAGCTCGGTCTCGGGACGCGCCTCGCCGTCGGCGCCGTTGACCACCGGCAGCGGACAGCCCCAGTAGCGCTGGCGCGACACGCCCCAGTCGCGCAGACGGAAGTTGACGGTGCGCTCGCCCTTGCCCTGCTCGCTGAGCCAGGTGGCGATGGCGTCGAAGGCCTGCTCGGAGGTCAGTCCGTCGAACGCGCCGGAGTTGAACAGCACGCCCTTGTCGGTGAAGGCCGCGGCGCTGATGTCGCAGCTCTCGGCATCGGCCGGGCGGATCACCGCGCGCTTGGCGATGCCGTAACGCTCGGCGAACTCCCAGTCGCGCTGATCGTGCGCGGGGACGGCCATCACCGCGCCGGTGCCGTAGCCGATGAGCACGAAGTTGGCGGCATAGATCGGCACCGGCTCGCCGGTGATCGGATGGATGGCGTCGATGCCGAGGGGATATCCCTTCTTCTCCATGGTCTCGATCTCGGCCTCGGAGATCCCGCCCTGGCGACATTCCTCGATGAAGGCGGCGAGCGCCGGATCGGTCTCGGCGGCGCGACGCGCCAGCGGGTGCTCGGCGGCGACGGCGACATAGGTCACGCCCATCACGGTGTCGGGGCGGGTGGTGTAGATGCCCAGCGTCTCGTCGCTGTCGGCCACACCGAAGGTCATGTGCACACCCTCGGAGCGCCCGATCCAGTTGCGCTGCATGGTGCGCACCCGCTCCGGCCAGCCGTCGAGACCGTCGAGCGCGTCGAGCAGCTCCTGGGCGTAGTCGGTGATGCGCACGCACCACTGGGTGATCTCGCGCTTCTCGATCGGCGCGCCGGAGCGCCAGCCGCGCCCGTCGATCACCTGCTCGTTGGCGAGCACGGTCTGGTCGATCGGGTCCCAGTTGACCATCGCCTTGGCACGATAGGCCAGCCCCTTGTCGATCAGTCGGGTGAACAGCCACTGCTCCCAGCGGTAGTAGTCGGGGTCGCAGGTGGCCAGCTCACGGTCCCAGTCGTAGCCGAAACCGAGCTTCTTGAGCTGGTCCTTCATGTAGGCGATGTTCGAGCGCGTCCACTGCGACGGCGGGATGCCGTGGGTGATCGCGGCGTTCTCCGCCGGCAGGCCGAAGGCGTCCCAGCCCATCGGCTGGAGCACGTTCTTGCCGAGCATGCGCTGGTAGCGCGCGATCACGTCGCCGATGGTGTAGTTGCGCACGTGCCCCATGTGCAGCCGCCCCGAGGGATAGGGGAACATGGACAGGCAGTAGAACTTCTCGCGCGAGGTGTCCTCGACGGCCTTGAAGGACTGGTGCTCTTCCCAATAGCGCTGGGCCGCGGCCTCGACGGCGCACGGATCGTAATCGGTCTGCATGGGTCTTCGGTCTTGTGACAACTGGGGTTGGAATGATGACGAAAGCATAACCCAGCTCGATGATGCACGGCGACCGGGGGGAGGTCGTGGGTAGCCACCAGCCGCCAGCTATCAGCCGCCAGCTATCAGCCGCCAGTGGGTGGTATCGCGAGCGCAAGGCGCAGGGCGGCCACGCTCGCGCTTGGCAAGGCTTTCTGGCTGCCCCGCTAATCCGTAAGCACGCCGGCATCATCTCGTCCACTGCCCCCCCCTCGAAGACGTTCCCCTTCGCCTCAAGCATTCTTCATGGCTCGACCCTGCCCCCGTCACCGTTTACGCACCCCATCCGTCCCGCGCGGTCGTTCGCAGCCCCCACCCACTGGCAGCTGGTGGCTGGTGGCTGGCGATCGGCGCCCGCCGAGTCCCGCTAGCGCCCTTTTGCTATGCTGGAGTCGACGCGATCCACACCGGGTGTCGCCCGATGCCCGCTGTCTTCGCCCCGGGCCGATGCCGGCCCAAGATGGTCCGCTGGACCACTGGAGAGACAGATCATGAGCGATCAAGACAGGAACCCGAAGGACGACCGGCTGGTGCGCGCCTACGAGCGCATGCTCGAGGACGCCCACGAGGCGATCGAGCAGGCGCAGAACGAGACGGCACCGCGGTTGCGCGAGGTGCTCGACAAGACCCGCGACAACCTGGTCGAACTCGGCGAACTCAGCCGCGAGGAGGCGCAGCGCGTCGCCGACTACATCCGTCGCGACATCGAGGACGCCGCCGGCTTCGTCGCCGAGACCGGCCAGGACATCCGCGACTGGTGGCGCTTCGATCTGGAGCTGATGGAGCGACGGCTGTTCGAGGCCTTCAGCCAGGTCGCCGACCAGACCCGGCTGCAGCTCGCCCAGATCGCCGAGACGGCGCGCCGGATGAGCCTCTACCAGGCCGGCGAGATCACCGGCCCCGGCACCCTGGTGTGCGACAAGTGCGGCGCCGAGACCCACTTCGTCAAGGCCGGTCGCATCCCGCCCTGCGCCGAGTGCGGCGCCACCAGCTTCCGCCGCAACCCGGTCGGACGCGAGGACCAGCAGGGCTGAACCACCAAGGCGCGCGCGGGTGCGAGCCCGCGCGCGGGGCTGGAAATCGACCGGGGGCGCGCTTATAGTGGCCGCTCGTGTCATGTCCCGCGGGAGAGACCGGCAGCTTCGCCGGCGCCGAAGGCGCAACATCGCCCGGAATCGCTCAGGCAAAAGGACTGCGGGAACGAGGACCGACTCTGGAGAGTGGCCGCCACAGGCGCGGCCCACCGACGGGGCAGCGGCGGAACCACCCGGTCACCGTCAGCAAACTCTCAGGTCTAAGACAGAGGGGCGATGCCGTGGGTCGAACTGACCCGCGGCGTCGTTATCATGGCCGCGCGCGCGGCACCCCGAACAGTCTAGCGGAGAGTCGAATGGGATCACGTACCCCCCTGTTTGCAGAGCACGTGCGTCTGGGCGCGCGCATCGTCCCCTTCGGCGGCTGGGACATGCCGCTGCACTACGGCTCCCAGCTCGAGGAGCACCACGCGGTGCGCCGCGCCGCGGGCATGTTCGACGTCTCCCACATGCGTCCGGTCGACATCGAGGGTGTACAGGCGCGCGACTTCCTCCGCCACCTGCTCGCCAATGACGTCGCCCGTCTCAACCAGCCCGGCAAGGCCCTCTACAGCTGCATGCTCAACCCCGAGGGCGGGGTGATCGACGACCTCATCGTCTATCTGCGCGGCCCCGAGCACTATCGCCTGGTGGTCAACGCCGCCACCGCCGCCAAGGACCTCGACTGGATGGCGCAACAACGCGCCGGCTTCGCGGTCGACATCCGGCCGCGCGAGGACCTGGCGATGATCGCCGTGCAGGGCCCCGAGGCCCGCACCAAGACCCTCCCGCTGCTCGCCGCGCCGCTGGCCGAGCAGGCACAGGCGCTCGCCCCCTTCTTCGCCACAGAACACGAGGACTGGTTCGTCGGGCGCACCGGCTATACCGGCGAGGACGGCTTCGAGATCATGCTCCCGGCCACCGAGGCCGCCACGCTGTGGCAGGCGCTGGAGCAGGCCGGGGTACAGCCCTGCGGCCTGGGCGCGCGCGACACCCTGCGTCTCGAGGCGGGGATGAACCTCTACGGTCAGGACATGGACGAGGAGACCGGCCCGCTCGAGGCCGGGCTCGGCTGGACCGTCGCCTGGGAGCCGACCGAGCGCGATTTCATCGGTCGCGCCGCGCTCAGCGCGCAGCGCGAGCGCGGCGGACTGCGCCGCTTCGTCGGTCTGGTGCTGGAGGGGCGCGGCGTGCTGCGCGGCCACCAGCAGGTGCTGATCGACGGCGAGGTCGCCGGCGAGATCACCTCCGGCGGCTTCGCCCCCACCCTCGGCGGCTCGATCGCGCTGGCGCGCGTCGCCCCGGCGATCGGCGAGCGCTGCGCGGTGCTGATCCGCGACAAGGCCGTCCCCGCGCGCGTGGTCAAACCGCCCTTCGCGCGTCACGGCAAGGCATTGATCGACCTCGCCTGAACCCCGACCCCTATCCGAACCTGCCGGGTCTCTCCCGGCAGCCATGACATCGAGCGTCTGCGTGCAGACCGCAACGGAGAACCCCCAATGAGCGACATCCCCGCCGATCTGAAATACACCAAGAGCCACGAGTGGGTGCGCGACAACGGCGACGGCACCGTCACCGTCGGCATCACCGATCACGCCCAGGAGGCGCTCGGCGACATCGTCTTCGTCGAGACCCCCGAGGTCGGACGCCAGGTCGCCGCCGCAGAGGCCTGCGCCGTGGTCGAGTCGGTGAAGGCCGCCTCCGACATCTACGCCCCGCTCGCCGGCGAGGTGGTCGAGGCCAACGAGGCGCTCGGCGACGCCCCCGAGCTGATCAACGCCAGCGCGCACGCCGAGGGCTGGATCTTCCGTCTCGCGCCGAGCGACGCCGCTGCGCTCGACGCCCTGCTCGACGCCGCGGCCTACGCCAAGGTGCTCGAGGAAGAGGACTGAGCCCAGCCACCGGCCCCGATCGGGGCCGGCACCTCGCCCGGCGCGCGCGGCGCGCGCTGGTCCCGTTCAAGGCAGACGCGCCCGCGCCGCGGGCCCCGGAATCCAGATCATGCCCTTCATCCCCCACACCGACGACGACGTCGCCGCGATGCTCCAGGCCATCGGGGCCCCCTCGATCGAGTCGCTGTTCGACGAGATCCCCGCGGCGCTGCGCAGCGGCGAGCGCGCCGAGATCCCGCCCGCGCTCTCGGAGCAGGAGATCACCCGGCTGATGCGCCTGCGCGCCCAGACCGACGAGCAGCCGGCCTGCTTCATCGGCGCCGGCGCCTATGATCACTACATCCCGGCGGCGGTGTGGCAGATCGCCACCCGTGGCGAGTACTACAGCGCCTACACCCCCTACCAGGCCGAGGCCAGCCAGGGCACGCTGCAGGTGCTCTACGAATTCCAGTCGATGATGACCGCGCTCACCGCGCTGGACGCCTCCAACACCTCGCTCTACGACGGCGCCACCGCGCTCGCCGAGGCGCTGCTGATGGCGGTGCGCGCCAACCGTCGCTGCAAGTCCAGGCGCGTGCTGATCCCGCGCGCGCTGCACCCGCTGTACCGGAGCACGGTACGCACCATCGTCGAGCCGCAGGGGCTGGAGCTGGTCGAGGTCGACTTCGACGCCGCCGGCGGCCAGACCCCGGTGGAGCGCTGCGCCGCGCTCGCCGGCGACCAGGGCGTGGCGGCGGTGGTGATCAACCAGCCCAACTTCTTCGGCGTGCTCGAGACGGTCGACGCCCTCACCGACTGGGCCCACGAGCAGGGCGCCCTGGCCGTGGCGGTGGTCAATCCGCTGGCCCTGGCGCTGCTCACCCCCCCCGGCGAGTGGGGCGCTGCGGGCGCCGACATCGCCTGCGGCGAGGCCCAGCCGTTCGGCATGCCGCTGTCCTCGGGCGGTCCCTACGCCGGCTTCCTCTGCTGCAAGCAGGCGCTGGTGCGCCAGCTGCCGGGACGGATCGTCGGGCGCACCCTCGATGCCGACGGCAAGCCCGGTTTCACCCTCACCCTGCAGGCGCGCGAGCAACACATCCGCCGCAGCAAGGCGACCTCCAACATCTGCACCAACCAGGGGCTGATGGTGACCGCCGCGACCATCCACCTGGCGCTGCTCGGCGCCGAGGGGCTGGAGCAGGTCGCGCGTGCCTGTCACGCCAACACCCTGGGGCTCGTCGAGCGGCTCTGCGCCCTCCCCGGGGTCGAGCCGGCGTTCACCGGCGCAATCTTCCACGAACAGGCGCTGCGCCTGCCGCGCGCGCCGCGCGAGGTGCTCGGACGGCTCGCCGCCGAGGCCGACGTGCTCGGCGGCTTCGCCCTCGGCGCCGACTATCCCGAACTCGACGACGCGCTGCTGGTGTGCGCCACCGAGCAGCGCAGCGAGGAAGAGATGCGTCGCTACGCCAGCGCCCTCGCCGAGATCCTCGAGGCCGGCTGAACGCCCGGCCACGGCTTCCAACCGCAGCGGAGACATCACCCATGGCACAGACCGCACTGCAAGGCTCGCCCGTCACCCTCACCGGCACCCTGCCCGCCGTCGGGCAGCAGGCCCCCGACTTCACCCTGGTCGACAAGGACCTCAACGATCGCACCCTGGCCGACTTCGCCGGGAAGAAGAAGCTGCTCAACATCGTCCCCAGCCTCGACACCCCGGTGTGCGCGCTCTCCACCCAGCGCTTCAACGCCGCCATGGCCGAGCGTGACGACGCCGTGGCGCTGGTGATCTCGGCCGACCTGCCGTTCGCCATGGGCCGCTTCTGCGGCGCCGAGGGCATCGACAACGTGATCCCGCTGTCGCTGATGCGCTCGCAGGCGTTCGCGCGCGACTACGGGGTGCTGATCGCCGACGGTCCGCTGGCCGGGATCTGTGCCCGCGCCGTGGTGGTGCTCGACGCCGAGGACCGGGTGGTTCATTGCCAGCTGGTCCCCGAGATCACCGAGGAACCCGACTACGCGGCCGCCCTCGCCGCGCTCTGAACCGACCCGTGCCGCGCCGCCGAGACGCGGCGCGGTCCCAGCTCCCGGGCCCGCCCGCGCGGGCCGCACCACCCGACGGACCCTATCGCCATGCTGATCCACGACCAATCCCGCCCCGGACGCCGCGCCAACGTCCTGGCCCCGAGCCACACCCCAGAGCCGAGCGACATCCCGCAGGCGCTGCGCCGCCGCGCGCCGCCGCGGCTGCCCGAGGTCTCCGAGCTGCAGGTGGTGCGTCACTACACCCGGCTGTCGCAGCAGAACTTCTCGATCGACACCCACTTCTACCCGCTCGGCTCCTGCACCATGAAATACAACCCGCGAGTGTGCAACAGCCTGGCCGCGCTGCCCGGCTTCGCCGAGCGTCACCCGCTGGCGCCGGTCGAGCACGGTCAGGGGGTGCTGGCCTGTCTCCACGACCTGCAGGAGATCCTCAAGGCGGTGACCGGGATGAGCGCGGTGTCGCTGGCGCCCGCCGCCGGCGCCCAGGGCGAGCTGACCGGGGTGGCGATGATCCGCGCCTATCACCTCGCGCGCGGCGATCACGCCCGTACCGAGATGCTGATCCCCGATGCCGCCCACGGCACCAACCCGGCCTCGGCGGTGATGTGCGGCTACCAGGCGCGCGAGATCCCCACCGGCCCCGACGGCGACGTCGACGTCGAGGCGCTGCGCGCGGCGGTGGGACCGCAGACGGCGGGCATCATGCTCACCAACCCGAGCACCGTCGGGGTGTTCGATCGCAACATCGAGGAGATCGCCCGCATCGTCCACGACGCCGGCGGCCTGCTCTACTACGACGGCGCCAACCTCAACGCCATCCTCGGCAAGGTGCGTCCGGGCGACATGGGCTTCGACGTCATCCACATGAACCTGCACAAGACCTTCTCCACCCCGCACGGCGGCGGTGGTCCGGGCGCGGGTCCGGTGGGCGTCTCGGCGCGGGTCGCGCCCTATCTGCCGGTGCCGCTGGTCGAGCGCGAGGGCGACGACTACCGCTGGCTGACCGAGGCCGACCGCCCCGAGACCATCGGTCGCATGACCGCCTTCGGCGGCAACATGGGCATCCTGCTGCGCGCCTATGTCTACGCGCGGATGCTCGGGCGCGAGGGCATGGCGCGGGTGGCCGACTTCGCCACCCTCAACGCCAACTATCTGATGGCGCGGCTGCAGGCGGCGGGCTTCGAGCTGGCCTACCCGGAGCGGCGCGCCAGCCACGAGTTCATCGTCACCCTCAAGCGCGAGGCCAAGGAGTACGGCGTCACCGCGATGGACTTCGCCAAACGGCTGCTCGACTACGGCTTCCACGCCCCGACCACCTACTTCCCGCTGCTGGTGCCCGAGTGCCTGCTGATCGAGCCGACCGAGACCGAGACCCAGGAGTCGCTCGACGGCTTCGTCGAGGCGATGATCGCGATCCGCCGCGAGGCCCAGGAGGACCCGGAGAAGCTCAAGGGCGCGCCCTACACCATGCCGCGGCGCCGTCTCGACGACGTGCGCGCGGCGCGCCAACTCGACCTCGCCTGGACCCCGCAGCAGGCCGACGGGGGCGGCGATGGCCAATAACGGCGGCAACCTCGGCTGGCGCCGGGTGGTACGCGCCTTCGGCTACTCGATGAAGGGCTTCCGCGCCTGCTACGAGCTGGAGGAGGCGTTCCGCCAGGAGCTGTTTCTGCTGATCCCGCTGGTCCCGCTCGGGCTGTGGCTCGGCGAGACCCCGGTCGAGCGCGCCCTGCTCGTCGGCAGCCTGCTGGTGGTGCCGATCGTCGAGCTGCTCAACTCGGCGATCGAGGCCAACGTCGACCGCATCGGCACGGAGCGCCACGAACTCTCGGGACGCGCCAAGGACATCGCCTCGGCGGCGGTGTTCTCCAGCATCACCCTGTGCGTGGTGATCTGGGCCCTGCTGCTGGTGCCCAAGCTCTTTTGACCGCAGCGGCCAGAGTGACCTAAGCCGCCAGCGGCCAGCTACCAGCCGCCAGCCGCCAGCCGCCAGCCATCGAGACCGGTGGCTGGGAGCTGACGGCTGGCGGATGGTTCAAGCGACGCTCCCCAGCGGACGTCCGCGGGTAGCGACCATGAGCGGCAGCGGACCGCCGCGCCTCACTGGCGGCTGGTGGCTGACGACTGGCGGCTGACGGCTGGCGCAAACGACGCTCGATTGCCTGAAGCGGCCACCCAGCCGAAACATCCTTGCTTCGCGCGCTTGGCGTCTTTGCGGTTCGAATCAGCATCCAGCCGCCAGCGCCCAGCCATCAGCCCCGGCGACTGGCGGCTGGCGGCTGGTAGCTGGCGGCTGGCGGCTGGCGGCTGGTAGCTGACACCCCCTTGCCAGCCCCGCAGCGGGCGGCGATGATGGTTCGACGCGTGGCGTGTACACGCCCGTCTCGGATCACTGAGCCCGCAAGGAGTCCGCATGTCCCAGACGACCGGATCGCCCGAGTTCCTGCCACTGCGCATCGCGCTGATGACCGTCTCCGACAGTCGCGACCTCGCCAGCGACACCTCGGGGGCGCTGCTCGAGGAGGCCGCGCGCACGGCCGGGCACCAGGTGGTGACGCGCTGTGTCGTCGCCGACGACATCTACCGACTGCGCGCCCAGGTCTCGCAGTGGATCGCCGACCCCGCCGTCGATGTCGTGATCAGCACCGGCGGCACCGGGGTGACCGGCCGCGACAGCACCCCGGAGGCGCTGCGCCCACTGCTCGACAAGGAGATCGAGGGCTTCGGCGAGCTGTTCCGTCACTACTCGCTCGCCGAGATCGGCCCCTCCACGCTGCAGTCGCGCGCCTTCGCCGGGCTGGCCAACGCCACCTTCCTGTTCTGCCTGCCGGGCTCGACCGGGGCCTGTCGCACCGCCTGGGAGCGCATCCTCGCCCCCCAGCTCGATCGCCGCACCCGCCCCTGCAACTTCGCCCAGCTGCTGCCCCGTCTCCACGAACGTTGAGGTCCGCGATGTCCGCCAGTTGTCCCGCCTCTCCCCGCGCCCTGTCACTCGACGCCGCGCTCGCGCGGCTGCTCGAACAGGCGCCGACACCCAGCACCAGCGAGCCGGTGGCGCTCGCCGCCGCGCTCGGTCGGGTGCTCGCCGCACCGCTGCGCAGCCCGCTGGCGGTCCCGCACTGGGACCACAGCGCGATGGACGGCTATGCGCTGCGCCATGCCGACCTCGCCGCCGCCGCAGACGGCTGGCTGCCGATCGGCCAGCGCATCACCGCCGGCACGGTCGGCGCGCCGCTCGCGCCGGGCAGCGCGGCGCGGATCTTCACCGGCGCCCCGGTGCCCGAGGGCGCCGACACCGTGGTGATGCAGGAGCAGTGCGAGCGCGACGGCGAGCGGGTGCGCATCCCGCCCGAGTGCAAGGCGGGCGGCAACATCCGCCGCGCCGGCGAGGATTTCACCGCCGGCACCGAGGTGATCGCCGCCGGCACCCGGCTCGGCCCTCAGCACCTCGGGCTCGCCGCCAGTCTGGGGTTGGCCGAACTCATGGTGCGGCCCCGGCTACGGGTGGCGATCTGCGCCAGCGGCGACGAGCTGGTCGCGCCCGGCGCCCCGCTCGGCCCCGGCCAGATCTACGACTCCAACCGTCTCACCCTGGGGGCGATGCTCACCGCGCTCGGCTGTGAGGTGATCGATCTCGGGCGCATCCCCGATGACCTGGAGGCGACCTGCGCGACGCTCGCCCGCGGCGCCGACGCGGCCGATCTGGTGATCGCCAGCGGCGGGGTCTCGGTCGGCGAGGAGGATCATGTACGCCCGGCCGTCGAGCGCATCGGCACGCTCGCGCTGCACCAGGTGGCGATCCGCCCGGGCAAGCCGGTAGCCTTCGGGCGGATCGCCGACACCCCGTTTTTCGGCAGCCCCGGCAACCCGGTCTCGCTGTTCGTCACCTGTGCGCTGCTGGTGCGCCCGCTGGTGCTGCGGATGCAGGGCGTCGGCGGCGACCTCGCGCCGCGTCGGCGACGCCTGCCCGCCGCCTTCGCCTGGCCGCGCCCGGACAAGCGTCGCGAGTTCCACCGTGCCCGGCTGGTCGAGGACGACAGCGGACAGCCCCGGGTCGAGGTCTTCGCCAGCCGCTCCTCGGCCTCGCTGCGCTCGCTGGTGTGGGCCGACGGGCTGGTCGACCTCGCCCCCGGGGTGGCGATCGCCCCGGGCGACCCGGTCGAGTTCATCCCCTTCACCGAGCTGCTGCACTGAGGGCGCGATGATCCACGTCCGCTACTTCGCCAGCCTGCGCGAACGCATCGGTCGCGACGAGGAGCGCATCGAACTCCCCGCCGGGGTCGACACCCTGGGCGCGCTGGTCACGCACCTGAGCGCGCGCGGCGCCCCCTGGCGCGAGGCCCTCGAGGCCACCCCGCGGCTGATGATGGCGCGCAACCACACCCTCGCCCGCGCCGAGACCGAGATCAGCGACGGCGACGAGATCGGGCTCTTCCCGCCGGTGACGGGGGGGTAGCGACCAGCCATCAGCTGCCAGCTTTCAGCCGCCAGCAGGCACCTCACGCGCACATGACCGACGGTTGTTAGCTGGATGCTGGGAGCTGGTCGCTGATGGCACACAACCAGCCCCACCGATCCCGGGATCGACGACGCCGACGGCGAGGTCGGACTCTTCCCCCATTGGAGCAGGTCAGTGAAAGCCACCAGAGGGCATCCTCACTCGGACACCACCAACAACTGGCGGCTGGTAGCTGGTAGCTGGAGGCGGACCGCTGGTTGGGTTGCCGCCCTGGCAACCCAACCGACGTACCGGCAGTTGGCGGGACGATCAGCCGGTGGCGCGGCGGATCCACTCGACGCGCTTGTGCATCACGCCGTAGTAGACCACCGGGATCACCACCAGGGTGAGGACGGTGGAGACGAACAGGCCGAACAGCAGCGACACCCCCAGCCCGGAGAAGATCGGGTCGTCGAGGATGAAGGCCGCGCCGGCCATCGCCGCGACCGCGGTGAGCGCGATCGGTCGGGCACGGACCACCGCCGAGTCGATCACCGCGGTGGCGAACGCCTTGCCCTCGCGCACCTGCTGGTTGATGAAGTCGACCAGCAGGATGGAGTTGCGCACGATGATGCCGGCCAGGGCGATCATGCCGATCATCGAGGTGGCGGTGAACTGGGCGCCGAGCAGGGCGTGCCCGGGCATGATCCCGATGATGGTCAGCGGGATCGGCGCCATGATCACCAGCGGCACCAGATAGCTGCGGAACTGCGCCACCACCAGCAGATAGATCAGGATCAGGCCGACGCCATAGGCCGCGCCCATGTCGCGGAAGGTCTCATAGGTGATCTGCCACTCGCCGTCCCACTTGAGGCTGTACTCGTAGGGGTTGTCCGGCTGCTGCAGGAACCACTGCTCGAGCCCAAGCTCTTCATCGAGGGCCGCGGAGATGGCGAACATGCCGTAGAGCGGGCTGTCGGTGGCCCCGGCGACGTCCGAGGTGACATAGACCACGGGCAGCAGATCCTTGTGGTAGATGCTGTGCTCGCGCTCGGTCTCGACCACCTCGACGATCTCCGAGAGCGGCACCAGCGCCCCACTCTCTGCACGCACCCGCAGCGCCAGCACCTGCTCGACGTCGGCCTTGTCGGCCTCGCTGTACTCGACGCGGATCGGCACCGCGTACTTGACCCCGGCGCCGTGCAGATAGCTCATGTCGTCGCCGTCGAGCACGCTCGCCAGCGCCTGGGCGATGCTCGATTGCGCCACCCCGAGCCGCGCGGCCTTGGCGCGATCGACCACCACCACCAGCTTGGTGGCCGGGTACTCGACCGAGTCGTCGACGTCGACGACGCCCGGGGTCGACTCGAACAGCGCCCGCACCGCCCGCGCGGTCTTGATCTGACCGGCATAGTCGAGCCCGTAGACCTCGGCGACCAGCGGCGAGAGCACCGGCGGACCGGGCGGGATCTCGACGATCTTGGCCACTCCGCCGTGACGTTCGGCGATCTCCTGCAGCGGCGGGCGCAACGCCAGCGCGATCTCGTGGCTCTGGCGATCACGATGGTGCACATCGACCAGGTTGACCTGCAGATCACCGAGATGCGCGCCCTCGCGCAGATAGTACTGACGCACCAGACCGTTGAAGTTGATCGGCGCAGCGGTGCCGGCGTAGGACTGGAAGTCGGTGACCTCCTCGACCCCGGAGAGATAGTCGCCCATCTCCGCGAGCACCTGGGCGGTGTGCTCGAGACTGGTGCCCTCGGGCATGTCGAGCACCACCTGGAACTCGCTCTTGTTGTCGAAGGGCAGCATCTTGAGGATCACGGTGCGGTTGACCGCGAGGCTCACCGAGGCGGCGATCAGCGCAAAGATGCCGAACAGCAGGAACCAGCGGTTGCGCCAGCCGCGCCGGCCCTCGAGGAAGGGCGTCATGATCCAGGTGAAGAAGCGCGCCAGTCGAGCGCCAGCCGCGCCCTCCTCCTGATGACCGGCCGCGGCCTGCGGGTCGGCGTCGTAATGACGCGCGAGCATGGCGTTGGTCATCCACGGGGTGAAGACGAAGGCCACCACCAGCGAGATCAGCATGCCCATCGAGGCATTGATCGGGATCGGGCTCATGTAGGGGCCCATCAGGCCGCTGACGAAGGCCATCGGCAGCAGCGCCGCGATCACCGTGAAGGTGGCGAGGATGGTCGGTCCGCCGACCTCGTCGACCGCGCCCGGGATCAGCTCGAGCAGGCGTCGGCGCGTGCCGCTGACGTGCAGCGCCATGTGACGGTGGATGTTCTCGACCACCACGATGGCGTCGTCGACGAGGATACCGATCGAGAAGATCAGCGCGAACAGCGACACCCGGTTGAGGGTGAAGCCCCAGGCGAGCGAGGCGAACAGGGTCAGCGCCAGGGTGACGATCACCGCCGCGCCGACGATCACCGCCTCGCGCCAACCGATGGTCAGCCACACCAGCAGGATCACCGAGCTGGTGGCGAAGATCAGCTTGGTGATCAGCTTCTTGGCCTTGTAGTCGGCGGTCTGGCCATAGTCGCGGGTGATGGTGAACTCCACCCCGTCGGGGATGAAGATGCCGCGCAGCTGCTCGAGCCGCTCGGTCACCCGCCCGGCGACGTCGACGGCATTGATGCCGGGGAGCTTGGCCACCGCGATGGTCACCGCCGGCACGCTGCCGGCCAGCTCCAGCCCGGTGTGCGTGGCGCCGAGAGCGGCGCCCATACGCACCGAGGTGGTCGGCTGCTGCGGCCCGAGTTCGACCCGGGCGACATCGCGCAGATAGACCGGACGCCCGGCGTGCAGCCCGACCACCAGATCGGCGATCTCCTGCGGGCTGGTGAGGAAGGTGCCGGCCTGCACCAGCAGCTCGCGGTTGTCGGCGGTCACCGTGAGGTTGTCCCTGGTGGTGTTGCCGGCCTGCAGCGAGCGGCGCAGGTCGTCGAGATCGATGTCGTAGCCGGCCAGCGCCTGCGGGTCGAGCAGCACCCGCACCACCTGATCGGCGGCGCCGACGGTGTAGACGTCGCGGGTGCCGGGGACGCGCTTGATCTCCTGCTCGATGGCATGCGCCACCTGCCCGAGTTCGAAGGCGCCGACGGCGGGGTCGTCCGACCACAGGGTGGCGGTGAGGATGGGCACGTCGTCGATGCCCTTGGGCTTGACGATCGCGCTGCCGACGCCGAGGTTCTGCGGCAGCCAGTCCTGGTTCGACAGCACCTTGCTGAACAGCCGCACCACCGCGTCGGTGTTGTCCTCGCCGACCTCGTACTGGACGGTGAGCACCGCCATGCCGGGGCGCGAGACCGAGTAGATGTGCTCGATGCCCTGGATCTCGGCGAGCACCTGCTCGGCCGGACCCGAGACCAGGTGCTCGATCTCGCTGGCCGAGGCACCGGGATAGGGGATGAAGACGTCGGCGAAGGTGACGTCGATCTGCGGTTCTTCCTCGCGCGGGGTCACCAGGATCGCGAACAGCCCGAGCAGCAGCCCGAGCAACGCGAGCAGCGGGGTGATCTCGCTGTTCTGGAAGCGCGCGGCGATGGCGCCCGCGAGCCCCTGTCGCGCCGGCTCAGTCATGGTCGGCCTCCACGGCCGCACGTCGTGCCTCGGCCTGGGCCTTGATCGCAACCCCGGCGGCGATCGGATCGAGGGCGACGCGCTCGCCGGCGTTCAGCCCGGCGAGCACCACCACCACGTCGTCGAGCTCGCGACCGAGCCGGATCTGGCGCAGGATCAGGTGATCGTCGGCGGTCACCACATAGACCCCGGTGACCTCGGAGCGACGCGCCACCGCCGCGCGCGGCACCACCAGCTCGTCCTTCACCCCGACCACGAAACCGGTCTTGACGAACATGCCGGGGAACAGCGACGGCGTGCCCTCGGGCAGCTCGATACGCACCTTGAAGGTATTGGAGCCGAGGTCGGCGAAGGGGAAGACGGTGATGCGATCGGTCTCGACCCGTTCGCCGTCGGGCAGATAGACGCGGGCCTGCGGCTCGCGACGCACCGAGGCGATCGCGCTCTGCGGCACGTCGACGATCACCCGCAGCTGGTCGAGCGAGATGCCGGTCATCACCGGCTGTCCCGGCGACAGGGTCTCGCCGATCTCGACGTGACGGTGGGTGACGATGCCCGAATAGGGGGCGCGGATCTGGGTGTAGTCGAGCTGCTCCTGGGCCTGCTCGAGCCGCGCGGTGGCCGAGTCGAGCTCGGCCTGGGCGGCGGCGAGATCGGCGGTGGCCTTGTCCATCGCCGAGTCGGAGACATTCTTGCGCGCATAGAGGCCCTGGATGCGCTCGAACTCCTCGCGCGCCTGCAGCAGCCGCGCCGAGGCGGACTTGAGGTCGGCGGCGGCCTGGGCGACCTTGGCGCGATGTTCGGTGTCCTTGATACGGGCGACCACGCTGTTCTGCTCGACATAGTCGTCGACGTCGAAGGTGATCTCCTCGACCCGACCCTGGGTCTGAGCCGAGACCGTGGTGCGGTTGACCGCCTCGACGATGCCGTCGAGACGATACTCGCGCGGCAGCGTGCGGTATTCGGCGACCGCGGTCTCGAGAGAGGGGCTATCGGCGGCCTGGAGCAGGCCGGGGGCGAGTGCGGCGAGCGCCGCAATCAATCGGATGGTACGCATGGGGAGTCGGAATCGTCAAAATATTAGAATTTTATTATATTTGCGGCGCAGTTGACCTTTCAACAACTCCCAACACATGACCTCGCCGCAGCCCGCCCCAAGTATGGCGTAATCAGGCGGCGAGACGAGACGATCAGGGGCGCGGAAAGATTGCAAATCGGTGACGGCCTTTATACCGTAGCCCGGCTCGGGTCGAGCAGCTCCGCCCCAAGGGGCGGCAGCGATGCCGACCGCTCGCACGCACCGATCGGTCCACGGGCTCGAGCGCATCCAGACGGACGGTCGACGCCAGACCGTCCGATCCAGACAGCAACACGGCGGAGAGGGCAGTTTCGTGAGCCGATGGTCCGAGGATTTGATCCCGATCGACCGAGCAAGAACCCTGGACGGGCTCTTC
Source organism: Marichromatium sp. AB31 (assembly GCF_003718685.1). Classification (NCBI taxonomy): domain Bacteria; kingdom Pseudomonadati; phylum Pseudomonadota; class Gammaproteobacteria; order Chromatiales; family Chromatiaceae; genus Marichromatium; species Marichromatium sp. AB31. The sequence continues at coordinate 380,165 of NZ_RHFI01000001.1, read as the reverse complement.
CTGCAACGGGTGGCACGCTCACCACAGCGCGTCGCTTACACCCATTTCGAGCGCGCCAGCGGGTGGAAGGATCTGACCTGGGCCGAGGTCGGTGAGGCGACGGCGCGCTGGCGTCAGGCGCTCGCCGACGAGCAGCTCGAGCCCGGCGACCGGGTCGCGATCCTGCTGCGCAACTGTCCCGAGTGGGTGATGTTCGACCAGGCCGCGCTCGGACTCGGTCTGGTCACGGTCCCGCTCTACACCGACGACCGCGCCGACAACGCCGCCTACATCCTCAACGATGCCGCGGTCAAGGTGCTGCTGGTGCAGGATCTCGGTCGCTGGCGTCGTCTGGCCGAGGCCATCGGCGACTCGCCCTGGCCGCTGCGGGTGGTGTTGCTGGAGGCGAGCGATGCCTCGCGCGCCTGCGCCGCGGCCGACCCCCGCGTGGTGGTCGCCGAGGACTGGCTGCCGGCCACGGCCCCGGCGCCGACCCCGCGCGAGGGGGACCCCGACGCGCTGGCGACCATCGTCTACACCTCGGGCACCACGGGTCGTCCCAAGGGGGTGATGCTCAGCCACCGCAACATCCTCAGCAACGCCCACGGCGCGCTGACCCAGATCGATGTCTACGGCGAGGACGTCTTCCTCTCCTTCCTGCCGCTCTCGCACATGCTCGAACGCACCGGCAGCTACTATCTGCCGATGATGGCCGGCTCACGGGTGGCCTATGCGCGCTCGATCGGCCAGCTCGCCGAGGACCTGCAGACCATCCGCCCGACGGCGATGATCGCCGTGCCGCGGGTGTTCGAGCGCGTCTATCAGCGCATCCTCGATCAGCTCGACAAGCGGCCCAAGCCGGTACGCTGGCTGTTCAATGCCGCGGTGGCCGCCGGTTGGCGCGCCTTCGAGCACGAGCAGGGCCGCGCCGGCTGGCACCCCTGGCTGCTCGTCTGGCCGCTGCTGCGACGCAAGGTCGCGCTCCCGGTCCAGCAGCGACTCGGCGGTCGGCTGCGCGCCACCGTCAGCGGCGGGGCGCCGCTGTCGACCGAGGTCGCGCGCACCTTCATCGGTCTCGGCGTGCCGCTGCTGCAGGGCTACGGCCTCACCGAGACCAGCCCGGTGATCAGCTTCAACACCCTGCAGTCGAACATTCCGGCGAGCGTCGGCGTGCCGCTGCGCGGGCTGCAGGTGCGCATCGGCCCGGAGAACGAGCTGCTGGTGCGCGGCGACAACACCATGCTCGGCTACTGGAACAACCACGCCGCCACCGCCAAGATGCTCGCCCAGGACGGCTGGCTGCACACCGGCGACCAGGCGCGCATCGAGGACAACCACATCCATATCACCGGGCGCATCAAGGACATCCTGGTGCTCTCCAACGGCGAGAAGGTGCCGCCCGGCGACATGGAACTGGCCATCGCGCTCGACCCGCTGTTCGATCAGGTGGTGGTACTCGGCGAGGGGCAGTCCTATCTCAGCGCGCTGCTGGTGCTCAACCCCGATCTCTGGCCGGGGCTGGCGCTCGAACTCGGACTCGATCCCGAGGACCCGACGAGCCTCGCCAACGCCAAGCTGCACAAGGAGGCGGTCAAGCGTATCCGCACGGCGCTGCGCGACTTCCCGGGCTACGCCAAGATCCGGCGCGTCACCCTGACCCTGGAGCCCTGGACCATCGAGAACGGGTTGCTCACACCGACCCTCAAGGTCAAGCGCAACAAGGTGATCGAGCGCTACCAGGACGCCATCGAGCACATGTACAAGGACTCGGAGCTTGCCTGAGCGGGACTGAACGCATACAATCGGGGACGAATGCGGGTGTAGTTCAATGGTAGAACCTCAGCTTCCCAAGCTGATGACGTGGGTTCGATTCCCATCACCCGCTCCACCCCCCAGTCCTCTATGCGTCCACTCTATCAAGCAGGCGACCGCATCGAGGCACAGCTCCTCCACGATCTGCTCGATCGCCATCTGATCCGTACCGTCATCCTCGGCGACGCCCTTGCCGGTGCCGCGGGCGAGCTGCCGCTCGACATCCATCCGACCCTCTGGCTCATCGACGACGACGATCGTGAGCGTGCCGAGGCCGTACTCGCGCGTTTCCTGCGCGAGGGACTCGGCGGCCACCCGACCCCGGCCTGGACCTGCCCGCACTGCGGCGAGCAGGTCGAGGCCGGATTCGCCCTGTGTTGGAACTGCGCGACCCCCTACCCCGAATGAGTACACCCGACCTCTTCGCCAGCGAGCCGCCCGCCCCCTGGTCACCCGCCGATTTCGCCGCCGCCGTGCTCGACTGGTTCGACCGGCACGGACGCAAGGACCTGCCCTGGCAGCACGAGCCGACCCGCTACCGGGTGTGGGTCTCGGAGATCATGCTGCAGCAGACCCAGGTGGCGGTGGTGATCCCCTACTTCGCGCGCTTCATGACGCGCTTTCCGGACCTGTCGAGCCTGGCCGCAGCCCCGCTCGACGAGGTGCTGTCGCTGTGGTCCGGGCTCGGCTACTACGCCCGCGCGCGCAACCTGCACCGCGCCGCGCGCACCGTCGTCGAGAGCCACGGCGGGCGCTTCCCCGACACCCTGGCGGCGGTCGAGGCGCTCCCCGGCATCGGTCGCTCCACCGCCGGCGCCATCCTCTCGCTCGCCGACGGCCAGCCCCATCCGATCCTCGACGGCAACGTCAAGCGGGTGCTGGCGCGCTGCTTCGCCGTCGACGGCTGGTCGGGACAGAGCGCGGTGCTCAAGCGGCTGTGGCAACTCAGCGAGCGCTGCACCCCGCACCAGCGCACCGGCGCCTACAACCAGGCGATGATGGACCTCGGCGCCACCCGCTGTACCCGTGCCACCCCGGACTGCGCGCGCTGCCCGCTCGCCGCGCGCTGTCAGGCCCTGCACCAGGGGCGCCAGCGCGAGCTGCCGGCCCCGCGCCCGCGGCGCACGCTGCCCGAACGCCGCACCCGGATGCTGGTGGTCCGCGACGACACCGGCGCCGTCCTGCTCGAGCGCCGTCCCGCGAGCGGTATCTGGGGCGGGCTCTGGAGCCTGCCCGAGACCGACCCCGGGCACGACCCGGCAGATTGGTGCCTGGCGCGCTTCAACAGCACCCCCGACACGGTTGAAACCCTGCGTGGACGCCGTCACACCTTTACTCACTTCGTGCTGGAGATCGAGGTCGTGCAGCTCCGGCTGTCGGCCCCGGCCACGACCGTGAACGAGGCCGATCGCCGCTGGGTCGGTCCCGAGGAGCGCGCCACGCTCGGCCTGCCGGCGCCGGTGGCGAGCATCCTCGACCAAGACTGAACGACGCGCCCTCCGGCACCCGCAGCAACAGGAGCCAAGCATGAGCCGTACCGTGCACTGCGTGAGACTCGGCCAGGAGGCCGAGGGACTCGATCGCCAACCCTACCCGGGCCCGCTCGGCGCACGCATCTTCGAACAGGTCTCGAAACAGGCCTGGCAGGAGTGGCTGCGTCACCAGACCATGCTGATCAACGAGAACCGACTGAGCCCGATGGACCCCAAGGCCCGCCGCTTCCTCGAGACCCAGATGGAACACTTCTTCTTCGGCGACGGCGCCGAACTGCCCGAGGGGTACGTGCCGCCAGGCAGTTGAGCGACCAGCGACCAGCGACCAGCGACCAGCGACCAGGAGATTGAACCGCAAAGCCGCGAAGGACGCGAAGTGATTCAAGCTGCCAGCCACCAGCGGCCAGCCGCCAGTGGAGGGACGCCCTCGACGATAGCGCCACGCTCCATTCACTGTCGGCACACTGGGTGGCGTGCCAACACTCGAAGGCAGACAGCCACTGGCAGCTGGAGGCTGATCGCCGGAAGCTCTTTCCTTCTTCGCGTCCTTCGCGGCTTTGCGGTTCAATCCGCTGGCGGCTGGCGGCTGGCGGCTGGCGGCTGGCGGCTGGCGGCTGAGAGCTTGAAAAAGACTTGACGGACCAAAATTCCGTTGGTTTAATACTGCGCTCAAGCCAAGCAGCATGCTTGCACACGAACTACCTGCCCAGGTAGCTCAGTTGGTAGAGCAGGGGATTGAAAATCCCCGTGTCGGCAGTTCGATTCTGTCCCTGGGCACCATCTTCGAAAGGCCCCGTCGATGTCCGTCGACGGGGCCTTTTTCGTTCTCCCCACCATGAAAAAGGCCCGCACTTGGCGGGCCTCGGTGAGGGCTGCGCGCATCCAGCGCGCCCGGGCTCATCATATCTCCAACTGCAGGCGCAGCTTCTTCATCGCGTTCTTCTCGATCTGGCGGATGCGCTCGGCCGAGACGCCGAACTGTTCGGCCAGCTCGTGCAGGGTCTGCTTGCGCTCGGAGAGCCAGCGCTCGCGCAGGATGGTCTTGCTGCGCTCATCGAGTCCCTGGAGTGCGGCATAGAGACGCTCGCGTTGATTGCGCTCGGAGTCCTCGCGTTCGAGCAACCGGCCCGGCTCCATGCTGTTGTCGGGCAGATAGGTCGAGGGCGCCGAGGGGGCGTCGTCGTCATCGTCGTCGAGACCGTCGAACGACAGGTCCTGGTTGGCCAGACGCGACTCCATCTGCAACACCGTCTCCGGCTTGACCCCGAGATCGGCGGCCACGTCCTCGACCTCCTGACGGGTGAACCAGCCCAGACGCTTCTTGGCACTACGCAGGTTGAAGAACAGCTTGCGCTGAGCCTTGGTGGTGGCGACCTTGACGATGCGCCAGTTGCGCAGGATGTACTCGTGGATCTCGGCGCGGATCCAGTGCACCGCGAAGGAGACCAGACGCACCCCCATGTCGGGCTCGAAGCGACGCACCGCCTTCATCAGGCCCACGGTCCCCTCCTGGATCAGGTCGGGCAACGGCAGACCGTAGCCGAGATAGCCGCGAGCGATGCGGATCACGAAGCGCAGGTGCGAGGTCACCAACCGCTTGGCGGCATGGGCATCCCCATGATCGCGCAGCCGCACGGCCAGGGAGCGCTCTTCCTCTGCGGTCAGGACTGGGATCTGGTACGCGGCGCTGATGTAGGCATCGATGGTGCCAGTAGGCACGAGAGTGAGATCCTTCGCCATAGTCCAATACCTGAGTTGTAAGCTTGGATAATTATCCTAGCAGTACGCTAAGGAATATGCCAGCACTTTTGCCGCGGATTTGGAGACAGGAGCACGACAAAAGTTCAATCAGACTCTAGGCAAGCATCGGCATAGGGACAAGATCCGAGCGGTTAATTAGGGATCGTATCTTTCGATAACAACCATAGGCGAAGCTGATAACTGATTTTTTATTTTTAAAAACAGTTACTTGAACAAATCAACCAAGGGCAACCCAAGTCGCTCCATCGCGAGATGACAGGGTGCCGAGGAGATTCTCAAAGGTTGGACAAAACCTGAACAGTGGTTCTTCGTCGCTAGGCTGCAAACAGCCTCGGGCGAGCCCTGGGCATTGCGCCGCGAGGACGATACTGAAAAGATAGTCGGTCACATCCAGACCGGAGAAAGGATGCGGATGCCAGACAACGAGAGGCCCCCAACCCATGGCATCGGCGTGGCTGCTTGCTGAAGACATGGACCGATCCGCGCCACCCTGCCCGGTGGTCGCTGGCCACCGCCCGAAGATCGCCGTCCACGCCCACACTCAGCCACCAGACGGCTCGCACCCGGTGGTGATGGCCTGCTCGGCGACGCGTCGACAACGGCCAGCGCCGTCAGGCTCGCCGCAAGCGGATACAGCGACCCGCTCCGGACGCCCAGGCGATCGTCGGTCCGGACGCTGAAGACCTCCTCCGAGCGACCGTCCAGCGGAGACTTGCGATGCGGATTCGACAGCAATGGCTCATCGGCCTGATCCTCGCCACCATCCTCGCCCCGGGGAGCGCCGACACCCTCGACGAGGTCCGCGCACGCGGCGAGCTAAGCTGCGGGGTCAATCAGGATGTACCAGGGCTGTCGTACCGCGACGCCGACGGCCACTGGCACGGACTCGACGTCGACTTCTGTCGCGCGGTGGCCGCCGCCACGCTCGGCGATGCCCGGCGCGTGCGCTTCGTCGCCACCTCACCGAACGACCGTCTCGCACGCCTGCGCGACGGCGAGTTCGACCTGTTGGCGCGCAACACCACCTGGACCCTGACGCGCGACACCGAGCCCGGCATCACCTTCGTCGGCATCCTTTATCACGACGGTCAGGGCTTCATGGTCCATGACGACAGCCCCGTCCACAGCGCCCTCGAACTCGACGATCAGTCGATCTGCGTGATTGCCGGGGGCACGGGGCCGGGCAATATCAGGGGCTATCTCGCGCGCCACCGGATGCGCGCGCGGCTCGTCATCAGCGCCGATAGCCGCAGCGCCACCCAGGCCTATCAGGATCACCAGTGCGAGGTCTTGAGCACCGACCAGTCGCAGCTGTTCGCGATACGCTCGATGCTGCCACAGGGCAACAGCGGGCATCGCATTCTCCCCGAGGTGATCTCCAAGGAGCCGCTCTCGCCGGCGGTACGCGACGACGATCGACGCTGGTTCGACATCGTGCGCTGGACGCTGTTCGTGCTGATCGATGCCGAGGAGCAAGGCATCGACAGCCACAGCCTCACCACGCCCACGACGGAGCTGCCTCCGACCATGCCGTCACCGGAAGACGATGCCCGGATCGGCGCCCGACTCGGTCTGACACCGGGCTGGCGCCAGCGCATCATCGTCCAGGTCGGCAACTATGCCGAGCTGTTCGAGCGTAACCTTGGCGCTCACTCGCCGCTTGGGATCAGGCGCGGCCTCAACGCGCTCTGGCGCGACGGCGGCATCCTCTACGCGCCGCCGAGCCGCTGACGAGGCCACCATCCCCCGGACCATCCAACAGCGAGAGCACCCATGCCCCTGATCAAGCCCTTCACCGGCCTGCGTCCGGCACCCGATCGTGCCGAGGCCGTCATCGCCCCGCCCTATGACGTCATCAACGTCGCAGAGGCACGCGAGCTGGTACGCGAGCGCCCCTGGAGCTTCCTGCACATCTCGCGTGCCGAGGTCGACCTGCCGGAGGGCACCGATCCCCATGACCCGAGCGTCTATGCCCGGGCTCGCGCCAACCTCGAGCACATGCTCGCGGCCGGGGTGCTGCGACGCGACCCGAGCCCGAGCTACTACGTCTACCGGCTGACCATGGACGGACACCGCCAGACCGGACTGGTCGCCGCCGCCTCGGTGGCGGCCTATGACGACGGTCGGATCAAGCGCCACGAGTTCACCCGCCCGGCCAAGGAGGACGACCGGGTGCGCCAGATCGAGGCGCTCGACGCCCAGACCGGTCCGGTGTTCCTCGCCTACCGCGCCCAGGCCGCGGTCGACGGCCTGCTCGCCGCGACCACCGAGCAGCCACCCGAGGTCGACGTCACCGCCGCCGACGGCGTGCGCCACGAGCTGTGGCGGCTCGGCGAACCAGCGCAGGTGGCCACAATCGACGCCGCCTTCGCCGCGATCGACGTGCTCTACGTCGCCGACGGCCATCACCGCTCGGCGGCCGCCTCGCGGGTGGCCGCAGCCCGCCGCGAGGCCGGCACCGCGCCGGGCGGCGCGCACGAGTCCTTCCTCGCGGTGATCTTCCCCCACGATCAGCTGCGCATCCTCGACTACAACCGGGTGGTGCGCGATCTCAACGGCCACAGCCCGGAAACGCTGCTCGCGGCCATCGCCGAGCGCTTCGCCGTCGACCCGGCGGACACCCCGGTCGCGCCCGCACGCCCCGGCGAGTTCGGGCTCTATCTCGCCGGACACTGGTATCGGCTGAGACTCGACCCCAGGCTGATCCCTGCCGACGACCCGGTCGCCAGCCTCGATGTCAGCCTGCTCCAGCAACACCTGATCGAGCCACTGCTCGGCATCGACGACCCGCGCCGCGATCCGCGCATCGACTTCGTCGGCGGCATCCGCGGACTCGACGGGCTGCAGCAACGCGTCGACAGCGGCGAGATGGCGCTCGCGCTCGCCCTTCACCCCACTCCCATGGCATCGCTGCTCGCCGTCGCCGACGCCGGCGCGGTGATGCCGCCCAAGTCCACCTGGTTCGAACCCAAGCTCGCCGACGGACTGGTGAGCCACGTCCTGGACTGACACTGCAAGACGACGGAAGACGACAACCGAAGACGATGGTCAGACCCACCTACAACCTGCCCGCCGACCGCGGCGACGACGAACACGCGATCCGCCACTGGCTCGAGAGCCTCGAGGGGCGCTATCAGCCCGCCGGCCTCGAGGCCGTCGCCAGCGCCTGCGCGATGCTCACCCGCATCCACGGCGATCAGCGCATCGAGACCGGCGAGACCCGGGTGCGTCACCTGCTCTCCACCGCCGACATCCTGGTCGGCCTGGAGATGGACGACGAGACCCTGGTGGCGGCGCTGCTCAACGGCAGCCTGGAGGCGCAGGCCACCAGCCTCGCCGACATCGAGCAACGCTTCGGCGCCAATGTCGCGCGCATGGTCGACGACCTGTCGCGGATCGGGCAGCTGGCCAATGTCGATGCCATCATCGCCGCCAAGGACCAGTCGCAGCACGAGGAGAACCTGCGCCGCCTGCTGCTCGGCATCGCCGAGGACGTGCGCGTGGTGCTGGTGGTGCTCGCCGAGCGGGTGCATCTGATGCGCGCGATCAAGGACCTCGAGATCCGCCGTCGCACCCGCATCGCGCGCGACACCGAGCGCGTCTATGCACCGCTGGCCAACCGCCTCGGGGTGTGGCAGCTCAAGTGGGAGCTCGAGGACCTCAGCCTGCGCTATCTCCAGCCCGAGGAGTACAAGCGCATCGCCCGGCTGCTGGCCGAGCGGCGCGAGGAGCGCGAGCACTACATCGCCTCGGTGATGGAGGTCCTCAGCGAGAAGTTCGCCAACAGCGGCATCAGCGCCGAGATCACCGGCCGACCCAAGCACATCTACAGCATCTGGAAGAAGATGCGCCGCAAGGGCGTCGACATCGAGGAGATCTTCGACCTGCGCGCGGTGCGCATCATGGTCGAGACCGTCGCCGACTGCTATGCCGCGCTCGGTATCGTCCACGGGCTCTGGCGCCACATCCCCAAGGAGTTCGACGACTACATCGCCACCCCCAAGGGCAACATGTATCAGTCGTTGCACACCGCGGTGATCGGCCCCGGCGACAAGTCGCTGGAGGTGCAGATCCGCACCTATGAGATGCATCGCCACGCCGAGTTCGGCGTCGCCGCGCACTGGGCCTACAAGGAGGCCAAGGGCCACGACGCGGCCTTCCAGCGTCGCCTGGTATGGATGCGCAACTGGCTCGAACTCAAGGGCGAGCTGGAGGACCCCGGCGAGGTGCTCGAACGCTTCCGCCAGGAGTTCGAGCCGGTGCACATCTATGTGCTCACCCCGCACGCCAAGGTCATCGAGCTGCCCAAGGGAGCGACCCCGCTCGACTTCGCCTACGCCATCCACTCCGAGGTCGGCAACCGTTGCCGGGGGGCGCGCGTCAACGGTCGCATCGTGCCGCTGCACCAGCGGCTCGAGAGCGGCGACACCGTCGAGATCCTCACCCAGAAGAACGCCACCCCCAGCCGCGACTGGCTCAGCCCCCACCACGGCTACCTGACCACGGCGCGCGCGCGCAACCGGGTGCGCCAGTGGTTCAAGCAACAGGACCTGGAGCAGCACGCCCACGAGGGCCGGGGCCTGCTCGAGCGCGAGATCGCCCGTCTGGGGATCGTCGAGAAGCCCCAGCTCGAGGCGCTCGCCGAGCGCTTCAACTTCAAGCGCGGCGAGGATCTGCTGGCCGCCATCGGGCGCGGCGACGTGCCGGTCGGCCAGGTCGCGCGCCAGGTCGGCGAGCCACGCGCCGAGCACAGCAAGGAGTCCGAACACAAGCCGCGTCATCACCCCCAGCGCCAGCGCAGCGAGCCGAGCAGCGCGGTGGTGGTCGAGGGCGTCGATGACCTGATGACGCAGATGGCGCAGTGCTGCAAACCGGTCCCGCACGACCCGATCATCGGTTTCGTCACCCGCGGTCGCGGCGTCACCATCCACCGGCGCGACTGCAGCAACGTCCGCCATCTGCCCCCGGACGAGGCCGAACGGCTGATCTCGGTGCGCTGGGCCGATGCCCCGGTCGAGGCCAGCTACCCGGTCGACCTGCTGGTGATCGCCGCCGATCGCAAGGGGCTGTTGCGCGACGTCTCCTCGGTGTTCGTCGACGACGACCTCGACGTGCTCGGTGTCGAGACCCACTCCGAGCGCACCACCGACACCGCCTCGATGCGCTTCACCATCGAGGTCCGCGACCAGGAGCAGCTCGGCCGGGTGCTGGTCAGGCTGCGCCAGCTCCCCGATGTGCTCGAGGTGCGTCGTGCCGACTGAACCGGTGCGGCTGCACGCGCTGCTCGCCGGTTTCGCCCTCGCCGGCGATCCCGACCGCGCCGCGATCACCCCGCTCGGCGGCGGTCTGATCAACGACAGCTTCGCGGTGCGGCTCGATGAGCGGCGTTACGTGCTGCAACGGATCAATGCCCGGGTCTTTCCCGACCCGGCGCGGGTAATCGCCAACCAGGCCGCGCTCGCCGCGGTCTGGGACGCCCCCGGGCTCGACATCCCGGCCCCCCTGCCAACTCGTGACGGCGGCTTCGCCCTCCACGACGACAGCGGCGCGTGCTGGCGACTGACCCGCTTCATCGCCCCCAGCCGCAGTCTTGCCCGACTCGATCATCCCGCCCAGGCCAGGGCGGTGGGCGAGGCGCTCGGGCGCTTCCATCGCACCCTCGCCCGGCACGCCCCACTGCCGCTGCAGACCGCCCTGCCCGGCTTCCACGACACCCCGGCCTACCTCGCCGGGTTACGACGACTCGACACCCCGACGGCGCGGCGCGATCCGACGCTCGCCGAGTCGCTCGACTTCGTCGCGCAGCGCGCCCCGCTCGCCGCGACGCTCGCCACCGCCCGCGCCGAGGGGCGGATCGGCGAGCACGTCGTCCACGGCGACCCCAAGCTCGACAACCTGCTGTTCTCGACCGATGCGACCCGGGTGGTGGCGCTGATCGACCTCGATACCGTCCAGCCCGGGCTGATCCACCACGACCTCGGCGACTGTCTGCGCTCGTGCTGCAACCGCGCCGGTGAGGGCGGCGCGAGCGCCCGCTTCGACCTCGCCCTCGCCGCCGCCATCCTCGGCGGCTATGCCGCCGCGACCGACGGACTGCTCGATGCCGAGGAGCGCGCACTGATCCCGCAGGCGCTACGGCTGATCCCCTTCGAGCTGGGGATACGCTTCCTCACCGACCACCTCCAGGGCGACCGCTACTTCCGCGTGCGCCGTCATGGCGACAACCTGCGCAAGGCGCGCGTCCAGTTCGCCCTGGTCGCCGACCTCGAGCGCCAGACCGACGAGATCGAGACGCTGGTCGAACGCTGCTTCGCCGAGGCGACCAGCGTCTCTTGAATCGCCCTCGCGACCGGCTAACCTGAGAGCATCCACCCAAGCCCTCCAGTCATGCGCGAGACGCACCGCCCGCCGTCATCCGGAGGACACGACGAACGCGCGGTGCGCTCCCTCGCCAGGCGATCATCATGCCTCGTCGCCCAGGCCACAGCAGCGAACCAGACAGCACCAACCACGGCCCTGCCGCCACGGACAGCAGCAACAGTCTCGAGGCGCAGTGCATGCAGCCGGCCGGCGCCTGGCTGAGGCTCTCGGTCGACGCCGACGGACGCTGGACGCTCTGCCGGCTCTCGCCACCGGACACCAGCGCCCCGAGCCGGGATGGCGACGCGCGCTGGATCGAGGCGGTCATCACCGAGGATCGCGCCGCCCTGCTGCAGCGGCTCGACGGAGCGGGCGGTGGGCGCCAGCCCTGGCAGCAGGATTGTCGTATCCGCGACAGCGCCGGCGCGCTGCGCTGGATCCGGCTCAACGCCCACCCCGGCGCCAACGGCGAGGACTGGGATCTCATCATCACCGAGATCACCGACCTCAAGACCCGCGAGCAACGCCTCCGGTTGAGCGAGACCCGTTATCGCGCCATCGTCGGATTACAGAGCGACCTGGTCTGTCGCTTCCTCCCGGACAACACCATCACCTTCGCCAACGAGGCCTACTGCACCTTCTTCGGATACAGCCGTGCCGAGTTGATCGGCAGAAGCTTCATGACCCTGGTGCCGCAGGAGGAACACGCCCTCGTCGACTCGATGATGAGCCGCTGCAACGCCGACAATCCGGCGATGATCAGCGAGCACTGGGTGGTGCGCGCCGACGGCGAGCGGCGCTGGGTGCAGTGGGTCGACCAGGCCATCTTCGACGCCGGCGGACAGCTGATCGAGATCCAGTCGGTCGGGCGCGACACCACCGAACAGCGCCGCCTCGAGCAGCGCGAGCGGCTGCGCAACCGGGTGCTCGAGCAACTCGTCGCCGGCGCCCCGCTGAGGGCGGTGCTCGAGGTCATCGTCGAGGGCTTCGAACAGGAGAGTTCCGGGCGCTGCAGCATCCTCGAACTCGACCGTGACAGCAAACGTCTCTATACCGCCGCGGCACCGAGCCTGCCACCCGATTACAACCGGGCGATCGACGGGCTCGCGATCGGCCCAGGCATCGGCTCCTGCGGCAGCGCCGCGGCGACCGGCGAGCGGGTAGTGGTCGAGGACATCGCCACCCACCCCTACTGGCGGCCATTTCGTGCGCTGGCGCGACAGGCAGGGGTCGCCGCCTGCTGGTCGGAGCCGATCCGCGCCTCGGACGGACATATCCTCGGCACCTTCGCCATCTATCACGACCACCCTCAGGGGCCCGACAGAGAGGATCTGGAACGCATCGAGCTGGCCACCAATCTCGCCAGCATCGCCATCGAGCGCACCCGCGCCAGCGAGGCGCTACGCATCAGCGAGGAGCGTCTGTCACTGGTGCTGCGCGGTACCGAGGACGGCTGGTGGGACTGGGATCTGAGCAGCGACCGGGTGTCCTACTCGACGCGTTGGTGGGAGATGCTCGGCTATGACGAGGGGGCGCTGGAGACCAACCGCTATCTGTGGCAGCTGCTGATCCACCCCGAGGACCAGGCACGGGTCCAGCAGGTCTTCGATCAGGCCTTCAACGGCACCACCAACGCCTACTCGGTCGAGTTCAGACTGCTGCACCGCGACGGTCACTATGTCCCCGTGCTCTCGCGCGGTTTCATCCAGCGCGATGCCGACGAACACCCGATCCGGGTCGCCGGCGCCAATACCGACCTGACCGAGCGCAAGCGTCTCGAGCAACGACTGCGCGAACTCGCCGAGACCGACGACCTCACCGGCCTGCCCAACCGTCGGCGTTTCTTCGCCGAACTGCAGCGCGAACTCGATCGTATCCGCCGTCACGAAACCCCGGCGGCGGTCCTGATGCTCGATCTCGATCACTTCAAGCGGATCAATGACCACCACGGACACGGCGGCGGCGATGCGGTGCTGCGCGCCTTCACCGAGGTGCTGCGCGCCGAGCTGCGCAGCACCGACTGCGCGGGGCGGCTCGGCGGCGAGGAATTCGCCGTGCTGGTGCCGGGCAGTGATCTCACCGCGGCCTGTCATTTCGCCGAGCGGCTCAGACGTCACGTCGCCGCACTGCGGGTGGAGCACAAGGAGGCGCTCATCACCGTGCGGGTGAGCATCGGCTGCACCCAGATCCGCCACGACGACGACGGCCCCGACGGTATCCTCGCGCGCGCCGACGAGGCGCTCTACCGCGCCAAGCGCAACGGGCGCGATCGCGTCGAGCGCGCCTGAGTCAGAGCCGCCGATAGCTGGTGATATAGGGGTTCTCGCGCCCCTGGATGCGCGCGATCCGGCGCGAGCGCTCGCGCTCCCAGGCATCCGGCGGGTCGGCGTTGTTCCAGGCGGTGTAGAGCTGCTCGTCCTGACGACTCAACCGCAACCCGTAGGTATCGCGCATGTAGAACATGGTACGCGCGATGTCGCCGCGCACCCGCGTCGGCGGCTCCACCCGGCGATGCTCGGCGTCGATACGGATCTCGCAGGTGCCGTAACGCTCCCCGCCACTGACCATCCCCCAGTTGAAGTCCGAACGCTCGCCGTTGATCTGCCCCACCGCCGGGTAGAGGTTGTAGAGATCATTGTGCGCGGCCTCGAACACCGGATCGACGCGCTCGCAGCAGGCCCGCCCGGAGAGCTGGCGGCCACTGCTGGTACGACACTCGGCGAAGCGCTCGGGCTCGCGCCAGCACTGGCGGAAGTTGCCGAACTGCGCGGCCGGGAAGACGTGCTCGGCCTCGACCCGGCGCGCCCGGCGACTGCCGGCCAGGGCATCGAGCCCGCAACTGCCGAGCTCGACCTGGGCCTCGGTGTCATAGCGACAGCCGCAGTAGAAGGTCTCGCGATGATCGGCATAGATATCCTCGTAGAGCCAGCGCTTGGCGGTCGAGAAGCTGCCGGCGACCCGCGGCAGGCTGTCGAGCGCCGGCGGCGCGGGCACCGCCGCCGACTCCGGCCACCAGGCCGGCGGCTCTACCGGCAGACGGTCGACGAGGGCGAGCAGCTGATCGGCGGTCGAGCCGGCGACCACCGCCACCAGCCCACCGGCCCAGCTGCCGGCGTCGGCGACCAGGCCGACGGCGAGCTCGCGGATGTCGACGGTGATCGCCACCGCCTCGCGGGCATGTTCGGGCAACCGCTCGACCCAGGACTGGGGCAGCAGCGAGACGGCGAACACCAGAGCCGTGGCGAGCAGCAGCGTCCGCGCACGGCCACTGAGGCGTCTGAACCGGGCGAGGATCGAGGACCAAGGCGTGGATGAGCGGGTACGGGAGCGGGACCTGGATACGCGACGACGGGACATGGTACAGCACGACAAGAATGGGTACGGAACTGTAACAGATCCGCGCAACCCAAGGGCAAGAGCACCCCGGGCGTTGCCATTCGCGCCCGGCGTCGCCATCTGAGGCCAACCAACACAAACGGGGTTCGCCCCCCACTGCGCTCAAGGAGATCAACGATGGAAGGCAGCTCGCTCGCCGCGCTCGAACTGACACTGTTCCTCGGTCTGGTCGGCTGGCTGGTCTATACCCAGTACCGCAGCCGCAACCGCGACGACCGCAACGACGACGACAAACAGGGCTGAGTGTCGCCGCGCGGACCCGCCCCGGGTCGCGCGCACCGCGACTGAGCCTGATCAACCCCGCAACCGGCCCATCGCGTTATCTTCTGGACTCGGATGCCAACCACGGGCCGCACGATGACCGCCTCCATCGGAAACCGCCATTTCGTGCTGCGCCGGCTGCACTCGCTGCTGGGGCTGCTCCCGGTGGGCGCCTTCCTGATCTTCCATCTGTGGGAGAACTCGCAGTCGCGCTTCGGCGCCGAGCACTACAACCGCGAGGTGGTCGAGGCGCTCCAGGGGTTGAACTATCTGGTGCCGATCGAACTCCTGGTGATCGCGCTGCCGCTGCTGCTGCACGCGGTGATCGGGCTGGCGATCACCCGCGAGATGCGCGCCGAGCCCATCCGCTACCGCTATGCACGCAACTGGGCCTATTGGCTGCAGCGTCTCTCCGGGGTGGTGATCCTCCTCTTCCTCCTCCTCCATGTCGGCATGACCCGCATCCAGGGGCTGTGGACGCCGGCGATCCGCGACGATCTCTACGGCTACATGCAGACCCTGCTCTCCAACCCCGGGTTCTTCGCCCTCTATCTCGTCGGGCTGCTCGCCTCGGTGTTCCACCTCGCCAACGGCCTGTCGACCATGGCCATCGTCTGGGGACTGACCACCTCGGCGGCGGCGCAACGGCGCTTCGCCTGGGCCTGCGCCGGGTTCGGGGTGCTGCTCGCCGCGCTCGGGGTGCACGGCATGCTGGGGTTCCTGTCATGAGCGCACCGGGGGCGATCGTCGTCGGCGGCGGGCTCGGCGGGCTGTGGGCGAGCCTGCGTCTGGCCGAGGCCGGGTTCCCGGTACGGCTGTTCTCGCTGTTCGAGGTCAAGCGCAGCCACTCGGTGTGCGCCCAGGGCGGGATCAACGCGGTGCTCGACACCAAGGGCGAGCGCGACTCGATCGAGCAGCACATCCTCGACACCATCAAGGGCGGCGAGTACCTCGCCAATCAGCCGCCGATCAAGAGTCTGTGCGAGCAGGCCCCGGGGCTGATCGGCACCTTCGCGCGCATGGGCGTGACCTTTTCGCGCACCCCCGAGGGCGGGCTCGACCTGCGTCTGTTCGGCGGCGTCAAGCATCGGCGTACCTGCTTCGCCGGCGCCAGTACCGGCCAGCAACTGCTCTACGGCGTCGACCAGCAGGTGCGCCGGCTCGAGAGTCTGGGACGGGTGGAGAAGTTCGAGTGGTGGGAGTTCCTGTCACTGCTCATCGACGCCGACGGGCGCTGTCGCGGCATCCTCGCGATGGACCTGCGCAGCCTCGAGGTGCGCGCCTTCCCCGCCGAGACCGTGGTGCTCGCCAGCGGCGGCTTCGGCCAGCTCTACGCGCCCAAGACCACCACCTCGACCAACTCCACCGGCGCCGCCGCCAGCCGCGTCTATCAGCAGGGCGCCTGGTTCGCCAACGGCGAGTTCTTCCAGTTCCACCCGACGGCGATGCTCGGGCACGACAAGACCCGGCTGATGAGCGAGGCGGCCCGCGGCGAGGGCGGTCGGGTGTGGGTGCCGCGTACCCCGGGCGACCGCCGTGACCCGACCCGCATCCCCGAGCGCGAACGCTTCTACTTCCTCGAGGAGTTCTTCCCCGCCTACGGCAACACCGTGGCGCGCGACGAGGCCTCACGCGCGATCTGGCGCGTCACCCGCGAACTCGGGCTGGGCATCGGCGGCGGCGACCGGGTCTATCTCGACCTCACCCATCTCGATCGGCGCTTCGTCGCCACCCGCCTCGGCGCCATCCTCGAGATCTATCGCAAGTTCGCCGGCAGCGACCCGCTCGACACCCCGATGGAGATCTTCCCCGCCGCCCACTACGGTATGGGCGGGCTGTGGGTCGACTTCGAGCGCGATGCCGACGGCGGCATGCGCCCGGGCAGCGCACGCAACCATGCCACCAATATCCCCGGGCTCTATGCCTGCGGCGAGTGCGACTACGCCTATCACGGCGCCAACCGGCTCGGCGCCAACTCGCTGCTCTCGGCGAGCTTCTCCGGGCGGGTCGCGGGCGAGGCGGCGGCCAACTATCTGCGAGGGCTCGACCCGGCGCGACCGGCGCTGGCCGAGACGGTGATCGAAGCCGAGCGGCGCCGCCAGGAGACGATCAACCAGCGCCTGCTGGGCGCCGACGGCGAGGAAAACCCCTACACCCTGCACCAGGCGCTGGGGGCGTTGATGACCGAACGGGTCGGGGTGGTGCGCGACAACGCCGGGCTGGAGCAGGCCCTCGACGAACTCGACCGGCTCGAGGCGCGACTGGCGCGGATCGGTCTCGGCGAGGCCAGCCGCTGGGCCAACCAGACCCTGATCTTCACCCGCCAGCTCGCCGACATGATCGTGCTCGCCAAGGCGGTGACGGCCAGCGCCCTGGCCCGCGACGAGTGTCGCGGCGCCCATCACAAACCGGATTTCGAACTCCCCATCCCCGAGGGCAGCTTCCCGGGCGACCCCGAGTTCGAGGACTATCGCGCCCGCTGGCGCGAGAACAACACGCGCTGGCTCAAGACGACCCTGGCCGAGTACGCCGCGCCGCGCCCGCGCATCCACTACCAGGCGGTCGACCTCAGCGTCTGCCCGCCGAGCGAGCCGCGCGACTACCGCTGAGAGTGAGAGTCCCCGTCATGCGCGAAACACCCTCCACCATCGAGCTGCGTATCCGTCGTCAGGACGGCCCCGACACGCCGCCCTACTGGGAGACCTTCGTGCTACCCCACGCGCCCGATCACAACGTGGTCTCGGTGCTGATGGCACTGCGCGAGCACCCGCTCACCCACGACGGGCGGCGGGTCGATCCGGTGTGCTGGGATCACAACTGCATGGAGGAGGTGTGCGGCTCCTGCGCGATGCTGATCAACGGGGTTCCGCGTCCGGCCTGCTCGGCGCTGATCGACCAGCTCGAACAGCCGATCGTGCTCGAACCGTTGCCCAAGTTCCCGGTGGTACGCGACCTGCTCGTCGATCGCAGCGCCATCGACGCCGGGCTACGCAAGGTCCACGCCTGGATCGAGATCGACGGCGCCTGGGACACCCACGAGCCGCCACCGCGCATCGCCCCGCAACAATGGGCCGCCGACTATCTCTACAGCCGCTGCATGAGTTGCGGCTGCTGCATGGCCGCCTGTCCGCAGTTCGGCGCCGGCGCGGACTTTGTCGGCCCGGCGCCGCTGGCGCAGGTGCGACTGATGAACGCCCATCCCACCGGGCGTCATGACAAGACCGAGCGGCTGCACGCGATCATGGCCGAGGGCGGGCTGAGCGACTGCGGCAACGCCCAGAACTGCGTACGGGTCTGCCCCAAGGCGATCCCGCTGACCACCGCGATCGGCGAACTCGGGCGTCAGACCACGATCCAGGCGCTCAAGGACCTGTTCGGGTCGTCCTGACCCGGTCCGTCATCCGTACCGCGCGCTCACCCCAGCTGGAGATTCCGCGACGGCCTGGGGGCGACCGGGTCGTCACCGCCGCAGAGTTGAAAATAGGCACGGGCGAACTCGCGATCGGCGCCGAGGATGTGCGCCAGCAACCACTCACGCACCGTCTCCTGAATCACCGGGGAGAACACCGTCACCCCCTCGGCACGCCATTCACGCAACAGCGCCGTGTATTCGGCCATCATCAGGGCGTGCTCGCGCTGGTGCTCGGGCAGCTCATCGAAGCCGATCGCCCGCATGAACCGCTCCTCGTGCTGGAAGTGGGCGCGCGCCTGCTCGCCGAGCTCGGCGAGCGCCTCGATCAGGGCATGGGCCTCGCCGCTGCGTGTCGGCGTGGCCTCGGGACAGAACCTCAGGCAGAGGTCGGCGAGGCGCTCGATCAGCGCACGATGCTCCTGATCGATGACGTCGATGTTCAACGACCACTCCTCTCGCCACCTGGGTAGCTTGGACATAAGGGCCTCTCGTCATGATTGCGGACGCACCACCGGCGCCCGAGCGGCACTGTGCGATCGCCATACCCTTGACCCGATGCGCGCCGACGACGGCGCACAGCCCCACGAACTGGACAACGAGACGATTCGAACGGGTCCCTTTGCGAGACTCTTGATTGGCGTGACGGGTCTGGCGTGGCACCAACCTCATGCACCGGGGAAGGGCAGCACGGGACAGCGGGTCGCGTGACCTCTGCCGGTCCCCCCGGCCAGGAGCAGCTTTCCCAGCTCCGCGATCAGACGGTGCTGGGTCTGCGCCATGTCCCTGCAATAATAGATAATTTCATAGCCAACGGGGTCGGTGAGCGAGCATCGGCCGGCCAGCGGCCGCCAGGCGACCCGGATGGGACGACCACCAGTCCCGCCACCCTCGTCGTAGCGGCTCTGGACGTCGACGAAGGCGATCTCGGCACGCTCGATCAGGACGAGATATTGCATGGAGCGGATCGGCAGCAGCACCCGATCCATACCGCTGTGCATGCGGCGCAGCTGCAGGGCGTTGTGCAGCGGCGCGGGCAGGGTCGTCGATTCACGCGCGATCACGGTCCCGGGCCGATAAAAGACGAAACCAGGCCCGGAACTGTCCATGTCTCAATCCTCCTCGAGCTGGTCCGGGTCCCAGCCCGCGGCACGCGCCCGGCTCACCGCGACCTCGTAGATCCGGGCATGACGCTCGCGCAGCTCCGCGGGCAGGTTGGAGACCAGATGCCCATAAGGCGCCCAGGCCGCGCTGACCTTGTCATAGAGGTCATCGATCCCCTGAACCGTCCAGCCCTCGCAGGTCTCCTCCTCGGGGATCAGGCCGAACACCCAGGCGTCGCGGATGATGTTGGCCGTCGGCGTCATCCCGCCCTGGAGTTCATTGTGGATACCGGCATAGCGTTTGACAGACATGGCGTGATCCCTTGCTGGATTGAGAATCGGTGGTCAGCGACGATTGAACCGCAAAGGGGCGCCAGTCGCCAGCGGCCAGCGGCCAGCGGCCAGCGGCCAGGAGATTGAACCGCAAAGACCCGAAGGACGCGAAGAAAGCGACCAGCCTCCAGCAAACAGCCTCCGGTGTCGGCGTACGGTCAACCGCGACGCGACGAGACAACCCTGCCCCCCTCGCTGGAGGCTGGCAGCTGGCGGCTGGCGACTGAAGGCTGGCGGCTGAAGGCTAGGCGCTGATCGCCAATCCCACGATGGGCACGCTGCGCTTTGCCCATCCTACGTCGATGACGCCTGGTGTTCGCGGCGACGGTGAGGAAAAACGCCCGCTGGCGGCTGGCGGCTGGCGGCTGGCGGCTGAAGGCTGGAAGCCTTTCCTCATCTTCGCGCGCTTGACGGCTCAATCGGCTGATCGCTGTCAGGTGCCGAGCCGCCAGCCTTCGCCCCTGATGCCATCGCCATGGAGTCGAGCTAGAATTGAGGGCTTTTCCCGCGCGCCCGTTCACCAGCGGCGCGCCCGTCCGTTCCCGAGGAATCCCCAAGCGTGTCCGCAACTCTCATCGACCTGATCCGCCACGGCGAGCCCGTGGGCGGACGGCGCTACCGTGGCTGTGGCGTCGACGACCCCCTGTCCGAGACCGGCTGGCAGCAGATGCGCCACGCCGTCGGCGACGCCGCGCCCTGGACGCGGGTCCTGAGCTCGCCGCTGCAACGTTGTCAGGCCTTCGCCCGCGAACTCGCCGAGCATCATCGCCTGCCGCTGGAGATCGTCCCCGAGTTTGCCGAGGTCGGCATGGGTGCATGGGAAGGACGCGCCCATCACGAGATCGTCGTCAGCGAGCCCGAGCGTCATCGCGCCTACCGCAACGACCCGGTCGGCTGCCGCCCAGAAGGCGCCGAACCCCTGGAGGCCTTCCTCGACCGGGTCGTCAGCGCCTATCGCGCCCGGCTCGAACGCCACCCCGGCGAGCACCTGCTGATCGTCTGCCATTCGGGGACCACCCGCGCCATCCTCGGCGAGGTACTCGGACTCGGTCCGCACGACTGGTATCGCACCAAGACCGACTACGCCGGGATCACCCGTATCCGCCACGGCACCAACGGCCCGGTGCTCGAATGCATGAACCGCCCCACCCTGCCCTGAGCCGCCGCGATCCAGCGACCAGCTGGATCACGGATCCGAACCGCAAAGACACAAAGAGCACAAAGGAAGCGATTAGCTTGAATCGGGCAGCCTGCAGTCGGCGCCTGCAACCACCGCGATCGGAGACAAACGACCGTCTCCACAAGAACTGACAAGCCGACTGTTCGTCCCCTTCCTTAGCGATCTTTGTGTCTTGGCGGTTCAAGAACCCTTGAGACCTGACAGCCGCCTCCTAGACCATCTCCTGCGGGTCGACGTCGAGCGACCAGCGCACCCCCTTGATGCGACGCAGGGCACGCAGCGTCGGGGTCCAGTGGGCGAGGAAGTGTTGCAGCGCCGGACGCTGCGCGCACTGGACCAGCAGCTGGGCGCGATGGCGTCCGGCGCGACGCGACAATGGCGCCGGCACCGGACCGAGCAGCTCCACCTCGGACGAGCACAAGGGCTCGGCGTGTGCGCGCGCCGCGGCGAGGAAGGCGAGCGCGGCCTCCTGCTCCGGGGCCTCGGCGCGCAACAGCGCCAGATAGGTGAAGGGCGGCAACTGCGCCGCCTCGCGTTCGGCGAGCGCGGCGCGGGCGAAGCCGCCATAGCCCTCGCGCAGCAGCGACTGCAGCAGCGGGTGCTCGGGGTGGCGGGTCTGCAGCACCACCTCGCCGGCGCGCTCGGCCCGCCCGGCGCGCCCGGCGACCTGGACGATCAGCTGGGCGGTGCGCTCCGGGGCACGAAAATCGCTGGCATAGAGGGCGTGGTCGAGATCGATCACCCCGGCCAGGGTCACCCCGGGGAAGTCGTGCCCCTTGGCCAGCATCTGGGTGCCGAGCAGGATCTGCACCTCGCCGCGATGCACCGCGGCGAGCAACCGCGTCAGCTCGCCCTTGCGTCTGGTGCTGTCGCGGTCGATGCGCGCGATCCGCACACCGGGGAAGAGCTCGGTCAGCCCCTCCTCGAGCCGCTCGGTGCCGCGCCCGAGCATGCGCAGATCCGGCCCCCCGCACTGCGGACAGTCGCGCGGTACCGATTCGATCCGACCACAGTGATGACACCACAGCCGCCGCTCGCCCAGATGCAGGGTCATGCGCGCGTCGCAATCCGGGCAGACGCCGACCCAACCACAGCTGTGACAGGTCAGCACCGGGGCATAGCCGCGGCGGTTGAGCAGCAGCAACACCTGACCGCCCGTCGCCAGGGCTGCGTGCATGCGCTCGCGCAGCACCGGCGAGAGCCCGGCGCGCAAGGGCTGGTTGCGGATGTCGAGCAGGTTGATGGTGGGCGGTCGCGCACCGCCGGCGCGGCGCGGCAGCGCCAGACGATGGTAGCGACCGGCGATGACGTTGTGCAGGGTCTCGAGCGCCGGCGTGGCGGTGCCGAGCACCACCGGACAGCCGACGAGCTGGGCGCGGCGCACCGCCAGGTCGCGCGCCGAGTAGCGAAACCCCTCCTGCTGCTTGAGCGAGGGGTCGTGCTCCTCGTCGACTACGATCAGCGCCAGCCGCGGCAGCGGCACGAACACCGCCGAACGGGTACCGAGCACCACCGGCGCCTCACCGCTGGCCGCCTGGTGCCAGGCGCGCTCGCGCTCGCCGGCGGCGAGCGCCGAGTGCAACACCGCCAGGGGCCCCGGCAGACGCGTACGGAAGCGCTCGCGCAGCTGCGGCGTGAGTCCGATCTCGGGGACCATCACCAGCGCCTGACCGCCGGCGGCCACCACCTCGGCGATGGCGCGGATATAGACCTCGGTCTTGCCGCTGCCGGTGATGCCGTCGAGCAGGAAGGGGCGGAAGCCGCCGAGCGCCTCGCTCACCGCCGCCAGCGCCGCGGCCTGTTCGGGGTTGAGCTCGGGGGCCGCCAGCACCGCAGACGAGTCCGCCGACGCCACCGCACCCGGCTCCAGCCGACAGGACTCGACCAACCCCTTGGCGCGCAGTGCGCGCAGCGCGCTGGTGATGCCGCCGAGTTCCTCCTCCAGGTTGCGCTGCGCGAGGCCCTCGGGTGACTCGAGCAGACGCGCGAGCAGCGCCTGCTGACGCGGCGCCCGTGCCAGCTCGGCGGGTGTCAGGGCCGCACCAGCGGCAGTGAGACGGATACCGGCGACACCACTCGCGAGCAGCGGACCGGACTCACGCAACCGCGCCGGCAGCGCGGTGAACAGGGCATCGCCGAGCGGGTGACGATAATAACGGGCGGCCCAGCGGATCAGCGTCAGATCGGCTGGCGCGAACAGCGGTCGCGGGTCGAGCGCGCGCTCGACGGACTTGAGCCGACTCGGGTCACAGCCACACTCGGCGGCGTACTCGACCAGGATGCCGACCCGACGTGAACGACCAAAAGGCACCAGCACCCGGGTCCCCGGCTCGGGCTGCCCCATCGCGCCGGGCAGATAGTCGAACAATTCGTCGAGCGGACCGGGCAACGCCACCCGTGCGATCCTCGCCTCGGTCACAACACGACCTCGTCGACCGACTCGTCACCCACATCGATCCGCGTCGCTCCGCAGCCCCGGCACCTGTGGATAAGTCTGGGGACAGACGGCGACGAGCGCCTATCAAACAGCATCACCACGGTGACCCGAGGGTTTTGAACAGATTTTGACCATCAAAAAAACCGTCTTAAAAATCATTGAGTTAAAAATTATTCGTGAATTTTACCGGAAATGAACTCAACCATATCATCAAGACCGACACCAGCCCGCCGCTCTGTGAATGAAGTCTTCTCCCGACGGCGCTAGTGAGCCGCCGCGATGGGTCGGAGAGCATCCCATGACACACTCATTGAGCAACCTCGGTGGCGCCATTCATCCCCAGCACGACAGACGTTTCAATGAGTGCGCACAACGCTCGAGCGCGCCCGAATCATTCGTCCGCCGTGGATCAACGGATGCTTGGCGTCGGCAACCATTCGGTCATCCAGAGGTCATTGAAGATGACCGTCTGTCGGCTCGTCTTCTGGATCCAGCCGGCAATCCACCCAGGAAGAGGTAAAACCTTGCTTGCAGAAAGGATAACGGTCTGCGCGCAATGACTTGCGCAGGACGATCAAGTCTGTATCATGCAGGCAAATTCCGAGCCGCATTCCCGCTATGTTGTCATTGAATCAACAGGTACTGCGAACGGATCTGGCAGGCATGCCACTCGAGTGGATCGACTATCGCGTCGCCGCCCGGCTCTATTATCTCGGGCAGGTCGCCTATGCCTGCGGCCACACCCTGTTCCGGCTCTACGGCGGGGTCAATGCGCATACCCGGTTGCGCAGTCAATTGGTGATCCACTCGATCATCGCCACCTACGGCAATCATCAGGCGATGGTCAAGCAGAAGGACGACTATGTGCCGCCGCTCTCCAATCGCACCCTGTTCCAGCGCGACGACCACATCTGTCTCTACTGCGGCCAGCGCTTCTCGACACGCCATCTCTCGCGCGACCATGTGCGCCCGACCAGCAAGGGCGGCGAGGACCACTGGAACAACGTCGTCACCGCCTGCATGCGCTGCAACAACATCAAGGCCGGGCGCTCGCCCGAGGACGCCGGCATGGAGCTGCTGGCGGTGCCCTTCACCCCCAATCATGCCGAGTACATCTATCTGATGGGCCGTCACGTCCTCGCCGATCAGATGGAGTTCCTGCGCGCCCACTTCCCACGCACCAGCCCGCTGCACCGACGCATCCTCACGCGAGGGACGCAGTGAGCCTGAGCCTGGAGCAGGCGCTGGCCGCGCGCATCGGCGCGGCCAGCGGCCAGCCCTTCCACCCCGAGCGCCGGCGCACCCTGCACGGCGGCTGCATCAATCATGCGCTGGTGCTCGAATCCGGCGCACGCGGTTATTTCGTCAAGCTCAACAGCCCGGAGCGACTGACGATGTTCGAGGCCGAGGCCGAGGGGCTCGAGACCCTGGCCGGAGCCGCGGCGATCCGCGTGCCGCGACCGATCTGCTGCGGTCTGGCCGAGGGGCACAGCTTCCTGGCGATGGAGTACCTCGCGCTCGACGGTCGGCTCGACCCGGTGCGCGCCGCCCACGGGCTGGCGGCGCTGCACCGCACCAGCGCCGAGCGCCACGGCTGGCATCGCGACAACACCATCGGCTCGACCCCGCAGCACAACGCACCCTGCGCCGACTGGGCCGAGTTCTGGCGCGAGCGACGACTGCGCCCGCAACTCGAGCTGGCCGCCGCCCAGGGGCACGGCGGCGCCCTGCAGCGCGCCGGCGAGCGCCTGCTGCTCGGGGTCGACGCCCTGCTCGATCACGCACCGACACCCTCGCTGCTGCACGGCGACCTCTGGGGCGGCAACATCGGCGCCACCGCAGACGGCGCCCCGGTGATCTTCGACCCCGCCGTCTATCACGGCGATCGCGAGACCGACCTGGCGATGACCGAGCTGTTCGGCGGCTTCGGTCCGGCGTTCCACGCCGCCTACCGCGAGGCCTGGCCGCTGGCGCCGGGCTATGCGGTACGCAAGACCCTCTACAACCTCTATCACGTGCTCAACCACCTCAACCTGTTCGGCGGCGGTTATCGCCAGCAGGCCCAGGGGATGATCGAGCAGCTGCTCGCCGAGCTGGGCTGAACGGTCGACGCTTGCGCACACCCTCTGTCGTCGAGATGACGACTGTGTTAAAAGTGCGCCCAAGTCACCGCAGTCTGGCCTGGACCCCGGCTTGAACTATCAAGACGCCTTCCGTACCCCGCGCGAATTGCTGATCCTGCGTCACGCCAAGTCCGACTGGGACGCCGGCGCCGCCACCGACTTCGCCCGCCCCCTGGCCAAGCGCGGACGACGCGACGCGCCGCGGATCGGCGCCTGGCTCTATCGCGAGGGACTGGTCCCCGATCAGGTCCTCAGCTCGCCGGCCGAGCGCGCCCGCCAGACCGCGATCATGGTCTGCAAGCGGCTCGACTTCGACAAGCGTCGCATCCTCTGGCAACCGGGCCTCTACGAGGCCGACCTGCCCGCCCTGCTCGAGATCCTCGCACAGTGTCCGCAAGCGGCCGCTACGGTGCTGCTGGTCGGCCACAACCCCGGCCTCGAGCAGCTGCTCCAGTATCTCGCCGGAGATGATCTCGAGCCGCCGGAACACGGCAAGCTGCTGCCCACCGCGGCACTCGTCCGGCTGGAGATGCCGGCGGATTGGACGCGGCTCGAACCCGGCTGCGCCAATCTGCTCGCGCTCACCCGGCCGCGTCAGCTCGCCGACTGATCTCCGGCCTCCCCGCCCAACGTCGCAGCCCCAGCAACACCGCCACCAGCGCCGTCAGACCGCCGCCGATCCACAGCCCGGCACCGAGCGGATCGCGGGCGAAGGTCGCGGCCTGATAGAAGATCACCGCGACCAGATAGGCGACGCCGGTGGTCCAGGCGGCGACGAAGACTGCCCAGCGCGCCCCGGCCTCGCGCACGATGGCGCCGATGGTGGCGACGCAGGGGAAGTAGAGCAGCACGAACAGCAGATAGGCGAAGGCCCCGGCCTGGCCGTCGAAGCGCTCGATCATGGCCCCGAAGGTCGCATCCCGCACCCCCTGAACGGCGGCCGCCTCGGCGCTGTCGGCCAGCTCGCCGACGTCGAGCCCGAGCGGGTCGAGCACCCGCGCACCGAGCGCGCCGAGGTTGTCGCCGATGCTGGCCACCGCCTCGCCGAGCCGGGCGCCGAGCGCGAAGGTATCATCGTCCGCCGCCGCCGCGGCGCCCTCCTCCTCGGCGAGCCGGCCATAGAGCGAGTCGAGGGTGCCGACGATCACCTCCTTGGCGAGCACCCCGGAGATCACCCCGAGCACCGCCGGCCAGTTGTCCTCCTCGATCCCCAGCGGCGCGAACAACGGGGTGGCGGCACGGCTGGCGGCGGCGAGCACCGACTGGTCGCTGTCCTCGTTGCCGAGGCTGCCGTCGCTGCCGACGCTCGAGAGCAGGTTGAGCGCCAGCACCATCAGCACGATCACCTTGCCCGCCCCGCGCAGGAACAGCCGCACCCGGTCCCAGGTACGCAGCGCCACGCCACGCAGGGTCGGCAGGTGGTAGGGCGGCAGCTCCATCAGCAGCCCGGCACTCTCGCCGCGCAGCAGGCTGTGCTTCATCGCCAGCCCGCTGAGCACCGCCGCGGCGATACCGACGAGATAGAGCGCGAACACCAGGTTCTGCCCCGAGTGCGGGAAGAAGGCGGCGGCGAACAGCGCATAGACCGGCAGCCGCGCACCGCACGACATGAAGGGGTTCATCAGGATGGTGAGCTTGCGCTCGCGCTCGTGCTCCAGGGTGCGGGTGGCCATCACCGCCGGGACGTTGCAGCCGAAGCCGACGATCAACGGTACGAAGGCCTTGCCGGGCAGCCCGATCGAGCGCATGAAGCGATCCATGACGAAGGCCGCGCGCGCCATGTAGCCCGAGTCCTCGAGGATCGAGAGCACGATGTAGAGACTGGCGATGATGGGGATGAAGGTGCCGACCACCTGCAACCCGCCGCCGATGCCCTGGGCGAGTACCAGTTCGAGCCAGCCCGGGGCGCCGAGCGCGCCGAGCAGCGCGGCGGTACCGTCGACGAAGAGTGCACCGCCGGCGAGATCGAAGAAGTCGATGAAGGCACCACCGACGTTCATGGTGAACATGAACATCAGATAGATCATCAACAGGAACAAAGGGATACCGAAGGCGCGGCTGAGCACCACCCGGTCGATGCGATCGGAGAGGTTGCGTGCCGCCGCGCCGCGCGCGCGCGACACCCGCTGCGCCAGGGCGTGGGCATGGCCGAAGCGGGTGTCGGCGATGTGCAGATCGGCCTCGTCGCCGACGCGTTCGGCGATCTCGGCGCGTGCCTGCGCAGCGAGTGCGCGCGCCTCGGGCGTGGCGGCATGTTCGGCATCGGGGTCGGACTCGAGCAGCTTGAGTGCGAGCCAGCGGGCGTTGGCGCGCGGCTGCGCCGGGTCACAGGTCGCCGCCAGACGCTCGATCGCCTCCTCGACGCAGTCACCCTGGGCGAGTGCGTGTCCACCCGGTTCACGCCCCTCGGCCACCGCCAGCACCCGCGCCTGCAGCTCGGTGAGCCCCTCGCGGGTGACCGCCACCACCGGCACCACCGGACAGCCGAGCGCGGCGGCGAGCGCGGCGACATCGATCTCCACCCCGCGCTTGCGCGCCACGTCCATCATGTTGAGCGCGACCACCAGGTCGACGCCCATCTCCAGGAGCTGTACGGTGAGATAGAGATGACGCTCGAGGTTGGCGGCATCGATCACGTTGACGATCAGCCCGGCCTCGCGCGCGAGCAGATAGTCGCGGGTGACCCGCTCGTCGAGCGAGCTGGCATCGAGCGAATAGATCCCCGGCAGGTCGATCACCCGCAACCGCCGACCATCGAGTTCGAGCGCACCCTCCTTGCGCTCGACCGTCACCCCGGGCCAGTTGCCGGTGGTCTGGCGGATCCCGGTCAGGGCATTGAACAGCGCCGACTTGCCGCAGTTGGGGTTGCCGGCCAGGGCAAGGGTCAGCGGGGCCGGACGTTGATCATCGAGAGGGGTAAGGGTCGCCGTCATCGCTTCGATCCTGGTGTTGGGGCTCGCGGGGTGTTGATCGCGCGCTCAGTCGAGGTCGTTGTCGTTGCGGGCCTCGGGGTCGACACACACCCGCACCTTCTCGGCCACCCCGAAGCCCATGGCGATCCGACCACCGCCGGTGGCGAGCACCAGTCCCTGCCCGCGGCGCTGTACCACGCTGAGCTGGCTGCCCTGGCGCAGCCCGAGTGCGAGCAGACGGCGGGTCAGGTGACGTCCACCCTGGATCTCGACGATACGTGCCGGGGTGTCGTGCTGGAGTTCGGACAGGGGGATGGGCGATGCGGTATGCGACATGGCTGATGGGTCTGGACCGATAACGAGGGGCGGCTGCGACTGCGAATCAATCGAGCCGGGTCGATCATCGAAGCATAACCCGAACCGTGCCTGCGCCGCAGTCACGCCGACGCCACCGCCCCGGGGAACCCGGGGCGCAACGGGCTGATCGGAGGGATCAATCGGCCGGCGACGGGCGCGGCGGACAACGCATGCTCGAAAACCCGCCCCGGACGATCCATGTTGATGAACAGGCGAGCGCCGCGACCGGGCCGGTCGCGCCGGGATGCCGCTTGCGGGAGCAGGCGAACTGGCAGAGGATGCGCCACCCCGGCCCCAGCGAGTCGGGCGTTCAACAGTCGATCGAGGTTTCTTTGGGCGGATACAGATGCAGACACAGGTCTTGATGAAACGGGGATTCACCAACGCTCGTCGCACACTGGCGGCCAGTCTCGCCGGCGCCCTGGCGCTGACCATCGCCGGGGCCGGACACGCCGAGACCTATCGGCTCGAACACCCGGGCGACAGCGTCATCGGCTTCCCGTTCTATTTCACCACCCGCGCCGACGACACCCTGCTCGATGTCGCCCGCCAGAACAACCAGGGCTTCGAGGACATGCGCAGCGCCAACCCCGAGGTCGACATGTGGGTCCCGGGCGCGGGCACCGAGGTGATGGTACCGACCTTCTACGTGCTGCCCGATGCGCCGCGCCAGGGCATCGTCATCAACCGCCCCGAGAAACGGCTCTATTTCTATCCCCCGGACGACCCGGAAGAGGTCCGCTCCTACGCCATCAGCGTCGGTCGCGAGGGCATGGACACACCGCTGGGCGGCTTCACCATCATCGAGAAGAAGCGCGACCCGAGCTGGACTCCGGGCCCCAATGTGCGCGCCGCCCACGCCGCCTATGGCGACATCCTGCCGGCGGTGGTGCCGCCCGGACCGGACAACCCGCTGGGACAG
Source organism: Marichromatium sp. AB31 (assembly GCF_003718685.1). NCBI lineage: Bacteria > Pseudomonadati > Pseudomonadota > Gammaproteobacteria > Chromatiales > Chromatiaceae > Marichromatium > Marichromatium sp. AB31. The sequence continues at coordinate 350,327 of NZ_RHFI01000001.1, read as the reverse complement.
TTCGCGATGCGGCTGAGCAACCCGGAGTACCTGATCCACGGCACCAGCAAGCCCTGGGGGCTGGGGATGGAGGTCAGCGCCGGCTGTATCCGGCTCTACCCGGAGGGGATCGAGGAGCTGTTCTCGCTGACCGAGCTGCGCACCCAGGTCACCATCGTCGACCAGCCCTACAAGTTCGGCTGGCGCGGCGACGATCTCTATCTGGAGGTGCACGTCAATCGCGAGGGCAAGCGGGTCACGGCCCGCGAGGCGGTCCCGACTGCGCTCGCCGAGGCCGAGGGGGTGGAGATCGACTGGCGCGAGGTGCAGCGCGCCATCGACGAGAACACCGGTGTCCCACGGGCCGTGGGACACCGGACGCACTCAGATCAAGCGCCTTACTTGCCCATGATCTTCTGATACATGCGATCCAGGCGCTCGGTGTTGGCGTTGCAGCACGCCTGAGCGCTGTTGGCGGTGTCGAGCGCCTGCTGCGCCATGTCGCGAGCGGTCTGGTCGGTCGCGCAACCGCCGAGCAGCGATGCGCCAAGGAGAGCAGCGAGGGACAGGGAAGCGAGCTTGACGGTCTTGGTCATTGGTAATGTCTCCATTGATCGGCTCAAGGCCTTTGTTGGTATAACACATTTACCCGGGACTGACCTCCGCGCGCGGACCGGCCAGTCCCGAGGCCGGGGCTGGCCGAGTTGGCGAAGTGGTCTCTGACCCTTAAGGTCCAGTGTGCCGGCCCCGGTCCCACCATTCCAGAGAGGCGACCGGACGCCGTGCTCTGAGAGTGCGTCAAGCATGACTCAACATCAAGCCCATCACGGCCAAGTTCTGCTATTTTTCTCCGCCACCGCCGTGGCCGGCGACCACAGACCATCCAACCGATCAAGGCAAGCATCCATGTCCGCATCCCCCATCCCCCTCACCGCCCGCCCGTGGCGCGCGTGCTGAGGCCCCGTCCATGCACCGCTATTACGGACTCCCCGACCAGGGCCCGGCACAATCGACCTTCCGCTGCGACGGCTTCCTGCGCAACGGTCAGCTGCGCGCGCCGAACGGCGCCAGCCTCGCGCTCGCCGCACTGCCCCCCTTCCTGCGCGCCCTGCTGGTTACCGACGGTACCGTCACCAAGATCCTCGAGGCCTACTTCTGGGAACCGGTGACGGTCGACACCGTCGAGCAACGCTTCGAGCACGCCGCCGCCACGGTCCCCTGGGTCGAGGTCGCCGAGGGCGATCGCTGCCTGTTGCGCGACGCGCGGCTGCGCGGCGACGACAGCGGTCGCAGCTTCGCCGAGGCCTTCTCGCTGATCCGCACCGACCTGATCCCCGCCGACTTCCGCCAGCGCCTGATCGATCGCGAGATCGGTATCGGCGTGCTGATCCGCGACAGTGGACTGGAGAGCTATCGCGAGGTACTCGACGTCGGTCTGGTCCAGGACGGCGCCGAGCCGAGCGCGGTCTACCGCACCTACCGCATCATCATCGAGCGCCACCCGGTGATCCTGATCACCGAGTACTTCCCCCTCGCGCTCTATCGCTGAGCCGATACGCCCACCGCCACATGGCGACGGGCGTCGCGATGATGCGTGCCGCTCACCGGGCGACGTTTGCAAAGCCCTTGAACAAGTGTTTGAATGAATACACGTTCATGATCCTGCCGACGCTACGCAGATGGGGAGGTCAGGGCGTGGTCACGCACCACCCCGCCAACTCGCAAGCAGCCTAGAGCATACAGACATCGCCCCAGATCAATGCGGTCAGCCGCCCGCGCGACACGCGACGCGATGATGGCTCGCACCCCGGGAAGCACTGGTGTGCTTCTCACGCGCTCCCCCCAGCACACCAGCCCGTGATCGGCGCCCCGAACACCGCCGATACCATCGGTGCCTGACACCGATGCCGTCTCCCGCCCCAGGGTGAGCGGTCGCCCGTGCGCGTCCGCATCATCATCGCCGACCGTCCGTGCGCGACCCGCGCCACCGCAACGCTGACGCCAGCACCCCCATCCGTCGAGCGCGCCCGGAAGGGCCGTGCCCGAGCGCGCCGATACGGCTCGACGACCATATCCAGCGCCCCCGGACAACCGGTGCCGGGGCCGCCTCACCGGCCTCCAGCGCCATCGCGCTGGAGGTCATCACCGTCAACACCACCGGATCATTGCATGGAGACAGCACCGCGCATCGCTCGCCCCACAGGCTCGCACCCTGACGTGTGCCGCACGGTTCCACACCCGGACCAGACCGGCGCGCGCTTCACCTATCAAACACGCATCATCTTTCTGTTGAGGTCATCATGTCCGCCCAGACTCGGAGAGAACGTCAGATCCTGATCTTCTCGATGTTGTCTACCCTCGCCTTTGCCATCATGGGAGTGATCTGGGGTCTCTGGATCAACTCGATGGTGGTCATCTTCGACGGCCTGTACTCCCTGATCGGCCTGTTCATGACCCTGGTGTCATTGCTCGCCCTCTACTACATCCATCGTCAGTCACGACTGCTCAACACCCAGGCCGCGGCCCGTATCGAGCATCGGGTGATCCTGTTCAAGGGTGCAGTCATCATCCTGCTCTGCACCCTGTCGCTGGTGCTCGCAGTGCGCGCCATCCTCGACGGTGGTCGCGACACCGACGGCGATCTCGCCATCCTCTTCGGCCTGATCAACGTGATCGGCTGTACCCTGAGCTGGTGGTACATCACCAAGCACCGCAAGCAGGGCGGCTCCGGGCTGATCAACGCCGAGGAGAAGCAGTGGCTGATGGACACCGTGATCAGCGGCGCGGTGATGTGCGGCTTCGTCATCGCCAAGCTCACCGAGCTGACCCCGATGGCACACCTCGCCCGCTACGCCGACCCGGTGATGGTGCTGGTCGCCTCGATCTGGTTCTTCGGCATCCCGCTGAAGATGGTCAGGCACTCGCTGCGTCAGCTCGCCGAACTCGAACGCGCGCCACAGCGCATCTGATCACGCACCATCGCCCGCCCCGTGCCGCGCGCCTGCGCGGCGCGGGCACCACCGATCCCACCGGCTTGCCCGCGCCGGGCGAATCCCGCATCTTTGTGCCATGGATGCGCCACGCCGGGACATTGCCACGCCACCACCGCCGCTCGACACCCTGCGCCTGCGCGAGACCCCCGAGGGCATCGACCTCGGGCTGCGTGTCGCCGGAGCGGTACCGCGTGCGCTCGCCCTGGCGCTCGACCTGCTGATCCGTCTCGGGCTCTATCTGCTGCTGCTCCCGCTGCTCGCACTCGCCGACCTCGGGGTCGGGTTGGCGCTGCTCGCGGTGTTCGCCATCGAGTGGTTCTATCCGGTGGTGTTCGAGGTCTGGCGCGGCGCCACCCCCGGCAAGCGGGCACTCGGGCTGCGCGTGGTGCACGAGGACGCCACCCCGGTCGGGCTCCCCGCCTCGACCCTGCGCAACCTGCTGCGGACGGTCGACTTCCTCCCCGCCGGCTATGCCCTGGGGCTGGTGGTGAGCCTCGCCGACCCTGACTTCCGCCGCATCGGCGACCTCGCCGCCGCCACCCTGGTGGTGCACGACGACCGCCCGGCGCCACGCCGGGGCCCGGCATCGACCACCGGCCGGCGACCGCCGCCCGAGTTCGACGCCGCCACCCGGGCGGCGATCCTCGCCTTCGCCGAGCGCGCGCCCGCACTCGCCGATGCACGGCGCATCGAACTCGCCGAGGTCCTGACCGCCCCGCGCGGGGTGCGCGGCGGTGCCGCGCCCGCACTGATCACCGCTTGGGCGACCTGGCTCGACCGCGGCGCGCCCGACGGACGTGCGGCATGAGACAACAGCGCTTCGAGCACCAGCACGCCGCCGACTGGGCGCGCTATCGCACGCTGCTCGAGCAGCTCGAGCAGCGCCGGCGCCGCGGCGCCGAGCTCGCCGAGTTCCCCGGCCTGCATCGCCGAGTGTGCGCGCACTATGCGCTGGCCCGAACCCGCGGCTATACCCCCGGGTTGATCGCCGAACTCGAGCAGCTGGTGCGGCGCGGTCACGCCCAGCTCCACCGCCCCACGCTGCGCCTCGGCGCCCGCGCACTGCAGCTGATGGCACGCGATTTCCCGCGCGCGCTGCGCCGTCACGCCGCGCCGCTGTGGCTCGCCGCCGCGCTGCTGTTCGTACCGATGGCGGCGATGGCGCTCGGCGCCTATCACGACCCCGGGCTGATCCTGACGCTGGTCGACGCCGAGCAGCTCGCCGAACTCGAGGCGCTCTACGACCCGGCCCGGGATCATCCCGGCCAGGTGCGCCCGGCCGACAGCGATCTGGCGATGTTCGGCTTCTATGTCCGCAACAACGTCGGCATCGGCTTTCGCAGCTTCGCCGCCGGGGTGCTGTTCGGCATCGGCAGCGTGGTCATCCTGGTGTTCAACGGACTGTTCATCGGCGCCGCCGCCGGTCACCTCAGCGCCATCGGTCACGGCATCACCTTCTGGCCCTTCGTCAGCGGTCACGCCCCCTTCGAACTGAGCGCGATCGCCATCTGCGGCGGCGCCGGACTGCTGCTCGGCAAGGCGCTGTTCGCCCCGGGACGGCTGCCGCGGCTCGCGGCGCTGCGCGTCAATGCCCGCGATGCCCTGGTGCTGGTGGCGGGCGCGGCGCTGATGCTCGTTGGCGCGGCGCTGATCGAGGCCTTCTGGTCGGCCGGCGCGGCGCCGGTGGCGGTGAAATACGCCGTCGGCGCCGCCGGCTGGACCCTCCTCGCGCTCTACATCGCCCTGGCCGGACGTGGCGACGATGCGTCTTGAGCGACTCACCGCCCAGCTGCGCCCCTGCCCCGCCTGGCAGGCGATCGATCTCGGCTTCGCCCTCGCCCGCGCCTGGTTCCCGGCGCTCTGGGCGCTGTGGTGGTGCACCGCGCTACCGCTGACCCTGATCGTGCTGGCGCTGGCCTGGCTCCACAGCGACCTCTGGCTGCTGGCGCTGTGGTGGTGCAAGCCGCTCTACGAGGCCCCGCTGCTGTTGTGGGCGAGCCGCGCGCTGTTCGACGAGCGCCCGCGACGCGGCGCCCTCCCGGGGATGCTCGGCGCCGGACTGCGCCCGCGCCTGTTGCCGCTGCTGTTGTGGCGCCGACTGAGCCCGAGACGCGCGCTCGTGCTCCCGCTGCTGCTGCTCGAAGGGCTGCCGCAACGGGCGCGACGCGCGCGGCTGCGCACCCTCGCCGGGGGCAGCGCCAGCGGATGGCTGACCCTGGTCTGCTATCACCTCGAGGCGATCCTCTGGGGCGGGATGCTGCTCGGGCTCTATCTGCTGATCCCCGAGGGGCTGCCAGGGATCGACCTGATCGCCGCACTCGAGGACAGCGCCGCGCCGGCCTACTGGATCAGCAGCGCCTGCTATCTGCTCGCCTGCTCGTTGATCGCGCCCTTCTACGTCTGCGCCGGGTTCGCGCTCTATCTCAGCCGCCGCACCGAACTCGAGGGCTGGGACATCGAGCTCGCCTTCCGCCGCGCCCCGCCGCCACCGGCCGCCGTGCTCCCGGCGCTGGCGCTGCTCGCGCCGCTGCTGCTCGCGCCGCCACCGGCCGAGGCCGAGACCTGGCCGGCCCCCGAGGCGGCCCGCGCCCGCATCGCCGAGGTGCTCGACTCGCCCGACTTCGGCGCCACCCGCGAGGTCGAGCTGTGGCTGCCGGTGGCCGACCCCGCACAGCGCAGCACCGAGGACGCCGAGGCAACCTGGTCGGCGACCCCGCCCCCCTGGCTCGCCGGCACCATCCAATGGGGACTGGTGACGCTCGGTGCGATCGCCCTGCTGATACTCATCCGCGCACTGTGGCGCGAACGCTCACCACGCCTGCCCAGATCGGCCAGGACGGAGCACGAGGCCGCGCCCGAGCCGCACAGCGCATCGCCCATCGATCACGAGACCGAGATCCGTCGCCTGCTCGCTGCCGACGACCCGGGCGCGGCCATCGGCGCGCTCTATCGCGCCAGCCTGGAGAGACTCGACCGGCTCGGTCTCTCGCTCCCCCCGGGGGCCACCGAGGGGAGCTGCGTGCAGCGGGCGAGCGCCCGGCTGCCACACCGGGTCGGGGTCCCCTTCGCCGCGATCGCCGCGGCGCGCCAGCACGCGGCCTACGGCGATCGGGACCCGAGCGCGGCGCACGTCGAGCGACTGCTGAGCCACTGGCGGCGCTGGCAGGGACGGACCGATGCGCACTGAACAGCGCCTGCTCGCGCTCACCCTCGGCGGCACCGGGCTGGTCCTCGTGGCAGTGCTGGCGAGCTGGTTCCTGACCCACTTCGAGCGCCGGGTCGAACAGGTACCGGTCGGTCCCTCGGCAGCGGCTCGAGCCAACCCGCTGCTCGCCTTCGAGCGCTTCCTCATCGGGCTCGGCATCGCCGTCGAGAGTCGCCCCGATCATGGCCTGCTCGCCGCCCCACCGCCCCCCGGCGACACCCTGGTGGTGCGCGCACCCGGCCCGCTGTCGCCACGCCAACGCGACCGGCTACGCGACTGGATCGCCGCCGGCGGACGGCTGGTGACCACGCCGGGGACGGGGCCGCGCCACGCGCTGCTCGAGACCTTCGGGATCCACCCCGAGAGCTGGACCGAGTCGGGCCCACCGACGCCGGTCCGGCTGCGCCCGACGCCCGGGGCGCCGCCACTCGAGGTCGCTCTCGACCCCGGGCGGACCCTGTGCGTCAGCCATGGCGACAAACAGCGGTGCGGACAACCGCTGACGCATCGGGAGATCGGCGCCGGCCGGCTGAGCGTGCTCGCCGACCTCGACATCCTCACACGCCAGCGCATCGGCGAGCGCGACCACGCCCTGTTCGGCGCCCGTCTGGTCGCCCCCGCACCCGGCGGCACGGTATGGCTGCTGTATGCCGAGACCCCGCCGGGGCTGCTCGCGCGGCTGTGGGCGCAAGCGCCGCTGGCACTGATCGCCGCAGCGCTCACCCTGGCGGTGTGGCTGTGGTCGCTCGGCGCGCGGCTCGGTCCGACGCTCGCCCCGGCTCCGCCACCGGCGCGCGACCGGCTCGTCCATCTCGAGGCCGGGGCGCGCTTTCTGTGGCGCCATCGGCGGATCCGCGCGCTGCTCGCAGCCAGCCGTGCCCGGGTGCTGCGGCTGTGGGCGAGGCGCCTGCCGGGACTCGCGCGCGCACCCCGCCAACAGCGGCTGACCCGACTCGCCGCGGCCAGCGGCGAGTCGCGCGCGCGACTCGCCCAGGCGCTCGAGGAGACACCCCGCAGCGCCCGCGCGCTCATCACCCTCACCCACACCCTGGCGCGACTGGAGCAGCAGGCCCGATCGCCCGGAGGCAACCGCGAGAGCACCGATCCATGACCCAGACCCCACTGCCGCTGACCGAGGCGGTCATCCAGCTCGACCGGCTCGAACAGGACATCGGCCAGGCCGTCAGCGGCCAGCGCCAGGCCATCCGCGAGCTGCTGGTGGCGCTGGTCGCCGCCGGGCACGCGCTGCTCGAGGGCGTGCCCGGGGTGGGCAAGACGCTGCTGGTGCGCGCGCTCGCCGCCGCGGTACAGGGGCGCTACGCGCGTATCCAGTTCACCCCCGACCTGATGCCGAGCGACGTCACCGGGCACGCGGTGTTCGACCTCAAGCGCGAGGCCTTCCGCATCCGCCGCGGACCGATCTTCTGCAACCTGCTGCTCGCCGACGAGATCAACCGCGCCCCGGCCAAGACCCAGGCGGCGATGCTCGAGGCGATGCAGGAGGGACAGGTGACCATCGAGGGCCAGGCGCTGGCGCTGGAACCACCCTTTCTGGTCTTCGCCACCCAGAACCCGATCGAGCAGGAAGGCACCTACCCGCTGCCCCAGGCCCAGCTCGATCGCTTCCTGCTGAAGATCGCGGTGGCGCCGCCGAGCGCCGAGGCCGAGCGCGCGGCGGTGCGCGCCGCCACCAGCGGGCGCATCGGCGACCGGCTCGACACCTCGGCGGTGCGTCCGCTGCTCGATACCGAGACCCTGCAACGCCTGCAGCTGAGCGCCACCACGCTTCGACTCGATGAGCGCGTGCTCGACTACGCGGTGGCGCTGGTGCGCGCCGCGCGCGACTGGCCGGGGGTCGACAGCGGTCCCGGGCCGCGTGCCAGCATCGCGCTGGTGCGCGCGGCGCGGGCGCACGCACTCATCGAGGGGCGCGACTTCACCACCCCGGACGACGTGCGCTGCATGCTCCCGGCGGTACTGCGCCACCGGCTGCGGCTCGGCGCCGAGCTGGAGATCGAGGGGGTGAGCGCCGACGCCCTGCTCGGCGAGCTGGTCGAACGCGTCCCCGCACCGCGCGACTAGCGACGACGGCGCGGACGGAAGCCGCGCAACAGGGCATCGAGCCGCGCCACGGTCCGGGGGTCGGGCGCAGGACCGAAGCGCGCCGGCAGATAGAGCGCGAGGAAGCGCGAGACCGAGGCGGCGAGGTCGGGACGCGCGGCGATCACCCGTCGGCCATGGTCCTGCGGGCCCTCGCCGGGGTGCGGCGCCAGCCCGATACGCGCCAGCCGGCGACAGAAACGGGCATGACGCGCGACCAGCGGATCGGGCTCGCGCGGCGCGCGTACCAGCCCCAGCAGCACCGCGCCCAGGGTCAGCGAGAAGGTCACGACCATCAGCACCGCCAGCCCGTACTCACCCAGCCCACCGAGCCCGAGCCGCTGCAGCAGGCCGAGCTGGTCCTCGGCCGAGAAGTCGAGCACCCACTGCTGCCAGGCCGCATCGATACTGTCGGCGAACTGGCGTGCACCGCGCGCCAGCCGGGCGAGCCACGCATCCTGGGCCAGCTCGAAGCGCACCGGGTTGCCGGCGCCGAGCAGTCGCGAGGCGCTCTGGTTGTCGATCCGCGAGGGGTCCACCGCCGCGGTGGGATCGACCCGCACCCAGCCGCGCCCGGGCAGCAGCACCTCGACCCAGGCATGGGCATCGGACTGCCACACCATGTGATAGCCACCGATGGCGTTGGGCTCGCTGCCGAGATAGCCGAGCACCACCCGCGACGGGATCCCGGCCAGCCGCATCAGCGTCGCGAAACTGCTGGCATAGTGCTCGCAAAAGCCGCGCCGGGTCTCGAACAGGAAGGCATCGACCGGATTCGGCCCGAGCGGCGGCGGCAGCAGGGTGTAGTGGAAGGCCTCGCGGTTGAAGTGGGCGAGCGCGCGTCTCACCACCGTCTGGTCGTCCGCGCCCTCGCCACGCCAGCTCGCCACCAGGGCGCGCATCCGCGGGGTGATGGTGCCGGCCGGCAGGCGCAGGGCATAGTCACGCAGCGCCGCGCTCGGCGCGGGCGTGCGAGCGTCGAGCGCCGAGCGCACCCGATAGCGCAGCGCACTCTCCACCGCGCGGCTGGCACGCAACAGATGATCGGGCGCGAGCACCACCCCCTCGGCCGCGACCGGCAGGTCGAGCGCGAACAGCCAGCGCCGGTCGGTCGGCTCCAGCACCACCTCGTAGTCGAGCCGATCGGCCGCGGCGGCGAGCGCCAGCGAGGCCGGTCCGGTGCGCGGCGGCTCGCCCACCGTCCAGCGCCGCCCATCGGTCTGCCACAACACCAGACCGCGCCAGTAGCGTTGATCGGGCGGCGGCGGGGTGGCATCGAAGCGCACCCGGAAGGCCAGCTCGCCATTGACCACCAGCTCGCTGACCGCACCCGGCTCCATGGTGTCGGAGAAGCCGGTGCGGGCCTGCTCGGCATCGAGCCCGAGGTCCCACAGCGGCGCGCTCAGGCGCGGGAAGAGCAGAAAGAGCACCAGGGTCAGCGGCAGCGCCTGCAGCGCCAGCCGCGTGGTCGTGGTCAGCGCCGGGCGCAGCCGCCCGCCCCCTGTCGTAGCGTTGACGTCGGCCAGCAGCGTGAGCATGGCCCCGACCACCAGCGCCAGATAGAGCGCGAGGCCGAGCGACTGGTCGAAGAGAAACTGCACCACCACCAGGAAGCCGAGCAGGATGGCCGCGATCTGCAGGTCACGCCGCGCGTGCAGCTCCAGCAGCTTGAGCGCGAGCATGGTGAGAAACAGCGCCGCCCCGCCCTGACGCCCGCTGAGACTGCCGTAGACATGGAGACAGTTGGCGATGCCGACGAGGGTGAGCAGCACCAGCAGCCAGCGCCCGGGCTGCACCCCGTGCCAGCGCAGCGCGAGCAGACGCAGCGCGAACAGCGCGCTGGCGAAGGCGCCGATGCGCCAGTCGAGCCGGGGCAGCAACGGCAGGGCGCCGGCGATCACCAGCAGGGTCAACCACAGCCGCTGGAGACGGTCCGGGACGGGCTCGGGCCAGTGTGCGCGCTCAGTGGCCATCGCCGCCCTCCAGGCCGAACAGCGCGAGACGGGTGAGACAGCGCTGCAGCTGCGCCTCGCCGGCGGCCAGCGGCTCCTCCACCCCGGGCAGGCGCAGTCCGAAACGCGCCCCGGCGGCCGCGGCATCGAGCAACTGACGGGCGAGCTCGGCGAGCCGCGTCTCGGGATCGACGGTGGCGAGCGCCGCCCAGTCGATCCACAGCTCATGCCCCTGTTCACCCTCGAACTGCTTGGTCAACAGACCGCGTTCGCGGGCATAGGCCTTCCAGTCGAGATGGCGTGGCGAGTCGCCGTGACGATAGTCGCGCGCGCCGGCATAGTCCTCGAGCCCGGCCCCCGCCCCCCGGGGCAAGGCACGCGCGCCGGCACCGGCGCCGGGCGGCGGCGGCGCGAGGGACGCCGGCGCCGGATAGACCAGCGATGCGGCACGCGGCAGGGTGTGACACCAGGCGCGGAACAGCCCCAGCGGGTGGCAGGTCTCGACCCGCACCTCGCCGAGCGGCTGCCAGCCACGGCGCCTGGTGGTGACGACCAGAGCGCAGCCGCTCTGCTCACCGGCGGGGACGGCGAGCGGCGCGGCGGCATCCTCGGCACCACTCAGACGCAGGTCGGCACGCGTGCGACGACCGCGCCCGCGCACGCTGAGGGTGAAGCGCGCCGACTCGCCGGCGAACACCGCCGCCCCGGGGCGCGCCTGCAGCTCCAGCCCGAGCAGATTGAACCAGGCGTGGTGCATCGCCAGCAGCGCCACCGCGGCGAGGAAGAAGGTGAACAGCAGCCCGAGGTTGTTCTGGTAGTTGAGCGAGCCGAGCAGCATCACCAGCAGCACGGCGCCGAACACCAGCCCGAAGCGGGTGGGCAGGATATAGATCTGGCGCGCGCCGATGCGCACCACGCCGTCGGGATCGCTGCGGGCGCGGCGCAGCATGGCGTCGAAGCGCGCGGCGAGCCAGCCGCGCCAGCGCACGCGTTCAGGGGACCGGGACATGGGCGAGGATCTCGGCGTCGACCCGGGAGGCGTCGAGCACAGCGCCCTCGCCACTGCCGACCAGACGATGGGCGCAACAGGCCGGCAACACCGCCTGCACGTCCTCGGGGAGCACATAGTCGCGCCCGCCGAGCAGCGCCCAGGCCTTGGCCGCACGCACCAGCCCCAGCCCGGCGCGCGGCGAGAGCCCGTAGGCGAAGCGCCCCGAGGCGCGGGTGAAGGCGAGGAGGTCGTGGACGTAGTCGATCACCGCCGGGGCGGCATGCACCGCCACCACCAGCTCCTGCAGGGCGGCGAGCTCGGCGGGGACGAGCACCGGCGCCTGGCGCGCCACCAGCGCGCGACGGTCCTCGCCGGCGAGCAGCCGCTTCTCCTGGTGCGCGGCCGGATAGCCGAGCTCGATACGCATCAGGAAGCGGTCGAGCTGCGACTCGGGCAACGGGAAGGTGCCGATCTGGTGGAGCGGGTTCTGGGTGGCGATGACGAAGAAGGGCTCGGGCAGCGCGCGGGTCTCGCCCTCGACGGTGACCTGACGCTCCTCCATCGCCTCGAGCAGCGCGCTCTGCGCCTTGGGGGTGGCGCGGTTGATCTCGTCGGCGAGCACCAGCTGGGAGAACACCGGACCCGGGTGGAAGCGGAAGGACTCGCTGGCGCGGTCATAGACCGCCACCCCGATGACGTCGGCCGGGAGCAGGTCGCTGGTGAACTGGATGCGCGCGTAGTCCAGCCCGAGCAGTCGCGCCAACAGGTGCGCGAGCGTGGTCTTGCCGACACCGGGCAGGTCCTCGATCAGCAGATGGCCGCGGGCGAGCAGGCAGGTCAGCGCCAGGCGCAACTCGTGCTCCTTGCCGAGGATCACCGCGGCGGCGGCCTCGAGCACCGCGCCGCAGCGATCGACCGGCGACGCGGGGACGGGGCGGGGTTCGGGTCGGTTCATGGCGAGGCTCCCGGCGCCGCCGCGCGCGCGTGGATATGGGTTAAACTGAAGGGCTTCATCGGATCGGGTTCCCTGACATGTTTGCGAGCGATCAGTACGACGTCATCGTGGTTGGAGGCGGTCACGCGGGCACCGAGGCGGCGCTCGCGGCGGCGCGCGCGGGTGCACGCACCCTGCTGCTGACGCAGAACATCGACACCCTCGGCAACATGAGCTGCAACCCCGCCATCGGCGGTATCGGCAAGGGCCATCTGGTGCGCGAGATCGATGCCCTCGGCGGGCTGATGGCACGCGCCACCGACCGCGCCGGGATCCAGTTCCGCACCCTCAACGCCAGCAAGGGTCCGGCAGTGCGCGCCACCCGCGCCCAGGCCGACCGCATCCGCTATCGCACCGTGGTGCGCGCGGCGCTCGAGTCCCAGCCCGGACTGCGGGTGTTCCAGCAGACCGTCGACGACCTCATCGTCGAGGGCGAGCGGGTGGCCGGGGTCAGCACCCAGATGGGGCTGCGCTTTCGCGCCCGGGCGGTGGTGCTCACCGTCGGCACCTTCCTCGGCGGGCGCATCCATATCGGTCTCAGCAACTATGAGGGCGGGCGCGCCGGGGATCCACCGTCCAACGCCCTGGCCGCGCGACTGCGTGAACTGATGCCGCGAATCGAGCGGCTCAAGACCGGCACCCCGCCGCGCATCGACGCGCGCAGCATCGACTACGCGCGGCTCGCCGAGCAGCCCGGCGACGACCCGGTGCCGGTGTTCTCCTTCCTCGGCAGCGCCGCCGAACACCCGCCGCAGGTGAGCTGTCACATCGCCCACACCAATGACCGCACTCACGAGATCATCCGCGCCGGGCTGTCGCGCTCGCCGCTCTACACCGGGGTGATCGACAGCATCGGCCCGCGCTACTGTCCCTCGATCGAGGACAAGATCGTGCGCTTCGCCGACAAGGACTCGCACCAGGTGTTTCTCGAGCCCGAGGGGCTCGACACCCACGAGGTCTATCCCAACGGCATCTCCACCAGCCTGCCCTACGACGTGCAGGAGGCGCTGGTGCGCTCGATCCCGGGGCTGGAGCAGGCCCACATCACCCGCCCCGGCTATGCCATCGAGTACGACTTCTTCGATCCGCGCGACCTCGCCCCGGGGCTGGAGACGCGCCAGCTCCAGGGGCTGTTCCTCGCCGGTCAGATCAACGGCACCACCGGCTACGAGGAGGCCGCCGCCCAGGGGCTGCTCGCCGGCATCAACGCGGTGCGCCGGCTGCGCGAAGAGTCGCCCTGGGTGCCGCGTCGCGACGAGGCCTACATCGGGGTGATGGTCGATGATCTGGTCACCCGCGGCACCAACGAGCCCTATCGCATGTTCACCAGCCGCGCCGAGTACCGGCTGATGCTGCGCGAGGACAACGCCGATCTGCGCCTGACCGAGACCGGGCGCGCGCTCGGGTTGGTCGACGACGAACGCTGGGCGCGCTTCGAGGCCAAGCGCGAGGCGATCGAGCGCGAACGCGAGCGCCTCGCCGCGGCCATCGTCCGTCCCGACCGGGCCGACCCGGCGGCCATGCAGGCGGTGCTCGGCGAGCCGCTGCGGCGCGAGGCGCGCGCGCTCGACCTGCTCGCCCGTCCCGGCGTCGATCACGCCGGGGTCAACGTCCTGATCGATACCGCGGATCACCCGGTCGCTCCCGAGGTCGCCGAGCAGGTCGAGATCCAGACCCGCTATGCCGGCTACATCGCTCGCCAGCGCGACGAGATCGCCCGTCAGCGCGCCCAGGAGGACAAGCCCTTGCCCGAGACCTTCGACTTCGCCGCGGTGCGCGGTCTCTCCGCCGAGGTGCGCGAGAAGCTCTGCCGCACCCGCCCCACCACCGTCGGCCAGGCCGCGCGCATCCCCGGGGTGACCCCGGCGGCGGTGTCGCTGCTGCTGATCCACCTCAAGCGACACCCGGCATGAACACCGCGACCACCGAACTCACCCCGGACCAGCGCACCCATCTCGGCGAGCGGCTGCAGGCCGGCTGCGCGGCGCTGGGGATCGGGCCGACGGCGGCCCAGCACCAGCAACTGATCGACTATCTGCAGCTGCTGCTGCGCTGGAACCGCGCCTACAACCTCACCGCGGTGCGCGACCCCGACGAGATGGTGGTGCGTCACCTGCTCGACAGCCTGGCAATCCACCCCTTCCTGTTCGGCGACACCCTGCTCGACATCGGCACCGGAGCTGGTCTACCGGGGATACCACTGGCGATCATGGAGCCCAGGCGCCGTTTCTGGCTGCTCGACAGCAACGGCAAGAAGGTGCGCTTCGTGCGTCAGGCGGTGCTCGAGCTCGGACTCACCAACGTCGAACCGGTTCAGGCCCGCAGCGACGACTATCGGCCCGGCCACGGCTTCAAAACGATCGTGAGCCGCGCGGTGACGGCTGCAGACGTACTGCTCGCCACGGAGAGATGCCTGCTCGAACAACCCGGACGGATGCTGCTGATGCGCGGACGCCACCCCGAAGAGGCCCCACTCCCGGCCACGCACGCGACCGGAGACAGCCACGTGCATGTCTTGCGCGTCCCCTTCCTCGATGAACCGCGTCACTTGGTCGAGATCCGTAACGATTAATTGAGCGTCCCAGCCAAGACGGCGACCCGCCGCAGACACCGCACAAACAGGCAACGACGCTCGACGATCAACCCACCATCATTCGCCCGCGCCGCCACAAGCCGCAACGCGAGATGCGACGACATGTGCCATGCTGATCTGAGATCAGACGACACGTCGCAGCATGCTCCGCGTCTCGTCACCAAGGAACGCCGATCGACATAACGCGACCGATCCCTTCGATCGAGTACTCCGCCCAATCGGCCACCAAGGATCGATGATGAACATACCCCCCGCAGGAGCACCCCAGACGGCGGACGATCCAGCCGCCCAGTCACCACAACCCGAGGCGGAACAGTCCGCATCGCCCGCGGAGTTGAGCTTTCCGGTCGTCGGCATCGGCGCATCGGCTGGGGGACTGGCGGCATTCGAGGCATTTTTCTCCGCCATTCCACCGGACACACAGACCGGTATGGCCTTCGTACTCGTTCAGCACCTGGACCCCAACCACAAGAGCATCCTCGCCGAACTAATCAAGCGCCACACCTGCATGCAGGTGCATGAAATCGTTGACGGCTTGCGCATCAAGCCCGATTGCGTCTACATCATCCCACCCAATGTCGACATGGCTCTGTTCAATGGCCTCCTCCATTTACTGGAGCCAGCGGCGCCACGCGGACAGCGACTACCGATCGACTTCTTCTTCCGCTCACTGGCGCAGGATCAACACGAGCGGGCTTTGTGTGTGGTGCTCTCTGGCACCGGCAGTGACGGCACGCTCGGTGCCAGAGCGATCAAGGGCGAGGGCGGGATGGTCATGGCCCAGGCGCCCAAGACCGCCGCTTACGACGGCATGCCACGTAGTGCCATCGCCACCGGATTGGTCGATTTCGTGCTCCCACCCGCGGAAATGCCGGCACAGCTCATGGCCTATGTGACCCATGCCTTCGGCAGGGAAGCGCATACCTCTGAGCCTTCATCCAAAAGCGTGGATACGCTGACGAAGATCTGCCTGCTGCTGCGAGACAAGAGCAGCCACGATTTCTCGCAATACAAGCAGAGTACGCTAATACGGCGCATCGAACGGCGCATGGCGTTACACCAGATCGAGCAACAACGCGATTACGTACGATATCTCCAACACAATCCGCTGGAGATCGATGCGCTATTCCATGACCTGCTGATCGGGGTCACCAGCTTCTTCCGTGACCCCGAGGCTTTCGCCATCTTAGAGCGCGAGGTTATCCCTCGGCTGTTCCATGAGAAACCGGCCGGGTCACCAGTCAGGGTATGGATCTGCGGCTGTTCCACCGGCGAAGAGGCCTACTCCATCGCAATCCTGCTCAAGGAGCATCTGGAGACCCTGAAGCAAGACTATCGGCTCCAGATCTTCGCCACCGACATCGACGCCAATGCGATCGAGCGGGCACGTTCCGGTATCTACCCCGCTAATATTGCGACCGATATCTCTCCCGAACGGCTAGCACGCTTCTTTGTCATGAGCCAAGAGCAAGGCTGCTACCGCATCAACAAGGAAATCCGCGATCTACTGGTATTCTCCGAGCAGGATCTGATCAAGGACCCCCCCTTCTCCAGGCTTGACCTGATCAGCTGCAGAAACCTGCTGATTTATCTAAACGGAGATCTACAGCGACGCCTGATACCTCTCTTTCACTATGCACTGAAAAGCAGCGGCTTCCTGTTCCTGGGAAATTCTGAAACCATCGGTGACGCTCATCCACTGTTCACGCCGGTCGACCGCAAATGGAAGCTCTTCGCCACCAAGGAACAGCAAGACGTTACCCTGACGCCCCTGTTGCCTCAGAGGCACATGCTTTCCATCTCCAGCCCCCATACACCCTCCTCCGATCCTGAAAGCATGTCACGCAGCAAAGGCAAGTCCGATCTACGGAAACGAACCGAGCAGGCGCTGCTTCGTCACTATGACCCAACGGCCCTGTTGGTCACCGGGCGCGGCGACATCCGCTATATCTACGGTCGCACAGGGCAATTCCTCGAGCCGGCACCGGGGGATCCAACAATGAATGTCTTCAGCATGGCTCGAGAAGGGTTATGTCATGCCATGAGGAACGCCCTACAGCGCGTCGTCACGACCGGGGATTCAGTACGGTTGAAGGGACTGAGAGTCAAGACAAACGGCGACTTCACCCTGGCCGATCTGAGCGTGCATCCCGAGCAACGGACAGGCCACGTTGATACAGAACCGTTGTATCTTGCGATCCTGGAGATCACAGGCTCCGTCGAGGACGGACCCGGCCAAAACATTGAAAAAAGGTCGAAAACAGGAGAATCCGATTCGCGAATCGCCGAGTTGGAGCAAGAGTTGCGGACCAAGGAGGAATACCTCCAGACCACGCTGGAGGAGATGGAGACATCAAACGAGGAATTGAAGTCGACCAACGAAGAGATGCAGTCGGTCAACGAGGAGTTGCAATCGACCAATGAGGAACTGGAGACGTCAAAAGAAGAGCTGCAATCGGTCAACGAGGAACTGGCAACGGTCAACACGGAGCTTCAAGCCAAGGTGGCCGACCTGTCCCGGGTCAACAACGACATGAACAATCTGCTCGCCGGCACGGGTGTTGCCACCCTGTTCGTCGATCATCAGCTCAGGATCACCCGCTTCACACCGGCAACAACCAGGCTGATCAACCTGATCCAGTCCGATGTTGGGCGACCGGTGGGGGATATTGTCTCCAATCTGACAAACTACGATGATTTGACAGAGGATTTAGCACAGGTCCTCAATACCCTGCAGCCTGCGGAAAAAGAGGTCCGCACCAGGCAGGGAGACTGGTATGTCCTAAGGATCGGTCCATATCGCACTCTTAACAATGTCATCGAGGGGGCAGTTATCACCTTCATGGACATCTCCGCACGCAGAAAAATGGAGGAGAGTCTGAAGGAGGCACGCGCCTTTGCCGAAGGGATCGTAGACGCCGTGCGCGAACCATTACTGGTATTGAGCGGAGACCTTCACGTGATCTCGGCCAATCATGCGTTTCAGCAATTCTTCCAACTGCCCCAGTCCGAGATCATCGATCAACCACTAAGCGACCTTGACGAGCACCGCTGGAACGATCCTGAATTGCGTCGGCAACTCTTGGAGACTATCGCTAAAGGAAAGGCACTAGAAGACCATGTGATTGGTTATGAGTCGGCGGCAACCGGGTCGTGCTCTCTCAGCCTCAACGCTAGACGGATCGTCCATCCAGACGCCGATCACGACAACGTCTTGATCACCATCAAGGACACCTCGCCCCGAGTGGACACGCCCAAATCGCCATAGACAGGAAAGAGTCCGAACGCAGCGACGACAGCTCTCTTGGTCGTGTGCTGAGGGCAGAAGTCAGGCCCGTCTCCATCAAGACCTGGCGCCAACTCACCGCACCATCAAGCACAATCTTATATTTCTAAGCATCAAACACGTAGATAAAAGAGGATTCCAGTCTTTTGCTTAATTCGAGGGAGTTGCATCCATGCCTGATCGAACAGATCGAGAACAGCCGGCGCGCCCTCCACCAGAGGTACCGATTCCCCTCAAAGAGCTGCGTCAACGCGCCGAAGCGCAGCTCTGCGCTATCCGTGACGCAGCACTTGTAACCGACAATCAAAGCAATCACGAGTTACGGGTCCATCAGATCGAACTCGAGCTGCAGAACGAAGAACTGCGACGGACGCAAGAAGCCCTAGAGTTGTCCCGCGCCCGCTACTTCGACCTCTACGACCTCGCCCCCGTCGGCTATCTCACCCTGAGTGAGACAGGTATTATCCAGCAGGCAAACCTTGCCGCAGAAACCCTGCTGGGACTATCACGCGCCGGCTTGGTCGGAAAACCCTTGTCGCAATTCATCCTCCCCGAAGACCAAGACATCCACTATCAGCACCGGCGTGCGCTGTGGTCGACAGGAAGGACTCAGCACTACGAGCTTCGCCTTCGCCCATCAACAGCCACACCGATCATCTGGGTCAGCCTGGATGCGTGCTTGGTGCCAGAGACGACCACCGACACGGCTCATCACGACTGGCGCCTGATCATGACGGACATCACCATCCGCAAGCGTGATGAACAAAAGATCATCGATAGCCAGGCACGGCTGCACTTGGTAGCAACACTCGCCGAGCTGGCGTTCTGGGAATGGACGCCGCACACCAACCAAGTGATATTTCCTTTAGAGTGGCAGCGGCAGATGGGGTACGACCAGGGCGCCTTGCCGAAGAACTTCGACGACTGGGCCGAACTGCTACACCCTGATGATCGCGAGCCCAGCCTTGCAAAGCTGCGTGGCTTCGCTGCCAACCGAGAATCGTGCGAAGTACAATATCGGCTACGCCGCAAGGATGGTGCCTACCGCTGGCTCCAGGCCAGACCCGAGGTCATCCAGGACGCCAACAACACATATCAGCGTATCCTGTTGGCGCAGCAGGACATCACCCGCCGCAAGGAGGCTGAACTACACGCACTCCGCCTGGCCCAGCACGATCCACTGACCGGCCTGCCGACACGTCGACTACTCGACCAATTGGCCAATCAAATGCTAGTGAGCGCAAGGCGCAGCAAGCGCCAACTGGCGGTACTGTTCTTCGACCTAGACGATTTCAAAGCGGTTAACGACATGTACGGTCACGCGGTCGGCGACCTGTTGTTGCAAGCGGTGGCCCAGAGACTGCTGACACTGTTCCGAGCAGAGGATATCGTCGCCCGCCTGGGGGGCGATGAGTTCGTCGCCGTACTAAGCAAGATCGACGACGCCACGGACGTCGCTCGCACAGCGGGCAAGGCCATCGCGACCCTGGCGCCTCCGTATACTATCGGTCAGCTGCAACTACACTGCGCACCCAGCCTCGGTATCAGTCTATATCCACAAGATGGCGAGACGATCGAGCAGCTCATGCAAAGCGCCGATTTGGCCATGTACCACGCAAAACAAATCCGCCCGGGACACTATCAATTCGTCACTGCTGCGCTCAACGAGCAGGTAATGAGCAGTGCCACGCTGGAAAGACAGCTGCGTCAAGGAATCGCCAAGGAAGAGTTTCGTGTCGTCTATCAACCGGTCCTGGACTTGAAGCAAGGGTGTCTGCATGGGGCTGAAGCGCTACTGCGATGGCCGCAGCACGACCAGGAACCAATCCCACCCTCAACCTTTCTACCTGTAGCCGAATCACTCCACCTCACCCATGAGATCGGACTTTGGGTCATCCGGGAAGTGTGCCGACAACATCAGTCATGGCGAGTTGCGGGGTTACCCCCGATACCAATCTCAGTAAATGTTTCGACACGAGAGTTTCTTCATCCGCATTTCATTCAAGGACTATGCGACGCTTGCCGAGACGCGGGGACAGAGCCCTCCGCGCTAGTGCTACACCTAAGTGAATCTACCTTGTTCGATTACCCAGACGGCAGCGCAGATCAACTCGCCGCTCTCAGGGCTCTCGGTGTCAAGCTAGTGATTGACGACTTCGGCCTGGGCTGCTCAAGCCTCAGCAAGCTCGATCAACTACCCTTGACCGGACTCCAGATCAACCAAGCGCTGGTACGACAGCTACACACGGCGCGCGGCATGCCAGCCATCATCGACACCATCATCCAGTTCGGGCGGGCCCTAGGACTCGACGTTACCGTCGTCGGCATCGAGAGCGAGGCCGATCAGCGGTTCTTCCACGCGATGGGTTGCGACCATCTTCAGGGCTTCCGCCTCGGCAAGCCGATGACCGGAGGCGCCTTCGCTGAGTGGTATCGCCAGCATCCCGCCACGGCACCACACTAGGCCGGGCGCCGACACACGAACTCCTAGCCCTCCCCCCTCGGCCAGGCGGCGGAGGTGGCGATGACTTGAAGTGCGTTCCAAGCCCGGATACCGGGCGAGCTGAAAATTCAGTACCATTGCCTCGCATCTACCGCAAACGCGGCACGAGCCTTGATCCGACCGCCACCATGGGGCGCGCACTCATCGCAACGGCTGGCTAACGGATCGAAATTTCGGAGCGACTGAGTCGAGCATGGTCAACATCATCGCCATCGCCAATCAGAAGGGCGGAGTCGGCAAGACGACGACCGCGGTCAACCTCGCCGCCTGTCTGGCGGCGATGAAGCGACGCGTGCTGCTGGTCGATCTCGACCCCCAGGGCAACGCCACCATGGGCTGTGGCGTCGACAAGCACGCGCTCGAGCACTCGAGCTGCGACCTGCTGCTCAGCGACATCCCCATCGCCGACTGTCTGCAGCGCATCACCGAGCCCTCGCCCGGTTTCGACCTGCTGCCGGCCAACGCCGATCTCACCGCCGCCGAGGTCGGGCTGATCGACTCGCCCGACCGCGAGCACCGTCTGGCGCGGGTGCTCGAGCGCGCCGCCCAGGCCTATGAGCTGGTGATCGTCGACTGCCCGCCCTCGCTCAACATGCTCACCGTCAACGCCCTGGTCGCCGCGCGCGGGGTGCTGATCCCGATCCAGTGCGAGTACTACGCCCTCGAGGGGCTCTCGGCGCTGCTCGACACCATCGAGCAGATCCGTGCCAACCGCAACGAGACGCTGCGTGTCGAGGGCATCCTGCGCACCATGCACGACCCGCGCAACAACCTCGCCAACCAGGTCTCGACCCAGCTCATCGCGCACTTCAAGGACAAGGTCTACCGCACCATCATCCCGCGCAACGTGCGCCTCGCCGAGGCCCCCAGCCACGGCATGCCGGCCCAGCTCTATGATCCGTCCTCCAAGGGCGCGATCGCCTACATGGCGCTGGCCAGCGAGGTGCTGCGCCGCCAGCAGAAGGGCCGCAACGCCGCCTGACATGGACCAGGAAACCACCCGACCGAACAAGAAGAAGGGGCTGGGGCGCGGACTCGACGCCCTGCTCGGCGCCACCCGTGGCGGTGCCGAGACCGCCTCCCAGTCCGGGGCCGTCGCCACCGCTCAGCCCGGCGATCGCATCGTGCGCCTGCCGCTCGAGCAGCTGCAGCGCGGGCGCTATCAGCCACGCCGCGACTTCGACCCCGAGGCGCTGCGCGAGCTGGCCGAGTCGATCCGCGCCCAGGGCGTGCTGCAGCCGATCCTGGCGCGACCGCTGGCCGAGGGGCGCTACGAGATCGTCGCCGGCGAGCGGCGCTGGCGCGCCTGTCAGCAGGCCGGCCTCAGCGAGATCCCGGCACTGGTGCGCGAACTCGACGCCACCAGCGCGCTGGCCATCGCGCTGATCGAGAACATCCAGCGCGCCGATCTCAATCCGCTGGAAGAGGCCACCGCGCTGCACCGTCTGGTCGAGGAGTTCGAGCTCACCCATCAGGAGGTGGCCGAGGCGGTCGGCAAGTCGCGCACCACCATCTCCAACCTGCTGCGCCTGCTCGAACTCGAGCCCGAGGTCAAGGACCAGCTCGATCATGGCCGCTTGGAGATGGGCCACGCCCGCGCCCTGCTCGGGGTCAAGGGCCAGATGCAGTGCGCGCTCGCCCGACAGGTGGTCG
Source organism: Marichromatium sp. AB31 (assembly GCF_003718685.1). Lineage (NCBI taxonomy): Bacteria > Pseudomonadati > Pseudomonadota > Gammaproteobacteria > Chromatiales > Chromatiaceae > Marichromatium > Marichromatium sp. AB31. The sequence goes on along the minus strand of NZ_RHFI01000001.1, from coordinate 328,078 downwards.
CCGGCGGTCTCTCGGTGCGCGACACCGAGCGACTGGTGCGACGGCAACAGCAGGGCGAGAGCCCGGTGGCGGCAGCGGATCGGAAGGGAGTGACCGACCCCGACATCCGCCGACTGCAGAACGATCTCACCGACCGGCTCGGCGCCGAGGTGCGGATCCAGCACGGCAGCCGCGGCAGCGGCAAGCTGGTGATCAGCTACACCAGCCTCGACGAGCTCGACGGCATCCTCGGCCATATCCGTTGAGCAGTGTGCCGGGCGAGGCCGCCCCCCCGAGAAGGATGCTGAAACACCGGCTCGATCAAAGGGATCCAGCCCCGGGAACGGGTTCGTCGAGACCTTCGTCATCGGCCCGAAACCCGCGCCGCGCAAGGCTCCGGGCACCCCGCGGTTACATTGACCCGATATTAGCGATCCCCTATACTTCGCGTCCGGTGAGCGACGCGCTCAACCAAACCACGATGATCTGATGCAACAGCCGGATGCGCTTCAGGCCGGGAACGTCCTGAAAATACAGACGATCCTCAGCCTGGTGTCGGTGCTACTCGCCCTGCCGTTCGGTCGCTCCGTTGCACTATCGGTCCTCATAGGTTCTGGATCCTGCCTGCTGGCCAACGCCATGCTCGCGGCCTGGGTCTTTCGCGCCTATCGCGCCCAGGCGCCTGAGCGTTTGGTCATGCGTTTTTATCGTGCCGAAGTCGCAAAGATCGCGTTGGTCCTGGGTTTGTTCGTCGTTGCCTTCGCAACATTCGACGACCTGAACATACCGGCATTGCTGGGGGCCTACTTCCTCATGCAAGTGATGCCGATCCTGATCGCGGCCCAACAGGCCAAACGAAACACGAAGTGAGAATGATCGATGGCTGCTACCGAAACGCTCACCGCTGAACAATACATTCAACACCATCTGACCAACCTCACCTTCGGTCTACACCCCGAGCACGGCTTGGGGCTCGCGCACAACAGCGCGGAGGCCGCGGAGATGGGCTTCTGGGCGATCAATCTGGACACCATGTTCTTTTCGATCCTGCTCGGCGGCCTGTTCCTCTGGTTCTTCAAGGGTGTGGCCGAACGCGTCAGCGCCGGCGTGCCGGGTGCGGCGCAGAACTTCGTCGAGTGGATCGTCGACTTCGTCGAGGACAACGTCCGCGGTTCCTTCAGTGGCAAGAACCCGATGGTCGCCCCGCTGGCGCTGACCATCTTCGCCTGGGTCTTCCTGATGAACCTGATGGACCTGCTGCCGGTCGATCTGGTGCCCTATCTGTTCGGCCAGTTCATGGCCCTGTTCGGCGCCGATCCGCACCATGTCTATCTCAAGATCGTGCCGACCACCGATCCCAACGCCACCTTCGGCATGGCCCTGATGGTCTTCATCATGGTGCTCTACTACAGCGTCAAGATGAAAGGCGTCGGTGGCTTCCTCGGCGAGCTGACCCTGCAGCCGTTCGGCAAGTGGGGCATGCCCGCGAACCTGGTGCTCGAAGGGATCAGTCTGATCTCCAAGCCGATCTCGCTCGCCCTGCGACTGTTCGGCAACATGTACGCCGGCGAGATGATCTTCATCCTGATCGCCTTGCTCTACGGTGGCAGCTTCGTGCTCAACGCCACCGGCGGCGTTCTGCAGTTCGTGTGGGCCGTGTTCCACATCCTGATCATCACGCTGCAGGCGTTCATCTTCATGGTGCTGACCATCGTCTATCTCGACATGGCACACCAGGAGCATCACTAAACCCCGTTTTTCAAGGCTCTGACCTTCAATCAAGGCTCTGACCTTCAATCCTGGAGAGAACTATGGAACTCGAAGTCGCACAAGCATTCGCAGAGGTCATCAAGTACATCGGCGCTGGCCTGATGCTGGGTCTGGGCGCAGTCGGCGCCGGCGTCGGCATCGGCGTCCTCGGCGGTCGCTTCCTGGAGGGCGCTGCCCGTCAGCCCGAGCTCATCCCGATGCTGCGCACCCAGTTCTTCATCGTCATGGGCCTGGTCGACGCACTGCCCGTCATCGCGATCGCCATGGGTCTGTTCCTGATGTTCGCTGCCTAGCGCGCATCCTGCTCCCTCCCGCGGGCCGAGAAGACTCCTCGCCCACATGAGGCTCAGGCAAGAGGCATAGGTATGAATATCAATCTGACTCTGTTTGCCCAGATGATCACCTTCGCGGTGTTCGTCGGGTTCTGTATGAAGTATGTGTGGCCGCCCATCGTCAACGCGTTGGCGGAGCGCAAGGCCAAGATCGCCGAAGGCCTCGCCGCCGCCGAACGTGGCCATCAGGAGCAGGCCCTCGGGGAGCAACGCGCACTCGAGCTGATGAAGGAGGCCAAGGTCTCCGCCGCCGAGATCGTCGGTCAGGCCCAGAAGCGGGCCACCGACATCGTCGAGGAGGCCAAGAGCGACGCCCGGACCGAGGGCGATCGGCTGCTCGCCGCGGCGCGCGCCGAGATCGATCAGGAGACCAACCGCGCACGCGAAGAGCTGCGTGAGCGCGTCTCCACGCTCGCCGTCGCGGCAGCGGAGAAGATCCTCCAGAAGGAGATCAACGTCGACGCCCACAAGTCGATCGTCGACTCGTTCGCAAAGCAGCTCTAGGGAATACCCATGGCCGGAGACATCACCACCATCGCACGGCCTTATGCCGAAGCGGCCTTCGAGCGCGCGAAGGAAACCGGACAGGTCGAGGCATGGTCCGACGCACTCGGGCGGTTGGCCGCGGTGGCCGGCGACCCGCAGATGGTCGCGCTGATCGCCAACCCCAACGTGTCCCGCGAGACCATCCGCGACATCACCCTCGAAGTCTGTGGCGAGGACCTGCCGGAGGAGGTTGCCAACCTGCTCCGGTTGCTCGCCGACAACGCACGCCTGGCGGCCGTCCCCGAGATCGCCCGACTGTTCGAAGTCAGCCGCAGCGCCGACGAGGGCATGCGGCGCGTGACCGTACGCAGTGCGTTCGAGATCGACGAGGCGCAACGCGCGGCGCTCGCCACTGCACTGTCCTCGCGTCTTGGCGGGCAGGTGGAGCTCACGGTCGAGACCGACAGCGCGCTGATTGGTGGGCTGGAGATCCGTGCCGGGGACCTGGTGATCGACGACACGGTCCGCGGCAAGATCGACCGACTCGCCAACGCATTGCAATTCTGAACGGGACACCGCCATGCAACTGAATCCATCCGAGATCAGTGATCTCATCAAGCAGAAGATCGAGAAATACGATCTTCAAACCGAGGCCCGGACCGAGGGCACCATCGTCAGCCTGACCGACGGCATCGTGCGTATCCACGGCCTGTCCGACGCTCAGTACTACGAGATGCTGGAGTTCCCCGGCAACACCTACGGCCTGGCGCTGAACCTCGAGCGCGACTCGGTCGGCGCGGTGGTGCTCGGCGACTACACCAACCTCTCCGAGGGCGACTGGGTGCGCTGCACCGGGCGCGTGCTCGAGGTGCCGGTCGGTGAAGGCCTGCTCGGCCGCGTGGTCGACGCGCTCGGCAACCCGATCGACGGCAAGGGCCCGATCGAGGCCGCAGCCACCTCGCCGATCGAGAAGCAGGCCCCCGGCGTCATCGCCCGTCAGTCGGTCGATGAGCCGATGCAGACCGGTCTCAAGGCGATCGACGCCATGGTGCCGGTCGGTCGTGGCCAGCGTGAGCTGATCATCGGCGACCGCCAGACCGGTAAGACCGCGGTGGCGCTCGACGCGATCATCAACCAGAAGGACACCGGCGTTAAGTGCATCTACGTCGCGGTCGGTCAGAAGAACTCGACCATCGCGGCCCTGGTGCGCAAGCTCGAAGAGCACGGCGCGATGGATCACACCATCATCGTCTCCGCCAGCGCCTCCGACTCGGCCGCGATGCAGTTCATCGCGCCCTATGCCGGCTGCTCGATGGGTGAGTACTTCCGTGACAAGGGCGAGGACGCGCTGATCGTCTACGACGACCTCACCAAGCAGGCCTGGGCCTACCGTCAGGTGTCGCTGCTGCTGCGTCGTCCGCCGGGTCGCGAAGCCTACCCCGGTGACGTCTTCTACCTGCACTCGCGTCTGCTCGAGCGCGCCGCGCGCGTCAATCCCGACTACGTGGAGAAGGCGACCAACGGTGCGGTCAAGGGCAAGACCGGCTCGCTCACCGCGCTGCCGATCATCGAGACCCAGGCCGGTGACGTCTCGGCATTCGTTCCGACCAACGTGATCTCGATCACCGACGGTCAGATCTTCCTCGAGACCGACCTCTTCAACTCGGGTATCCGTCCGGCCATCAACGCCGGTCTATCGGTGTCGCGAGTCGGTGGCGCGGCCCAGACCAAGGCGATCAAGAAGCTCGGCGGTGGTATCCGTCTGGCACTCGCGCAGTATCGTGAGCTGGCAGCCTTCTCGCAGTTCGCCTCCGACCTCGACGAGACCACCCGCAAGCAGCTCGAGCGCGGTGAGCGCGTCACCGAGCTGATGAAGCAGGCGCAGTACTCGCCGATGAGCGTCGGCCAGATGGCCGTCTCGCTGTTCGCCGCCAACGAGGGCTACCTCGACGACGTCGACGTCAAGAAGGTCGTCGACTTCGAGGCGGCGCTGCAGGGCTACATGAAGTCCCAGCAGGCCGAGCTGCTCAGCAAGATCGACTCGACCGGCGGCTTCAACGACGAGATCCAGCAGGGTCTGCACGCGGCGCTCAAGGATTTCAAGGCGAACAATACTTGGTAAGCGCCCGCATCCACATGCGCCCAACCGCCGCCCCGCGGCGGTTGGGCGTTGTCGAGACCTTACAACCGACCCGAATCAAACAGGCGCCGCGACCGACCTTCGAGTCGGGGATCGGGCGCTGGAAGCTGGGAGCTTGATCAAATGGCAGGCGCCAAAGAAATCCGCACCAAGATTGCGAGCATCAAGAGCACGCAGAAGATCACTTCCGCCATGGAGATGGTTGCAGCATCGAAGATGCGCAAGGCGCAGGATCGCATGTCTGCCTCCCGGCCCTACGCGGACAAGATGCTCCAGGTGATCCACCATCTGGCGCAAGCGACGCCCGAGTACCGTCATTCCTTCATGGCCACGGAACGCCCGCGCAAGCGCGTCGGTTATATCGTGGTTTCCTCCGATCGCGGCCTGTGCGGCGGCCTCAACAGCAATCTGTTCCGCCGTCTGAGTGCCGAGATCAAGGAGCAGCAGGCCGCTGGCATCGAGCCGGTCTTCTGCGCCATCGGCAGCAAGGCGCTGGGGTTCTTCAAGCGCTTCGGCGGCAAGGTGCTGGCGCAGGCGACCCATCTTGGTGACACCCCGCACATCGAGGATCTGATCGGCACCGTCAAGGTGATGCTCGACGCCTTCGAGGCTGGCGAGATCGACGCGATCCATGTCGCCAGCAACGAGTTCGTCAACACCATGACGCAGCGCCCGGAGATCCGCCAGCTGGTGCCCATCGCCCCCGCCGAGAAGCAGGAGGAGGCGTTGCCCTACCACTGGGACTATATCTACGAGCCGGATGCGCACACCGTCCTCGACGCCCTGCTCACCCGCTACATCGAGTCGCTGGTCTATCAGAGCGTGGTCGAGAACGTCGCCTGCGAGCAGGCCGCGCGAATGGTCGCGATGAAGGCCGCCTCGGACAACGCCGGCAACCTGATCGACGAACTCCAGCTCGTCTACAACAAGGCGCGCCAGGCCGCTATCACCCAGGAAATCTCCGAGATCGTGAGCGGCGCCGCGGCGGTTTGACCCACCGCCGGCTGACCCCGGCGACCCCGGCCAGGATCAGACCCAGACAGAATCGCTAGACGCCGCAAGGCAGAAGAGGAAAAGACTATGAGTTCCGGTAACGTGGTGGAAATCATCGGCGCGGTGGTGGACGTACAGTTCCCGCGCGGCGAGATGCCCAAGGTCTATGAAGCACTGAAGATCGAGTCCGTCGGCCTCACCCTCGAGGTGCAGCAGCAGCTCGGCGACGGCGTCGTCCGCACCATCGCCATGGGCTCGACCGACGGCCTGCAGCGTGGCCTCGAGGTCGCCGCCACCGGCGCCCCGATCCAGGTCCCGGTGGGCCAGAAGACCCTCGGTCGCATCATGGACGTGCTCGGCAACGCCATCGACGAGCAGGGCGACATCGGCGCCGAGGAAAGCTGGTCGATCCACCGTCCCGCGCCCAAGCTCGAGGACCAGTCGACCACCACCGAGATCCTCGAGACCGGCATCAAGGTCGTCGACCTGATCATGCCGATCGCCAAGGGCGGCAAGGTCGGCCTGTTCGGCGGCGCCGGCGTCGGCAAGACCGTCACCCTGATGGAGCTCATCCGTAACATCGCCGCCGAGCACTCCGGCTTCTCGGTGTTCGCTGGTGTCGGCGAGCGTACCCGTGAGGGTAACGACTTCTATCACGAGATGAAGGAGTCGAACGTCCTCGACAAGGTGGCCCTGGTCTACGGCCAGATGAACGAGCCGCCCGGCAACCGTCTGCGCGTCGCCCTGACCGGCCTGACCATGGCCGAGTACTTCCGCGACGAAGGCCGTGACGTGCTGCTGTTCGTCGACAACATCTACCGTTACACCCTCGCCGGTACCGAGGTCTCGGCACTGCTCGGGCGCATGCCCTCGGCGGTGGGTTATCAGCCGACCCTGGCCTCGGAGATGGGCGCCCTGCAGGAGCGCATCACCTCCACCAAGACCGGCTCGATCACCTCCTTCCAGGCCGTCTACGTGCCTGCCGACGACCTCACCGACCCGTCGCCGGCGACCACCTTCGCGCACCTCGACGCCACCCTGGTGCTGTCGCGTCAGATCGCCGAGCTGGGCATCTACCCCGCCGTCGACCCGCTCGACTCGACCAGCCGTATCCTCGACCCCAACGTCGTCGGCCAGGAGCACTACGAGACCGCGCGTGCGGTGCAGGGCACCCTGCAGCGCTACAAGGAGCTCAAGGACATCATCGCCATCCTCGGCATGGACGAGCTCTCCGACGAGGACAAGCTGACCGTGGCCCGCGCCCGTAAGATCCAGCGCTTCCTGTCGCAGCCGTTCTTCGTCGCCGAGGTCTTCACCGGCGCGCCCGGCAAGTTCGTCTCGGTCAAGGACACCATCGCCGGCTTCAAGGCCATCGTCAACGGCGAGTACGACCACCTGCCCGAGCAGGCCTTCTACATGGTCGGCAGCATCGAGGAAGCGGTGGCCAAGGCCGAAAAGATGGCCAACTAACGGAGACCACCCATGGCAATGACGATCCACGTCGATATCGTGAGCGCAGAGGGCGCCATCCACTCCGGGCAGGCGACCATGGTGTACGCCAGCGCGGAAGTGGGTGAGGTGGGCATCGCGCCCCGCCACACCGCCTTCATCAGCCGTCTCAAGCCCGGCGACGTCCGAGTGGAGAACGAGCAGGGCGAGCAGGAGCACTTCTACGTCTCCGGCGGCATGCTCGAGGTCCAGCCGAACGTGGTCACGGTCCTTGCCGACACCGCGGTCCGGGCCGCGAACCTCGACGAGGCGGCGGCCCAGGACGCCAAGCGTCGCGCCGAGGAGGCACTGGCCGGACAACAGGCCGGGTTCGAGTACGCCAAGGCCCAGGCCGAGCTGGCCGAGGCGATCGCCCAGCTGCGTGCGATCGAGAAGCTGCGCAAGACCAAGCGCGGCTGATTCGCTCGCGCCACGTCCGGCGCGCTGCACGAGGAAAACGCCCCGTCCGCAAGGTCGGGGCGTTTTTTTATCGGCCAAGGGGCCTTATTCTCGCCAACGGTGCGCTTGACGCTGACGAAACGCCCGGCGCATGCTCCCTGCGAGCCATATGGCGATGACACCCAAAGACGACGCGCACACAGCAGTGCTCGCGACACGTGCCCCAGACGGCTAGGATAGCCACCGAGCGCGATGCCCGTGACCGCTCCCGGCGGAGCATCCTCTCCAGGGATGATGGGCGTCTCTCCCTATCGACAACTCCAGCAAGGATCACTCAGGCATGAAGTTAGGCGTCGTGATACTGGCCGCCGGGCTCGGCAAGCGGATGCGTTCGAGACTCCCCAAGGTCCTCCATCCACTGGCCGGCAAGCCACTGCTCGCGCACGTCCTCGAGGCGGCGGAGACGATCGAGCCGACACGAATCGTGGTCGTCCACGGCCATGCCGGCGATCAGGTGCGTGCGGCCCTCGATGGCCATTCCTGCACCTGGGTCGAGCAGACCGAGCAGCGCGGCACCGCGCACGCAGTGATGCAGGCGATGCCCGCACTCGCCGATCTCGACCGCGTGCTGGTGCTCTATGGCGATGTGCCGCTGATCTCGCCGGCCACCCTCGAGCGACTGATCGCCGCGGCCGACGGCAGCCCGCTGGCGCTGCTCACCGCCGAACTCCCCGACCCCACCGGCTATGGCCGAATCCTGCGCGATGCCGAGGGACGCATCGAGCGCATCGTCGAGGAGCGCGACGCCGACGAACAGCAGCGCCGCATCCGCGAGTCGAACACCGGCTTCCTGATCGCCGATCGCGCCCGTCTCGACGACTGGCTCTCGCGCATCGACGACGACAACGCCCAGGGCGAGTACTACCTCACCGACGTCACCGCACTGGCCGCGGCCGACGGCGTGGACGTGGCCAGTGCCCGTCCCGACAGCCTCACCGAGGTCTCCGGGGTCAACGACCGCGTCCAGCTCGCCGCGCTCGAACGCGCCTGGCAGCGCCAGCAGGCCGAGCGACTGATGCGCGCCGGCGTCACCCTGCAGGACCCGGCGCGCTTCGACCTGCGCGGCCGGCTCACCGCCGCGAGCGACTGCACCATCGACGTCAATGTCGTCATCGAGGGTGAGGTCGAGATCGCCGCGGGGGTCCACATCGGCCCCAACTGCGTGCTGCGCGACTGCACCATCGGCGCCAACACCGAGATCCTCGCCAACTGCGTGATCGAGGGCGCCCGGGTCGGCGCCGACGCCCGCATCGGTCCCTTCGCGCGGCTGCGTCCGGGCAGCGAACTGGGCGATGCCACCCATGTCGGCAACTTCGTCGAGACCAAGAACACCCGCCTCGGCGCCGGCAGCAAGGCCAATCATCTGACCTATCTGGGGGACGCCACCATCGGCGCCGGGGTCAACATCGGCGCCGGCACCATCACCTGCAATTACGACGGCGCCAACAAGTCGCGTACCGAGATCGGTGACCGCGCCTTCATCGGCTCGAACAGCGCGCTGGTGGCGCCGGTGAGCATCGGCGAGGGGGCCACCATCGGCGCCGGATCGGTGATCACCCGTACCGCGCCGGCCGAGCAGCTCACCCTCTCGCGTGCCCGCCAGCACAGCGTCAACGGCTGGCAGCGCCCCCAGAAACAGCCGAAACCCTAAGGAGTTCCAGTCTATGTGCGGCATCGTCGGCGCCATCGCCCAACGCCCGGTCGCGGCCATCCTGCTCGAGGGGCTGAAGCGACTCGAATACCGCGGCTACGACTCCGCGGGTATCGCCATCCTCGAGGGCCCGGGGCAGCTCAACCGCTCCCGCACCCTCGGCAAGGTCGCGCGTCTCGCCGAGGAGGTCGACGCACACCCACTGCCCGGGCTGCTCGGCATCGCCCACACCCGCTGGGCGACCCACGGCGAACCGGCCGCCCATAACGCCCACCCGCACGTCTGTCGCGACCGCTGCGCGATCGTGCACAACGGCATCATCGAGAACCACGAGCAACTGCGCGCCGCCCAGCGCGAGGCCGGTCACCGCTTCACCTCCGAGACCGATACCGAGGTGGTGGTGCATGCGATCTATGACCAGCTCGCCGCCGGTCACGGACTGCTCGAAGCGGTGCGCAACACCACCGCCGAGCTGCAGGGCGCCTATGCCCTGGGGGTGATCGACACCCAGGACCCCGAGCGCCTGATCGCCGCGCGCGAGGGCAGCCCGCTGGTGATCGGGATCGGCTTCGGCGAGCACTTCATCGCCTCGGACGTGTTCGCCCTGCTGCCGGTCACCCACCGCTTCATCTTCCTCGAGGAAGGGGATATCGCCGAGCTCACCCGCGAGCGGGTGCGCATCTGGGACCGCGACGGGCGCGAGGTCGAGCGTCCGATCAAGACCTCCAGCCTGGCGCTCGACGCCGCCGAGCGCGGCGAGTACCGCCACTACATGCTCAAGGAGATCTTCGAGCAACCACAGGCGATCGCCGATACCCTCGACGACCGTCTCAGCGGCAACCGACTGCGCCCCGAGTGCTTCGGCAACGAGGCCGAGGCGCTGTTCGCCGAGATCAAGGCGGTCACCATCGTCGCCTGCGGCACCAGCTATCATGCCGCGCAGGTCGCCCGCTACTGGATCGAGGCCCTCGCCGGGCTGCCGTGCAGCGTCGAGGTCGCCAGCGAGTACCGCTACCGCCAGCATGTGGTCCCCGAACAGGCGCTGTTCGTCACCCTCTCGCAGTCGGGCGAGACCGCCGATACCCTGGCCGCGCTGCGCCAGGCCAGGCAGAGCGGCTATCGCGCCACCCTGGCGATCTGCAACGTCCCCGAGAGTTCGCTGGTGCGCGAGTCCGATCTGGTGCTGCTCACCCATGCCGGTCCAGAGATCGGGGTGGCCTCGACCAAGGCCTTCACCACCCAGCTCGTCGCCCTGCTGTTGCTGACCCTGGCGCTCGGGCGCGGACGTGGCATCGACGAGGCCGAGGAGGCACGGCTGGTCGGGCTGTTGCGCTCGCTGCCGCTCAAGATCGAGGAGGTGCTGCGACTCGACGAGCAGATCGCGATGCTCGCCGAGTCCTTCGTCGACAAGCACCACACCCTCTTCCTCGGGCGCGGCGAACAGTACCCGATCGCCATGGAGGGCGCGCTCAAGCTCAAGGAGATCTCCTATATCCATGCCGAGGCCTACCCCGCCGGCGAACTCAAGCACGGCCCACTGGCGCTGATCGACGAGCAGATGCCGGTGGTCGCGGTGGCGCCCAACAACGCCCTGCTCGAGAAGCTCAAGTCCAACCTCGAGGAGGTCCGGGCGCGCGGCGGCCAGCTCTATGTCTTCGCCGACTTCCAGGTCCCGCTCGACGAGACCGATGGGGTTAATGTCATCCGTCTGCCCGAGACCGACGACCTGCTCGACCCGCTGGTCTTCACCATCCCGCTGCAGTTGCTCGCCTATCATGTCGCCGTGCTCAAGGGCACCGACGTCGATCAACCGCGCAACCTGGCCAAGTCGGTGACCGTCGAGTAGACATGTCCCCTTCGCCGCTGTGATCGAGTTGACAGCGGCAAGATCACGTCGGCATATACTCTGCGTAAGAAGGAACAGACCCGGGAGGAGGGGACCGGGTCTGCAGGCCGCGAACTTGAGCCACAGCCGACCGCCTTATCGTCCCCGTCGCTCGGGCGCGCGCGACCGGACGCGCTGCGCCGTCCCTGCCTTCTGGAACCAACCATGGCCGACAGATCCTCATCGAACGTCGTCCCGCTCGCCGGTCGCGGCCTCCCGCCAGAGGCCCCGGCATCGGCCGATCCAGCCACCCTGCTCGCGGCCTGTCGCGACCGCCTCGCGCACGGTCTCGCCACCGTCTTCGCCCAGCATCTCGACAGCGCCAACGACGACTTCCTCGGCATGGCCGATCGCGCCACCAGCCTCGAGCAGCAACAACTCTATTTCGCCGCCATGGACTTCCTCACCGGCCATGGCCAGCTGCTGCTGCAACAGTTCCGCAGCACCTATGTCGCGCAGTTCGAAGCGGCGGTCGCGGCCCTGCGCGGCACCACCGTGGAAGGCGGGCGCGCGAGCCAGGAGCCGCGCGAGCTGAGCCTGATCGACACCGACGACTTCGAGCGCGACCTGGCAATCGCCAAGCTCTCGGCCCGCGCCGCGTGCAACTGCGCGCAGCAGCTCACCGCGCTCGATCGACGCTTTGCCGCACTGCTGCAACTCTCGCGTATCGCTCAGGACGACAACCCGCTGCACCCGCGCGCGCTCTTCACCACGATGCTCGACGCGCTCGGCGCACTCGACGTCGGCGAACAGCTCGGACTGATCCTGCTGCAGGAGTTCGAGCGCCAGACCTCGGCCGAGCTGCCGGGCATCTATGCCGACCTCAACCGCTTTCTCGCCGAGGCCGGCATCCTCCCCAACATCCCGCTCGCCGGCCCCCAGCGCGCACTACGCAGCCAACCACTCGACGCCGCTGACGCTCACCCACCGCTCGATGAGCACCGGCAGACTGCCGCATCGGCGCCGCACCAGGGCGAGCACGGCAACAGCGACGTCTTCGAACAGCTCGCCCAGGCGCTGCAGGCAGCCGCCACCCAGCGCCCAGCGGCCACCGGCCAGTTCCACCAGGGCATGCCACCGACGCCCCGGGCGGCACCATCACAACCGCGCCAGCAGACGCTCGACATCGCCGAGCTGATCCAGGCCCTCACCGGGCTGCAACGCGGCGGCGGCGACGTCCGTCAGCTGCCGGGACTCGGCGCATCCCCCATCGACCCGGCGCAGAACGACGCACTGCAACGAATCCGCGCCACCCCAATGGCCGACTGGTCGCACCCGGTCGACGCGCTCACCATCGACATCGTCTCGATGCTGTTCGACGCCATGTTCAAGGACCCCGAACTCTCGGCGGCGATCCGCGCCGAGCTGGCCAAGCTGCAGATCCCGGTGCTCAAGGTCGCGCTGATCGACAAGCACTTCTTCTCCGAGCGACGCCACCCCGCACGCCGACTGCTCGATCTCATCGCCAGCTCCGGCCTCGGACGCAGCGAGGAGGACGAACCGCGTCTGATCGAGCGAATCCGTGCCATCGTCGATGGCGTGGTCGATGGCTTCGATGACGACGTCGAGGTCTTCACCCGCCAGCTCCAGGCGTTCGAGCAATTCCTCGACGAGGAAGAGACGCGGGCCCGGGGCAAGGCAAGCAAGGTGCTCGGCGAGCTTGCCCGACGCGATCGGCGCGAGGTCGCCGAGCGACGTGTCGAGGCCGTCATCACCGAGCACGCCCACCCGGAGGCCCCGGTACTGATCAGCGACTTCGTCAGCGAACATTGGCGACAGGTGTTGGTCGACGTGTTCATCGACACCGGCGAGGACGGCGAGGACTGGCGGGAAGCGGTGCAGCTGATGGACGACCTGCTGTGGTCGGTCGAGCCCAAGCTCACCCAGGAGGAGCGCGACCGTCTGCTCACCCTGCTCCCGGACCTCATCACCCGGCTGCGCAAGGGGCTCGAGCGTATCGACCAGGAGACCTCCTGGGACAGCTTCTTCGGTCAGCTGATCCGGCTGCACATGGCGGCCCTGCATCGCGAGGGCGTGAACGACTCGCCGCCAGCGCAGGACAACGTCGAGGACACGACCACCGCTCCGGCATCGGCATCGGCATCGGCATCGGCATCGGCATCGGCATCCGATGATGCCGACGACGCAGAGACCGATCACCATCTGCGTCTCGCGCGCGCCCTCGAGGTCGGCGCCTGGGTCGAGTTCAAGAGCGTGCGCGGGACCCGCAAGACGCTGCGACTGAGTTGGGTCAGTGAGTATCGTGGCGTCTATCTGTTCACCAACCGTCAGGGTGACAACGCCCTCACGCTCGCCACCACCAGCCTCGCCAATCATCTGCGCCAGGGCAGCGCCCGACTGCTCAGCCAGGACCCGCTCACCGAGCGTGCGGTCAGTCAGGTCCTGGAGCGCCGTACCGACCCCGAAACCTGACCCAGTTCGCGAAATCGTCGTCTCATGTCGTCACCGCCGACACGCAACGACAGCATCCCTGCCGCCTGCCTCCGCTCGCACCCAACCGGGCGTGCGATGAGTCGGCGGGGGACGAGGCATTTTCCGCCCGGCGGATCGCGACGACTCAGCAGCTGCTGGACTCCTGTGGCGTGACGGCCGCACGACGCGGCACCAACATGAAGCCACACAGCCCGATGGCAAGCAGTGCCAGGGGCGCGGGGGATGGCACCGGTGCAGCCGAGGCGAGGGCGACGGATGAGAAGCTACCCGATTGCAGGAACACGGCCGAGTCGAAGTAACGGTCCCCGGCATCGGCAACCGCCAGCTTGAGGGTGTAGAGGGTACCGACCTCAAGTCCGGTGATGCCGGCGGTGAAGACATCGGTGAAACCGTCATACTCGATGTCGAAGGGCGGCTTGGCAAAGCTGTCCAGATCGTTGTCGTTGAAGTAGGGCGAACCGAGATTGACGGTGTTGACCGCGACCGGATCGCTCGACCCCGGCAACAGCGCGATATTCACCCCATCGATGAAGAAACCGAAGACATCGTTGAAGCTCGACCCCGCATACTCGTTGTACTCCTCCGAGGCGAACACGTAGTTGAAGAACAGGCCACCGGTGGTGGTGCTGAAATCGAGCTGCAGCACGTTCGCGTCATAGGTCGAGACCGAGGAGATCAGGCCGTCCAGGTCCGAGTCACCGCCACTCCCGACCACCTTCGTCTTGCTGTCCGACTGGTTCGGACCGACTGCATTGGTCGCGCGCCCCGTGGTCAGCAGCACCCCGCTGTCGAGACCGATCCCAGCCGACAGACCACCATCGAAAAAGCCCTGCTGATACTTGGCGCCGAGTAGCGATACGCTGGAAATCTTCAGCCCCGAACCCTTGTCCAACAGACGCTCGGCGATGGCCATTTCGTCATCGGTTGACGTCACCACCAACCCGGCAAGGGCAGTGACGGGACACAGCAGAACACCAAGAAGCATGGCGCGCTTGAGACAGGTATTCATCGGCATCGACCTCGGGAGTAGCTGGAGACAGGCTTGTCTACAGAACACAATGCGAGATTCGAGCCATCTTACAAATCAAATAAAAATCAAATAGATAAAAACAAAATGACTGGATGACGACAGAAAATGTCGGTCGTCTCCCGAGGCAACTCGGGAAGCGACTGGCAGAATGCATCGCAAAATCGGAATGAGAGCTGAAGCCACCCGGGCGGGGGTGAGAAATGATGCAGCAATGCTCGCCCGATCCCCATGAGGCCGTCGTCCCCGTCGAACACGGACACCACAGACCTCACGCGACAAGAGCGTTCATACCTGCAGCGCTATCTCCGCACCAAGCCCTCGATCTCCTCATCGAGCCGGAGCCGGGCACGGAACCCCAGCTCGCGCTCGAGCGTGGCCGAGGAGAACCAGGCATCGCCGACGAGCTTGTCGAGCCCTTCCAGGGTCAGGGGCATGCGCCGACCGAGCAGACGCTCGCCGAGCGTGCCGACCCCGGCGGCGGCGCGCAGCGCCCACAGCGGCACCGTCCAGCGCGGCACCGGACGGTCGAGCGCGCGACAGATGCGCTCGTAGATCCAGCGCGTGGAATAGGCGCCGCCATCGGTCACGCAATAGGTGCGCCCGGCGCTCGCCGGGTGGGCGACGGCGAGCAGCACCGCAGCCACCGCATCCTCGACGTGCACCGCCGAGCGGTGGTTGTCGATCCGTGGCCAGGGCGGGAAGCGATGGGCGGCGACGGCGGCGATCATCCGCGCCAGATTGCCCTCCCCCGCCAACCCGTAGACCATCGGCAGGCGCAACACGCAGCCGGGGATGCCGAGCGCGGCGGCGCTCGCCAGCAACTCGCCCTCGGCGACCAGCTTGGCGCGGCCATAGCCGGTCTCGGGCGCGGGTTCGACCTCGTCGGGGCCGGCCGGATGGCCGCGCGCCCCGGTCGCATCCCCCATCGCCTTGACCGTGCTGAGATAGAGCATCCGCCGCAGCGCCCCGGCGCTGCGCGCCTCGGCCATCAGTGCGCGCGTGCCCTCGGCGGTCACCGTCCAGTGTCCCGGGGCCTCGTAGATGTCGGGCTCGTCGGCCGCCGGGGCATAGCTGGCGAGATGGATCAGGGTCTCGATCCCGGCACAGACCCCGGCGAGGGTCTCGGGACGGGCGAGATCGGCGCGACGTGTCTCCACCCCCCGACCCGGCCACAGCCGCTCGACCACCGCCGGTGCGCGGCTGACCACCACCACCCGCTGACCGTGCGCGAGCAGCGCCTCGACCAGCACCCGACCGACCCGGCCGGTAGCGCCGGTGACCAGCACCGGTCCGAGTGCATCCGCGCGCAGGCTCATGTCGCCCGCCCCCGTCGCAGCCACTGACGCGCGACCAGCAGCCCCAGGTGCAGACGGATACCGAGGATCACCAGCCAGCTGAACGGACGCGGATAGCGCCGGTACTGGAACTTGCGATAGAAGCGCTCCATGCCGCGATGCTTGTGGCGCTCGACGGCCAGCGGATCACCACCGCTGCAGGCGCCCTTGTGATGCACCACCTCGACCCCGGGCACCAGCAGCACCCGCCAGCCGGCCTCAGCAAAGCGCACGAACCAGTCGAGGTCCTCGCAGTGCAGGAAATAGCCCTCGTCGAGCGGGCCGACCTGCTCGAGCGCGGCGCGGCGCACGAACATGAACGAGCCCGAGGTCGCCTCGACCGTCATCGGCTCGCGCGGCGGCGGCAGATGACGCTGATCGAGTCCGGCGCCACCGAGCCGCTCCAGTCCGAGCAGACGGCGCAGCGCGATCCAGGGATCGGGGATGGCGCGCCGACAGGCGACCTGCTCGGCGCCGTCCGGATCGCGCACCATGCACCCGGCGATCCCCGCCTCGGGATGGGCCTCGAGCGCCTCGACCATACGCCCGAGGGTATCGGGGGCGACGATGCAGTCGGGGTTGAGGAACAGCAGCCAGGGCGCGCCGGCCAGCGGCAGCGCGCGGTTGTTGCCCGCAGCGAAGCCGAGGTTGGCGCCGTTCTCGACGATCCGCAGCCGCGCATCGGCACCGACCCGCGCGCGCAACCGGGTGAGGCTGTCGTCGACCGAGCCGTTGTCGCTGACGATCACCTCGACGGCGAGCGTCGAGCCGAGCACCGCCGTCACGCACTCGGCGAGCAACGCTCCGGCGTTGTAGTTGACGACGATGACGCTGACCAGCGGCGTGGCGCTCATCGGCTCACCTCCTCGTCGAGCGCGACCCGCACCGCGCGCTCGGCGGCGGCGAAACCGAAGTGGCGCTCCATCACCGCCAGCCCGCCGTCGGAAAGGCGCTGCCAGAGCGCGTCGTCGACACAGACCCGGGCGATGGCGTCAGCCAGCGCGCGGGCGTCCTCGCCGAGCAGCACCGACTCGCCGTCGACCAGATGCATGCCCTCGGCGGCCACCGCGGTGGCCACCACCGGCAGCCCGTGGGCGAGGCTCTGATTGATCTTGCCCTTGACCCCGGCGCCGTAGCGCAGCGGCGCCACCGACGCCCGCGAGCTGGCGAACAGTGGCGCGACATCGGGGACATAGCCGAGGATCTCGATGTCCGGCGCGGCGAGTGCGCGCACCTCCGGCGGCGGCTCGGCGCCGACCACCCGCAGCACCACCCCGGGCAGGCGCTCGCGCAGCAGCGGCATCAGCTCGCGACCGAGGAAGAGCACCGCATCGGTGTTCGGCGGATGGGCGAAGGCGCCAATGAACAGCAGGCCGTGACGCTCGGCGGCGGGACGCGCCGAGCCGAAGATGCGATGGATGTTGGAGACCAGATGCACCTCGACATCGGGCGCCTCGGTGGCAAGCAGCGCGCGCTCGGCCTCGCTCACCACCCAGGTCTGGTCGGCGCGACGCATCAGCGCCAGCTCCTGATCGCGACGCCGCGCGGCGATCCGGCGGGTGGCCGCGTCGCCGCGCAACTCGGCGAGCCGGCGCTCGCGCAGGAAGTGCAGATCGACGGTGTCGAAGACGATCCGCGCCCGCGCGCAGTGACGCCGCGCGGCCTCCATCAGCGCCGCGGCGGCATCGGCGCGGCTGAGCACCACCAGATCGTAGCGCGCGCCTTGGGTGGCCAGATGACGCGCGACCGAGGGCACGTGCGGACGATAGAGCACCTCCACCCCGCGCTGCTGGAGCGCGCCGACATAGGGCTCGGGCGCCTCCAGGTTGGCCGCGGCAAAGGTCACCTGATAGCCGAGCCCGCGCAGGATGGCGAACAGGTTGACCATGCGCAGCGAGCCCGACTCGCGGTCCGGCGTCACCATGTAGTTGTCGACCACCAAGGCACGGCGCGCCAGGGCGGGGTCCTTGACCCGGTCGAGCGCCGCGTCGCGCGCGCCGAACCCGGCGAGCGTCTCGCCCCAGCGCGCGCGGAAGGTCTCGGCGTGGATGCGCTGATAGCGCTTGAGCCCGGTGCTCGCCTCGGGGTCGCGCCCGGCGCTCACCCCCTCGAAGTGCACCACCCAGGCCGCCGGCTGGTAGTAGACCCGGAGCCCGGCGGCGCGCACCCGCATCGCCAGATCGGTGTCCTCGTAATAGGCCGGGGCGAAGGTGCGGTCGAAACCGTCGAGACGCTCGAACAGCGCGCGCGGGATCGCCAGCGCCGCGCCCGAGCAGTAGTCGACGGGGCGCACATAGCCGTACTCGGGACGATGCGGATCGTCGAGATGACCATGGTTCCACGCCGAGCCGTCGGCGAAGAGGATGCCGCCGGCCTCCTGCTGACGACCGTCGGGATAGACCAGC
The DNA here is from genome assembly GCF_003718685.1 of Marichromatium sp. AB31. Lineage (NCBI taxonomy): Bacteria > Pseudomonadati > Pseudomonadota > Gammaproteobacteria > Chromatiales > Chromatiaceae > Marichromatium > Marichromatium sp. AB31. The sequence continues at coordinate 309,672 of NZ_RHFI01000001.1, read as the reverse complement.
CGGGCACCGACCATGCCCGCGTCCGGATATTCATCGAAGGTCGCCAGCAGGGCGTCGAGCCAGCCCGGCTGCACCTGGGTGTCGTTGTTGAGGAACACCAGCAGCTCGCCGCGCGCAGCCTCGGCGCCACGGTTGCAGGTACCGACGAAACCGAGGTTCTCGGGGTTGCGGATCAGCCGCACCCCGGGATAGGCGGCGAGCCGCGCGGCGCTGTCGTCGGGCGAGCAATCGTCGACCACCACCACCTCGAAGCGCGCCGTGTCGCCGCAGCGCGCGAGCGCGGCCAGACAATGATGGGTGTAGCCGAACTGACCGTGGATCGGGATCACCACCGACACCCGTGGGTGCTCGGGCGCGGGCAGCGCGATCGGCTCGAAAGGTTCGTCGAAGGCGAGCAGGACGGGTGGATCGGGGATGCGCAACGGCGTGGTGCGCAGCCGCCGCGCGAGCTTGCGCGCGAGCACCCGGGGGCCTTCGGTACGCAGCACGTGCAGCGCGCGCGGACCGTAGCGACGAACCAGATCGAGCAGGCGGATAAGCCCCTGCGGCATCGCCATGGTCGCCATCACCAGGCCAGCGCCGCGCGGGCGAGCGCGTCGAGCAACTCGGCGACCTCGCGCATCACCGGGCTTGCGACCTGCAGCTCGGCGGGGACCGCGCGATAGGCGGCATGGACGGTGGCGGGGTCGCCCGGCAGGGTATAGAGACTGACCACGAAGGGGCAGTTGACGATCCGCGTCGGGTCCTCGCGCATCATCTCGCGCGAGAGCACGGCGCTGCAGAACTCGACCGAGCGCGCCTCGCCGTAGACCGGCTCGGTGAAACCGAGGTCCGCGCCGGTGCGGGCGAACATCTCGCCCAGATCGAGGACGTTGTTGATATAGAGACCGCGTTCGAGGATCGCCGCCTGCAGCCCGTCGAGCGCGGCCTCGAGGCTGGTCTCGGCCTGGTGGACGACGGCGCCGCCCGCGGCCAGCGGCGAAGACAGTGGGGCGCAGAGCAGCGCCAGCGCGCAGAGCGCGCGAGTGATCCGTGACATCGGACGCGACCTCCGGTCGATGAAGCCCAGTTGACGAGCCGCATCTTAGCAGCCGCGCCCACCGGGCACAGCGCCGGCCCCGCGGCGACGGGGCCGGTCGCGTCCGACGACCGGGGTCAGTACTGGTTCATCGGGCGGAAGCCGGGCGGCGAGGGCCAGTCACCAGGGGGCGGGGTCTGCCGCGGCGGCTGGGCGCCGCGCTGACGCGCCTCGAGCTCCTCGACCCGACGCTTGAGCGCCTCGATCTCCTCGGCGGTCGCGTCGGGCGCACCAGTCACCGTGGGCGCGACCGGTGACGCCGGCGTGGTCCCCGGCATGCCGGGATAGGCCGGGGCCGGCGCATAGGGCATGCCGTAACCACCATAGGGCGCGCCATATCCCGGACCGCCATAGGGACCATAGGGCGGCGCATAGGGGCCGTAGAGACCGTCGTAATAGTCATCGTCGTAGCGGTCACCGCCCATCCAGCGGCTGGGGTTCATCATGTCGCCGAAGTTGAACGCCGACACCGCCGGCACCTGCGCCAGCAGGGCGAGCAACGCGATCGCGCGCGCGGAACGTCTGGTGAACATTGGGACTGACACGGAGGTTCCTCCTCGTGGCTTGACGGGGTCCGGGACCGGGCAAGGTGTCGACGGGATCAGCCGTGACTCTGCGCGGCTTGATGGAAGTGACCGTGGCCGTGGTGCTCGCCCTCCTGGGCGTCGCCGTGCAACAAGGCGCCGTCGGGCTGGATCAGCGGGTGGATGGTGCGCCCGAGCGCACGTCTGGTGTCCTGCGCCTGCAGCTCGTCGCGCAGCCAGAGCAGCCAGGGTTCGAGCTCGCCGGGTCGACGGGTCGAGACCACGTCGAAGGGCGCCACGCTTGCCAGCGCGCGCAGATGACGCTCGGCGCGCTCGGGGTCGAAGTCCTCGAGCACCGGCAGCAGATCGCCCTTGGTGCAGAGCACCAGATCGGCGGCGCGGAAGATCACCGGGTACTTGGCCGGCTTGTCGTCGCCCTCGGGCACCGACAGCAGGGTGACGTTGCGGTGCTGGCCGAGGTCGAAGCTCGCCGGGCAGACCAGGTTGCCGACGTTCTCGATGAACAGCAGGTCGATGCCGTCGAGATCGATCTGATGCAGCGCCTGATGGACCATGTGGGCATCGAGATGACAGGCGCTGCCGGTGGCGATCTGTACCGCCTGCACGCCCTTGGCGCGGATGCGCTCGGCATCGTTTTCGGTCTCGAGATCGCCCTCGATCACCGCGATCCGGCAACTCGGCCCGAGCACCTCGATGGTCGCCTCGAGCAGGCGGGTCTTGCCCGCGCCCGGCGAGGACATCAGGTTGATCGCCAGCACGCCGTGACGGTCGAAGTGCTCACGGTTGTGACGGGCCTGATGATCGTTCTCCGTGAGCAGGTTGCGCAGCACGCTGACCGCCGCGCGACCGTCCTCGGTCCGGGCGTGACGTCCGCCATCGCGCACCAAGTGCTCGTTGCCGGGGGTGATGTTGCAGCCACAGGTATCGCACATGACGAGATCTCCGCTAGGGATGCGCTGTTGGGACGATGGCGCGACGTCTTGGCAGCGGTCGCGCGAACCCTGTCCGGGTCATCCATCCACCGGATGCTGGCGCCAACGTCTCCTGAATCCAAGCCTTGGCGTGAGTGTATGTCATCGCGACCGTCACCGGTTAGTCAGAATCCGGTCATGACGCCGGGGCGTCGGGGATCGACAGTTCCAGGTTGGCCAGCAACATCTCGTCGCCGCTGATCAGACGGGTGCGATAACCGTCGCACGCCGCACACAGCAACCGGTTGGGCTCGACCGTGCTCTCCGCGCCACAGTCGAGACAGCGCACCCGCACCGGCGCGGACTCGATCGCCAGGGTCGCGCACTCGGCGCGGGTCCCGGCGGCGGCCAGCGGATAGGCGCGCTCGAGCAGGTCGGGCTCGACCCCGGAGAGCGGCCCGATACGCAACAGGATGCGCTCGACCCGGGTGGCGCCGTGCTCGTCGGCGATCCGCTCGACCTGATCGAGCAGCGCCTGACAGATGGAGAGTTCATGCATCCCGCAACCTCCGCGCGTCGCGGCGGGATCAGCCCCCGCCCTCGAAATAGGTGTAGCCGTAGAGCCCGGCCTTGAGCTCGACGAACAGCCGCTCGCGGGTATCGCGATCGAGTCCGGCGGCATCGAGCTTGCGCCGGTAGTGGGCGAGCAGGGTCCGCGGCTCGAAGTGCACGTAGCTCAACAGCTCGTCGGTGGAGTCGCCACGCTCGGCCTCGCACAGCCGATAGCCAGACGGGGCCTCGGGGTCGAGCTCGACGTTGACCGCATCGGTGTCGCCGAACAGGTTGTGGATGTCGCCGAGGATCTCCTGATAGGCGCCGACCATGAAGAACCCGAGCAGATAGGGCGCGCCCTCGGCGGCGTCGGCATGGATCGGCAGACTGGTCTCCACCCCGCTCTCGTCGACATAGTGCTCGATACAGCCGTCGGAGTCGCAGGTGAGATCGTGGACCAGGGCGCGCGCCTCGGGCAACTCGTCGAGACGCTGGATCGGGGCGATGGGGAAGAGCTGATCGAGCGCCCAGACGTCGGGCATCGACTGGAACAGCGAGAAGTTGCAGAACAGCTTGTCGGCGAGTAGCGCGTTGACGGTATCGGCCAACTCGCGGTGACGCCGCACCGCCGGATCGAGCCGCGCCGCCAGGCGTCGACAGACGGCGAAGAACAGCTCCTCGGCACGGGCACGGGTGGCGAGATCGACGGCATCGTCGGCAAAGCCCGCGCGCAGCGCCTCGAGCAGCTCGCGCGACTCGGCATAGATCTCCTGGGGTGCACCGCGCCCGGCCTCGCGCAGCTGCTCGGCGAGCGCATCGAGCAGCGGCTGGCCCTCCTCGGCGCGCGGCTCGACGCCGAGCCCGGCGGCGCGCTCGCGATCGATGACGTTGGTGATCAGCACCGCATGGTGGGCGGTCAGCGCCCGTCCCGACTCGCTCAGCAGGTCGGGCTCGGGCTGGGAGGCGCGACGACACTCGGCGGCCACCGTCTCCACCACCGCGCGGGCATAGCCGGCGAAGCCGTAGTTGACCGAGCAGTAGTTGCGGGTGCGGGTGCCCTCGTAGTCGACCCCCAGCCCGCCGCCGACATCGAGACAGCCGACCGGCGCGCCCAATCGACGCAGCTCGACATAGAAGCGCGTCAGCTCGGCGACGCCGGCGCGGATGTCCTGGACACTGGGGATCTGCGAGCCGAGATGGGCATGCAGCAGCCGCAGCCAGTCGAGCCGACCGGCCTCGCGCAGCGCCTCGACCAGCGCCAGCACCTGATTGGCCGAGAGCCCGAACTTGGCCTTCTCGCCACCGCTGCTCTGCCAGTTGCCGGCGGCCGCCGCGGCCAACCGCACCCGCACCCCGAGCAGCGGCTCGACGCCGAGGCGCTCGGCCTCGTCGAGGATCAGCGCCAGCTCCGAGGGCTTCTCGATCACCAGGTGCACGCGCAGCCCGAGCCGCTGCCCGATCAACGCCAGACGGATGTACTCGCGATCCTTGTAGCCGTTGCAGACCACCAGCCCGCCGGGGGGCGAGAGCGCCAGCACCGCCATCAGCTCGGGCTTGCTGCCGGCCTCAAGCCCTGCCTGGCCGGAGCGCAGGATCTCGCGCACCACCCCGGCCTGCTGATTGACCTTGATCGGATAGACCGGCTGGTAGCCGCCCCGGTAACCGCAGGCGGCACCGGCCGCGGCGAAGGCCGCGGCGAGCGCGGCGACACGATGGCGGAGGATATCGGTGAAGCGCACCAGCACCGGCAGCGACAGCCCCTCGGCGTCGAGCTGCGCGGCGAGCGCGGCGAGATCGATCTCGACCGCGCCCTCGGGATCGGGACGGGCACACAGGTGCCCCGCCCCGTTGATGGTGAAATAGCCCTCGCCCCAACGGTCGATGGCATAGATCTCGTTGCAGCGTCGGGCCGCTTGATCCACCGCGCCTGTCTCCTCGCTCCAGAATGATGATGGCCGACCGCCGGGCCGGAGCCCGGCGGTCGCGGCCCCGGTCAGGGCCAGATGCCGCGCTGCAGGGTCGCCCTGGCGAGTCGATCGAGCGCCTCGACCAGGGCGGCGGTGCGCAGATCGCCGCACAGCCCCTGCTCGGCGCAATCCTGGGGGAAGCCGCGCCAGCGCGCAACCACCCGGTCGGTGGCATCGAACATGCGGGTACGCAGCCGGTTGTTGACCTCCTCGAGCGACCAGCTGTGATGCTCGATGTTCTGCACCCACTCGTAATAGCTCACGGTCACGCCACCGGCGTTGGCGAGGATGTCGGGCAGCACCACGATGCCGCGCGCGGCGAGCACGTCATCGGCCTCCGGGGTGATCGGGCGATTGGCGCCCTCGACCACCAGCCGCGCCGCCACTCGCTCGGCGTTGCCGCTGTGGATCTGACCGCCGAGCGCCGCCGGCACCAGGATGTCGCACTCGAGCGCGAGCAGATCGTCGTTGGTGATGGTGCGACTACCGGGCAGACCGACCACGGTGCCGTGGGTATCCTTGTGGGTGTCGAGCAGATCGAGGTCGAGCGCGGCACCGTTCTCGGCGAGGATCGCGCCGCCGGAGTCGCTCACCGCGCAGACCTGCGCGCCCATCTCCTGGAACAACCGTGCGGCGATGCGACCGACGTTACCGAAGCCCTGGATCACCACCCGCGCGCCTTGCAGGCTGTCGAGCCCGGGCACGCCGCCGAGCGCGATCAGCCGCTCGGCGGTGTAGACGCAGCCGCGGCTGGTCGCCTCGGTGCGACCGGCCGAGCCGCCGAGCTCACGCGGCTTGCCGGTGACCACCGGCAGGTTGTTCTCGCCGGGGTGGAGCTGGTCGTAGGTGTCGTAGATCCAGGCCATGGTCTGGGCGTCGGTATAGACGTCCGGGGCCGGGACATCGGTATAGGGGCCGATGTTGTCGCCGAGCTCGGAGATGAAGCGCCGGGTGATGCGTCGGAGTTCACCCTCGCTGAGTTCCTTGGGATCGCAGGCCACACCGCCCTTGGCACCACCGAAGGGCAGGTGCAGCAGCGCGCACTTCCAGCTCATCAGCGCCGCGAGCACCTTCACCTCGCCCGGACTCACCGCCGGGTGATAGCGGATGCCGCCCTTGCCGGGGCCGAACATGCGGCTGTGCAGCACCCGGTAGCCCTCGAAGTGGCGGATGTGTCCGTCGTCCATCTCCACCGGGACGCTGACGTTGATGGTGCGCCGCGGCAGGCGCAGATAGTCCACCAGCCCCGGCGGCACCTCACTGAGGTGGGTGCGGGCACGATGAAACTGCTCGGTGAGGATGCGCTCGGGATCGAGTTCATCGGCGAGCGGGGTGGACTGCGAGGATTGGGTGTCGGTCATGACGGCTCCAGCGATAACCGCCGAGCCCTACCACAGGGGCGTGCTCGGCACGGGGACAGGACCGCCCCGGACACCCGACCAGCCCCCCGAGGGGGCTGGTCGACGGTGGCCGTGGGGTCGGCCACCGACAAGGTTCCTCGGAAATATCCCCGCTTGCAACACGGAAAACGGCCAGGCCGCTCAGGCGCGCGGTGTGATCGTCTGCAGTCGCCAGATGTCGTGATTGTAATCGCCGATGGTGCGATCGGAAGAAAAGCGGCCACTGTGTGCACTGTTGAGGATACTCATCCGCCACCACCGCTCGGGATCGCGATAGGCCGCCGCGGCCTGCTCCTGGGTGTCGACATAGCTGCGGAAGTCAGCCGCGGTCATCCAGGGGTCGTGCGGGTTGCGGATCGACAGGGTGATGGCGTCGAAGATCCCCGGTTCGAAGCGGTTGAAGTAACCCGATTCGATCAGCGCCATCACCTCGCGCAGCGCCGGATCGGCGGCGATGATGCCGTTGGGATCGTAATGGGCGCGGGCCGCGACGACCTCCTCGGCGGTGAGCCCGAAGAGGAAGAAGTTGTCGGCACCGACCTGCTCGCGGATCTCGATGTTGGCGCCATCGAGGGTGCCGATGGTCACCGCGCCGTTCATCATGAACTTCATGTTGCCGGTGCCCGAGGCCTCCTTGCCCGCCGTCGAGATCTGCTCGGAGAGATCGGTGCCCGGGGCGATCACCTCCATCAGCGAGACCCGGTAGTCGGGCACGAAGGCCACCCGCAACAGGCCGGCGGTATCGGGATCGGCGTTGACCACGGCGGCGACGTTGTTGATGAACTTGATGATCTGCTTGGCCATCACGTAGCCGGGCGCGGCCTTGCCGCCGAGCAGCACGCAGCGCGGGGTCCAGTCCTGGGTGTCGCCCTGCTTGATGCGGTTGTAGAGATGGACGACGTGCAGCACGTTGAGCAACTGGCGCTTGTACTCGTGGATGCGCTTGACCTGGACGTCGAACATCGCCTCGAGCGGGAAGTCGACGTGACAGATCTGCGCCACCACCTCGGCCAGACGACGCTTGTTCTCCTGCTTGATCTCGCGCCAGCGCGCGCGGAAGGCGGCATCCTCGGCCAGCGGTGCGAGCCCCTCGAGACGCTCCAGATCGCACATCCAGTCACCGCCGAGCTCGGCGTCGAGCAACCGCGCCAGCCCCGGGTTGCACATCGCCAGCCAGCGGCGCGGCGTGACGCCGTTGGTCTTGTTGTTGAACTTGTCCGGCCAGAGCTCGTAGAAGTCGTGGAACAGCCCCTGTCTGAGCAGTTCGGAGTGCAGCGCCGCCACCCCGTTGACCGAGAAGCTGCCGACGATCGCCAGATAGGCCATGCGCACCTGCGGCTCGTGCCCCTCCTCGATCAGCGACATCCGCCGCAGCCGCTCGTTGTCGCCCGGCCAGTGCCGCTCGACCTCCATCAGGAAACGGGCGTTGATCTCGTAGATGATCTCGAGGATGCGCGGCAGCAGCTGCTCGAACAGTCGTACCGGCCACCGCTCCAGCGCCTCCGGCAGCAGGGTGTGGTTGGTGTAGGCCATGGTCTCGCGGGTGATGCCCCAGGCGGTGTCCCAGGAGAGCTGGTGCTCGTCGACCAGCTGGCGCATCAGCTCGGCGACCGAGACCGCCGGATGGGTGTCGTTGAGCTGGAAGCAATTGAACTCGGCAAAGCGCGAGAAGTCCTCGCCGTTGAGCCGCACCCAGTCGCGCAACACGTCCTTGATGCTGGCGCTGGCGAGGAAGAACTGCTGGCGCAGGCGCAGTTCCTTGCCGTTCTCGCTGGCATCGTTGGGATAGAGCACCATGGTGATGTGCTCGGCCTGGTTCTTCTGCGCCACCGCCTCGGTGTAGCTGCCGGCGTTGAACTCGTCGAGATTGAAGTCGTCGGTGGCCGCCGCCTTCCACAGCCGCAGGGTGTTGACCGTATCGTTGCGATAACCGGGCACCGGGAGGTCATAGGGCACGGCGAGCACGTCGCAGGTATCGACCCAGCGCACCGCCTCGCGACCTTGATGATCGAGATAGCGTTCGGTGCGCCCGCCGAACTGTACCCGCTGGGTGAACTCGGGGCGCTCCAGCTCCCAGGGGTTGCCGTCGCGCAGCCAGTGATCGGGCTCCTCGACCTGGGCGCCGTGCTCGATCACCTGACGGAACATGCCGTATTCGTAGCGCAGCCCGTAGCCGCGCACCGGCAGCTGCAGGGTGGCGCAGGAGTCGAGGAAGCAGGCCGCCAACCGCCCCAGACCACCGTTGCCGAGCCCGGGGTCGGGCTCGTTCTCGGCCAGCTCCTCGAGCTGGACGCCGAGATCGTGCAGTCCCTTGGTGAGCGCATCCTCGAGCCCGAGGTTGAGCATGGCGTTGGACAGCGCCCGCCCCATCAGGAACTCCAGCGAGAGATAGTAGACGCGGCGGCACTTGTCGCCGTCATAGGCCTGGCGGGTACGCTTCCAGCGCTCCATCAGCCGGTCGCGCAGGGTGATGGCGAGCGCCGCGTAGGGGTAGTAGGCCGCCAGCGAGTCACTGTCGCGTCCCAGGGTATAGCCGTAATAGCGTTGGAAGTCCCGGGCGAGCCCCGCGGCATCCATCGGCAGAGAGGGCAGGTCGAAGAGGTGCTCGCTGAGCGGGTTCTGCAAGAGTGTCTTGTAGGGGGACATGGCGCACATGGGTCCTCAGTCGTGTTTGAAGATCGGCCGTCGGGCAGACCGCGACGCGGCGGCTACCGAACACGACCCGGATCGCGATCGGATCCTCTGAGCAATAGCGTCAGCAAGGCGCGGGCCAGAATGCACGGTCCCACACGCGACTCACCGCAGATCATCATAGCCGCCGGTCGGGTCTGGTTGATGAAGTCGCAACCCGCAGCGCGGCGACCGGCACTCAGTAATACAGTGTGACCAGCCGCCAGCCCGGGCGCTGCAGGCGCAGTCGGAGGTACACCGTCTCGGCGCCGGCGGACACGAGACGCGCGCCGAACTCACGGGGCGCGACGAACCAGGCCCCGGCGAGCTGATCGGTCAGCGCCTCGCCCGGCGGCGTCGCGGCCTGCAACCGCTCGCACACCCAGTCGCGGGTCACCAGCTCGTCGAGCGCGCCGGGACCGTTGCGCCGAATCCCCGCCTCCAGCCACTGGATGAAGGCGTCGGAGAGCTCGCCGATCACGCTCTCGTGCTCCTTGTTGAGCCGGTGGGCGATCTCGGCGCGGATCGCCGGCAGATCGACCAATCCGTCGAGTGCCGAGCAATCGCCTTCGGCCAGGGCGCGATCGATCCGCCACAGGGTCGCATAGGGCCAGACGCAATAGAGCGACAGCAAGGCCAGCAGCGCCAGCAGCAGCGGTCTCAGGGCCGCCCCCAGGCGGCGCCAGCGGGCGGCCGACCAGTGGGCGCGAAAACGGAAGGGATCGGGAAACAGCGGCATCATCGCGCGAGTCCGGCGCTCAACAGGTCTCCTGGAACTGCTCGAGTGCCTCGCAGACATCGAGCCACTCACTCTCGGTCGCCACCAGCTCGGCCTCGAGCCGGCGGTGCTCCTCCATCAGCTCGAGCAACCGCGGCTTGGCCGACTCCTCGTAGAGCGCGGGATCGGCGAGCGTCTGGTCGAGCGTCTCGCGCCGCGTCGCCAGCTGCTCGAGCGCGGCCTCGAGACGCCGCTCGCGCTGGCGCAGCGGCGCCATCGCCTTGCGCTGCTCGGCGGCCTGACGGCGCTGCTCGCGCCGCTCGTTGCCGGCACGCGCCTGGGCCGACTCATCGGCGCCGGTGCCAGCGGCCACCCGTCCGGCGAGCCAGGCGGGATAGTCGTCGAGATCGCCGGCGAAGGGCGCGACCTGGCCGTCGTCGACCAGCAGCAGGGTATCGGTGGTCACCCGCAGCAGGTGACGATCGTGCGAGACCACCACCAGCGCGCCTTCGAAGCCCTGCAGCGCCTCGCTCAGAGCGTGGCGCATCTCCAGGTCGAGATGGTTGGTCGGCTCGTCGAGCAGCAACAGATTGGGACGCTGGTAGATGATCAGCGCCAGCGCCAGGCGCGCCTTCTCGCCGCCGGAGAAGGGCGCCACCGGATCGAGCGCGCGATCGCCCGAAAAACCGAAGCCGCCGAGAAAATCGCGCAACTGCTGCTCGGTGGCCTCGGGGTCGAGTCGGCGCAGGTGCGCGAGCGGGCTGTCCTCGGCCTGCAGCGCCTCGAGCTGGTGCTGGGCGAAATAGCCGACACGCAGCTCCTGGGCGCACTCGCAACGCCCGGCGAGCGGCGCCAGCTCGCCGGCGAGCACCTTGATCAGGGTCGACTTGCCGGCGCCGTTGCGCCCGAGCAGGCCGATGCGGTCGCCCGGCTCGAACCCCAGCCCGACCCCGTCGAGGATCACCCGATCGGCATAACCCGCGCGCAGCGCATCGAGCCGCAACAGCGGGCGCGGCAGGTGTTCCGGAACGGCGAAGGCGAAGCGGAAGGGCGAGTCGACATGGGCCGGGGCGATCAGCTCCATGCGCTCGAGCGCCTTCAGCCGACTCTGCGCCTGACGTGCCTTGGTGGCCTTGGCGCGGAAGCGATCGACGAAGCCGCGCATGTGCGCGATCTCGCGCTGCTGGCGCTCGTGGGCGGCCTGCTGCTGGGCGAGACGCTCGGCGCGCTGACGCTCGTAGGCCGAGTAGTTGCCGGTATAGAGGGTCAGGCGGCGCTGTTCGAGGGCGAGCACCTGACCGACCACCGCATCGAGGAAATCGCGATCGTGCGAGATCAGCACCAGGGTGCCGGGATAGGCCCGCAGCCAGCCCTCCAGCCAGATCACCGCATCGAGGTCGAGATGGTTGGTCGGCTCGTCGAGCAGCAGCAGGTCGGAGCGACACATCAGGGTGCGCGCCAACGCCAGGCGCATGCGCCAGCCGCCGGAGTAGCTGTTGACCGGGCGGCGCTCGTCGCCGGGGGCGAAGCCCAGACCGTGGAGCAACCGCGCCGCGCGGCTCTCGGCGCCATAGCCGTCGATCGCCTCCAGCCGCCCCAGCCACTCGGCGTGGCGCAGCCCGTCGCCGTCGGCCTCGGCGCGGGCCAGCTCGCGCTCGATCTCGCGCAGCTCGCGGTCGCCGTCGAGGACGAATTCGATCGCCGCGCGCTCGGTGTCCGGGGTGTGCTGGGCGACATGGGCGATCACCCAGTCGGGCGGCAGCGAGACGGCGCCGGCGTCGGCGCCGAGTTCGCCGAGCAACAGCGCGAACAGGCTCGACTTGCCACAGCCGTTGGCGCCGACCAGCCCCACCCGCTGACCGGGATAGACGGTGACGTCGGCGCCCTCCAGCAACAGGTTGGGGCCACGGCGCAGGCTGAGCTCTTGAAGTTGCAGCATGATGATCCGGTATCGGTTGCGAACACTGTGGTGCGCGGGCGAGAGGCCCGCGCGATGCGTCTTCAGGGCCGCTCGGCGGCGCGATCGAGACGGCGATAGCCGATCGCCTCGCCGAGATGGGCCGGGGCGATCCGCGTCGCGCCCTCCAGGTCGGCGATGGTGCGCGCCACCTTGAGCACCCGGTGATAGGCGCGCGCCGAGAGCCCCAGCCTGGCCATCGCCTGCTCCATCATCCGTACCCCCGCGGCCTCGAGCGCGCAGTCGCGCTCGAGGCCAGCGGGGTCGAGCGCGGCGTTGGCACACCCGGCGCGGCGCTGCTGGCGCTCACGCGCCGCGCGCACCCGCGCGCGCACCGTCGCCGAGTCCTCGGCCTGCGGGGCCGAGGGCGCGAGCAACGCGCCGAGTTCGACCCGCGGCACCTCGAGCTGCAGGTCGATGCGATCGATCAGCGGTCCCGAGATCCGCGCGCGATAGCGCGCGACCTGCTCGCGACTGCAGTGACAGCGTCCACCGGGGTCGCCGAGATAACCGCAGGGGCAGGGGTTCATCGCCGCCACCAGCTGGAAACGCGCCGGGAAGCGCGCCTGACGCGCCGCCCGCGAGATGTCGATATGACCCGACTCCAGCGGCTCGCGCAGCACCTCCAGCACCCGCCGGTCGAACTCCGGCAGCTCGTCGAGGAACAGCACCCCGTGGTGCGCCAGCGAGATCTCGCCCGGACGCGGATTGCCCCCACCGCCGACCAGGGCCACCGCCGAGGCGGTGTGGTGCGGGGCGCGGAACGGTCGCTCGCGCCAGCGTGCCGGATCGAACGGCGCGTTGGCGCTCACCGAGCGGATCGCCGCGCTCTCCAGCGCCTCGTCCTCGCTCAACGGCGGCAACAGCCCCGGCAGCCGGCTCGCCAGCATCGACTTGCCGCTGCCCGGCGGGCCGATCAGCAGCAGGCTGTGGCCGCCGGCGGCGGCGACCTCGAGCGCCCGCTTGGCCTGCGCCTGACCGCGCACCTCGCGAAGGTCGGCGACAGTCGGCGCGGTGACGACCTCGCTCCCCTGCGGGTGCGGCCTCAGCGCACGCACCCCGGCGAGGTGCTCACAGACCTCGCCGAGATGCTCGGCCGGCAGCAGCTCGAGCCCGCCGACCAGCGCCGCCTCCTCGGCATTGGCGCGCGGCAGGATCAGGGTGCGCCCGGCCGCGCGCGCGGCCAGCGCCGCGGGGATCACCCCGCTGACCGGACGCAGCGCGCCGGAGAGCGCCAGCTCGCCGAGACACTCGCAGTCATCGAGTTCGGCGGCACCGAGCTGTCCCGAGGCGCCGAGGATGCCGAGCGCGATCGGCAGGTCGAAGCGCCCGCCCTCCTTGGGCAGGTCGGCGGGGGCGAGGTTGATGGTCAGACGACCGTCGGGAAAGCGGAAGCGGGCATTGAGCAGCGCCCCGCGCACCCGCTCCTTGCTCTCACGCACCGCCGCCTCGGGGAGCCCCACCAACGACAGCGCCGGCAGCCCGGAGGAGAGATGGACCTCGACGGCCACCGCCGGGGCCGAGATGCCCACGCAGGCGCGGCTGTGCAGGGTGCAGAGCGTCAACGCCGGGTCGCGACCGGGGTCAGTCGGCGTTCGACTGACGCGCGCCGAGCGCCTGCTCGAGCGCCGCGACCTGGGCCTCGAGCGCCACGACCTTCTCGCGGGTGCGGGCGAGCACCGCCGACTGCACGTCGAACTCCTCGCGGGTCACCAGATCGAGCCGCGAGAGGCCGGACTCGAGCGAGGCCTTGACGTTGCGATTGATGTCTTCCTGCAACACCTGCAGCCCCTTGGGCATGTTCGCGGCGAACCGCTGGACCAGATCGTCGAGTTGCTTGGGATCTAACATGATCGATTCCTTCGGCGCGAACCCACCGGCCCGCGCGCTGTGGATGGGGTTGGACGAGGCCGTCGCCCGCTTCCGCGGGACGGCGACAAGAACCGCGCTGAGGCGCCCTTGGGCCCACATTATAGGTGTGTCGCACGGTGCCGTCTGCGCCGATCGACGGTGCTGTGCCGCCTTCTTTTGGTGCGCTAATCTGACCGCCGACACCCTACCGGCACCAATCCGGTGCACTCTTCTGTTGCCACTTTGGCACATGATGCCGAAAAGCGTCTCCAACACGCCCCAAACGGCAACTGGCACGCGATGTGCTGATGTCCACTGAACGTTTTCGCGTCCCCGGCTCAACCCACACAGCCGACTGCGGCGCACATGGACGACAACCGCCACGACCCAACGCAAGCAAACAGAGGTATCAGTCAATGCAGCAAGCACGCATCGGCGCCATCCTGACCGCCACCGCACTGAGCGCGGCATTCATGCCCTGGCAGGGCGCGAGCGCCGAGGGCCCGCACTCGGTGAGCGCCAACATCGGCGTGGTCAGCAACTACATCTGGCGCGGCCAGAGCCAGACCGATGATCAGGCCGCCGTCCAGGGCGGACTCGACTACGCCCACGAGAGCGGCTTCTACGCCGGCACCTGGGCCTCCAACGTCGACTTCGGCGACAACACCAGCTACGAGCTCGACGCCTATCTCGGCTTCGCCGGCAACATCACCGACGAGCTCGGCTACGACCTCGGCGCCATCTACTACGCCTATCCCGACGGTCGCGACAGCGACTTCGCCGAACTCGCCGCCAGCCTCAGCTACCGCTGGCTCACCGCCGGCATCGCCTACACCGTCTACGGCCAGGCCGACGGCGCCCCGGGGGTCAACAACGACGAGGCGCTCTACATCCAGGGCGATCTCTACTACCACGCCAGCCTCGACTTCACCCTGCCCTTCGACCTCGGTCTGACCGTCTACGGCGGCTACACCGATTTCGAGTACAACGACGGCGGCAACGACTACGCCCACTGGGGCGCCTCGATCAGCCGCGAGGCCGGCGACTTCGGCACCTTCAGCCTGAACTACGACCAGGTCGGTCGCGACACCTACGACGACGACCCCAAGGTCTGGGTGGGCTGGAACAAGGAGTTCTGAGCGACATCACGCGCGCCCGCCCCCAACCCCGGACCGGAGCAGGGATTCCGGTCCTCACAGGAGTTCATTCGCGATGAAACTTGTTGCAGCCGTCATCAAACCCTTCAAGCTCGACGACGTGCGCGAGGCGCTCGGCGACATCGGGGTCTCCGGCATCACCGTGATCGAGGTCAAGGGCTTCGGTCGCCAGAAGGGCCACACCGAGCTCTACCGCGGCGCCGAATACGTGGTCGACTTCCTCCCCAAGATCAAGCTCGAGATCGCCGTCGACGACGGCATGGTCGACAAGGTGGTCGAGGCGATCAGCACCGCCGCCCGCACCGGCAAGATCGGCGACGGCAAGATCTTCGTGTTCAACCTCGACCAGGTCACCCGTATCCGTACCGGCGAGACCGGTCCGGACGCGCTTTGAGCCAGGCAGTGCTAGGAGATGTAACGGTGAATCCGATGCGACATTCGACGACCCTGCGCGCGCCCCTGCTGGTCGCGCTGCTGCTCTCGCCCCTGCTCGCCTGGGGCCAGGACGACGCCGCGCTGAGCGCCGGCGACACCGCCTGGATGCTGACCGCCACCGCGCTGGTGCTGTTCATGACCCTGCCCGGCCTGTCGCTGTTCTACGCCGGTCTGGTGCGCGCCAAGAACGTGCTCTCGGTGCTGATGCAGTGCTTCGCCATCGCCTGTCTGATGAGCCTCTTGTGGGCGGTCTACGGCTACAGCCTGGCGTTCACCGACGGCGGTGCCAACAACGCCTGGATCGGCGGCTTCGAGCGGCTGTTTCTCGCCGGACTGCAGGTCGACACCCTCTCCGGGAGCATCCCCGAGTCGCTGTTCATGACCTTCCAGATGACCTTCGCCATCATCACCCCGGCACTGATGGTCGGCGCCTTCGCCGAACGGATGAAGTTCTCGGCGATGCTGATCTTCATGGCGCTGTGGCTGACCCTGGTCTACATCCCCATCGCCCACTGGGTGTGGGGCGGCGGCTGGATCGGCGAGATGGGCGCGCTCGACTTCGCCGGCGGCACCGTGGTGCACATCAATGCCGGTATCGCCGCGCTGGTCGCCGCCATCGTGCTCGGCAAGCGCAAGGGCTACCCGACCACGGCGATGCCGCCGCACAATCTCGGGCTGACGGTGATGGGCGCGGCGATGCTGTGGGTCGGCTGGTTCGGCTTCAACGCCGGCTCCGAACTCGCCGCCGACTCCACCGCGGCGATGGCGCTCACCGTCACCCAGCTGGCCACCGCCACCGCGGCGCTGACCTGGATGTTCGCCGAGTGGATCAGTCACGGCAAACCCTCGGTGCTCGGCATCGCCACCGGCGCGGTCGCCGGTCTGGTGGCCATCACCCCGGCCTCGGGCACCGCCGGCCCGATGGGCGCGATCGTCATCGGCTTCGCCGGCGCGATCTTCGCCTTCATCGCCTCGACCAAGGTCAAGCACTGGCTCGGCTATGACGACTCGCTCGACGTCTGGGGCGTGCACGGCGTCGCCGGTATCGTCGGCGCCCTGCTCACCGGCGTGTTCGCCGCCCCGGCGCTCGGCGGCGCGGGCCTCGCCGACGGCGTCGACGGCATCGGCGCCCAGGTGTGGATCCAGTTCGTCTCGGTGATCGCCACCCTGGTCTACGGCGGCATCGTCAGCCTGCTGCTGCTGCTCGGACTCAAGGCCACCATCGGGCTGCGCGTCGACGAGGAGCAGGAGACCGAGGGGCTCGACCTCTCGCTGCACGACGAGCGCGGCTATATCCTCTGACCCCGCCACCACGGCGAGCGGCTCCGGCCGCTCGCCCCGCTCCCCGCGCGGCGCCCGAGCGCCGCGCCCAGTCCGATTCGGAGGTCCCACCCGTGGAATCCACCACGCAGCTCGTCTATGCCCTGGACACCTTCTACTTCCTCGTCACCGGCGCCCTGGTGATGTGGATGGCCGCCGGCTTCGCCATGCTCGAGGCGGGCCTAGTGCGTGCCAAGAACACCGCCGAGATCCTCACCAAGAACATCGCCCTGTTCGCCATCGCCAGCACCACCTACATGCTGATCGGCTACGACCTCATGTACCCGACGGCGGGCAACGGCTTCGTCCCCGGTCTCGACTGGGGCTTTCTCTTCGGCGGTGACCACGACGCCGCGACCATCACCGCCGAGGGCCTCAACCACGCCCGCATGTCCGACTTCTTCTTCCAGGTGGTGTTCGTCGCCACCGCCATGTCGATCGTCTCGGGCGCGGTGGCCGAGCGCATGAAGCTGTGGTCCTTCCTGCTCTTTGCCACCGTGATGACCGCCGTGATCTATCCCATCCAGGGCTACTGGAAGTGGGGCGGCGGCTGGCTCGATGCGGTCGGCTTCAACGACTTCGCCGGCTCCGGCCTGGTGCACCTGTGCGGCGCCGCGGCCGCGCTCGCCGGGGTGCTGCTGCTCGGCGCGCGCCGCGGCAAGTACGGCAAGGACGGCTCGATCAACGCCATCCCCGGCGCCAACCTGCCGCTGGCCACCCTCGGCACCTTCGTGCTCTGGCTCGGCTGGTTCGGCTTCAACGGCGGCTCCCAGCTCGCCCTCACCGGGTTCGACAACACCAACGCGGTGGCGGCGATCTTCGTCAACACCAACATGGCCGCGGCCGGCGGCACCCTGCTCGGTCTGATCACCGCCCGGCTGCTGTTCGGCAAGGCCGATCTCACCATGGCGCTCAACGGCGCGCTGGCCGGGCTGGTGGCGATCACCGCCGAGCCGCTCACCCCCTCGCCGCTGTTCGCCACCCTGATCGGTGGTGTCGGCGGCGTGCTGGTGGTGTTCTCCATCGTCACCCTCGACCGACTGCGCATCGACGACCCGGTCGGCGCCATCTCGGTGCACGGCGTGGTCGGCATGTGGGGGCTGATGGCGGTGCCGATCACCAACCCCGGCGCGAGCTTCGCCGCCCAGGCGATCGGGCTCGGCGCCATCCTCGGCTGGGTGTTCACCACCTCGCTGCTGGTGTGGCTGCTGATCCGTCTGGTGATGGGGCTGCGCGTCAGCGAGGAGGAGGAATATGCCGGCGTCGACCTCGGCGAGTGCGGTCTCGAGGCCTATCCCGAGTTCACCGCCACGCGTCGCGCCAGCTGACCCTCACCGTCTCTCCCTGTTGTTCCCGCGCTGCTCACTCCTCTGTTGTTGAGCCACTCAGGGCCCCTCACCGGGGCCCTTTTTTTATCACCCGCCCGCGAAACGCACCCGGGTGATCCCGGGCAGCATCCGCCGCACCAGCGGCAGCCGCGCCACCAGCCACGACAGCGGACGCGCCGCCCCGCGCGGGGCGACGAAGTCGAGCGCGCGGATCTCGGCGAGATCCGGCACCCAGCCGCGCAGCGTCGGCGCGACCCGGTGACGGGCGATCCCCCAGGGCATCTCCGGGGTGCGGTAGTGCGGCGTCTTCCACCAGCCGCGCAGGGTGCGCCGCGACAGCCACGCGGGGATGTGATCGAAGGCGAACCAGGCACCGGGCAGACGGGCGGCCATCTCGCGCAACAGCCCGGCCACCGCCTCGGGGTCGAAGTACATCAGCAGGCCCTGGGCGGTGACATAGACGGCTCGACCGGGCGGCACCCGGTCGATCCAGCGGGTGTCGAGCGCGCTCATCGCCAGGTGCAGATGACGCGCGTCCGCGGTGATGAAGCGCTCGCGGATGGCGATCGCCTCGGGCAGATCGACGCTCAGCCACAGCGAGCGCTCCGAGTCGAGACGGAAGCGCTGGGTCTCGAGCCCCTCGCCGAGATTGACGATGATCCCGTCGGGGTGGGCGTCGAGGAAGGCGCGCAGCTCGGCATCGAAGATCGCCGAGCGCACGCCGTGGGAGTAGTCGGCGGGGCCGAAGGCGCGCTCGTAGTCGTAGTCGAGGGTGCGATGGATCCGCAGCGCCAGGGGGTCGCGGATCACCCCGTCGGCGCGCGCGGCCTCGCTGGCGCGGTTGTGCAGCGTCCACAGCATGGTCTCGGGGACGCCGGTGAGGTTGGGGACATGTGAGGTCGTCATCGTGGAGGACTCGCTGGAGCGGCGGCAGGACGCGGATCCCGCCGCCGGGAACGGACGAATGGAGACGGGCGTGCGCCCGCGAGGCGACAGCGGCGCGCCGGATCAGACCGACAACGCCTCCTTCAGGTGCCAGTCCTTGGTCGCCTGCTGGGCGTCCCACATCGCGCGATAGCGCCCGTCGGCGGCGAGCAGCTGCTGATGACGTCCCTGCTCGACCAGCCGCCCCTCGTCGATCACCAGGATGCGGTCGGCGCCGGCGATGGTGGAGAGCCGGTGGGCGATCACGATCACCGTCTTGTCGCGCACCAGGGCGTCGATGGCACGCTGCACCGCCACCTCGCTCTCGGTGTCGAGCGCGGCGGTGGGCTCGTCGAGGATCACGATCGGCGCATCCTTGAGCAGCGCCCGGGCGATCGAGATGCGCTGACGCTCGCCACCGGAGAGCCGCCCGCCGATCTCACCGAGCCGGGTGTCCCAGCCCTGCGGCAGCCGCTCGATGAACGACAGGCACTGGGCGGCGCGCGCCGCGGCCTCGACCTCGGCGTCGCTGGCCGTGGGGCGGGCCATGCGGATATTGGCGCGCACCGTGTCGTCGAACAGATAGACGTCCTGGAACACCGCCGAGATCAGTCCGTTGAGGGTCTTCGGCGGGATCGCGCGCACATCCACCCCGCCGATGGTGATGCGTCCGGCCTGGACGTCGGCATGACGCATCAACAGCCGGGTGAGCGTGGTCTTGCCCGAACCGGAGGGACCGACCAGGGCGGTGAGACTGCACGGCGCCAGCTCGGCATCGATGCCGTCGATCACCGGCGTATCGCTCTGGGCATAGCGAAACGAGACGCCCTCGAAGCGGATGTCGTAGCGATCGGGGGTGCGTTGCGGCTCCTGCTGCGCCAGCGGCGCGATCGCCAGCAGCGCCTCGATGCGCGCGAGCGCCGCCTCGATGATGCCGAGCACCGTGGTGAAGTTGATGAAGTTGGCCAGCGGCTCGGCGAAGCGCACCACCATCACCATCACCGCCGCCAGCACCGCCAGGTCGAGCGATCCCAGCACCACCCAGGTAGTGCCGGCGGCGACCACCAGCAGCAGCCCCAGCTCGACCACGCTGGCGATCAGGATCGCCGGCCTGGCCGCGGCACGCTCGGCCTGCTCCTGGACCTCGCGCAGCTGCGCGAAACCCTGCTGCAGCCGCTCGGCCTTCTCGCCCTCGCAGCAGGCCGCGCGCAGTACCGGCAGCCCCTGGGTGTATTCGAGGATGTCGGCATAGGTGCGGCTGTGGGCGGCGGCGACACGACGCTTGTCGCGATCCTGCAACGGCCGGCGCCAGCGATAGAGCGGTACGATCGCCGGGAACACCAGCAGCAGGATCAGCCCCACCCGCCAGTCCAGCCACAGGGTGACCAGCGCCGCCACCAGGGGGGCGACCACCGCCGCGGCGATCATGTTGAACACCGTCAGCGCATAGTTGAGGTTCTCGTCGACGTTGCCGAGCAGCATCGCGCTGAGCTCACCGGTGCGCTTGTCCTGCAACCGCTCGAGCGGCATCCGCCGCAGCTGCTCGCCGAGTTGTACCCGCAGCGCGTGGGTGGCGCGACACATCCGACCGTCGAAGTCGAAGCCCATGGCACGCCAGCGCGCCACGGTGGCGAGCAGCGCCAGCAGGGTCATCGTCGCCAGCCACACGAACACTGCCGACCACTCCGGCTGCGGACGCAGCAGCGCGATGAACAGCGGCAGGATGCAGGCCAGCGCCAACCCCTGCAGGGCCGCGGCGACCACCAGCCCGAGCAGGCTCGCGCGCAGCCCGCGGGCATGCTCGCCGGCGGTGGTGAGCAACCGTCGATAGGTCTCGCGCCAGGGCACCAGGGTGAGGCGCTCGGTCTGGTCCGGGTTCAGGGTCTCGGCGTTCATGCGGGGATCTCCTCGCTGGCGGTGGGGGCCTGCTCCTCGACGGCGTGCGCGCCCAGCGCCCACTGCTGGGCCTGGGTGTAGCTGCGCCACAGCCGGGCATAGCGACCGTCGTGCTCGAGCAGCTCGTGGTGACGACCACGCTCGACCAGCCGACCGCGGTCGAGCACCAGGATCTGGTCGGCGTCGCGGATGGTGGAGAGACGATGGGCGACCAGGATCACCGTCTTGCCGCGCATCAGGTGCGAGAGCGCGCGCACCAGCGCCGCCTCGTTCTCCGGGTCGGCGAAGGCGGTGGCCTCGTCGAGCACCAGGATCGGCCGGTCCTGGAGGATGGCGCGGGCGATGGTGATGCGCTGGCGCTGCCCGCCGGAGAGGAAGATGCCGCGCTCGCCGACCTGGGTGTCGTAGCCCTGCGGCAGCGCCATGATGAAGTCATGGGCCTGGGCGGCGCGGGCGGCGGCGATCACCGCCGCCATGTCCGTCCCGGGCATGCCGAGGCGGATGTTGTCGGCGATCGAGGTGGCGAACAGGAAGGTGTCCTGGAAGACGAAGGCGACCTGCTGCATCAGCGTCTCGGGACGCATCTCGCGGACATCGACCCCGCCGACGCGGATACGCCCGGCGGTGACGTCCCAGAATCGCGGGATCAGTCGCGCCACCGTGGTCTTGCCCGCGCCCGAGGGCCCGACCAGGGCGGTGACGGTGCCCGGCTCGACGCGGAAGTCGAGCCCGGCGAGCGCCGCCGACTCGCTGCCCTCGTAGCGGAACTCGACCTCCTCGAAGACCACGCTGGTGTCGCCCGGGAGTGGCTCCTTGCCGCGCTGCGCCACCGCCAGTGCCGGCAACCGCTCGATCTGCTCGATGCGGCCGATGCTGAGCTTGGCCTTGTCGATCAGGTGCAGCAGCGACATCAGCGGCATCAGCGCCTCGGCCATGCCGGTGCCGACCAGCAGCACCGCCAGCCAGGTGGAGAAGGCGAGCGCGTCCTGCCAGATCAGCAGAGCGCCGCACCACAGCAGCACCACCAGGGTCGGCAGCGGGTTGAGCACCGCCAGCCCGAGCCGCGCCGACAGCCCGGCCTCGCGATACCAGCGGGTGACGATCTCCAGATACTGCTCCAACGCGCGATGGTAGCGCCCGAAGGTGGCATGACCGCTGTCGAAGGTCCGCACCACCGGCATCGCCTGGACGAACTCGACCACCGCCGCGCCGACCTGCTCGCGCGCCAGGTGATAACGCCGGCTGATCTCGGCGCGGTCGCGCATCGCCAGGTTCATCGCCACGAAGCCGAGCGCCAGCACCGCGAGCGCGCCGAGCGCCAGACGCCAGTCGAGCCACAGCAGCGCCACCAGGGTGAGCAGCGGTGCGACATAGGCGCGGGCATAGAGCGGCGTGCTGTCGGCGACGAACACGTGCAGCTCCTTGACGTCATCCTGCATCACCTTGGCCAGGGCGCCGGCGCCGAGGCGCTGGGCCTCGCCGAGCGAGATCCGCGCCAGGTGCTGACTGAGCCGGGTACGCAGCACCTGCTCGAGCCGGAAGGCCGCCGCGTGCGACTGGGAGAAGGACTGCACCCTGAGCACATAGGCGAGCGCGGTACAGCCGGCGGCGCCGAGCAGCGCCGCCCAGGGCATGGTGCCGGGGTCCTGGATCAGACCGTGCACCAGCCAGGCGAGCAGTCCGAGCGCGGCCAGGGTGGAGAGTGTGGACGCGGCCGACAGCGCCATGGCGACGCCGATCTGGCCACGGACCGGGCGCATCACCGCCCACGGGCTGATATCGGTGGGCGCGGCGCGCGCGGGCTGGTCCGGGTCGGTGTTCATCGATGACCTCCGCAGATGGATGGCTGGACTGGCCGTCCGCGACGCGCATCGCCGGGGACGGCCCTGGGTTCAGAACAGATGGCTCACCCCGAGCCCGAGGACGCGTCCCTGCGCCGGCAGACCGACGGAGATATCGGGCGGGAACCAGTAGGCGTAGTGCTCGTAGTCGGCATCGAGCAGGTTGTCGCCCCAGACATAGAACTCGGTGGCGCCGAACATCAGCCCGAGCCGCAGATCGAGCTTGTGATAGGCATCGAGGTCGATGCGGTTCTGGGGATCGGCCGGGCGCTCGCCGACATAGCGATGGGTGAGCCGGGCATTGAGCAACGGCGCCGCGCCACCGGGGAAGGACTCGAGCGCGTGCTGCCAGGACAGCGACACCAGCCCGCTCCAGCGCGCCACGTCGGGCACCCGGTTGCCGGCGTCGACCCGTCCGCCCTGGACCCCGACGACATCCTCGGTGATGGTCGCGTCGGTATAGCTCAGCCCCGCCGTCAGGCTCAGCCCGGCGCCGATGCGCCAGTTGCCCTCGAGCTCGGCGCCCTGGCTCTCGGTGTCGGCGTTGACCGCCTGGGTGGCCATGGTCAGGTAGTCGAAACCGAGCAGATGGTCATCCGCGACGCGGTTGTAGAAGAGCGCGCCGCTGAGATCGAAGCGCCCGTCGAGCGCATGGTGCTTGAAGCCGATCTCGAGGCTGTCGACGGTGGCCGCGCGATAGGGCTCGCTGTCGGCGATCTGGGTGGCGAAGTCGTTGAAGCCGCCCGACTTGTAGCCGCGCGCGGCGACGGCATAGAGGTTGGTCGACTCGCTGAGCCTGTGCGAGAGCGCCAGGCGACCGGTGTCGTAGCTGTCGCTGAGACGCCGCCGCTCGCTGACCGTCGAGGTCGGACGGTGATAGGTGGCGCCGTAGCGCTTCTCCTCCCAGGTGTGACGCCAGCCGGCGGTGAGCTTCCAGGCGTCGGCGAGCGGATAGGTCAGCTCGCCGTAGATCGCCTCGCCATGGGTATCGAAACGACGCTCGTAGCGCGTCTGCTCCAGGGCGCTTGCCGAGTCCCAGGTCCGCCGCGAGCGCGACAGGTTGAGCCCGGCCACCCAGAACACCTCGGCACCGGGCAGCGAGGACAGTCGCAGGTCCTGGTTGAACACCCGCTCATCGCCGTCATCCGTGGCGATGTACTCGATCGGCATGCCGAAGACCTGCTCGCTGACCCGGGTGCCGTAGGCCTTGGCGACCTCGATGTCGGCGGTGGTCAGCGAGGTGATCGCGGTGAGCTGGCCCCAGCCGAGTCGCTGCCCGAACTCCAGCGAGTGACGCTCGACCACCTTACGGTTGTCGTCGACCGCGCCGGGCGAGAGATCGACCACCGGCGGATCGCCATAGGGTCTGAGCAGGATGCTGGAGACATAGCCGTCCTGCTGCTGGCGCTCGGAGATCAACAGCAGCGAGGTCGCCGCGCTCGGCTCCCAGAGCAGGCTCGCGCGCGCGGCGAGACCGCGCCGATAGGTCAGCGGATCGCCGGTGCGCTGGTTCTCGATCCAGTTGTCGGCGCCCTCGTGACGGATCGCCACCCGCGCCATCCACTGCTCGGAGAGCGCGCCGCCGAAGGCCGCTTCCTGGAGCTGCTGGCCGTCCTCGCCACCTTCGATGCGCACATAGCCCTCGGCCTCTTGGGTCGGGCGACGGCTGCGGACGTTGAGCGCGCCGGCCTCGCTGTTGCGACCGAACAGGGTGCCCTGCGGCCCCTTGAGCACCTCGATGCGCTCGACGTCCAGGGTCGCCATCGCGGCATGGCGGCTCGACATCGGCACGCCGTCGAGATTGACCACCACCGAGGTGTCCTCGGCGCTGACCTGGTAGAGCGAGCCGACACCGCGGATACGGATGTTGGCGTCGTTCGCCCCGCCCCAGGAGTTGACATCAACCCCGGGGGTCTGGCGCAACACCTCCTCGAGATCGAGCAGACGCTGCTCCTCGAGCGTGCCGGCGTCGATCACGTCGACGCTGAAGGGGATCTCGGCGAGCGACTCCTCGCTCAGGCGCGAGGTCACCGTCAGGGTGTCGAGTTGCACCGCGTCACTGTCGGCGGCCAGCCCCTGCAGGGGCAGCGAGACACCGAGGATCGCGCCCGCGATCCGTCGGCGCCGGTTCGAGTACCGCATACGAGTCATCTCCATTGGTCGCCGCGAGCAGCCGGCGGGTCGAGGACCCGGCGCATGACGACCTCGGGCGACCGGCGAGGGACATCGGCAGAGAGATTCAGGGGGTCATGAGCACACGGACCTTGCGGTCTAGATCCCATGGCGCGGAACCGAGATCATCCGGACGGATGCGCATCCGGCGGACCTCGGCCCCTGTCCCGTGCCGATCCTGGCGAGGTGAGATGGACGATCAGCGCCTTATTTCGCGTACATGACAATTATTCTCATTAGCGCATGTGCATGCTGCCCCGATCGGGAGCGCAGCCCCCGAATCGGGACGCGACATGGCACACCCCACAGGGCCCTGTATCGAGAGACGACGGACGAGACGGACGCGCGCCGGGCAACCGGCGCATGGCCCGGGCGGACGCCCGGGCGGCGGGAGGATCAGTCGGTCGCGGCGAGGGCGCGACGCAGGAACTCGGGCTGGGCGAGCGCGCCCTGGTGGATCTCGGCGTTGTAGTAGCGGGTCTCGAAGGGCTTGGCGCGCGCGTCCTCGAGGCGGAAGCGATCGAGCGCCACGCCCTTGCCGGCCATGGTCGCGCTCCACCAGCCGGAGGGATAGATCGGCTGCGGGAAGCACAGCGTCTGGGTGGAGTCGAAGCCGCCCTCACGCAGCGCCTGGTGCATGTCGCGCAGCAACTGGGTGTGATAGAGCGGCGATTCGCTCTGCTGGATGAGGATGCCGCCGGGGGCGAGCACGCGCTCGCAGTCGGCGAAGAAATCGCGGGTGAACAGCCCCTCGGCCGGACCCACCGGATCGGTGCTGTCGACGATGATCAGATCGAGGCTCGCGGGCGCGGCCTCGCGGATCCAGCGCACCCCGTCCTCGAACAGCAGCTGCGCACGCGGATCGGCGTTGGCCTCGGTGAGCTCGGGGAAATAGCGCTCGGCGAGCCGGGTGACGCGCTCGTCGATATCGATCTGCACCGCCGACTCGACGCCGTCGTGACGCAGCACCTCACGCAGGGTACCGCAGTCGCCGCCACCGATGATGCACACCCGCCGCGGCGCGGCATGGGTGAACAGTGCCGGGTGCGACATCATCTCGTGATAGAGGAAGTTGTCCCGGGTCGAGAGCATGGTGCAGCCATCGATCACCATCAGATGGCCGAAGCCCTCGGTGTCGTAGATCTCGATGCGCTGATAGGGGGTCTGCTCCTCGTGCACCCGGGCGCGCATCTTCAACGAGAAGGCGGAACCGTCGGTCGCGACGACCTCGGAGAACCACTGATTGGGATCGAGCATGGACATTCCTCTGCGATATGGGGTCGGGGGTCAGGCCCCCGCGACGGTGGACGTCGACGCGCGGGGCTAGGGCCGGTCGTCGAGGTTGGCCGGACACAACACCTCGCGCATGATGCCGATCAGCTCGAGCAGCTGGGTGTTGCGGATCCGGTAATAGATCCGGTTGGCCTCCTTGCGGGCGACCACGATGTTCTTGTTGCGCAGCTGTTCGAGATGCTGCGAGATGTTGCTCTGCGAGGTGCCGACGCGCTCGACGATCTCGCCGACCGAGAGCTCGCGCCCGCCGAGCGAGCACAGGATCTTCCAGCGCAACGGATGGGCCATCGCCTTGAGGGCGTTGGCGGTGAGGGTGGCGTCTTCCTCGTCACCGGGGCCCGCGGGCAGAACCGGATCGGTCATCGTGCATCCTCCTCAGGACGGTTCCCGCGCCTGCCCCGGCGCGGGCGCGGCATCGTCCGGATCGACCCGGACATAGCCGCTCATGTTCTTGGCAATACAGATGATATCGCTGATCTCGCCCCGGGTATCCCTCACCGCGGTGCGCGAGAACAGGATCGGCACCCGGCGTCCGTCGCTGGCGATGAACCGCGCCTCGATCTTGCTGAGCGCGCCGGTGCGGATCAGCGCCTCGAGCCAGGTCCCCATGAAGGCCCCGGCCTGCTCGTCGGCCTCCTCCTCGAAGACGTCCCCGATCGCCATCCCGCGCAGCGCCGTCTCCTCGTAACCGAGCATGTGGCGCGCCGCCGGGTTGGTGAACTTGATGGTGCCGTCGGGGGCGAGCACCAGCAGCGCCTCGCCCATGTAGGTGAGGATGTTCTCGAGGTACTGGCGCGCCTCGGCCAGCTCGCGGGTACGCTCGGCGACCTGCTGCTCGAGCTGGCGGTTGAGCCCGCGCTCCTTCTCGATCAGGCGGAAATAGGTGCCGATCTTGTTGATCAGCAGATCGTCGTCGATCGGCTTGAGCAGATAGTCGACCGCACCGACGGCGAAGCCGCGCTGCTGGAAGGCCTCGGACTTGAAGGCGGCGGTGAGGAAGATGATCGGGATGTCGCGGGTGCGCTTGCGCAGCTTGAGCATCGAGGCGGTCTCGAAGCCGTCCATCTCCGGCATCTGCACGTCGAGGATGATCAGGTCGATGTCGGCGTGCTCGTGGGTGAGATCGAGCGCCTGCTGCCCGGAGCTGGCCTCGAGCACCGCACAGTCGAGATGACGCTCGATCAGGGTGCGCAGGGTGAAGAGGTTGTGCGCGTGATCGTCGACGATCAGCAGCTTGAATCCGGCATGATGGCTCATCATCGCTCTCCTCGCGCCGCGTCGCCCGATCCGGTGGCGGCACGACCGGCCTGGTGTGCATCCCGCGTCGATGGGGCCCGTGCGCCGCGCACCTCGGCGAGCAGGCGATCGAGCCGATCGTCATCGACGGACTTGGCGAGCAGCGCGAGCACACCGGCCTCGCGACAGGGCCCGGGCGGCGACGCCTCGGCCTCGCCCAGCAGCACCACCGCGGGCGCGGCGCCCCGGCACTGCGCGATCAGGCCGTGGATGCTATCACAGCTCTCACCGGGCGCCCCGGTGAGCGCCAGCAGCACCAGCATGCAGCCCTCGCCCTCCTCGTCCAGGGTCTCGCCCGCCTCCTCGAGATCGGCGGCGGTCTGTACCCGCAACCCGCGCCGCCCCAGCGCCGCGGCCAGTCGCACCAGCAGCGGCACCTCGCGCGCGATCACCAGCACCCACTCGTCTCCGTCCTCGGGCGAGGCGGTCTCCGTCACGGCGACCGGGGCGGCGGTGTCTGGCGTGGTGGCGGGGGGGACCGCGGTCGCCGGCGACGCATCGGGCGCCCCACCCGGCGCCGTGAGCGGCAGCAGCAGGGTGAAGCGCGCCCCGGCCCCGGGCGCGCTCTCGACACTGATGCGCCCGCCGAGCAGCGCGGCCAGCTCGCGGCTGATCGACAGCCCCAGCCCGGTGCCGCCATAACGGCGCCGGGTCGAGCCATCGGCCTGCTGGAAGGCCTCGAAGATCAGTCCCTGCTTGTCCTCGGCGATCCCGATCCCGGTGTCGGCGACGCTCAGCGCCAGCGGCAGCTCGGGGTCGTCGCTCGGCGCGCAACCGAGCAGGATATGACCGCGCTCGGTGAACTTGAGCGCGTTGCTGAGGAAGTTCTTGAGGATCTGGCGCAGCTTGTCGCCGTCGCAGTGGATCTGGCGCGGCGCGCGCGGGTCGATCTCCAGGCTCAAGCGCACCGGCTTGTCGGCGAGCTGCGGCTCGATCAGCGCCACCAGCGACTCGAGCAGCGGGGGCAGCTCGACCCTGTCGAGATCGAGCTCGACCTGGCCGGCCTCGATCCGCGAGATGTCGAGGATGTTGTCGATCATCGCCCGTAGGTCGCGCCCGGCGGCATGGATCACCTGGGCCTGCCGGCGCTGCGCCGGATCGAGCCCGCCACTCTCGGCGGCGAGCATCTTCGACAGCAGCAGGATCGAGTTGAGCGGGGTGCGCAGCTCGTGACTGACGTTGGCGAGAAACTCCGACTTGTAGCGATTGGAGCGCTCCAGCTCGCGGGTCTGGGCCTGCTCGGCGCGCAGGTGCTCGGCATGGGTCTCGGCCAGCGCGGTGAGCTGGGCGCCGAGCGCGCGGATCTCGCGCGGCCCGCGCCAGTGAAAGCGCAGCGCCCGCCCCTCGCGCAGCACCTGGGTCAGCCCGCGGGTGAGCGACTGGCCGAAGCGCTCGAGCCGTCTGGCGATCAGCCGCGCCACCACCATCACCACCACCACCAGCGCGAGCATGATCGAGAGCACCCGCACCATCAGCGCGTCGCGGAAGGCATCGATCGGCGAGGGGTCGACCGCGCGCCCGACCCACAGCGGCGCACCGTCCTCGGTGAGGAACATCGGCACCCACAGCAACTGGCGCCCGGCGCGATCCTTCCACAGCGCCAGGTTGCCTGCGGTGAAGATGGCCTCCAGCCCGGAGAAGTCGACGAAGGCCTCGCCCGAGGCGCCGCCCGGCTGGCCGGGGCGCAGATAGCTGCCGTCGTGGTTGACCCACAGGGTGTCGCGATAGAACTGCGCCAGCCCGCCGACATCGATCGCCATCACCACCGCCCCGCCCTCGTCACCGAGCCGACTGATCAGGCTCAGGGTCATCAGCTGGCGCTGATCGCGCGCGCCGGCCTCCTGGTCGATACGGATGCGACTGACCAGCACCGCCCCCGGCTGCAACGACAACCCGGTGTCGAGGAAACGCGGCTCGGGCAGCAGCGGTGGGCGCTCGGTGGCACGCCATTCATGATCCTGTCGGTCACGCGCGAGCTGGAAGCGCAGCGCCCCGCTGCCGTCGACGAAGAGGATCTGGATGATGTCGCGCTGGTCGACGAGGATCTGGTTGACCCAGCGGGTATAGCGCTCACGCGCCAGCGCCACCTGCCCGGGCTCGCCCTGGAGCCCGAGGATCAGCTCCGGCTCGGGCAACCGCGCGAGCAACCGGATCATCTCGTGTCGACTGGCCAGGTGCTGGTCGAGATCGCGGAAGTCGGCGCGCAGGTTCTGCAGATAGGCGCGCTGATAGAACAGCGCCGTGCGATCGAGCACCAGCGGCAGATTGATCGCCACCGCCAACATCAGCGGGATGACCCCGAAGGCCAGCAGGAACAGCAGGATATAGAGCCTGAGCTTCATCGCACCGACACCGCCGGACCGCCCGTCGAAACCAATAAAGGGATTGAACCGCAAAGACGCCGAAGAGTCACCAGCGGCCAGCCATCAGCCCCCGGCAAGAGGGCATCGATGGCTGGCCGCCGCCGTGATCGACCGATACCTCCACTGGCCGCTGGTAGCTGACGACTGGCGACTGGCGACTGGCGACTGGCGACTGGCGGCTGGTAGCTGGTAGCTGGCCGCTGGTAGCTGGCGGCTGGTAGCTGGCGGCTGGTAGCTGGTAGCTGGTAGCTGGTAGCTGGAGATCGTTTGACAGCCCCCGCGCCCCTTCCTAGGATCGGGCGTTCATCCATCTTGCCGACCCCAGATCATGCCCCGACTCTCCGCCCTGCAGTGGCTGCTGCTCGTCGTCTTCCTCGTCTTCTACGGCTTCGCGGTGTTCGCGATCACCCGCGACTACTATCTGCGCAACCCGATCCAGGTCGCCCAGGCCCCGGTGGCGGCGCCGGATCAGGGCGTGCCCGAGCCGGTCACCGGGAACGACCCCGAGCAGCTCCACCAGCGCGCCGACAGCCTGTTCATGTCGCAGCGCTATGGCGAGGCCGCGCGCTACTACCAGCGCATCCTCGAGCTCCGCCCCGACGACCCCGAGGCCTACAACGACCTCGGCCTGTCGCTGTTCTACACCGGCGACACCGCCGGCGCCCTCAAGGCGCTGCGCGCCGGGCTGGAGATCGCCCCCGAGCTGCAGCGGATGTGGCTGACCTACGGCTTCATCAACCTCCAGATCAGCGACACCGCCACCGCCCGCGCCGCGCTCGAGCGTGCCCGCGACATCGCCCCCGACAACGACATCGGCGGCGAGGCGGTCCGTCTGCTCGGGCTGCTCGAGCAGGCCGGCGGCTGAGGCTCAGCGCTCGGCCATCGCCACGGTATAGTGCGCGCCCTGCTTGAGCTTGTCGTAGTTGCCGAAGACCTCACCGAGGTTGCGCTTCATGTACTGGCGCAACCCGTTGATGGTGACCACATAGAGCCGTCCGCCGGGACGCAGCCGGGCACGGGCGTCGTGCAGCAGGAGCGCGAGCAGCTCCTTGCCGACCTTGGCGGGGATGTTGCTCACCACCAGATCGAAACGCGCGGCCGGGTCGATCTGCGCCAGCCCGTTGCTCAGCTGGGCGCGGGCGTTGCCGAGCCCGTTGCGCGCGGCGTTGGCGTTGGCGTAGTCGACGGCGACGAAGTCCTTGTCGACCATCAGCGTCTGGCCCTGGGGTGCGCGCGCGGCCAGCGACAGGCCGAGCGGGCCGTAGCCGCAACCGATGTCGAGACAATCGGCGTCGGGCGCGACCTCGACGTACTGCAGCAGCAGCCGGGTGCCCTCATCGATCTCGCGCGGCGAGAACAGTCCCCAGGTGGTATGAAAGGTGAGCGGGACACCGCCGGGCTCGGCGGTGAAGACGATGTCGCGGCGCAGGCCGGCGAGCTGTTCGGGAGTGAGCATGGTGCGTGGGTCGTGAGCTGAACGGATGCGACCGGTCACCGCGCGGGGCGCGGCGCCGTCCCGGCGGGGATCGCCGGTGGTCGGCGCATTGTCCGATCCCGGCGCACGTTTGACCAGCAGACAGACGAGCGTGGACGGAGGCTGAGCATGCAGGAACCAGGCGGCAGACTCGGGATCCGGCTGCGGATCGCCCCCGAGACGCGATGCTGCGAGATCCACTCGACCCGGCCGGTGACCGCCAGCCAGGTGTTCATCGGGCGCACGCCGGCGGAGACGGCGCGGGTGTTGCCGCGTCTCTACAGCATCTGCGGCCAGGCCCAGGCGTGTGCCTGCGCCACCGCGCTCGAACACGCCCAGGGACAGGCCGCGCCCACCGCGGTCCGCGCTGATCGCGCCGCGGCGGTGGCGAGCGAGACCCGGCGCGAACACCTCTGGCGCATCCTCATCGACTGGCCGGCGGCGCTCGACGAGCCGGCCGATCACCTGACGCTCGCCCGGGTCCACGGTCTGACCCGCACGCTGCTCGCCGCGCTCGACCCGGAGGCGGACCTCTTCATCCCCCGCGCCCGCCCCGCAACGACCGACCAGCGGGTGCTCGCCGAGACCCGCGACGCCCTCGACACCTTGCTCGAGGCGCGCGTCTTCGGCATGTCCCCGGCGCACTGGCACGCCCGCATCGACACCCCGGAGCGGCTCGCCGACTGGGCGGCGAGCGGCGTCAGTCAGGCGGCGCGACTGCTCCAGCGGGTGATCGTCGACGACCTCGCCGGGCTCGGCGCCACCACCATCGCACCGCTGCCGGCGCTCGACGAGCGGGCGCTCGCCGACCTGCTGCCCCGGCTCGCCGACCCCGGGTTTATCGCCGCCCCGACCTGGGACGGTGCGCCGCGCGAGACCACGCCCCTCACCCGCCAGCATCATCACCCGCTGATCGGCGCGCTCGGCGCCGGGCTGCTGGCGCGGCTCGCCGCGCAGCTCGTCGAGGTCGCCGCCCCGCCGCTGATCGAGCCGCCACCGACCGCCGCGCTAGACGGCGGTCTCGGCGTCGGTCGCGCCGCCGCCGCGCGCGGCGAGCTGATCCATCTGGTCCGGCTCGACGCGCGAGGCCACATCGCCGACTATCGCATCCTCGCCCCCACCGAGTGGAACTTCCACCCGCGCGGGGCGCTCGCGCTGGCGCTCGAGGCGCTCGAACCGGTCCCCGAGACCGAACTGCGCCGGCGCGCCGGGCTGCTGATCGCCGCCCTCGACCCCTGTGTCGCCTTCGACCTGACCCTCACCGGCCCCAGCGAGGTCCCGCCATGTGCCTAGCCATCCCCGCCCGGATCACCGCCATCGACCACGCCAGCGACACCGCCGAGGTCGCACTCGACGGGGTCGCGCGCAGCGTCTCGCTCGCCCTGCTCGACAACGCCGAGGTCGGCGACTACGTGCTGATCCACGTCGGCTACGCGCTCAACCGCATCGACCCCGAGGAGGCCGAACGCACCCTGGAGACGATGCGCGAGGCCGGGCTGCTCGCCCCGGGGGATGCGCCATGAGATATGTCGACGAGTTCCGCGACCACGCCCTCGCCAAGCGGCTCGCCGCGACCATCGCCGCCGAGGTCGACCCCGGGCGCGACTACCGGCTGATGGAGTTCTGCGGCGGTCACACCCACGCCATCTTCCGCTACGGGGTGCAGCAGCTGATGCCGCCGCGGCTGCGCTTCGTCCACGGCCCCGGCTGTCCGGTGTGCGTGCTGCCGATGGCGCGGATCGATCAGGCGATCACGCTGACCGAACGCCACGGGGTGACGCTGTGCACCTACGGCGACCTGATGCGGGTTCCAGGCGGCGACCGTCGCACCCTGTTCCAGGCCCGTGCCGAGGGCGCCGACGTGCGCATGGTCTACTCCACCCAGGATGCGCTGCGCATCGCCCGCGAGCAGCCGGGGCGCGAGGTGGTGTTCTTCGCCATCGGCTTCGAGACCACCACCCCGCCGACCGCGGTGGCGTTGGAGCAGGCGCGCGCCGAGGGACTCGCCAACTTCTCGGTGTTCTGCAACCACGTGCTCACCCCGCCGGCGCTCGCCGCCATCCTCGCCGACGGCGCACGCATCGACGCCATCCTCGGGCCCTCGCACGTCAGCACCCTGATCGGCACCGCCCCCTATGCCTTCGTCCCCGAGCAGCACCGGCTGCCGCTGGTGATCGCCGGCTTCGAGCCGCTCGACGTGATGCAGTCGACGCTGATGCTGGTGCGCCAGATCAACGCCGGCACGGCGCGGGTCGAGAACCAGTACCGTCGCGCGGTCAGCGAGAGCGGCAACCGCAAGGCGCAGGCGCTGATGGCGCGGGTCTTCCGGGTGCGCGAGCGCTTTGCCTGGCGCGGGCTCGGCGAGATCGCGGAGAGCGCGCTGGAACTGGCCCCCGAATTCGCCGCGTTCGACGCCGAGCGCCGCTTCCCGGTCGAGTGCGCGCCCGCGCGCGAGCCCCGTGGCTGCGAGTGCCCGGCGATCCTGCGCGGCGAGAAGCGCCCCACCGAGTGCCGTCTGTTCGGCACCGGCTGTACCCCGGCGCACCCGCTCGGCGCCTGCATGGTCTCCTCCGAGGGCGCCTGTGCCGCCTACTGGAGCTATGGCCGGACCCGCGACCGGGCGGCCGCCGGCTGACCCGCATGCACCCCGGGCGCCGCGCCCGCGATCACCGACGAGAACCGACCCGATGACCAGCCAATCCAGCCCCCACACCCCGCTCGACCTCGACCACGGCCGGGTGGAGATGACCCACGGCGCCGGCGGTCGCGCCATGGACCAGCTCATCGACGGGATCTTCCGCCGTCATCTCGACAACCCGCTGCTCGCCCAGGGCAACGACCAGGCCCGCTTCGCCGTCCCACCCGGCCGACTGGCGATGAGCACCGACGGCCACGTGGTCTCGCCGCTGTTCTTCCCCGGCGGCGACATCGGCGCGTTGGCGGTGCACGGCACCGTCAACGATCTCGCCATGGGCGGCGCGCGACCGCTGCACCTCAGCGCCGGGTTCATCATCGAGGAGGGCTTCGCCCTCGCCGCGCTCGATCGCATCGTCGCCAGCATGGCGCGGGCGGCGCGCGAGGCCGGGGTGACCGTAGTCACCGGCGACACCAAGGTGGTCGAGCGCGGCAAGGGCGACGGGGTGTTCATCACCACCACCGGGCTCGGGGTGGTGCCCGACGGGATCGAGCTCTCCGGCGAGCGCGCCCGCCCGGGCGATGCCATCGTGCTCAGCGGCGGCATCGGCGAGCACGGGGTGGCCATCCTCGCCCAGCGCGAGCACCTCGGCTTTGCCACCGGGGTGCGCTCGGACAGCGCCGCGCTGCACGGGCTGGTCGCCGCGATGCTCGCGGCGGTGCCGGGGCTGCGCTGTCTGCGCGACCCCACCCGCGGCGGGCTGGCGGCCTGTCTCAACGAGCTGGCGCGACAGTCCGGCGTGGGGATGCAGATCCGCGAGGCGGCGATCCCCGTCCACCCCGAGGTCGCCGCCGCCTGCGAACTGCTCGGACTCGACCCGCTGCACATCGCCAACGAGGGCAAGCTGGTGGCGATCTGTCCGCCCGAGCGGGTCGACGACCTGCTCGCGGCGATGCACGCCCACCCGCTCGGCGCCGCCGCCAGCCACATCGGCGAGGTGGTCGAGGACACGCTGCGGCTGGTGCAGATGGAGACCGGGTTCGGCGGCTCGCGGGTGGTCGACTGGCTCACCGGCGAGCAGCTGCCGCGGATCTGCTAGCGGGTCCCGGGCCCGCCCTCGACCACCCGCCCGTGGGCGCTCTCGAGGCGTAGCTCGGGCAGCGTGACCGAGGGCGGTGCAGGATAGCGGCGGATGTCGCCCTCACCGGTGATCACCTCGACCCGCCGCCATTCGTCGGC
The DNA here is from genome assembly GCF_003718685.1 of Marichromatium sp. AB31. NCBI lineage: Bacteria > Pseudomonadati > Pseudomonadota > Gammaproteobacteria > Chromatiales > Chromatiaceae > Marichromatium > Marichromatium sp. AB31. Next base: position 274,650 of record NZ_RHFI01000001.1, on the reverse strand, counting down.
GACCACGCCGAGCGCGAGCTTGGTGTCGCGCTCGGTGAACAGCCCGCGATGGACGACGTCGTAGCTCAGCACCCCGTCGCGCGCGACCAGCCGGCTCTCCACCCGGCTCCAGGGCAGGCCGAAGCCGCGCGCCTCGAGCCTCAGCTGGGCGCGCCGGTCACGCTCGCCGATCCAGAACAGGACGACGTCCAGGTCGTCGGCCTCGATACGCAACACCTCGGGCGCGGACAGGAACTCGTCGTGGGCGATGCGCTCGTACTCGATCCGCTTGAGCGGGGTCGCGACCAGCACCACCGCGATCATCACCGGCACGGCCAGGGCGTAGCCGAGCGCGGTCAGGCGCGGATGACGCAGCCGACTCGACGACGGCGGCGCGAGCGCGGCGGCACGCTCGCGCCGCGGCACCCGCAGCACGCCGTGATAGAGCAGCAGCGCGGTGCCATAGACGAACACCCAGGCCCAGATCACGTCCGAGGGGAAGTGATCGCCTGCGGCCATGCGACCGATCCCGAGCAGCACGCCGAAGGCCACCGAGCCGGCGAGCGCCATCCAGGCCAGCAGCGGTCGACGCCGACGCCAGATCAGGAAGAAGACGCCGAGCACGAAGCCGACCGAGGCGTGACCACTGGGGAAGGACTTGCCCTCGCCATAATCCCCGATCCGCAACGGCGGCAGATACGGCTGGGTGCCACCGAAGGCCTCGGTCTGGTGTGGCCGGGGACGGTCCCACTGCTCCTTGAACACGCCGTTGACGATCAACCCGGGACCGAGCAGCGCAGTGGCGATCACGAACACCGCATGGATACGCAGCCGCCTGAAGCGCGGCCACAACGCGGCGGCGATCAGCACCAGCAACCCGCCGAGCATCATCAGCCCGGTGAGCAGCGGCGCGGCGACATAGAGCGCCGACCACAGCGGCGCCTGGGCCTCGTACCAGGGATCGTCGGCCCCGGGATGGTAGAACAGCGACACCAGACGGGTGTCGAGGTCGCTGAGCCAGAACGGCAGGGTGCCGAGCAGCGCCACCACGGCCAGGACGATGAGCTGGCCTCGCAGGTCGCGCGCGATCATCAGCGAGTCCGCTGGTGGCTGGACGGAACGACGCGGACTCGATGCATGACGGACTCCTGGTGTGATTTCGGCAATGGGTCGGCGGGGCATTGTCCGGTGACTCGATCACTTTGACCAGTGCGTCGGGGACTGGAACGCACCGCCGGGCTCGGGTATGGTCGGTCCCGCTCGTACACGAAAAAACCACAGACGAGAAAGAGGACCAACCCATGACCCGCACACTGTTCGCAGGCTCGCTCGCACTCGCGCTGCTCACCCCGCAGGTATTCGCCGCGACCCCCGACATGGCCACGCCGGAGGAGGCCAAGGCGCTCTCCGAGCAGGCGCACGAGGCGGTCGAGAGCCAGGGCGCCGAGGCCGCCTTCGCCGCCTTCGCTGCCGAGGACGGGGGCTTCCGCGATCGCGATCTCTATGTGTTCTGCATGGATCTCGAGGGCGAGATGCTCGCGCACCCGCTCAAACCCGAGCTGGTCGGCAAGAACCTGATCGACTTCGACAAGTACGGCGACACCCTGTTCAGGGACATGATCGAGACGGTGAAGGATTCGGGCGAGGGCTGGGTGGACTATCGCTGGCCCTATCCGGGCAGTGACGAGATCCGCGACAAGGCCACCTATGTGATCGGCAACGACGGCGGCTTCTTCTGCGGGGTCGGCGCCTACAAGTAGCGCACCAAGCGGGAAACGCTGAACAAATCAGCGTTTCCCCATTCGACGCCGACGGTGGCGAGACGTAGCGGTCGGGGATACGGGCCAGGACCTGATGGTCATCTCCGCCGACGGGGCGTGTCTCCTGGATCCGGGGAGCCGGGACACGGGGACCGTCAGATGACGGTCTCAGGCGGTGGAGAGCTCGTCCTCGACGAGCGGCGCCTGCTCCTGCTCCTCGGCCGCGGCGGCCTTGGCGGCGACCCCGAACTCCGATTGACGCTCGGCGACCTCGAGGACGGTGGCGCGACCACGCTCGTCGCTGAGCCGGAAGAACTCCACCAGACGCATCTCTTCGGCGTCGAGCGGCCCCTTGTCGTCGAGACAGAGGAGATAGGTGGGGGTCACGGTACGCAGCGCCATGGAGAGCTCGTGGGCCTCTTCGAGTCCCATCCGACGGATCCCCTGCTCATAGTTGCTGATGCGCGACTTCGACAGCGAATTGGTCCGGCTGGACAGGTCGGAAAGACTCAGCTTCTGCTCTTGCCGGGCGGCGCGAAGGCGTTGGCCGATACGTTTGGTCAGGTCCATAGTGATAATGATTCTTTTAACCAGTTTGGTGGTACGAAAAAATGATCGAAGGCCGGCGGTCAAGTTCATCCTTGAGCCGGTTCCGACACACGTCCAAGGTGCATGAGGAACTGAACCGCCGCCGCCCCGGCCCACCGTCCGAGGACGATGGATCAGGGGGCGATCGCGTCTCTTCGAGGGTCGATCAACCCAGGAAGGCGTCTTCCCATTCTGCTTCTCCGACGGTCTGGGGCTGGGGCTCCACGACACGGTCGGCGAAGGCGGAATCGAGGGTCTTGATGAAGCACTTGGTCTGCGGCGAGAGGAACTTGCCGCGTCGCTGCACGATGCCGTAGCTGCGCTTCGGGAAGTAGTGATCGAGCGGGATGGTGCTGAGCTTCTCCTCCCCGGTCAGACAGACATCGGTGACGATGGAGATGCCGAGTCCGAGCTCGACATATTTCTTGATCACCTCCCAGCCACCGGCCTCCAGGGTCACCCGATATCCGAGATTGTGCTGCTTGAACACCAGGTCAACCATGCGCCATGTACTGAGATGGCGCGGCGGCAGGATCAGGCCGTAGGGGGCGATGTCCTCCAGGGTGACCGTCTCGCGACCGGCCAGCGGGTGATCGGCCGGGGTGATCAGCGTCGGGCGGTAGGTGACGAAGGGACGATAGGTGATGTCGTCCGGCACCTCGAGCATCGAGCCCACGGCGAGATCGACCTCGTCGGCGCGCAGCATCGCCAAGCCGTCGCGGCCGGTGACGTTGTGCATCTTGAGCTCGATGCCGGGGTACTGGTCGACGAACTCGCGCACCGGGTCCGGGAGGATGTAGAGGATGGTCGACTCGCCCGCGGCGATGTTGAGCACACCCTGATCGACCCGACCGCACTGGGTGGCGAAGGTCTCGTGGAGCTTGTCCATGCCCTCGACCAGCGGCTCGGCCATCTGGAACAGCAGATCGCCCTCGGGGGTGAGCTTGATCTTGGGGCCTCGGCGCTCGAACAGCACGGTGCCGAACTCGCGCTCGAGGGCCTGGATCTGCAGCGAGACCGTCGGCTGGCTGAGGAAGATCTTCTCCGCCGCGGCGCTGACGCTACCGGTCCGGGCAGCGTGACAGAAGGCGCGCAGCTGCTTGAGCCGGTTCTGCTTGTAATGGATCTGGGATCCGGAACCCATGGCGAACATCCTTCAGTCGACAACAAGCGTCGATATTAGCCGATGAACGCCATTGATAAAAGCAATACCCCTGTTATCCACCAGAAAAGTCTCACGTTTTGACGATCGGCGCACAGCATGTGCACGGCTCAGTCGTCGAGTTGGGCGAGGATATTGCGAGCCACGCGACGCGCATCCTCGTCCCCTTCCTCGAGCACCTCGTACAAAACGTGTCTGGCAGCAATCAGGCTGTCGAGTTCCCGCAGCCGGTTGGCGCGCTTGAGCTTCTCCTCGACCGAGTTGATCCCGCCGCTCACCGGCGCGGAGGCCGGCATCTCGCGCGCGGCCTCCTCGGCGTCGATACGGTCGAGTTCGGCCTCCATCTCGGTCTCGCTCAGCGGCTGCCAGCGCGACGCCTCGTCGAGCGCCGGATCGAGCTCGCCGCCGACCGAGGTCCCCGGGCGCGGATCGCTGCCGGGCGCCGGCGAGCCGCCGGGGCCGTCGGGATCGGTGCCGTCGTCGTCCTCATCCTCGTCGAGCCGGCCCTTGAGCAGGATCCGGGCGAACAGGATACCGAGCTCGAACAGCAACCACATCGGGATCGCCAGCAGGGTCTGGGAGATCACGTCCGGCGGGGTGAGAAACATGCCGACGATGAACACACCGACGATCACATAGGGACGCTTGGCGGCGAGCGCAGCCGGCGTGGTCAGGCGCAGCGCCACCAGCAGGATGGTGGCGATCGGGATCTCGAAGGCCAGACCGAAGGCGAAGAACAGGGTCAGCACGAAGTCGAGATAGGCCGAGATGTCGGTCATCATCGCCACGCCCTCGGGCGTCGAGCCGGCGAGGAAGGCGAACACCAGCGGGAACACCACGTAGTAGGCGAACAGCATGCCGAGATAGAACAGCAGCACGCTGGAGAGCAGCAGCGGCACCGCCAGGCGCCGCTCGTGCTGATAGAGCCCGGGGGCGACGAAGGCCCACAGCTGATAGAACAGGAAGGGCATCGACAGGAACACCGCCGCCACCAGCGCCAACTTGAAGGGCGTGAGGAAGGGCGCGGCCACCTGGGTGGCGATCATGGTGTTGCCGTCGGGCAGCTGCGCCATCAGCGGCGCGGCGATATAGACGTAGAGCTCGTTGGCGAAGGGGAACAGCGCCAGGAACACCACCAGGATGGCGATCACCATCCGGATCAGGCGATCGCGCAGCTCGATCAGGTGGGAGACGAAGGGCTGTTCGGCGCCCGGATCATCGGGTTGCATCGCAGGTGACATGACTGGACTCTATCCGGACGAGAGGGGCCGGGGCCCCGGATGGCGTCGGATCAGGGGTGGATGACGGGGACTAGCCGCGCGGCGGGGTCCGCTCGGCGCCGTCCCGGGTGTCGGAGGCTGCGGCTGGACGCTCGGACTCCTCGAGAATGGTCTCGAGCGGACGCGAGTGGCGCTGCTCGTCGAGCACGCGATTGAGCTCCTCGGTATGGAGTTCGCGGTCGATCTCGTGCTTGACCGAGGCCAGGGTGCGGCGGGCCTTGCCCACCCACATCCCGGCCATGCGCGCCACCCGCGGCAATCGCTCCGGGCCGATCACGACCAGCGCGACCACCGCGATCAGGATGAACTCCCAGAATCCCCAGTCGACCATCTGGTCTCCCCGATCCGGCGCTCAGCTCAGGGCTGACGCTTGTGGCTCTCTGCCGAGGCGTTGGCGGCCTTGGCGTCGGTGCGCTCGGCCTCGCTCAGCTGCTCGGGCGCTGCGTCCTTGCGCTCCTGCTCCTTGTCGGCATCGGACATCGCGCTGCGGAAGCCCTTGATCGCGGTGCCGAGATCGGAGCCGAGGTTCTTCAGCCGTTTGGTGCCGAACAGCAGCAGCACGATCACCAGGATGATCAGAAGCTGCCAGATACTGATACCGCCTGCGCCCATCTTTTCCTCCGGACCACCCCTGTGCGGCGGTCGACTCTAGCCTCAGTGGAAACGCGCCCGACCAGCGGGTGGTCGGCGCGCATCGGGAATTCGTGCCCCGGGTGCGACGCGTGTGCGGGGGCGTCGTTCGACCGCCGCCTTTACCGCCCCCCGGAAAGAACGGGGCCGGTGACTGCCGGACAGGCCGCGCCGAGCGCGCGCTCGGGACACCCAGGGTCGCCGGCAACGCGCAATCATACCGCAATCGCCGCGGCCCCGGCAGCCCCCGGCGCAGCGGCTCAGCCCTTGCGTGCGGCCTTCTCCTCGAGTCCCGAGAGACCGAAGCGGCGCTCGAGCTCGGCGAGCACCTGGTTCGGACCCAGCCCCTGGTGCGAGAGCAGCACCAGGGTGTGGAACCACAGATCGGCGACCTCGTAGACGACCTTCTCGGGCACCCCGTCCTTGGCCGCCATCACCGTCTCGGTGGCCTCTTCGCCGACCTTCTTGAGGATGGCGTCGAGCCCCTTGGCGTGGAGCTTGGCGACATAGGAACTGTCGGGGTCGGCGGCCTTGCGCGCCTCGAGGACCTCGGACAGGCGATCGAGTACATCGTTCATGGAGCGTGAAAAACCCTCTGCAAGTGTGGGGATCAACCCTTGGAATAGATGGCGTCCGGGTCCTTGAGCACCGGCTCGACCGCGCGCCAGCCGCCGTCCTCGTCGAGCGCGCGATAGAAACAGCTGTGGCGCCCGGTGTGACAGGCGATGCCGCCGCGCTGCTCGACCTCGAGCAGCACCACGTCGCCGTCGCAGTCGAGACGGATGTCGTGCACCACCTGCTGATGGCCCGAGGACTCGCCCTTGTGCCACAGCCGCTCGCGCGAGCGCGACCAGTAGACCGCATGCCCGCTCTCGCGGGTCAGGCGCAGCGCCTCGCGGTTCATCCACGCCATCATCAACACCTTGCCGGTACCGCGCTCCTGGGCGATCGCCGCCACCAGACCCTTGGCGTCCCAGGCGACGGCATCGAGCCAGTCGTCGGCGCGCGTCGCTGATTCGCTCATGCCCGCTGCGCCTCCAGCGCGTCGGCCAGCTGCTGACCGGCGGCGAAGTCGAGCGTGCCCTCGTAGATGGCCCGCCCGGTGATCGCGCCGCTGATGCCGCTGGCGGCGGCCTCGGCCAGCACCCGTACGTCATCGAGGGTGGTGATGCCGCCGGAGGCGATCACCGGGATACGGATCGCCTCGGCCAGGGCGCGGGTGGCCTCGACGTTGGGACCGCTGAGCATGCCGTCGCGACCGATGTCGGTGTAGACGATCGCCGAGACGCCATCGTCCTCGAAGCGTCGCGCCAGGTCCTCGACACGGTGCTCGGTGACCTCGGCCCAGCCGTTGATCGCCACCTGACCGTCCTTGGCATCGAGCCCGACCATGACGTGCCCGGGGAAGGCGCGACAGGCGCGGGCGACGAACTCGGGCTCCTTCACCGCCTGGGTGCCGATGATGCAGTAGCTCACCCCGGCGTCGAGATAGGCGGCGATGGTGCGCTCGTCGCGGATACCGCCGCCGACCTGGATCGACAGCTCGGGGTAGCGCGCGGCGATCGCGCGGATCGCCTCGCCGTTGACCGGCTCGCCGGCGAAGGCGCCATTGAGGTCGACCAGATGCAGGCGACGGGTGCCGGCCTCCACCCAGCGGGCGGCGACCTCGACCGGGTCGTCGGAGAACACGGTCTCGTCGTCCATCCGGCCTTGACGCAGCCGCACGCAGCGGCCGTCCTTGAGATCGATTGCGGGGATCAGCAACACGGGGATTGGGTCTCTTGCTGGGGTTCGGAAAACGGTGATCGGGGCGCGAGCGCGCTCACAGCGCACCCTTGGTCGAGGGCGTGATCCCGGCCATCCGCGGATCGGGCTCGACGGCCATGCGCAGCGCCCGCCCGAAGGCCTTGAACACGGTCTCGGCCTGGTGGTGGGCGTTGATGCCGCGCAGATTGTCGATGTGCAGGGTCAGCGCGGCATGGTTGACCAGCCCCTGGAAGAACTCCTGGAACAGATCGACCTCGAAGGCGCCGACCTGGGCGCGGGTGAAGGGCACGGCATAGGTCAGCCCGGGGCGTCCCGAGAGATCCACCACCACCCGCGACAGCGCCTCGTCGAGCGGCACATAGGCATGACCGTAGCGGCGGATGCCGCGCTTGTCGCCGAGCGCCTGGGCCAGCGCCTGACCGAAGGTGATGCCGATGTCCTCGACGGTGTGATGCGCATCGATATGGAGATCGCCCTCGGCCTCGACCTGCAGGTCAATCAGACCGTGACGCGCGATCTGGTCGAGCATGTGCTCGAGGAAGGGGACGCCGGTGCGGAAACTGCCCTGGCCAGTCCCGTCGAGATCGAGCGTGACGCGGATCTGGGTCTCCAGGGTATCGCGCGCGACCTGCGCGCGGCGGTGTGTGGTCTCAGCAGACATGGGATGGTCGCTCGGTGACGCCTGGTATACGGATCAATTCACTAGGATAACAGCCTGCGCCGGGTTCGTGGCTCCTACCAGCGACCAGCGACCAGCGACCAGCGACCAGCGACCAGCGACCAGCGACCAGCGACCAGCGACCAGACGATTGAACCGCGAAGGCGCGAAGGGCGCAAAGGGGAGTAAGCCGCCAGCGATCAGTCGCCAGTGGGTGCGGACCGCCTGCGGCCTCACGCCGACATCACACATCAACTCACTTTGCGTGCTTCGCGGCTTTGCGGTCCAATCCTGGCGGCGGCTGGCGGCTGGCGGCTGGCGGCTGGCGGCTGGCGGCTGGAAAACCGCTCGCCTCATGTCTCCAGCCAGAAGGTCACCGGGCCGTCGTTGACCAACTCGACCTGCATGTCGGCGCCGAAGCGCCCGCACTGCACGGCGGGGTGCGCGGCGCGGGCGCGCTCGAGCAGCAGCTCGAACAGGCGTCGGCCCTCCTCAGGGGGCGCAGCGCTGCTGAAGCCGGGGCGGGTACCCTTGCGGGTGTCGGCGGCGAGGGTGAACTGGGGCACCAGCAGCAATCCGCCGTCGATGTCGCGCAGGCTGAGGTTCATCCGCTCCTCGGCGTCGGGAAAGACGCGATAGCCGAGCAGACGTTCGAGCAACCGCTCGGCACGCGCCTCGGTGTCGCCACGCTGTACCCCGACCAGCACCAGCAGACCGCGATCGATGGCGCCGACCACCTCGTCGCCGACCGTCACCCGCGCCCGGCTCACCCGTTGCAGCAACCCGATCACGCCGCCCCCCCGCCGAGTTCGACGGCGAAGCGATCGGTGGCGGCCACCAGGGCGCGCTGGATCCCCGGCTCGAAGGCCGAGTGACCGGCATCGGGCACCACCTCGAAGCGCGCCCCGGGCCAGGCCTGATGCAACTCCCAGGCCGAGCGCATCGGACAGATGAGATCGTAGCGCCCCTGCACGATCACCCCGGGGATCCCGGCCAGCCGTCCGGCGTCGCGCAACAACTGTTCGGGGGCGAGAAAGGCGTGATTGACGAAGTAGTGACACTCGATCCGCGCCAGACTCAGCGCCAGATGCGGATCGGCGAAGTGATCGCTGACGGTGCGATTGGGATGCAGGGTCGAGCAGCGGCCCTCCCAGATCGACCAGGCCTTGGCCGCAGCCATGCGCGCGACCTCGTCCTCGCCGGTGAGACGACGGTGATAGGCATGCAGCAGATCACCACGCTCGATCTCGGGGATGGGGTCGAGGAAGCCTGCCCAATGATCGGGAAAGACCCAGTTCGCGCCCTCCTGGTAGAACCACTCGATCTCGGCGTCGCGACAGAGAAAGATGCCGCGCACCACCAGCGCCGCGACCCGCTCGGGATGGGTCTCGGCATAGGCCAGCGCCAGGGTCGAGCCCCAGGAGCCGCCGAACACCAGCCAGCGCTCGATGCCGAGGTGCTCGCGGATCCGCTCGATGTCCTCGACCAGATCCCAGGTGGTGTTGGCGCCGAGTTCGGCGTGCGGGCGCGAACGTCCGCAACCCCGCTGGTCGAACAGCACCGCGCGATAGCGCCCGGGGTCGAAGAAACCGCGGTGTGCCGGCTCGCAACCGGCACCGGGACCGCCGTGGAGGAAAACGGCGGGCACACCGTCGCGCCGCCCGCACTCCTCGACATAGAGCTGGTGCCCGTCGCCCACGTCCAACCGGTGGACAGCGAAGGGGTCGGTGATGGGGTGGAGGAATTGCGCTGTGCTCTGCATGGGTCGCTCGGGGTTGCGGTGGACTCGGCACGAGGCCAGGACTCCCCGATGGTACGCAACCACCGTCGATCACGCACCCGCCGCGCCGACGGACGCCATGCTAGCCTTGGGGCGCGGCAGACCGCCGTACACCAAGGACGTCCGTGATGAAGCTCCTCCCCCTGCTACTTGCCGTCGCCCTGCTGCTCGGGCTCGGCTATGTCGCCGCCGGCCCTTACCTGACCGTGGCGCAGATCCGCACCGGTCTCGTCGAGCGCGACCCGGTCATGCTCGAACAGCACGTCGACTTCCCACGGCTGCGCGCCGGGCTCAAGGACCAGCTCAACGTCCGTCTGCTCGAAGAGGCCCAGGACGACGGCGAGACGTCCAACCCGCTCGCGCTGGCGCTGGTGGGCCTGGCCACGCAACTGATCGACAAGGTGGTGGACACCTTCGTCACCCCGGCGGGGCTGGCCAGGATCATGGCCGGCGAGACCCCGGAGCCGGGCGCGGAGCTGCCGTCGGTCCCGGCCGGAGAGGCGGACGCGCCCGACGACGACGGCGGCGAGCGCCGACCCTTCGCCGACGCGCGCTATGTCTACGACGACCTCGACACCTTTTCGGTCTGGGTGCCGACCGAGGACGGGCGTGAACTCCGCTGTGTGCTCGAGCGCGACGGACTGCGCTGGCGGCTGGTCAACATCGTGTTGCCACGGGACTGAGCCCGCGCCAGCCGCCCCGCGCCCGAACCGAATCAGAGACCGCGGCTGGCGCGCTTGCGGTCCTGCTCGGTGAGGTGACGCTTGCGCACGCGGATGGCGTTGGGGGTGATCTCGACCAGCTCATCGTCCTCGATGAACTCCAGCGCCTGCTCCAGGGTGAACTTCACCGGCGGGGTCAGCAGGATGTTCTCGTCCGAACCGGCGGCGCGGATGTTGGTCAGCTGCTTGGCCTTGAGCGGGTTGACGGTGAGGTCGTTGTCGCGCGAGTGGATACCGACCACCTGGCCCTCGTAGATCTCGTCGCCCGGCGAGACCAGCATCCGACCCCGCTCCTGGAGGTTGAACAGCGCGTAGCCGAGCGCCTTGCCGGTGGCGTTGGAGATCAGGGCGCCGTTGCGCCGCTCGGCGATGCCGCCGGTGGTGGCCGGACGGTAGCGCTCGAAGACGTGATACTTGAGGCCGGTGCCCGAGGTCAGCGACATGAACTCGGTCTGGAAACCGATCAGGCCGCGCGAGGGGATCTCGTAGTCGAGCCGCACCCGCCCCTTGCCATCCGGCACCATGTCCTTGAGTTCGGCACGACGCTCGCCGAGCGCCTGCATGATCGCACCCTGGCACTCCTCGTCGACGTCGACGGTGAGCTGCTCGTAGGGCTCACAGATCTCGCCGTCGATCTCGCGGAAGATGACCTCGGGGCGCGAGACGGCCAGCTCGTAGCCCTCGCGACGCATGTTCTCGAGCAGGATCGAGAGGTGCAGCTCGCCACGCCCGGAGACGCGGAACTTCTCCGGATCGTTGCCTTCCTCGACACGCAGCGCGACATTGTGGATCAGCTCGCGCTGGAGCCGGTCCTTGAGCTGGCGCGAGGTCAGGTACTTGCCCTCGCGACCGGCGAAGGGCGAGGTGTTGACCTGGAAGGTCATGGTCACGGTCGGCTCGTCGACGGTCAGCGGCGTCATCGGCTCGACATGATCGGGGTCGCAGAGGGTATCGGAGACGTTCGGCGCCTCGATCCCGGTGAGCGCGACGATGTCGCCGGCGCTGGCCGAGTCGACCTCGTGACGGTCGAGCCCGAGATAGCCGTAGACCAGACCGATCTTGACCTTCTGCCGGGTGCCGTCGCGCTTGACCACGGTCACCTGCTGATTGGGGCGCACGCTGCCCTGGCGAATGCGCCCGACCGCAATGGCGCCGACGAAGGCGTTGTAGTCGAGGGTCGAGACCTGCATCTGGAAGGGCGCCTCGGGCTTGACCTCGGGGGCCGGGCAGTGCTCGACGATGGCCTGGAACAGCGGGCTCATGTCGCCGTCACGCACATCGTCCTCGAGTCCGGCATAGCCATTGAGCGCCGAGGCATAGACGATGGGGAAATCGAGCTGCTCATCGGTTGCGCCGAGACGGTCGAAGAGATCGAAGACCTGGTCGATGACCCAGTCCGGACGCGCGCCCGGACGATCGATCTTGTTGACCACCACGATCGGACGCAGACCGTGGGCGAAGGCCTTGCTGGTGACGAAGCGGGTCTGCGGCATCGGTCCCTCGCGGGCATCGACGAGCAGCAGCACCGAGTCGACCATCGACAGCACGCGCTCGACCTCACCGCCGAAGTCGGCGTGCCCGGGGGTGTCGACGATGTTGATGCGATAGTCGTTCCAGCGGATCGCGGTGTTCTTGGAGAGGATGGTGATGCCGCGCTCCTTCTCCAGCGCGTTGGAGTCCATCACCCGCTCCACCGGCCCGAAGCGCTCGCCGAGCGTGCCCGACTGCTGCAGCAGCTGATCGACCAGGGTGGTCTTGCCGTGGTCGACGTGGGCGATGATGGCGATATTGCGGAGTTTCTCGATTTGGTTGCTTGACAATGCCTTATCACTCGTTGACGAGGCGTCGCGCGCCTCTTTGGGTGTTCACTGGGCCCGGGGATTATGGGGCGGACTCCACACGGCCCGCGCCAGGGGCATCACGGCGAGGGATGCGCCCGAACGGGTCCGATCTCGTCGAATATGGACGCGCGGGATGGTCTTCTTGACCCGTGGTCGCGACCAAGGAGTTGGTCGACAGGCACCCGGACGCGCGCAACCGGCAAAGCTGTCGGTCAGCGGCTCGACGATGGAACGGGTGATCACCAGGCGTGCCAGGGTTGGGAATCCATAAGTATACACCGTACGGGCCAGGGCCCAGCAGGGGCGACGAAAAAAAACCTGTCGGCCCCGTCATCATCGTCGCCACCCTGTGCTTCCACCAGCGCGCGGACCGGATGTCCGACCAAGCCCATCTCGAGCGAATGGCGGGGCACGCCAGCCGCGTCGGCAGCCTCGAGACCTACCGGGCGCGGGCCGACGGCAACGCCGATCTGTTCGAGGGCGTGAACATGACGCCCGCGAGCGGCGCCCGCCCGGAGATCTATCGCGGCCTCGGCAACACCCCCGACCTGCGTGACTGACCGCCCGGCGGCGCCGGGAAACACCACCGCGCACTGTACCGATTGTCACAAAGCCCGCCGACACGGCCTGTTGCGATCCCCACAAGGGTCACCGGTCCAACCATTCGACAGACCAAAAAACAGACGGTTAGCGGGCCCCTCCCAGTCAGGCACGCTGCTTGCTCATGCACGACAGAACCATTGAATCCGCGGGGCCCGACGCCCCGTCAGTCGTGGAGGCCAGACGATGGAGTCGAAGCAAGCGGGTCACGATCGAAAGACCCCCACCTCGGGTTGCGCTGCGGGGGGCTGCGGTGGCGGGAGCGCGCTCGACCGGCTCCCCGCCGCGACCCGCGAGCGGGTGCGCAACCATCCCTGTTTCTCGGAGGACGCCCATCAGCACTACGCGCGGATGCACGTGGCGGTGGCGCCGGCCTGCAACATCCAGTGCCACTACTGCAACCGCAAGTACGACTGTGCCAACGAGTCACGTCCCGGCGTGGTCTCCGAGCTGCTCGAACCGCAGCAGGCGGCGGACAAGGTGGCGGCGGTGGCCACCCACATCCCCCAGCTCTCGGTGGTCGGCATCGCCGGTCCGGGCGATCCGCTGGCCAACCCCGAGCGCACCTTCGCGACCTTCCGACTGATCGCCGAGCGCACCCCGGACCTCAGGCTGTGCGTCTCGACCAACGGCCTGGCGCTGCCCGAGGCGGTCGACACCCTGTGTCGCTACAACATCGAGCACGTCACCATCACCATCAACTGTCTCGACCCCGACATCGGCGCCGAGATCTACCCCTGGGTGTTCTGGAACAACCGCCGCGTGCGCGGTCGCAAGGGCGCCGAGATCCTCATCGAGCAGCAGCAGCTCGGGCTCGAGCGGCTGGTCGAGCGCGGCATGCTGGTCAAGGTCAACTCGGTACTGATCCCCGGGGTCAACGACCAGCACCTCACCGAGGTCAGCCGCGCGGTCAAGGCCAAGGGGGCCTTCCTCCACAACCTGATGCCGCTGATCGCCGAGCCCGAGCACGGCACCTTCTACGGCCTGATGGGCCAGCGCGCGCCGCGCGCCAGCGAACTGCGCGCGCTGCAGACCGAGTGCGCCGGCGACATGGCGATCATGCGTCACTGCAAGCAGTGTCGCGCCGACGCCGTCGGCATGCTCGGTGAGGACCGCAGCGCCGAGTTCACGCTCGAGCGCATCGCCACCCTGGAGATCGACGACGCCGCCGCGCTGGCGCGACGCACCGCCGCACGCGAGGCGATCGAGCAGCGGCGCCGGGGCGTCGCCCCGGCGCTGGTGCCGCTGTCCACGCTGAGCGCCTCCCGCCCCCGCCCCGCCACCCACGCGGCACGCATCGCGGTAGCCAGCAGCGACGGTCGACTGGTCGATCAGCACTTCGGTCATGCCGAGCGCTTCCTCGTCTACGAGGTCGACGAGCAGGGCGAACGGCTGCTCGACGAACGCCCACTCGCGCGCTACTGCAACGGCGCCGAGCACTGCGACGAGGACGACGACGCCCTGGCCCCGGCACTGGCCGCGCTCGCCGACTGCGCCATGGTGCTGTGCTCGCGCATCGGGCTCGCCCCCTGGGAGCGGCTCGAGACGGCAGGCATCCGTCCCAACGGCGAGCTGGCGATGCTGCCGATCGAGCAGGCGCTGCGCGCGGCCCACCGCGAACTCGCCGAGCGGGGCGCCCTGAGCATCGACGAACCCCAGCGCGCCACCCTCAGCGCCTAGCCACGGAGGTCCCCGAGATGGCCCTGAAGATCACCAGCGGATGCGTCAACTGCTGGGCCTGCGAGCCGCTCTGTCCGAGCGCGGCGATCGAGCCCGCCAGCCCACACTTTCGCATCGACCCAGCCGCCTGCAGCGAGTGCGCGGGCGAGTACGCCGACCCGCAGTGCGCGAGCATCTGCCCGATCGAGGGCGCGATCGTCGACGCCAGCGGCGCAGCGCTCAACCCACCGGGTTCGCTCACCGGCATCCCGCCGGGCCTGCTCGAGCAGACACGCGCGCGCATCCAGGCCCGCTGACCCGATCACCGGGTCCGGCAACAGGGACGCCCGCGGACCCGGCACCATCACCAGGAGACCGATGGAGGCGAGACCATGGCCACGCCCTGCCCCGAACGCACCCGCGAGATCCAGCGGATCTTCGTCCGGTTGATGACCCGGGCGATCGGCGCGGGCAACGACCACGCCTTCGCCTGCATGATCGCCAGCCGCGCCAGCGGTCTCGGCGCCCTGCCCCCCTGGCTCGGGCTCGCGCCCGAGGCGTTCAATGCGCTGATGGGCTATCACTTCCCCGGGGTCTCGCCCGAGGTGCTCTCCAGCCTCGAGGGGGTGGCACCCAACCCCGCGCGTGAGGACGAGCGCGCGGAGCTGGTCGCATTGCTCGGCGGCCAGCGCGCCGGGCACACCCACTCGGAGCTGTGGATGGCCGAGGTGGTTGCCGCCGGCTGCCTGGCGACCGATCATCTGTGGCAGGACCTCGGACTGTGGAACCGCCGCGCGCTGAGCGCGCTGATGCGTCGCAACTTCCCGCGCCTGGCCATGGCCAACACCGGCGACATGAAGTGGAAACGCTTTCTCTACAAGCAACTGTGCGAACGCGAGGGCATCTATCTGTGCCGGGCACCATCATGCGAGGAGTGCGCCGACTACCATGTTTGTTTTGGACCTGAGGACTGAGCTCGCCGCCGGCGAGACCACCGCCAATACCATCCACGCCCGCGCCAGCGGCGCCTATCTGGGACTGGCCATCGGCGACGCCCTCGGCGCCACCGTGGAGTTCATGACCCCGACCGAGATCCGCACCCGTCACGGCGTCCACCGCGACCTGGTCGGCGGCGGCTGGCTCAGGCTGCGTCGCGGTCAGGTCACCGACGACACCGCGATGTCGCTGGCACTCGGCCAGGCACTGCTCGACCATGGCCGCGTCGAGGCCGCGCCCATCGCCGAGGCCTTCAGCGCATGGATGCGCACCAAGCCGGTCGACATCGGCCATACCGTGCGCCGGGGCATCTCGCGCTATCGCCGTACCGGCGCCACCGAGGTCCCGGAGAACACCTACGACGCCGGCAACGGCGCCTGCATGCGCACCCTGCCGATCGCGCTCTTCACCCTCGGCGCCGAGGCCGAGGCCGTCGCCGCGGCATGCCGCACCCAGGCCCATGTCACCCATCACAACCCGCTCTCGGACGCCGCCACCCTGACCGTGGTGCGCATGGTGCAGAGCGCCATCCTCGGCGCTACCCGCGAGCACCTGCGCGAGCTGGCCGAGGCACTGATCGCCGAGGAGCCGTGCTTCGCCTTCGATCGCGGCCGGGTCGAGAACCCGAGCGGCTATATCGTCGAGACGATGCGCGCGGTGCTGCAGGCGTTGTTCGCCACCGACGGCCTCGAGGCGGCGCTGATCGACGTGGTCAACCGTGGCGGCGATGCCGACACCACCGGTGCCATCCTCGGCATGATCGTCGGCGCGCTGCACGGTCCCGAGGCCATCCCGCGACGCTGGCTCGACGGACTCGAACACACCAGCGCCACGGCCTGCCGTGAACAGGCTCAGGCGCTGGTGCGTGCCTCGGCGCTGTGCCGAGGCCGCGCTCAGCCGCGATAGAAGTCGAACAGCAGCACGAACACCGCGCTCGCCACCACCAGCCCGGTGAGCATCACCGGGATGCCCACGCGCAGCCAACCGAGCGGGGTGATGCGCGCCTCGGGGATACCGCTGCGCTCGGACTCGGCCACGCAGATGACGTTGGCGGTGGCGCCGATGTGCGAGCCGTTGCCACCGAGCCCGACGCCGATCGCCAGCGCCCACCACAGCGGGGTGATGTTCACCCCCTGCTGCTCGAGCCCGAGCACGATCGGGATCATGGTGACGGTGAAGGGGATGTTGTCGACCACCGCGCTGAGCAGCGCCGCCACCCACATCAGCGCCAGACAGGTGAGCAGCAGCGTCTGCGGGTCCTGCGCCAGCCGCGCCAGCCGGAAGCCGACCCAGTCGAGCAGCCCCGAGGCCTCGACCCCGCCGACGATCACGAACAACCCGGCGAAGAACACCAGCACCGACCACTCGAGCTTGCCGAACAGCGATTCCGGGTCGGGGCGCAGCAGCACCAGTGCCAGCGCCACCGCGATGAAGGCGACATAGGCCGGGAACAGGTGCAGCCGGTGATGGACGAAGAACAGCGCGATCGCCACCCCCAACGCGATCAGCCCGCGCCGCAGCCGCAGCGGATGCTTGATCGCGCGCCGCTCGTCGAGATCGATCTGCGCCCCCGGGCCGCTCGGCGCCAGCTCGCGCCGAAACAGCAACAGGATCAGCACCACCGTGACCGCCCAGGAGACGACGACCAGCGGCGCCATGTGCACCAGGAAGCGGGTGAACTCGATGCCGCCGGCGCTGCCGATCATGATATTGGGCGGGTCGCCGACCAGGGTCGCCGCACCGCCGATGTTCGAGAGCATCGCCTCGGCCATCAGGAAGGGCAGCGGATTGAGCGAGAGGATGCGGGTGATCAGCACCGTCAACGGCGCGAAGATCAACACCGTGGTGACATTGTCGAGGAACATGCTGATCAGGCTCACCGCCAGCGCCAGATAGACCAGCAGCAGCCGGGGGTTGCCGCGCGACCACTTGGCGATGCGGATGGCCAGATAGTCGAAACCGCCGGTGGGCCGCAGCAGCACCACCAGCATCATCATCCCGGCGAGCAGGAACAGGGTGTTGGCGTCGATCGCCATCACCGCCTCGGCCTGGCCGTAGAAGCCGCCGATCATCCCCACCCCGATCATCACCACCGCGCCGATGAGCGCCGCGCTGGTACGGTGGATCACCTCGCCGAAGATCAACACATAGGCGGCGATCATGGTCAGCCCCGCGGCCGCCATCTGGCCGCTGAACTGGGGTGCCATCGCAAGCTCGTTCACGCGCCCTCCTCGTCTCTGGCCAGCATGCAGCCGACGACCGCCATCCGGGTCACCACGCCGCGGTACTCGCCGGCGTCGACCAGGAACAGATAGGAGCTGTTGTAGCGCTCCATGATCGCCAGCCCCTTGATCAGCGGCGAGCCGGCGCTGATCGTCGCCCGGCTCTCGAGCACGTAGCCGCTCGCCTCTTCGGCGAGGATGGCGCGACGCCGCGCCTCGGGCAGGTCGACGTTATCGATGTTGTCGCCCAGATAGTCCGCAGCGCCGACCAGGAAGTCGGGAATGCAGGTGTGTTTGACGATATGACGCAGCGACACCCGGCCACAGATCCGCCCCTCGGCATCGGCATAGGGCAGCCCGCCGACGTTGCAGCGCACGCACTCGCGAAATACCTCGCGCAGGGTCATGCCGGACCTGACCACCAGGGTCGGGACGGCAAGTTCGATCAGCTTCATGGAGATTCAGCCTTCCGCTTCGAGTGACCCCGGATCGCGCGTCGATCCGGGGCTGGACGCGCCCCGCAGGCCCAGGAGCAGGGTCCGTGTCGCGGGGCGCCGCGGCACGAACCGCGCGGCGGAGGCAGGGACGGGGTTGGGCTCACGCCCGTGTCAGCGCCGTGGCGACACCGCCCGTCACCGCAGGTCGTGAGCGGACCCGCCCGTGGCGCCGGGAGCGGCGCCGGGACAGGAGAGGTCGGGGTCGGCTCGGATCGCGCGATCGCGCATGCGGGTCGAGATGTCGCGCGATCAGTCTAGCACCCGAGCGCGCCCGCCGTCGCACAGGCCTCGTCATCGAAATAGGCCAACCCCTCGAGCAGCTCATCCACCCCGGCCTCGACGATGGTGATGCCCTGACGCGCGCAGAAGCGGCGCGCCCTGGGGGTGGGATCGGGGATCAGCGCCCAGCCCGCGGGCGAGCCGGCGGCGTGGATCAGCTCGGTGACCAGCATCCGCTCGGTGTCGCGATCGAGGTTGAGTCCCAGCAGCAGATAGCGCAGCCCGCGCCGACGGGCCTTGACGAACGCGGGGATGGCAAAGCCGCCCATCAGCTCGGTGAGATAGTCGACGAAATCGGCGTCCGAGGCGATATAGGTCGATCCCGGCTCGGGGCTGCCGAGCGGCTTGAACAATACCGGCAACGCCGGATCGACCGCATCCTGATCGACCTCGCGATACCCCGAACCGTCGTGGACATGGATGCGGAAGCGGTAGTCCGTCCCCCCCACCCGGGCGATGCCGCGCACCAGCACGTGCGGGCGCTCGGCATAGAGGTGCTGGAGCTGGAGATCGCGATTGAGATCGATGACATAGCCGGGAGCGGTCCCGGCCAGCCAGGCGTGCAGCGGTGCCTGCGTCCATGGCCGCCCCGCGTAGGTGGCATCGAGGAAGCGCTGCACCGCGCCGCGCCCGCGCTTGAGCTCGACGTTCATCGCCGCGCGCGAGAACTCCCACATCAGCCGCCGCGACATCGGCCGCCCGCCGTTGAGCGCGAGGATCAGCGAATCGCTGTCGGCCGGGATCGGCTCGCCGCGTTCGCGATCGACCACCCCGGCGAGCGCGCCGGGTCCCAGACAGGGCACCAGCTCGCCCCGCGCAAGGGCATCAACGAGAGATTCCAACAGGCTCGACATCCGGACCTCCGTGGCTGCGACGCTGTATTCAGGTGCAAACCATTGCAAACTCCGGACCATGGCAGGCCAGACACCCGCGATCGGCGCCGGAGCGCTGGCGGCGGGCGTGATCGCCACCCCGCCACGCCCGCCCGGCGACGTCCGTGATCCGACGAACCCCGACACAGCGTCGCAAACCCCACAGCCCTCGCTGGCTGGCACGCGCCGGTTTCGGCTAGCATGCCTCGATCGCCCGACAGCCCCTGGACAGCCCGACCGATGACGCCCTCCCCATCCGCCCTCGCCGACCTGCTCGCCGACCGTCTCGCCGCCACCGCCGACCTGCTCGAGCGCACCCGCGCCGATCGCGCACTGCTCGAGGGCTGCGTGCGCGCGGCGACGCGCACCGCCGAGGCGATCGCCGCCGGCGGCACCCTGTTCATCTGCGGCAACGGCGGCAGCGCCGGCGAGGCCACCCATCTCAGCGGCGAGCTGATCGGCCCCTTCGCCGACAAGACCCGCCCGGCGCTGCCGGCGATCGCGCTCGGCTTCGACCCCAGCGCCGCCACCGCGGTGGCCAACGACTTCTCCTTCGACGAGGTCTTCGCCCGCCAGCTCGCCGGACTCGCCCGGCCCGGCGACGTGCTCTGGGCGCTGACCACCAGCGGGCGCTCGCCGAATGTGCTGCGCGCCCTCGAGGTCGCCGCCGAGCGTGGGCTCTACGGCGTACTGCTCACCGGCGCGCTGCCCGCCGAGGCCGCCCCGCGCGGCGCCGATCAGGTGCTCGCGGTACCCTCGACCGAGACCCCGCGGGTGCAGGAGCTGCACCTGATGCTCGGTCACTTCCTCTGCGAGGCGGTCGAGGCGCTCGCCGCCAGCTCCAGGGCATAGAGCCAGGGCCAGCGCTTGCCGGTGACATAGAGCAGGTCCTGCTCGGGGGCATAGGCGATGCCGTTGAGCACGTCGGTCCCGGGGGGACGTTGCGCGCGCGGCCACAGCATGCTCAGGTCCAGGGTCGCGGTCACCGCCCCGCTCACTGGGTCGATGCGCACCAACCGGTCGCTGCGCCAGACATTGGCCCAGACCCCCGTCGGGGTGTACTCCAGCTCGTTGAGCCAGCGCAGCGCACGCCCCCGCTCGCGCACCAGCACGCGGCGCCGGATCACGCGCCGCTCGGGATCCATGAAGCTCAGATAGGCGCTGCCGTCGCTGATGATCCAGTCGCGCCCGTCATGGGTGATGCCCCAGCCCTCGCCGGGGAGGGTGAAGCGATCGACCGGGGTGAGGGTCGCGCGGTCGTAGATCAGCCCGACCCGGGCGCGCCAGGTGAGCTGCACGATCCGATCCTCCCAGGGGGTGATGCCCTCGCCGAAGAGGCGCTCGGGCAGGTCGTGACGCTGCAGCACCCGGCCAGTGGCGAGCGCCACCCGGCGCAGCGACGAGCCGCCATACTCGCCGGTGCCCTCGAACAGCGCGCCGTCGGCGAAGGCCAGCCCCTGGGTGAAGGCCCCGGGGTCGTGGGCGAAGCGCGCCACCACCCGATAGTCGAGCGCGGCGACGGCGCCCCCGTCACCCGAGTCCGCGGCATCACAGCCCGTCACCACCAGGACGAGCAGCAGCAGCCACCCGGTCCTCGCCTCTTGCATCATCGTCACCATGCTCGTCCGGCCATGTCCGGGAGCATGCCCCGCTCGGCGTCCCTCCGGCTAGTCGCCGTCACCGAGACGCTGGTAGTCGCTGCGCGAGCCGGTCAGGTCCCAGGCGAAGGTGCAGTCGAGGTGCGAGAGCACCGCGATCAAGCCGGGTTCGCCATCCTCGAGCATCACCTGCAGCGGCGCGCGGCGTGCGAACTGACGACTGGCGCGGCGCACCCAATGGCGACGCATCTCCGGGCTGCGCGGGAAGCTGGTGCGCAGCGCCGCCTCGATGCGCAGCAGATAGTCGGCGCGACGGGCGGTCTCGGGATGATCGGACAGCGGTACACGCCCCAGCTGGCGAGGTCGGACCCCGGCGGGCAGTTGCAGCAGGGCGGAGATCTCGGCCGCCCCCAGCTGCCAGGAGCCGAGCAGAGCGATGAGATCGCGGGTCTGGTCGAGGCGGGGGTCGGGCATCGGCATCTCCATCGGAGCGGCGGTGGATGGGCGAGACGTTGACGAGACGTGTCTCAGCGGGGAACCGTCCAGCGGACATCATGGATCCGAAAGATGGCGGTCGCGCACGACCAAGACAAGGATGCCCCTCGACCTCGATGGATCGATGTTCAGTTAGCCGTCACTCTTCTTACGTCTTCTCGTCACTCGCTCGCAACCTCGCGTCCGGATTGGGCATTTCCGCATTCGTCGAACTTGTGGATAACTTTGTGCACAAAACTGGCGCAACCGCCGCCGATTCTCACTCAATCACTCTCTACCCCTTGCTCCAAGGGCCCCGGGAAAATAAAAATAATCCAATCAAATCAAAAATATAAAATCAAAAAAAACACTTCCTCGCGCCATCACCCTGAGTGTCCTGGGCTATCGCAAGCGGGGGTTGACAGATGTGAACAACCCACGAAAACGCCCAATCACCCCATCTCCACGCCGCCTCGCGACACCCACCGGAGAACCCGGTCGAGATGACGACGGACGAACGAGACGATCGGCGAACATCGATCTGCCACGGCCCTGATGCCGAATCGTCAGCACGCAGGCAACCGGCCCGGACTTGGAACTCGCGGTCACGATCCGTATATCGTTAAATCGGTATCCCCACTGCCCTCGCCCGAGTCCGCCCGCCGGCGCCCGACACGGCGCCCGGCGATCCATCCACGCCATTCGGACAGGACGCGCACCAGCATGACAGCGAACGCCCCTCTCGAGCCCTTGCGCGCCCACGTCAGCGCGCGCATCGTCGGCCAGCACGCCTTCGTCGACAGCATGCTGATCTGTCTGCTCAGCGACGGCCACCTGCTGGTCGAAGGCATGCCCGGGTTGGCCAAGACCTCGGCGGTCAAGGCGCTCGCCGAGGGGCTCGAGGGCGACTTCCACCGCATCCAGTTCACCCCCGACCTGCTGCCCTCGGACCTGATCGGCACCGACATCTATCGCCACGAGCGCGGCGAGTTCGAGTTCCGTCAGGGACCGCTGTTCCACAACGTGCTGCTCGCCGACGAGATCAACCGCGCCCCGGCCAAGGTGCAGTCGGCGCTGCTCGAGGCGATGGCCGAGCGCCAGATCACCGTCGGCCAGCGCACCTATCCGCTGCCCGGGCTGTTCATGGTGCTGGCGACCCAGAACCCGGTCGAGCAGGAGGGCACCTATCACCTCCCCGAGGCCCAGCTCGACCGTTTTCTGATGCAGGCGGTGGTCGACTACCCCAGCCGCGACGAGGAGCTTGCCATCCTCGCCCTCGACCAGCGCCGCCACACCGAACCCAGCCCACCGCCAGACCAGCTGCTCAGTCAGGCCGAGCTGCAGCACGCCCGCGCCGAGGTCGCCGCGCTGCACCTCGACCCCAGGCTCGAGGGCTATGTCGTCGATCTGGTACAGGCCACCCGCGACCCCGGTCGCTATCACCCCGACCTGGCGCGCTGGTGCCGCTTCGGCGCCTCGCCACGGGCGAGCATCGCCCTGGCCCGCTGTGCCCGCGCCCGCGCCTGGCTCGACGGCGAGCGCTTCGTCGCCCCGCACCACATCCAGGCGGTGGCCCCGGAGATCCTCCGTCACCGCCTCTTGCTCAGCTTCGAGGCCGAGGCCGAGGGGGTGACCACCGACACCCTGATCGAGCGCCTGCTGGCCCTGGTCGCCATCCCCTGAGCGCCGCCATGCAGCAGCCCGGCGTCCGCCTCGACGACCTGCTCGAACTGCGTCACCAGGCCCGCGCCCTGGGCCTGCCCGCGCACCACCTGGTCAACTCGCCCTTCGCCGGACTCTACGCCTCGGTGTTCCGGGGCGCCGGCATCCACTTCGAGGAGGTGCGCGAGTACCGTGCCGGCGACGACATCCGCTACATGGACTGGAAGGTCACCGCGCGCACCGACACCCCGCATCTCAAGCTGTTTCGCGAGGAGCGCGAGCGCGCCGTGCTGCTCTGCGTCGAGCGTGGCGCGCACCTCGAGTTCGGCACCCGCAACATCTTCAAGTCGGTGCAGGCGGCGCGCGCCGCAGCGCTGATCGGCTGGGCCGCGAGCCGACTCCACGACCGCGTCGGCGGACTGGTGTTCGGCACCCCGGCGCCGCAAATGCTGCGCCCGGCACGGGGTCGACGCGCGCTCTGGCAGCTGCTGCGCACGCTCGCCGCGCCGCTCGACCCCGGGTCGCCGACCACGCCGGTGATCGAGACCCTGCGCCGCGCCGCCGCCGGACTGCCGCCGGGCTCGCTGCTGTTCCTGATCGCCGATCTCGACCGCGACCGACCGGGGTTCGAGACCCTGCTCGGCGAGCTGCGTCAGCGCCACACCCTGGTGCTGCTCGCGCTCGACGACCCGGCCGATCGCGAGATCCCGGCGATGGGCCGGGTCGGCTTCGTCGGCCCCGACGGGAGCCGCCACCTGCTCGACACCGATGACCCCGGTGCCCGCAACGCCTATCGCGCGGCCTGGGAGGCGCGACGCGCACGACTGCGCGCCAACGCCCACCGACTCGGACTGATCCTGATCCCGATCGCCACCGACAGCGAGATCCATCTGGCGCTGATCCACGGGCTGGCGCGTCACGCCCGGTCGAGGGCACACCGATGATCGAGCACGGCGGACTGCGCGACATCCACGACATCGACGCCGTCCCCTGGTGGCCGCCGGCCCCCGGCTGGTGGCTGCTCGCGCTCGCCCTCGGGCTCGGCGGTTGGCTGCTGTGGCGCGGGCGCGCGCCGCTCGGTCGCGCGCTCGTCCGGCTCGCGCGCAGCCACAGCGGCTGGCGTGTCGACGCCCGCAGACGACTGCACGCGCTGGCGCGCCGCGAGCGCGACGGCGAGGACCCGGCACGCCTGCTCGCCGAGTTCTCCGAACTGCTGCGCCGCATCGCCATCGCCCGCTGCGGGCGCGACGGCGTCGCCGGGCGCTGCGGCGAGGCCTGGCTGGAATGGCTCGAACGCGCCGACCCGGCGGGCTTCCCCTGGCGCGAGCACGGCCAGGCGCTGATCGGCGCACGCTATGCCCCACCCGGACAGACCCCCATGCCATCACTCGCGCCACTGATCGCGGCGACCCAGTCCTGGACCCGGGCCGCGCCCTACCGGGAGGCCGGCGATGCTTGAGTTCCACTGGCCCTGGGCCGCGCTCGCACTGCCGCTGCCCTGGCTGCTGCCACGGCTGCTGCGGCGCCGGATCGGATCCAGCCCGACGCCACCGCGATCGACCACCCCGGGACTGCGCCACCCCCACCCCGAGCGCTTGCGCGCGGTCTTCGCCGCAGGCGGCGACGGCACCGGCGGCGCGGCGCGCCTCGACCGGCTGCTGTGGCTGCTGCTGTGGCTGGCACTGGTCGCCGCGCTCACCCGCCCGCAGTGGCTCACCCCGCACACCGAGATCAGCACCCCGGGCTACGACCTGATGCTCGCTGTCGACGCCTCGCACTCGATGGCCGCGCTCGACCTCGGCGACGGGCGTCAGCTCGATCGCATGCAGGTGGTGCGCACGGTGATGGATCGTTTCGTCGCCGGGCGCAGCGGCGACCGCGTGGGGTTGATCCTGTTCGGCGCCCAGGCCTTCGTGCTCGCGCCGCTGACCCTCGACCGCACCGCGGTACGCCAGCAGCTCGCCGACCTGGTCCCCGGGATCGCGGGCGCGGCCACCGCGCTGGGCGACGCCATCGCACTCGGCACGCTCAAGCTGCGCGAGCGTCCCGCCGGCTCGCGTGTGCTGCTGCTGATTGCCGACGGCGACAACAACGCCGGCGGCTTCGACCCGCGCGAGGCGGCGCGACTGGCCGCGCACTACGGCATCCGCATCCATGTCATCGGCGTCGGCAGCCAGCAGCAGCGCATCCCGATCCGCGAGGAGGGACAGATCCGCTATCGCGACGACCTCACCATGGACGAGGAGACGCTGCGCGCGATCGCCGCCCTCACCGGCGGCGATTATTTCCGCGCCACCGACGGCGACGCCCTGGCGCGCATCTCGGCGCAGATCGACGGGCTCGAGAAGACCGCGAGCGAGGCGCGCACCCTCTACCTGCCCCAGCCGCTCTACCGCTGGCCGCTGCTGCTCGCGCTGGCGGCCCTGCTCGCGCTGGGGATCCGGGATCGCGGGGTGGCGTCATGAGCGCCGCCGGACCGCACCTGGCCGAACCGCTGTGGCTGCTCGGGCTGCTGGCGATCCCGGCGCTGTGGTGGTGGCGGCGCCGGCGCGCGCCGCTGGCAGGCGCGCCGGAGGCGTTGCGCGCCTATGCCGACGCCCACCTGCTGCCGCACCTGCTGGTCGCGCCGTCGACGCCGGGACGACGGGGCCACCCACTGCGCCGCTGGACACTGCTCTGGACCCTGCTGGTGCTCACCCTCGCCGGGCCGCGCTGGGGCTATCAGGAGGTGCGGCTGTTCCACCCCGGCAATCACCTGCTGGTGCTGCTCGACGTGTCGCGCTCGATGCGCTGCACCGATCTCGCCCCCGACCGGCTCGGGCGCGCCCGTCAGGAACTCGAGGACCTGATCCGCGCCAATCGCCATCACCGGCTCGGGCTGATCGCCTTCGCCTCGGTCCCGCATGTGCTCGCCCCGATCACCGAGGACAGCGCCACCCTGCTCTCGCGCCTGCCCGTGCTCGCCACCGACCTGGCCAGCCCCCAGCTCCAGGGCAGCAACCTCGAGGACGCGCTCGAACGTGCCGCACAGCTGCTCGACCCGCTGCCGGCCGATGGCGCGCGCGCCATCCTGCTGATCTCCGACGGCGACTTCGCCACCCCGCTGCCGCTCGAGCAGGTACGCGCGCTCGCCGCGCGCGGCATCCGTCTGCACGTCCTCGGCGTCGGCACCGAGCAGGGTGCGCTGGTGCCCGCGCCCCAGGGCGGCTGGGTGCGCGACCCCATGGACCCGACCCGTCAACCGGTGCGCTCGACGCTCGAACCCGAACGGCTCGAGGCGCTCGCCGTGGCCGGCGACGGGCGCTACCGCGAAGCGATCCACGGCGAGGCCGACACCCGCGCACTGCTCGACGCCAGTGCCGAGCGGGCGCGATCCGCCGCGGCCGGTGACGAACGGACGCGAATCTGGAACGAGCGCTTCTGGATCCCCCTGATCGTCCTCGCGCTGCTGGTACTGGCCGAGTTCCGCCATCCCTGGCGGCATCCCGGGGGTGGGTCTTGAGCAGGCGCACGATACTCGTGCTGCTGCTCGGTCTCGGTACCGCAGCGGGCGCCGCCGACTGGTTCGAGAACCGTGCCCAGCGCGCCTATGGCGACTATCTCGCCGGCGACTACGCCGCCGCCGCCGAGGGCTTCAGCGATCCCTACCGACGCGGTGTCGCGCTCTATCGCGCCGAGCGCTACCAGGAGGCCGAACGCGCCTTCACCGAGGCCGCCGAGACCGGCGAGCACGGCAGCGCGGCGCACTACAACCAGGGCAACGCCCGCTTCCAGCTCGGCGACTACGCCGGCGCCGCCACCGCCTACGGCGAGGCGCTGCGGCTCGATCCGGAGGACGCCGACGCCGCGCACAACCTCGCCCTCACCCGCGCCCTGCTCGCCCGGCTCGAACCCGAGGAGGAGGAAGAGGACGAGAACCAGGAACAGCAGGAACAGCAGGAACAGCAGGAACAGTCTGAAGCATCGGAGCAGTCGGAGCAGTCGGAGCAGTCGGAGCAGTCGGAGCAGTCGGAGCAGTCGGAGCAGTCGGAGCAGTCTGGTCAGGGTGATCGCTCGGAGGATGCGGGTCGAGCCGAATCGACGACGGGCAACGGGGAGGACGACGGCGAGAGCGGGGCGGCCGACGGGACCGGCGACGGTGCGGACGACGGCGACCGCGAGCACACCGGTCGCGCCGACGAGACCGAGACCGAGACCGAGACCGACCAGGGTGACACGGACGACGCGACACCGGAGACGGGCCGCGAGGACGGTGACGGCGGCGACCAGGGTCCGACCACCCCGGGCACGGCCCCCGCGGACGCGCGAGACCGGGGTAGCGCGGGCGAGCAGGCGCCCGACCGAGGCGCGGGCGAGCAGGGCGAGACCGGCGAGCGCGCCGCACAACCGGACGAGGGCCAGCGGCGCGGCCCGGACGGCGCGCAGCCGGGGCTCGACCTGCCGGGGAGCGGGCCGGACGAGACGGCCCCCGGCGAGGACGCCCCCCCAGCGGAGACCGGCGACCTGCCCGGGCCGCTCGACCCCGACGCAACCCTGGAGCAACGACTCGAGCGCCTCCAGGCCGACCCGGCGCTGCTGATCCGCAACCAGTTCCGGCTCGAGGAGCTGCGCCGGCTGCGCGAACAACCGCTGCGCTATCGGGAGACCCGCCCATGGTGAGGTCGATCGCCCCACTCACCGCCCTCGCCCTGCTCTGGTGCGCTCAGGCCGGCGCCCAGTTCCAGCCGCCCTGGCCGCCACCCTGGCAGGCCGGCCAACGCCCTGCCTGGCCCACCCAGCCACCGACCACCAGCCGTGCCCCCGACTACCGGCTCAGCTGGTCGATCGAGACCTCGAGTCCCTATGTCCATCAGCCGGTGCTGCTGCGGCTGCGCCTGAGCGGCGATGAACAACCGACCCGGATCGGGCTCGAGCCGCCACGCCCCGGGACCGTGCTGCTGCGCCGACTCCACACCGAGCCGCCCAGACGCGCGGGCGACGGCACCACCATCAACACCCTGGTGTTCGCCCTGCTGCCGCTGCGCCCGGGGCGGCTCGACGCCGGCCCCCTGCGGCTCAGCGGCAGCCATGCCGGCGGCACCTTCGAGGTCGGCAGCGAGCGCCCGCTCAGGCTGCGGGTCCGCCCGCCGGCGCCCGGTATCGAGCCCTGGCTACCGGCGCGCGCACTGACCCTCACCTCCAGCCTGACACCCGAGGGTCCGGTGGCCCCGGGCGAGCCGCTGAGACTGCGGCTCGAACTCTCGGCGACCGGCACCAACGGCGAGCAGCTCCCCGTGCTCGCCGACCAGCTCGCCGGGGTCGACGGCATCCGCGTCTATCGCGAGCGCGCACAGGTCGACACCCGTCTCTCGCCCGATGGACGACAGCTCCTCGCCACCCGCATCGAGACCCATACCCTGGTGGCGCAGCACGCCGGTCGGCTGCTGCTCCCCGAGATCCGGGTGGCCTGGTGGGACATCGCGCGCGAGCGCGGCGAGCTGGCGCGCACCCCGCTACGCACCCTGCAGGTGACGAACGGCGCGCCGCCCTCCCGGCCCGCGATCCACTGGCACCCGGCATGGATGGCGGTGAGCGCGGTGCTGCTGGTGCTCGCCGGCTATTGGTGGGCGGTGCTCACCCGCCCCCCAGCTGGACGCTTGACGGGCGCGCTCGAGCGCGTGCGTCTGCGCATCCTCGGCCTCGGCGAGAGGCTATGGGCGGGATTGTGGGCCGGTCTGCCCGGCGGCTGGCGGTTGCGCCTGGGGCTGCTGCGCGCGCGCACCGCCACCACCCCGGAGACCTGGCTGGCACGGCTCGCCCCGGCGCTGCCCGATGGCGGACGGCGCGGTCGACCCGAGGTGGTCGCGGCGCTGCTCGCCACCGCGCCCGGCGCCGATCGCACCGCACTGACGCGGCTGGTGGCGCGACTGGAGGCGGCGCGCTACGGCGCCCAGCGGGTGGTGTTCAGTCGCTGGCAGCGCGCGCTCGCGCGCCGGCTCGCCAGCGGACGACGCGCACACCGCCCGGCTCGCCCGAGGCGGCGCGGCGGGCTGCCGCCGCTCAACCCGCCCGATTGAGGCGTCGACCCAGCCCCTGGCTCAGCCCGGCGAGCAGGATCCAGTACATCAGCCAGTCGTGACGCACCATGCGGTAGTTGGTCAACTCCCACAGCAGCAGATAGCACCAGAGCGCGATCAGCAGTGCGCGCAGCAGGCGATCACCGGCGCAACCGCGCCAGGAGGCGGTCAGCAACGCCAGGGTGAGCAGGGCGCAGCAGAACAGACCGGCGACGCCGAACTGCACCAGCACCTCGAGATAGGTATTGTGCAGATGGCGCAGTGCCACCCCGGCGCCATCGCGCACCCCGGGGTCGCCGCTGAGGTCCATCAACCACTGACTGAGCCCCGGCCCCCAGCCGAACCAGGGATGTTCGAGCCACAGCGAGAGCCCGACCAGTTGAGCGCTCCAGCGCTGGCCGAGCGAGGAGGCGGCGGTGCCCTCGCGCGCGCCGCTGATCCAGGCCAGGTCCTCGCGCATGCGCCACAGCAGGTCGTCGGCCTGGAAGGCGACCAGCACCAGCACCACCGCAGCGAGCACGGCGATCCACAGCGCGCGGCGCAGCACCCGACCATCGAGCCGGGCGCGCGCCGGGGCGGCGAGCACCAGACCGAGCAGCAGCGCCGGCAGCCAGGCGACCCAGCTGCCGCGCGACTGGCTCTGCAGGAAACCGAGGGCGAACAGGCCCAGCAACAGCCCCCAGGCCAGGATCAGCGACCAACGGGGAAACGCTTGGGCGGCACGCGCGAGCAGGCGCTCGCGCATCAGCATCAGCCCGAGCAGGGCCGAGCCGGTATAGAGTCCGGTGGCGATGGCGGTGAAGCCGTACTGGTCGCGCTCACCGAGGAAGGCGCCCGGATCGCTCGCCAGCAGCCCCCAGTCGAGCCGCCACAGCATCCCCAGGGCGAGACCGGCGAGGGCCAGCCCGAGCAGGCGCAGGGCGCGTGGGCGCTCCCCGGCGAGGAAGTGGGCGAAGGGGATGAACAGCAGCAGCTTGCACCAGTCGAGCGCACTCTCCCACAGCAGCCCGTGTGGCACCGACGGGTCGAGCGCGGCGACGGCGGCGCGCGCCACCACCAGCAGACAGAGCGCCACCACCGCCAGGGACGCGGGCGACCAGTGCCAGGGGGCTCGGGGCGCGGGCGGCGCAAGCACGAAGGCCAACGCCAGCCCGGCCATCGCGATCGAGGCGAGCGCGGTGGAGAGGAAGGCACTGGCGGCGAGCAGATAGAGCATCGCCACCCCGGCGCGCTCGGCCAGCGCGCGCGTGGCGATCGGTGTCGGATTGGGCATCGCGTCGGTTCCGGCTAGGGACGGGATCGGCGTCGCCGGCGGGGGTCGGGCGGCGACAAGCGCTCGGCGGCCAAGCATAGCAGGAATCCGGCCAACCCCGGAGCCGATGATGAAAACAGCACTCGCGCAGCGTTCGAGCGATGGTATGCTTGATCGCTGCGATCCGATCAACGCCTCGCATTCTCAATACTCATCATGAACCTGACACTCGTCGTCCTCGTCCCCTTTCTGGGGGCCGCTCTGACCGGGTGGGTCTCTCGTTACGGACGTTTGCGCTCGGCCTGGATGGCCGGGGCGGTAACCGCCCTGGCGCTGGCCTGCCTGCTGCCGAGCCTGCCGGTGCCCTTTGCCGGCGAGATCCTGATTCAACGCCTGCCCTGGATGCCGGGGCTGGGGCTCGACCTGGTATTCCGTCTCGACGGTCTCGGGCTGCTGTTCGCCCTGATGATCCTCGGCATGGGCCTGCTGGTCATCCTCTATGCCCGCTACTATCTCGACGCGGACGACTGCATGGGGCGCTTCTACGCCTATCTGCTGCTGTTCATGGGCTCGATGCTCGGCATCGTGCTGGCCGAGAACCTGATCCTGCTGCTGATGTTCTGGGAGCTGACCAGCCTCTCCTCGTTCCTGCTGATCAGCTATTGGCGCCATCGCCAGGACGCCCGCCAGGGCGCGCGCATGGCGCTCACCGTCACCGGTCTCGGCGGTCTGGCACTGCTCGGTGGCTTCCTGCTGCTCGGCGAGATCGCCGGCAGCTACGAGCTCTCGGTGATCCTCGCCTCGGGTGAAGCGATCCGCGCCCACCCGCTCTACACCCCGATGCTGGTGCTGGTGCTGCTCGGCGCCTTCACCAAGTCGGCGCAGTTCCCCTTCCATTTCTGGCTGCCGCGGGCAATGGCCGCGCCGACCCCGGTGTCGGCCTATCTGCACTCGGCGACCATGGTCAAGGCGGGCATCTTCCTGCTCGCGCGGTTGTTCCCGGCGCTCTCGGGCACGCCGCTGTGGAGCGCGCTGGTGATCGGCGCCGGGCTCACCACCCTGCTGATCGGCGCCGGGATCGCGCTGTTCAAGCACGATCTCAAGGGGCTGCTGGCCTACTCGACGGTCAGCCACCTCGGTCTGATCACCCTGCTGTTCGGCATCGGCACCCCGCTGGCGGCGGTCGCCGGTGTCTTCCACATCATCAACCACGCCACCTTCAAGGCCTCGCTGTTCATGGCCGCCGGCATCATCGATCACGAGTGCGGCACCCGTGACATGCGCCGGATCAACGGGCTGTGGCGCTTCATGCCCTATACCGCCACCCTGGCGATGGTGGCCTCGGCATCGATGGCCGGGGTGCCGCTGTTCAACGGCTTCCTCTCCAAGGAGATGTTCTTCGCCGAGGCGGCCAACTTCTTCGACCAGAGCGCCTGGAGCTGGGTGCTGCCGGTGACCGTGGTGCTCGCCAGCGCGCTGGCGGTGGCCTATTCGCTGCGCTTCATCCACGACGTCTTCTTCAACGGCGAGCCGCACGACCTGCCGCGCACCCCGCACGAGCCACCGCACTGGATGAAGGTGCCGGTGGAGATCCTGGTGGCGATCTGTCTGCTGGTCGGCATCCTCCCGACACTCACCGTCGAACCCTTGCTCGCAATCGCCGCCGACAGCGTGCTGCAGTCCAACTCACCGGCCCATGACCTGGCGATCTGGCACGGCTTCAACTCGGCCTTTGCGATGAGTGTGATCGCGCTGCTCGGTGGCCTGCTGATCTATGCCGCGCGCCGGCCGTTGTTCATGGTCGCCGCTCGTCACGAGGGCCTGATCGATGCCGGGGTGCTGTTCGGATGGACCCAGCGCACGGTGATCGCCGCGGCGCGCGCCGTCACCGCCGCGCTCGACACCGGCTCGCTGCAACGCATGGTGGCGCTGCTGCTGATCAGCGCGCTCAGCCTCGGCGCCGTCGGCATGCTCGGCGTCACCGCCCCGCTCACCGGACCGGCGACCCTGGTCCCGGCCGACGGCATCAGCCTGATCGTCGCCCTCGGACTCGGCGCCGGGGCGATCGCCACCACCGCGCTGCACCGGCAGCGTTTCACCGCGCTGATCGTGATCGGGGTGCTGGGGCTGCTGGTTGCGCTGATCTTCGCCAAGTTCTCGGCCCCGGACCTCGCCCTCACCCAGCTCTCGGTCGAGGTGGTGACCATCGTGCTGCTGTTGCTGGCGCTCTACTTCCTGCCCCAGCACACCCCGGCCGAGTCCTCGCGGGTGCGTCGGGTTCGCGATCTCGCGCTCGCCGCGATCGCCGGTCTCGGCACCGCGGCGCTCGCCTGGGGCATCCTCACCCGTCCCGGCGAGACCATCTCCGGATACTTCCTGGAGCACAGCGTGCCAGGCGGTGGCGGCAGCAACGTGGTCAACGTCATCCTGGTCGACTTCCGCGGCTTCGACACCCTCGGCGAGATCACCGTGCTGGCGCTCGCCGGGCTCGGCATCTACGCCATGCTCAAGGGGCTGCGCCTGCCCGGAATGACGCTCGATCCCCATGGCCGCCCCTGGAACTGGGACCTGCACCCGAGCATCATGGCCGCGCTCACCCGGCTGCTGCTGCCGCTGGCGCTGCTGGTCTCGGCGTTCATCTTCCTGCGCGGTCACAACCAGCCCGGCGGCGGCTTCATCGCCGGACTGATCACCGCCGTGGCGCTGATCATGCAGTACCTGACCAATGGCGTGGAGTGGACCCACCGCCGGCTCAACGGCAACATGCATCCGCTGATCGCCGCCGGCCTGCTGGTGGGCACCCTCACCGGCATGGCGAGCTTCGTCTTCGGCTATCCCTTCCTCACCTCGACCTTCAGCCATGTGCACTGGCCGCTGGTCGGCGACTTCGAGCTGGCCTCGGCGATGGCCTTCGACCTCGGCGTCTATCTGGTGGTGGTCGGCTCGACCCTGCTGATCCTGATCCATCTCGGGCTGATGCGCAGCGCCGCCGCCCAGGAGCGAGACTGACTGATATGGAAGCCCTGATCTCCATCCTCATCGGCCTGCTCACCGCCTGCGGGGTCTATCTGGTGCTGCGCGCCCGGACCTTCCCGGTGGTGATGGGCCTGACCCTGCTCTCCTACGGGGTCAATCTGTTCCTCTTCGCCACCGGCCGACTGACCATCGGTCAGCCGGCGGTGATCGACGCCCAGGCGCCCGGCTATGCCGACCCGCTGCCCCAGGCGCTGGTGCTCACCGCCATCGTCATCAGCTTCGCGATGACCGCCTTCGTGATCATGCTCTCGCTCAAGGCCCGCGCCGAGCTCGGCAACGACCATGTCGACGGTCACGCCGACGAGGAGGGACGCGCGTGAGTCATCTGGTGATCCTCCCGCTGCTGCTGCCGCTGCTCGCCGGTGCCCTGTTGCTGCTGGTGCGCCGCGCCCTGCCGCTGACGGTGCGTCGGCGACTTAACCTGGTGGCGGTACTCGCCCAGGTCGGGGTGGCGCTGGCGCTGCTGCTCGCCGTCGCCGACGGCAGCGTGCTGACCTACCAGCTCGGTGACTGGCCGGCGCCCTATGGCATCGTCCTGGTGGCCGACCGGCTCAGCGCCTGGATGGTGTTGCTGACCGCCTTGCTCGCGCTGTTCGCGCTGCTCTACGCGATCCGCGGCACCGATGCCGGCAGCCGTCACTTCCAGCCGCTGTTCCAGCTGCAGCTGTTCGGACTCTGCGGCGCCTTTCTCACCGGCGACCTGTTCAACCTGTTCGTCTTCTTCGAGGTGCTGCTGCTGGCCTCCTACGGCCTGCTGCTGCACGGCGGCGGTGCCGAGCGGACCCGCGCCGGACTGCACTTCGTGGTGGTCAACCTGGTCGGCTCGACGCTGTTCCTGTTCGCCGCCGGGACCCTCTACGGCGTCACCGGGACGCTCAACATGGCCGATCTGGCCGGCAAGCTCGCCGCCCTCGGCCCCGACGAACTCGGACTGGCTCGGGCCGGCGCGCTGCTGCTGTTCGCGGTGTTCGCGCTCAAGGCCGCACTCTTCCCGCTCTATCTGTGGCTGCCCACGGCCTATGCCGCGACCTCGGCGCCGGTGGCGGCGCTGTTCGCGGTGATGACCAAGGTCGGGATCTACGCCATCCTGCGCATCCAGACGCTGTGGTTCGGTGATGGCGCCGGGGAGTTGGCCGGGCTGCTCGATCCCTGGCTGTTGCCGCTGGCGCTGGTGACCATGGCGCTCGGCAGCCTCGGTGCCCTGGCGAGCACCACGCTGCGGATCCAGATCGGCTATCTGGTGTTGGTCTCGATCGGGGTGCTGCTGACCGCCATCGCACTCGGCGATCGCGACAGCATCGCCGCCGCACTCTACTATCTGGTCCACACCACGCTCGCCACCGGCGCCTTCTATCTGCTCGCCGAGGGCATCGCCCGACGCCGCGGCGCAGCCGGCGACCGCCTGATCGACGCCCCGACGATGCCCCATGCCGGACAGGTCGGCACGCTCTTCTTCATCGCCGCGATCCTGGTGGCGGGGCTACCGCCCTTCTCCGGCTTCCTCGGCAAGCTGATGGTGCTGCGCGCCGCGCTCGACGACCCGGCGATGGCCTGGATCCTCACCGTGGTGCTGACCTCGGGGCTGCTCGGCATCGTCGCCCTGGCGCGCAGCGGCAGCCTGCTGCTGCTGCGCGCCGGTCCCGGCGAGCCGCCAGCAGCCACGCCCGGTCGCGCCGAGCTGCTGCCCGCCACCGCGCTGCTCGCGCTGTGCATCGGGCTGACGCTGGGGGCCGGTCCGCTCAGCGCCTTCACCCAGGCCACCGCCGAGCAGCTGCTCGTGCCCGAACACTATGTCGAGACGGTGCTCGGCGGCGACATGGAGGCCCATGCACGATGAAGCTGCGACTGCTGCCCCATCCATTGCTCACCCCGGCGCTGACGGTGATCTGGCTGCTGCTGGTCAACAGCCTGTCGTTCGGCCACGTGCTGCTCGGCCTGCTGCTCGGCTGGCTGATCCCGATCTTCACCCTGCGCTTCTGGCCCGATCGGGTACGGGTGCACAAGCCGCTGACCCTGCTGCGCTTCGTGCTGGTGCTGCTCTATGACATCCTCGTCGCCAACCTGGGGGTGGCCTGGCTGATCGTGCGCGGCCCGCGCCGGGTGAAACCAGGCTTCGTCGAGGTGCCCTTGGCGCTGCGCTCGGAACTCGGTATCAGCCTGCTGGCCAACACCATCTCGCTGACCCCGGGGACGGTCTCGGCCTGGCTGAGTCCGGATCGCGCCACGCTGGTGGTGCACGCGCTCGACGTCGACGATCCCGAGGCGCTGGTCGCGACCATCAAGCACCGCTATGAAACCCCCTTGCAGGAGGTCTTCGAACCATGCTGAGCACCGCTGTGAGTATCGCCTTCCTGCTGGTGGCCGCGGCCTTCGTGATGGCCCTGCTGCGCCTGCTCTACGGCCCTGACCAGCCGGACCGCATCCTCGCCCTCGACACCCTGTACGTGAACACCGTGGCGTTGCTGGTGCTGCTCGGCATCCATCTCGGCAGCGCGCTCTATTTCGAGGCCGCGCTGCTGATCGCGATGATGGGGTTCGTCGGCACCGTGGCGCTGTGCAAGTATCTGTTGCGCGGCGATATCATCGAGTGAGGCCAAGATGCTCGAAATCATCCTCTCGGCGCTGATCCTGATCGGCGCGCTCTTCACCTTCATCGGCTCGCTCGGACTGGCGCGGCTCGAGGACTTCTACACCCGGCTGCACGGCCCGACCAAGGCCACCACGCTCGGTGTCGGCAGCCTGCTGATCGCCTCGATGGTCTATTTCAGCACCCGCGGCGAGGGGCTGAGCCTGCACGAGCTGCTGGTGACGCTGTTTCTCTTCATCACCGCGCCGGTGAGCGCCCATCTGCTGGCCAAGGCCGCGCTGCACCTGCGGCTGCGCTCGATCGCGCCGGTACCGCAGCGCACCGAGGCCAGCGATCCGCGCCAGGCCAATGCCGCCGAGGACTCAGCCACCCCGCCTCAGGGCTAGCAGGAAGCGCTCGATCGCCGCCCTCTCGAGCGGGCGCGAGAACAGATAGCCCTGCCCGGTATGACAGCCCTCGCGGGTGAGGAAATCCTGCTGTTCGCGCGTCTCCACGCCCTCGGCCAGCACCTCCAGCGAGAGGCTGCTGGCGAGCGCGATGATCGCCTTGGCGATGGCCACGTCGTTGGCGTCGTCGGGGATGTCGGAGACGAAGGACTTGTCGATCTTGAGCTTGGTGAGCGGCAGTCGCTTGAGCTGGATCAGCGAGGAGTAGCCGGTCCCGAAGTCGTCGATGGCGATCTTCACGCCGAGCGCGCGCAGTGCACCGAGCACGTGTCGGGTGCGCTCGATCGAGCGCATCATCGTCGACTCGGTGATCTCCAGCTCGAGTCCCGCCGGGGACAGACCGGTGCGGGTGAGGATACCGCCGACCATCTCGCTGAGCGCGTGCTGATCGAACTGCTTGGGCGAGAGGTTGACGCTGATCAGCACCCCCTCGTCGAGCAGCCCGCCCTGCTGCCAGGCACGCATCTGGGTGCAGGCATGCTCGAGGATCCACTCACCCATGACGATGATGATCCCCGACTCCTCGGCCAGGGGGATGAACTTGCCGGGCGAGACCAGCCCCATCTCGGGATGACGCCAACGCACCAACGCCTCGAGCCCGCGTAGCTCGCCGCTCACCAGGTCGAGCTGCGGCTGGTAGAAGAGTTCGAGCTCATTCCGCTCCAGGGCACGGTGCAGGCTCGATTCGAGCAGCACGCGTTCGAAGGCGCGCGCGGTGAGCTCCTCGGAGTAGTAGCGGAAGCCGTTGCGGCCCTCGTCCTTGGCGCGATACATGGCCGCGTCGGCATTGCGCACCAGGTCCTCGGCGCGCGCGCCGTGCTCGGGATAGAGGCTGATGCCGATGCTCGCGCCGAGAAACACCGAGTGCTCACCGACCTCGAAGGGATCCTTGAACAGTTGCAGGATGGCGCGTGCCACCCGTGCCGCGTCGTCCTGATGGGCGATGCCGTTGAGGATCAGGGTGAACTCGTCGCCGCCCATCCGCGCCAGGGTATCGCCCTCGCGAAACTGCGCCCGCAGCCGCCCCGCCACCACCTTGAGCACCTGATCGCCATAGCTGTGATCAAAGCTGTCGTTGACATGCTTGAAGCCGTCGAGATCGATGAACAGCACCGCCAGCCGGGTGTGCTCGCGGTGCGCCAGTCGGATCGACTGCTCGAGCCGGTCGGCGAACAGCAGCCGGTTGGGCAGCCCGGTGAGCGGGTCGTGATGGGCGAGGTGGGCATAGCTGTTCTCGCGCTCGCGCAATCGATCGAGCAGTTCGAGATGGTCGCTGATGTCGCGCGACACCTCGATGATGCCGATCACCTCGCCGGCGTCGTCGAGCAGCGGACTGGCAGCGACCTCGAACTGACGCACGCCGCCGTCGGGCAACCGATGGTGGCGCAGCATCTTGCACGGCTCACCGCTCTCGAGGATGGCGTGCAATGGGCACAGCGGATCCTCGGGCAGGCAGGGATGGGGGGCGAGCTGGTAGCAGCCGCACTCGTGCAGTTCGGCATCATCGACCGCGGCGAGACGCTGGGCGACGCGATTCATCCGCAGCACGCGGTGATCGGCCCCGATCACCATGATCGGATCGTCGATACCGTCGATCACGTGCTGCAGGAATGCACGCTCCTCGTGCAACGCGCGCTCGGCGAGCCGGCGTTCGGTGACGTCCTCGCCGGATGACAGGGTACCGATCACCGCGCCCTCGGCATCGCGCACCAGGTTGTGGTGCCAGGCGACCAGCCGCTCCTCGCCACGCGTGGTCAGGATCGGACCATCGCTCATGGCGGTCTCCGGGTGGGCGCCGGAGAGCATCTTGCGAAACAGCCCGTGGCGCCGCTCGCGCTCGCCCGGCGGCAGGAAGCGGGCGAACCAGTCGAGTCCGATCAGCTCCGACTCGGGACAACCGAGCAGGGTACAGCCGCGCGGATTGACCGACAGGATGTGGCCGTCGAGATCGAGCGCGAGGAACATCACCCCGGCGATGTCGAGATACTGCTTGGCACGGTTGCGCTCGGTCTCGGCCTGACGCTGTGCCTGCTTGAGCGCGGAGATATCGAGATGGGTGCCGACCATGCGCAGCGCGCGACCGCGCTGGTCGCGTACCAGATAGGCGCGGGACAGGACATCGACCCAATGGCCCTCCTTGTGACGCATCCGCGTCTCGAGGTTGAAGTCGTCGCAGCGTCCATTCATGTAGTCGCGCAGCAGTCGCCAGCAGCGCTCGCGATCCCTGGGATCGACCAGTTGCTCCCAGGTCTCGAGCCGGTCGGGCAGTTCGCGCTCGGCGTAGCCGAGCATCGATTTCCAGCGCGCCGACAGATAGATCTGCCGGGTGCGCAGGTCCCAGTCGAACAGCCCGGCATCGCTGCCGCGCATCGCCAGTGCAAAACGCTCCTCACTGTCGCGCAGCGCACGCTCGTAGCAGTCGCGTTCGGTAATGTCGCGCCCGAGCACGATCAACCCCTTGCGTCGGCCGTCGTCCTCGAACACCGGCACCTTGATCACGTCGTAGACCTTGGTCACCCCGTCCGGTCGGGTGATCCGCTCCTCGGCGCGCGACAGCCGGCCGGCGCACCAGGCGATCTCGTCGCTCGACTCACAGGCGAGGAAGGCGTCGCGGTAGCAGAGATCGGTGAACTCGGCCAGCTCGGCGTCGGTCTTGCCGCGATAGTCGACGGTGGTGAGCGAGAACAGCGCGAGATCGGCGTCGTTGGCCTCCAGCCAGCGTCCCTCGCCGTCCTTGAAGCAGATGATGTCGGGGGTGGCGTTGATCAGCGAGCGCAACCGCTGTTCGCTCTCACGCAGCGCCAGCTCGACCGCGCTGCGAGGAGCAACCTCAAGGGCGAAGGCGCACACCAGGGGCTGACCGTCGCACTCGACCAGAGACAGCGTCACCTCGACGGCACAGTCCTCGCCCTCGACGCGCCGGTGTACGCCCTCACGCCGCTCGTGACGCGCCTGATGCAGACGCGCGACGAGCACCGACCAGGCCGCGGCATCGAGACTCATGTCGATGCTGGCGACCGGCTGGCCGATCAGCCGCTCGCGCCCCACGCCGGTCAACCGCTCGACGGTGGTATTGACCTCGATCAGTCGACCGTCGAGACCGGCCCAGTAGATCTCCAGGGCCGTCTGGTCGATGGCGGCTTGCGCCATGTCTTGTCGCAGCATACCTCGGCTCCGGCGCGCGCGGATGCGCTCAGTGCGTCCCGGATCGACCGTACGCGCAGCGGCTTCGCCTCCAGCCCGTCTGTCTCGACAGCGGGATCGAGCCGGGCACGGCCACCATCCTTGTACGCCGAGGCGAAACGTGCGGAGTGGAGATCCAGACACGCGTGTCAGATAGTGGGCAGAGACGACGGCTGCGCCTCGCCCAAGGGCGCTCACTCCGGGTCGCGGGCCGTCGCCTCGGTCCAGCGCCGCGCCGCGACCTCATCGCTGTCACGGGCCTCGACCCAGCGTTCAGCCGTACCGCTCGTCTCCTTTTTCCACAGCGGGACACGGGTCTTGAGGGCGTCGATCAGGAACTCACAGGCGCGAAAGGCCGCCGCGCGATGCGCGCTGCTCACCCCGACGAAGACGATCGGATCACCCGGGGCGAGCCAACCGACCCGGTGCACCAAGACCAGAGCGGTCAATGGCCAATGCTGCTCGGCCTGCGCGGCGAGCGCATCGAGCGCCTGCTCGGTCATGCCCGGGTAGTGCTCGAGGAACATGCCGTCGACCGCACCCTCGGCGCCGAACTCGCGCATCAGCCCGGTGAAGCTCACCACCGCGCCGACCCGTCCGTCGGTGTCGTTGAACACGGCCTGCTCGGCCAGTGGGTCGAGCGGCTCGTGCTGTACCCTGACCTGTCGCATCGGCGCCTCCGCCTCAACCGATCGGGGCCACTCCCAGCAGCGCCCGATGCAGCCAGAACATGAACGCAAGATAGAGTACCAGACCGCCGACGATGGCGAGCGCATCGTTGACGGGCGAGGCTGGCAGGCCATAAACCTTGGGCGCCGCACGACGCTTGAGCGAGATGCGATCGGCCACCGCCCAGGCGAGAAAGCCGCCAAACAGCAGCACATCGGCCAGGGTACCGTTGGCCAGCAGGTGCGCCAGCGCCCACAGCTTCACCGCAACCAGCATCGGGTGCTTGAGGGTGTGCTGGATGCGACCCGGCAGATAGGCCGCGAGCAGCAGGGTGAACACCGGCAGCATCAGCAGCAGATTGATATGACGCAGCCAGACCGGCGGGTCATAGAGCGGGATCGGCGCCTGACGCGCCAACCCGTAGCCCCACACCAGCACCAGGAAGCCGAACAGCGCAAACAGCGCGTAGAGCGCCTTCCACGGCAACTCACCGATACGCGCCACCGCGCGCGCGCGCCACTCGGGGGCGAAGATGGACACCGAGTGCCCACCGAGAAAGAGGACCAGACCCAGGATCAGGATCGCCATGCGCAACATCTCCTTCGAGCATCAGAAGCGGATGCAGATCCTATGCGATTGTCGGGCGATCGAGAAACCCGTGTGTCGGGGGAGCAGGCGTCAGTCGTCAGCCACCAGCGGTCAGCTTCCAGCCGCCGGTGGGCGCGCATGCTCGACATTTGGTTGGCTAGCTCCCCGCTGGTGGCTAACAACTGACCGCTGGCGGCTGATCGCTGATCGCTGATCGCTGGCGGCTGACGACTGACGGCTGGCGGCTGGCGGCTGGCGACTGGAAGCTGACCGCTGGCGACTGGAAGCTGACCGCTGGCGACTGGAAACTGACCGCTGGCGACTGGAAACTGACCGCTGGCGGCTGGAAGCTGAAACTCAGCCCCGCACCGCGCTGGCGCAGAACATCGAGTAGCGGCGCTCGACCCCGGCGGCATCGGGCTTGACCAGGCGGTGCGCGGTCTCCACCCGGATCCGTTCCAGACCGGTGGCGGCGAGCGTCTCGGCGATCCACTCACGCTCGAAGCCGTGGTGACAGACGCCCTCGTGATCGGCGTGGAAGCTGCCGTCCTCGCAATCGAGGTCGACCAGGAAGAGCGTTCCGCCCGGGACCAGGAGGCCGGCAAGGCGCGCGATCATGGCACCGACGTCGGGCACGTGATGCAGCGCCATCGCCGAGTGGATCAGATCGAAGTCGCTGGCCGGGGCCGGCTCGTCGACCAGATCGACCTGGCGGATGCGGAGGTTGTCGACCCCGGCGGCGCGCCGCTTGGCCTCGAGTTCGGCGAGCATGCCGGGGCTGCTGTCCCAGCCCTCGACCTCGGCCACCTCGGCGGCGAGCGCGAGCGCCGCCAGACCGGTGCCGCAACCGTAGTCGAGCACCCGCATCCCCGGACGCGGCGCGCAATGACCGGCCAGGGCGAGACGGACCGCCCGGGCGAGCTCCCGGATCAACGGGTTGTCGTCCCAGGTCGCGGCGACCTGCTCGAAATCGGTCCGTGGATAGGGGTTGGACATGATGATGATCTCCGGTGGATGAGGACGATCTCCAGACTAGCCGACGACCGTCTCGCCACACCTTCATCACCGACGCAACATCCGTCACCCGTGCCGCAATCGCGCCCGATAGCGACGCGGCGAACAGCCCTCGGCGACACGGAAGCGCGAGGCCAGGTGCGACGGCGAGGCGAAGCCGCACTCGGCGGCGACCTCGGTGATCGAGCGCTCGGTGTGCGCCAGCAGGGCGCGGGCCCGGGCCAGACGCGAACGATAGATCAGCTCGCGCGGACTGCAGCCGAGCCGGGCCCGCAGCAGCCGGTCGAGGGTGGCGCACGAGACCCCGAGATGGGCGGCGATCCGCGCGCGCGAGAGCGGCTCGGCGAGATGGGTCTCGACATAGACCACCGCCTGCTCGACCAGTCGCGCGGTCCGTGCGCTGGCCGGGCGCTCGGCCAGCGCGCGCAGACAGAGACGCGTCAGCTGCTCGGCGAGCAGGCGCAGCATCGCCTCGCGCCCCGGCAACCGACCGAGATGCTCGCGGGCGAGCCGCTCGGCGACCGCGAGCACCTCGTGTCCCTCGATCGGCAGGAGCAGCGGCGCCCGCAGCGCCTCGGGGTCGAGCCCCTGGGTGTCGGCCAGCGCGGCGAGCCAGTCGTCCTCGACCAGCAGTACCAGCTGGGTCGGCACGCCGCACTGCGACAGTGGCCGATGCAACCGCGCCGGTGGCAGCATCAGCAGGCGACCGCGCTCGACGCGCACGCGCCGCCCCTCGACCTCCATCCACTGATCGCCGTCGAGCACCACCAGCAACAGCCATTGCGGATGACGATGCGGCGTCGCCACGGGCGCTCCGGGGTCGACGACGGGCGCGGCATCGGCGATCAGCAGCGACAGCTCGGGACAGTCGAAGGTGCGGCACGCACAGCGTGCCTGGAAGCGATTCGTCGCGCCCTCAGCCGTCGCGAGCGGCGCGGCTGAGCAGGGTGTCGAGGGCATTGGCGAAGGCCTGACGATCGCGCGCATCGAGCGCCGCCGGTCCCCCGGTCTGGACGCCACTGGAGCGCAGCGTCTCCATGAAGTCGCGCATGTTCAACCGCTCACCGATGTTGTGCGCGGTGTAGCGCTCACCACGCGGATCGAGCACCTCGGCGCCCTTGGCGATGGCCTCGGCGGCGAGCGGGATATCGGCGGTGATCACCAGGTCACCGGCGCTGACCCGGCGCACGATCTCGGCATCGGCCTGATCGAACCCGGCGCCGACCCGGATCGAGCGGATCCAGCGCGAGGGCGGCGTGTTCAGCGACTGGTTGGCGACCAGGGTGAGCGCCACCCCACAGCGCTCGGCGGCGCGGTAGAGGATGTCGCGGATCACCCGTGGACAGGCGTCGGCGTCGACCCAGATGTGCATCCCGTCTCCTGTACCAGTACCCAGGGCGCGATCACCAGCGCCCAGACCTCGGTATCGCGCGCGAACCAGTCGCGTGCCTCGGCGTCCGGGATCGGGCCGACCTCGCCGGCCTCGATCGCCGCGCCCAGCGCAGCGGTATCGTCGCGGGCGATACCCAGCGCGGTCTCGATCAGATCCAGCCCGACGGCGACGCGGATCACCTTGCCCTGGGCGAAGAAGCGTTGCAGCGACGACCAGGGCGCGCGGGCCGTTTCCTGGTTGAGCTTGGCGCGGAGCAGCGCATCGTCCTGCTCCAGCGGAGTGCCGTCGACGACGGCGGGGTCTTGCTGTGTCACGCGGGGTCGACCTCGTGGAATGACGTGGGGACGCCGCGCGAGGGGCGGCGTCGTTGCAATGGTTCGGCCCGACGTCGCAACGCCGGACCGAGATGGATCAGGCGGCGCTGACCTCACGGTCGGCGGTATCGCCGCGCGCGCCCGCCTCCGGGGCCTCGGCCCGTGACTCGCGCACCAGGATCAGGCCACCGAGCGGGGGCAAGGCGATCGGGATCGAGTAGGGACGCCCCATCCAGCTTACCGCCTCGGTCTCGACGCCACCCTGGTTGCCGACGTTGCTGCC
Organism: Marichromatium sp. AB31; assembly: GCF_003718685.1. NCBI lineage: Bacteria > Pseudomonadati > Pseudomonadota > Gammaproteobacteria > Chromatiales > Chromatiaceae > Marichromatium > Marichromatium sp. AB31. Next base: position 230,803 of record NZ_RHFI01000001.1, on the reverse strand, counting down.
GCCATAGAGCTCGGCGTCGGAGTTGATCAGCTCGCGATAGAAACCGGCCTCGGGGACGCCGATGCGATAACACTCGCGCGGCACCGGGGTGAAGTTGAACACCCCCACCGCCAGGGTCTCGCCGTTGCGGTCCTTGCGCAGATAGCTCAGCACCGACTGCGAGCTGTCGTGACAGTCGATCCACTCGAAGCCCTCGCTGGCGAAGTCCTGCTGATGGAGCGCCGGCAGCGTGCGATAACAGTGGTTGAGGTCGGTCACCAGACGCTTGATGCCCTGGTGCTGCGGCCGCTCGAGCAGCTCCCAGTCGAGCGCGTCGTCGAAGCGCCACTCGCGCCCCTGGGCGAACTCGCAGCCCTGGAACAACAGCTTCTTGCCCGGATAGCTGAACATCAGGGTATAGAGCAGGCGCAGACTGGCAAACTTCTGCCAGCCGTCGCCCGGCATCTTGTCGATCATCGAGCCCTTGCCGTGCACCACCTCGTCGTGTGAGAAGGGCAGCACGAAGTTCTCGGTGAAGGCATAGAGCAGCCCGAAGGTGAGCAGGTCGTGATGGAAGTGGCGATAGATCGGGTCCTTGGACATGTAGGACAGGGTGTCGTGCATCCACCCCATGTTCCACTTCATGCTGAAGCCGAGCCCGCCGAGATAGGTCGGGCGCGACACCGCCGGCCAGGAGGTCGACTCCTCGGCGATCATCAGGGTGCCGGGATGACGCTCGTGGGCCACCCGGTTGAGCTCGCGCAGGAACTCCACCGCCTCCAGATTCTCGTTGCCGCCGTACTTGTTGGGGATCCACTCGCCGGCGTCGCGCGAGTAGTCGAGATAGAGCATGGAGGCCACGGCATCGACCCGCAGCCCGTCGAGATGGAACTCCTCGAGCCAGTAGAGCGCGCTCGAGAGCAGGAAGTTCTTCACCTCGTTGCGACCGAAGTTGAAGATCAGCGTGCCCCAGTCCTTGTGCTCGCCGAGCCGTGGATCGGCATGCTCGTAGAGCGCGGTGCCGTCAAAGCGCGCCAGGGCGTAGGCGTCCTTGGGGAAGTGCGCCGGCACCCAATCGAGCAGCACGCCGATGCCGCGCTGATGCAGATGATCGACAAAGAAGCGGAAGTCGTCGGGCGAGCCGAAGCGCGAGGTCGGAGCGAAATAGCCGGTGCACTGATAGCCCCAGGAGGCATCGAGCGGGTGCTCGGTGATCGGCAGCAGCTCGACATGGGTGAAACCGAGCGCCTCGACATAGTCGCCGATCTGCTTGGCCAGCACGCGATAGTTGAGAAAACCGCCGTCGGCATCACGTTGCCAGGAACCGAGATGCACCTCGTAGACCGAAAACGGGCGCTGCTGCCAGTCGGCCTCGGCGCGGGCGCGCATCCAGCCGGCGTCACCCCAGCGATAGCGGGTCTCCGGGCAGAGATGGCCGGCGGTCTCGGGCCGCTCCTGGAAGGCCTGGGCATAGGGGTCGATCTTGACCTGGACGTTACCTTGGCGGTCGCGGATCTCGTACTTGTAGAGCCCGCCGGGACCGAGTTCGGGGATGAACAGCTCCCACACCCCGGAGCCACCGCGCACCCGCATCGGATGGGCGCGCCCGTCCCAGGCGTTGAAGTCGCCGACCACGCTCACCCGCGCGGCATTCGGCGCCCACACCGCGAAACGCACCCCGGCGATGCCGTCGACCTGGTGGAGATGCGCGCCGAGAAAACGATAGGCGTGCCAATGACGCCCCTCGCCGAACAGATGAAGGTCGAAGTCGCCGAGCTGCGGCGGGAGGCAGTAGGGGTCGTGGGTGCGATGCACCGCCCCGGAGGCGTCTTCCCACTCGAGCTGATAGCACTCTGGCAACGCCTCGGGCAGGCCACGCCAGATGAACAGGTCGGTACCCTCGATCCGGGTCATCGCGGCAGCGGCCTCGACCAGCCGCACCCGCTCGGCGCGCGGCAGGAAGACACGCACCACCAGATCGCCATCCTCGTCGAGATGGCGACCGAGCACGCTGAAGGGATCGTGATGACGCGCCTCGACGATGCGTTGCAGGGGATCGGGAAGGGCCCGCGCGGCCTGGGTTGCGGTTGCCATATCGCTGATCTTCCTCCGCTGTCTAGCTGTGGTCGGGGTCAGTGACGGGCCCGCCGCCGGGGCCGCTGACCAGTCGAGACTGGGAACGCACGTCACCGCGCGAGCCTCGCCCGATACTCAGCAAAGATCGGGGAAATGGCTCGACGAACACGGCTCGATCCGCTCTGAAGAACGCCCTCGATGGTATCATAAGGGCACTGCTTAACATGCGGTTGCCTCAAGATTTCAGGAGGATTTCATGCCCCACAGCAACCCCCGTTTCATCAGCCGTCTCACCCGCAATACCCTGGCGCTGATCTTGGCTGGCGGACGGGGATCCCGCCTCAAGCAGCTCACCACCTGGCGCTCCAAGCCTGCGGTGCCCTTCGGCGGCAAGTTCCGCATCATCGACTTCCCGCTGTCGAACTGCATCAACTCGGGGATCCGTCGCATCGGCGTGCTCACCCAGTACAAGGCGCATTCGCTGATCCTGCACATCCAGAAGGGCTGGGGCTTCCTGCGTGGCGAGTTCGGCGAGTTCGTCGAGCTGTGGCCGGCGCAGCAGCGCGTGACCGAGAACTCCTGGTACGCCGGCACCGCCGATGCGGTCTACCAGAACCTCGATATCATCCGCGACCACGACCCCGACTATGTGCTGATCCTCGCCGGCGACCACATCTACAAGATGGACTACGGGGCGATGATCGCCTTCCACGTCGAGTCCGGCGCCGACATGACCGTCGGGTGTCTCGAGGTCGACACCGAGCGCGCCCGCGAGTTCGGGGTGATGGAGGTCGACGCCGGCCATCGGGTGCGCGGCTTCGAGGAGAAACCCGCCGAACCCAAGCCGATCCCCGGCGCCCCCGGGCGCTGCTTCGCCTCGATGGGGATCTATGTCTTCAACCGCGACTTCCTCTTCGAGCAGCTGCAGAAGGACGCCGACACCCGCGACTCGAGCCGCGACTTCGGCAAGGACATCATCCCTTCGGTGATCAAGCAGTATCGGGTGATGGCCTACACCTTCCGCGACCCGGTCAGCGGCGAGCAGGCCTACTGGCGCGACGTCGGTACCCTCGATGCCTTCTGGGCCGCCAATCTCGAGCTGATCGGCGTCACCCCACCGCTCAATCTCTACGACAAGGGATGGCCGATCTGGACCTATCAGGAACAATTGCCCCCGGCCAAGTTCGTCTTCGACGACGAGGACCGACGCGGCATGGCGGTCGATTCCATGGTCTCGGGCGGCTGCATCATCTCCGGGGCCAAGGTGAGTCACTCGCTGCTGTTCTCCAACGTGCGAGTGAACTCTTTCGCCTATGTCGAGGACTCAGTGGTGCTGCCCGACGTCGACATCGGTCGCAACTGCACCATCCGCAACGCCATCATCGAACGCTACTGCCAGCTCGAGGAGGGTACCGTGATCGGACTCGACCCCGAGGCCGATCGCCGCGCCGGCTACCAGGTCACCGACAGTGGCATCACCCTGGTGACCCCGGAGATGCTCGGGCAGAACGCCAACCACGTGCGATGAGGAACACAGAGCACATGCAGATCGAGATCAACGGCGACCGCACCGAGGTCGCCGAGGCCATCACCATGGCCGAGCTGCTCGAGCAGCTCGAACTCACCGGCAAGCGTCTCGCCGTCGAGGTCAACGCCGAGCTGGTGCCGCGCAGCCGCTTCGCCGAGCACCGCCTCGCCGCCGACGACCGGGTGGAGATCATCCACGCCGTCGGCGGCGGCTGAACGGCCACGCCGAGCCTGCCCCGGCGCCATCCTTGACTCACAGCTGCGGCCCTTTTGAATTTGCCTGCCACCGGCCGCATGCTGGTTCGTTTTCCACTTCACGCTTCGACACGGACCCTCATGACCACAGCGACCCAGAACCCAGACCGACTCGTCATCGCCGGCAAGGAGTACGGCTCCCGCCTGCTCGTCGGCACCGGTAAATACAAGGACATGGACGAGACCGCGCGCGCCATCGAGGCCAGCGGCGCCGAGATCGTCACGGTCGCGGTGCGTCGCACCAACCTCGGCCAGAACGCCGATGAGCCCAACATCCTCGACGTGCTGCCCCCGGAGCGCTACACCTACCTGCCCAACACCGCCGGTTGCTTCGATGTCGACACCGCGGTGCGCACCTGCCGCCTGGCACGCGAGCTGCTCGACGGCCACAAGCTGGTCAAGCTCGAGGTGCTCGGCGACCAGCAGACCCTGTTCCCCGATGTCATCGCCACCCTCAAGGCCGCCGAGATCCTCGTCGCCGACGGCTTCGACGTGATGGTCTACACCAACGACGACCCGATCGTCGCCCGCGAGCTGGAGGCCATCGGCTGCTGCGCGGTGATGCCGCTGGCCGCGCCGATCGGCTCGGGCCTGGGCATCCGCAACCCGCTCAACATCCGCACCATCGTCGAGAACGCCAAGGTGCCGGTGCTGGTCGACGCCGGCGTGGGCACCGCCTCCGACGCCGCCGAGGCGATGGAACTCGGCTGCGACGGCGTGCTGATGAACACCGCCATCGCCGCGGCCAAGGATCCGGTGCTGATGGCCGGAGCCATGCGCAAGGGCATCGAGGCCGGTCGCGAGGCCTATCTCGCCGGGCGCATGCCGGCCAAGCGCTTCGCCTCGGCCTCCTCGCCGATCGAGGGGCTGTTCTTCTGATCCCCGCCGACGGGCCGAGGCCCGTCGCCAGCGCGCCCGACCGGGCGCGCTGCCCCACCGACCGCCCGGCTCTTGGTATCCTGCGCATCCCGATCGTGCAGCGGAGCTGCGGCGCCATCGCCTCGAACCGCCAGGACGCAACACCCGCCCAGGGATCGCCCCGCCACGATCCATCCGGTCATCAGTCATCAAGCGTCGAGAATCCATCCGTGCAACCAACAGATCCCCGTCATCGTCAGGTGCGCAGCTTCGTGCTGCGCGAGGGCCGACTCACCCCCGGTCAGGAGCGCGCCTTCGCCGAGCTCTGGCCCCGCTTCGGCGTCGACTGGCAGGCACCGGCGCCGCTCGACCTCGGTGCGCTGTTCGGCAACGACCAGCCGGTGACCCTCGAGATCGGCTTCGGCAACGGTGAGTCGCTGGCGCGGATGGCCGCCGACGACCCGGGGCGCAACTGGCTCGGGGTCGAGGTCCATCGCCCCGGGGTCGGGCACCTGCTGCTCGAGATCGAGCGGCTCGGTATCGACAACCTGCGGGTGATGCGTCAGGACGCCGTCGAACTGCTCACCCACGGCATCGCCCCCGGCGCGCTCGACCGGGTGCAGCTGTTCTTCCCCGACCCCTGGCCGAAGAAGCGCCATCACAAGCGCCGCATCCTCAACCCCGGGATGATCGCGCTGCTCGAGCGCGCCATCCGTCCCGGCGGTCACTTCCACGCCGCCACCGACTGGGAGCCCTATGCCGAGCAGATGCTCGAGACCCTGGAGGCGGCCACGGGCTTCGCCAACACCGCCGGCGCCGGTCACTACACCCCGCGCCCCGAGAGCCGTCCGCTGACCAAGTTCGAGCAGCGCGGCGAGCGCCTCGGTCACGTGGTCCACGATCTCGTCTTCCGCCGCTGCTGATGGACGGGCTCAGGGTCCAGGGGCTCGGCAACGCCCTGTTCGGGCCCATCGACCTGGCCGTCGGCGCCGGCGAGCGGGTGTTCCTGTCGGGCCCCTCGGGCTGCGGCAAGAGCCTGCTGCTGCGCGCCATCGCCGACCTCGACCCGCATCAGGGCGAGGTCTGGCTCGACGACACGCCGCGCTCGCGCCTGCCCGCCCCGCTGTGGCGTCGCCGCGTCGGGCTGCTGCCGGCCGAGTCGGCCTGGTGGGGCGAGTCGGTGGGTGAGCACCTGCCCGCCGCACACCCGCCGCTCGATGACTGGCTGAGCGCGCTCGGCTTCGGCCCCGAGGTACTCGACTGGTCGGTCGCCCGGCTCTCCACCGGCGAGCGTCAGCGCCTCGCGCTGCTGCGCCTGCTCGCCCAGTCGCCACGGGCGCTGCTGCTCGACGAGGCCACCGCCAACCTCGACCCGCAGAACTGCGCCCGGGTCGAGGGGCTGATCGAGGACTACCGCATCGCCCACCGCACACCGCTGCTCTGGGTCAGTCACGACCCGGCCCAGCGGCGCCGACTCGGCGATCGCCGGCTGCGCATCCGCGACGGCCGGCTCGAACCCGAGGACATCGACCCGTCATGACGCTGATCTCGCTCACGCCACTCGATCTCTCGCTCGCCGCGGTGCTGATCCTGCTGCTCGCCGGGGTCTCCTGGCGGCTGCGCCTGGGGGTGGAGCGGCGCGTACTCGTCGCCGCGCTGCGCAGCGCCATCCAGCTCAGCCTGATCGGGCTGGTGCTCAAGGTGCTGTTCGCCCAGTCGAGCCTGTCGCTGATCGCCCCGGTGGCGCTGGTGATGCTCGCGGTGGCCGGCTGGGAGGTGATGCAGCGTCAGCGACGCCGCTATCGCGGTCCCTGGGGCTACGGCATCGGCGCGGTGTCGATGTTCCTGTCCTCGTTCGGGGTGACCTTCCTCGCCCTCACCCTGGTGATCGGGGTCGATCCCTGGTACCAGCCGCAGTACCTGATCCCGCTGCTCGGCATGCTGCTCGGCAACACCATGAACGGCATCGCCATCGCCCTCGACAACCTCACCCGCCACGCCTGGGAGGCGCGCGCGCGCATCGAGGCGCGGCTGCTCGCCGGCGCCGACTGGGGCGAGGCGATCGGCGAGGTGCGACGCGAGGCGATCCGCTCCGGGCTGATCCCGATCATCAACTCCATGGCCAGCGCCGGGCTGGTCAGCCTGCCGGGGATGATGACCGGTCAGGTACTGGCCGGCAGCCCGCCGCTGGAGGCGGCCAGGTATCAGATCCTGATCATGTTCCTGATCGCCGGCGGCACCGGACTGGGGTCGATCTTCGCGGTCTGGGCGGGTTCGCGACGGCTGTTCGACGACCGCCAGCGACTGCGTCTGGATCGGCTGAAGGCACGACCGAGAGGGGGCTGAGGGAGGAACCGGCGCACAAATCGTGCTTTTACCCACCGCCGAACCCGCCTCGGCGATGGATTGATCCTCCCCCAATGATCCTGCACGGCGCTCAGCGAGCGCCCCTCCAGGTCGCGCAAGACACTGATCTGAAAGACTTTACATCGAAAGCGGGCAGTTATCCGAGCGACGCTATTGGTATTTACTTAAATCAATGCAAGCAATAAGTTGATTGTAAATATCAATACTATAAATCCGTCCCGCTGCGTTCTTTCCCGGCCCCGCATCCGCTAGTGTGAATCCATACCGCGTCGGGTCTGGCCTGACGCGCCTTCCCGACAGGGATCACAGACGGCAACCCGCGCAGGATCGCCATCGGCTCGGGGCCGAACCACCCTCGAGGCCCCGCTCCCGGACCCAGTGACCACCACCCGTGTCGTCACAGCGACCGGTGCATCCCTGCGCCACGCACAAGGCCGAACCCAGGGGCCTTGCGCCAAGAGCCGGCAACGCCGTTGCGGAGGAGCATGCGCATGAACCCATCAACCCACTACGACGTACTCATCGTCGGCGCCGGTGTCACCGGCACCGCCCTGCTCTACGAACTGGCCAGGTTCACCGATCTCGGCCGGCTGTGTCTGGTGGAGAAGTACGACGACGTCGCCACGGTCAACTCACACGCCCACAGCAACAGCCAGACCATCCACTGCGGCGACATCGAGACCAACTACACCCTGGAAAAGGCGCGTTCGGTCAAGCGTACCGCCTACATGGTGATCAACTACGCCACCAAGCTGCCGCCCGAGGAACGCGACCGCATCATCCAGCGCATGCCCAAGATGGTGCTCGGTGTCGGCGCCGAGGAGTGTCGCTACATCCGCGAGCGCCATACCCGGTTCAAGGACCTCTTCCCGCGCATGGAACTGCTCGAGCGCGAGGCGATCGCCGAGCTCGAACCCAATGTGGCACGAGTCGACGGGCGCTGGCGCGACGAGGAGATCGTCGCCACGGGGACCGCCGACGAGTACTGCGCGGTCGATTTCCAGGCGCTGGCCCAGTCCTTCTCGGACGCCTGCGCACACCTGGACCGCACCACGGGCAAGCAGATCACCCAGCTGTTCTCGACCAAGGTCGAGTCGATCCGCAAGGAGGGCGGGGACTACGTGCTGCGCACCAACCGCGGCCTGCTACAGGCGCGCGCGGTGGTGGTCTGCGCCGGGGGGCACTCGCTGCTGATGGCCCAGGAGATGGGGCTGGGGCTGGAGTATTCCTGTCTGCCGGTGGCCGGCTCCTTCTACTTCGCCCCCGAGGCGCTCAACGGCAAGGTCTACACCGTCCAGAACCCCAATCTGCCCTTCGCCGCGGTGCACGGCGACCACGACGTCAAGGAGCGCGGCAAGACCCGCTTCGGCCCCACCGCGCTGATGCTGCCGATGCTCGAGCGCTACAACCGCGCGAGCATCCGTGAGTTCTTCAAGGTGCAGCGCTTCGACCGCGACGTCGCAGCGGTGGTCTGGGACCTGATGCGGGTGCCCGACATCCGCAACTATGTGCTGCGCAACTTCCTCTACGAGGTGCCCTGGCTCAACCGCCAGCTGTTCGTGCGCGAGATCCGCAAGATCGTCCCCGCGCTCCAGGCCTCGGAGATCAGCTATGCCGAGGGCTTCGGCGGGATCCGCCCACAGCTCATCGACAAGCGCGCACGCAAGCTGCGCATGGGCGAGGCCAAGATCAGCGACGGCGGCGGCATCATCTTCAACATGACCCCCTCGCCCGGCGGCACCAGCTGTCTCGGCGCCGGCGAGGGCGACATGCGTGCCATCGCCGAGTATCTCGGCGCCCGTATCGACGAGCGCGCCTTCGAGCAGGAGCTGCTGATGGGGCACGAGGACACCCGCGACCACGAGGACCGGAACACCGAGGCGCTGGCCACGGCGGTCTGATCCCGCAACCGAGCGCGGAAAAACGGGCCCGACCACGCTGAGGCGCGGTCGGGCCCGTTCATGTCGGCCGGATGACGCCGTCCGAAGACGGCGTGACAGCGACTCAGGCGTGGTAGGGACGGCTCAGCTCGTGCACCGCCTCGATCATCGCGCCGGCATTCTCCGGATTGACGTCCGGGGTGATGCCGTGGCCGAGGTTGAAGACGTGGCCGGGGCCCTTGCCATAGCTCTCCAACACCCGCGCGACCTCCTCGCGGATCCGCTCGGGCGAGGCGTAGAGGGTGCAGGGGTCGAGGTTGCCCTGGAGGGCGACGCGATCGCCGACCATGCGCCGCGCATCGGCCAGATCGGTGGTCCAATCGACACCGAGGGCATCGCAGCCGGTGTCGGCCATGTCGGCGAGCCACTGACCGCCGTTCTTGGTGAACAGGATCACCGGGACGCGGCGGCCCTCGGCCTCGCGGGTCAGGCCGTCCATCACCCGCTTCATGTAGGCCAGCGAGAACTCGCGGTAGTGGGCCGGGGCCAGGGCACCGCCCCAGGTGTCGAAGATCATCGCCGCCTGGGCGCCACGAGCGATCTGGGCATTGAGGTAGGAGGTCACCGAGTCGGCGACCTTGGTCAGCAGGCGGTGCAGCAGGTCGGGACGGTCGAACATCATCGCCTTGGTGTGGGAGAAGTTCTTGGCGCTGCCGCCCTCGACCATGTAGGTGGCCAGGGTCCAGGGGCTGCCGGAGAAGCCGATCAGCGGCACGCGACCGTCGAGCTCGCGGCGGATCACCGACACCGCGTCCATGACGTACTTGAGCTCACCCTCGGGATCGGGGATCGGCAGACGATCGATGTCGGCCTCGGTGCGCACCGGACGCTCGAAGTTCGGACCCTCGCCCTCGGCGAAGTAGAGCCCCAGGCCCATCGCATCGGGCACGGTGAGGATGTCGGAGAACAGGATCGCCGCGTCCAGCGGGAAGCGATCGAGCGGCTGGAGCGTGACCTCGCAGGCGAGCTCCGGGCTCCTGCACAGATCCATGAAACTGCCCGCCTTGGCGCGGGTGGCACGGTACTCGGGGAGATAGCGCCCGGCCTGGCGCATCATCCAAACCGGCGTGTAATCAACGGGTTCGCGCATCAGGGCGCGCAGGAAGGTGTCATTCTTCAGTTGGGTCATGAAGCAGTGCCCGGGCAGTTTGATGTGTTAAGAACGCAGGTTTTGCAGGGCTATTCTACTACGGGTTGACGACCGAACGCCCGACGAGAACGAACGTATCCCGCAGCGACCCTGCACAGCCCTCTCCCGCTCGCCCCGGATCTCCAGCGAGATCGCCAAGACACTGAAAACAAAGGAAACCTTAATAAGCTGTGCGCAACCCTGTGGATAAGTCGGTGGACAAACAGGTGGACAAAATCAGGCCCTGATTCAGACACAAGTTATCCACAGGATATCTCCAGCTTCATCCACTCGCAGGCGCCTTGCAAGCTGCTGATCAACAAGAAGAAAACAGAGTTATCCGGATATCCACAGGAATCAATAATAACTACAGACTTTAAATATCTATATTTTATTTTGATTAGATTTTCGCGAAACGGCGGGGCCGAACGGATCCAGCATACCCTAGATCCGGCCATCCGCGGACCGAAAATGTCAGTGAGATCCTCGTCTTCCGTCGCCCCCGCACTGGGGTAGAATTCCCCGATGAATGCTTCAGCCCTCCTCGACTCGCTCAACCCCGCCCAGCGCGAGGCCGTCTCGGCCCCTCCGGGCAATCTCCTGATCCTTGCTGGCGCCGGCTCGGGCAAGACCCGCGTGCTGGTCCACCGCATCGCCTGGCTGCTCCAGGTCGAGCAGGTCCCGCCCTGGGGGATCCTTGCCGTCACCTTCACCAACAAGGCCGCTCGCGAGATGCGTGGACGCATCGAGACCATGTTCGCGCAGCCGGTCGGCGGGATGTGGGTCGGGACCTTCCACGGCCTGGCCCATCGTCTCCTGCGCGCGCACTGGCAGGAGGCGGGGCTGCCGCAGCACTTCCAGATCCTCGACGCCGACGATCAGCTGCGCATGATCAAGCGCATCGTCAAGGACCTCGGTCTCGACGAGACCCGCTGGGCACCGCGCCAGATCCAGTCCTTCATCAACAAGCACAAGGACGAGGGGTTGAGACCGGCGCACCTCGACTTCTCCGGTGACTTCTTCGGCGAGCGGATGCTCACCGTCTATCGTGAATACGAGCAATTGCGTCAACGTGGTGGTCTGCTCGATTTCGCCGATCTGCTGCTGTGCGCCCATGAGCTGTTGCGTGATCGTGCCGACCTGCTCGAGCATTATCAGCGCCGTTTCCGTCATATCCTGGTCGACGAGTTCCAGGACACCAATGCCATCCAATACGCCTGGCTGCGTCTGCTCGCCGGTGGCGAGGACAAGTTGTTCGCGGTCGGTGACGATGATCAGTCGATCTATGGCTGGCGTGGTGCTCGGGTGGAGAACATCCGTTCCTTTCAGCGCGACTATCCGGAGACCCGTGTCATTCGTCTGGAGCAGAACTATCGCTCCACCGCCACCATTCTCGCCGGCGCCAATGCGCTGATCGCCAACAACCCCTCGCGACTGGGCAAGCAGCTGTGGACCGAGGGTGAGTCCGGCGCACCGATCCGGCGCTATGGTGCATTCAACGAGGTCGATGAGGCCCGCTTCGTCGTCGAGCGTATTCGCCGTCATGCCGAGACGCCGGGTGGGCGTCATGATCAATGCGCCATCCTCTATCGTACTACCGCGCAGTCGCGGCTCTTCGAGGAGGCCCTGATGCGTGCCGCCGTCCCCTATCGGGTCTATGGCGGGCAGCGTTTCTTCGAGCGCGCAGAGATCCGTGACGCCCTCGCCTATCTGCGCATGATCGCCAACCAGGACGATGACGCGGCCTTCGAGCGGGTGGTCAATACGCCCTCGAGGGGGATCGGACTGCGTACCCTCGATCAATTGCGCGATCATGCCCGGGGGCACGGGTTGTCGCTGTGGCGCGCCGGCGCACAGCTGATCGCCGAGCAGGGGCTGGGTGGCCGGGCGGCGAATGCGCTGGGCGCCTTCATGACCTTCATCGAGCAGCAGCGTGCCCGCAGCGCCACCCAACTGCTGCCCGATCTGACCGCCGCGCTGATCGACGAGGCGGGGCTGCCGGCGCACTACGAGAAGCAGAAGGACGGCAAGGGGCGCGATCGCATCGAGAACCTCCAGCAACTGGTCGAGACCGCTGCGCGCTTCGCCCATGAACTCGAGGCGCCGGATGGCGAGGTACTCGGCGCCTTCCTCGCCCATGCCGCGCTCGAGGCCGGCGAGACCCAGGCCGATGCCGAGACCGATGCGGTACAGCTGATGACGCTGCACAGCGCCAAGGGGCTGGAGTTTCCGGTGGTCTTCCTGGTCGGACTCGAGGAGGGCTTGTTCCCGCACGCCATGTCCGCTGACGATCCGGACCGGCTCGAGGAGGAGCGCAGGCTCTGCTACGTCGGCATGACCCGGGCGATGGCCGAGCTTTATCTGACCCATGCCGAGAGTCGGCGGCTCTATGGGCGTCAGGATCTGCCGCCGCCATCGCGCTTTCTGCGCGAGATCCCGGAGCGGCTGATCGAGGACGTGCGCGCTCGCGCCGCGCCCCCCAGACCGTCGCCTGCGTTCAGGCCCTCGCCACCACCCGTTGCCCGTCCTGCCGCGGCGCGTGAGACCGGCGGTTTTCAGGTCGGACAGCGGGTCCGCCACGCCAAGTTCGGCGAGGGCGTGGTACTCGATGGCGAGGGACGGGGCGCCCAGGCGCGTATCCAGGTCAAGTTCCAGGGCAGTGCCGGTACCAAGTGGCTGGTGCTCGCCTATGCCAAACTGGAGGCGGCATAGCCTTGTCGTCGGTGGCCGACCACCCGGGAGGTGGCATGAAGACACTCAACAAACGCGTGCTGGTCACCGGCGGCGCCGGTTTTCTGGGGAGTCATCTCTGTGAGCGTCTGCTCGAGCAGGGTTGCGATGTCCTCTGTGTCGATAATTTCTATACCGCGACCAAGGACAACATCCGCCATCTGCTCGGTCATCCGCACTTCGAGTTGATGCGTCATGATGTCACCTTTCCGCTCTATGTCGAGGTCGATGAGATCTATAACCTCGCCTGTCCGGCCTCGCCGATCCATTATCAATCAGACCCGGTACAGACCACCAAGACCAGCGTCCATGGCGCAATCAACATGCTGGGTCTTGCCAAGCGGACCGGGGCGCGGATCTTTCAGGCCTCGACCAGTGAGGTCTATGGTGATCCCGAGGTCCATCCCCAGGACGAGGGCTATTGGGGACGGGTCAACCCAATCGGTCCACGCGCCTGCTATGACGAGGGCAAGCGATGCGCCGAGACCCTGTTCTTCGATTATCACCGTCAGCACGGACTGCGGATCAAGGTGGCGCGGATCTTCAATACCTATGGCCCGCGGATGCACCCTGACGACGGACGGGTGGTCTCCAACTTCATCATTCAGGCATTGCGCAATGAGCCCATCACCCTCTATGGCGATGGCAGTCAGTCGCGCGCCTTCTGTTATGTCGATGACATGATCGAGGGGATCGTGAGACTGATGGAGAGTCCGGAGGCGGTCACCGGGCCGATCAATCTCGGCAATCCGGTCGAGTTCAGCATGCGTGAACTGGCCGAATGCGTGCGTGAGCTGACCGGCTCGAATGCGCCCTTGATCGAGCGACCGCTGCCCGTCGACGACCCGCGCCAGCGCCGCCCGGACATCCGTCTGGCGCGCGAGCTGCTCGCTTGGGAGCCTCGGGTCCAGCTCGTCGACGGGTTGCGGCGAACGGTGGAGTATTTCGAGGCGCTGCTGCGTCGTGGCCTGGCCTGAGCCGATCTTCGGGCCGGTTGATGAAGGCTTTTTTGTTCAATGGTTTATTTGTTTCTGCCCCGGCGCTCGAGGCGCTAATCTGAGACCGGTGGCAGGCGCTGCGCGGGGGCTCGGTCGTCGTCGAACGGGGATGTCGGTCAGCGTTTCGCCCAGTGCTGTGCTATGGTTCGCGCCGGCGGTAGACGACCCGAGCGGGTTGCGCCCCCGAATCTCCCGGGGATGGCCGCCGTTCATGCCGGTTGCTCGGCCGCTGGGTTCGCGGGCGCCGGAGGATTCGATCCAGCCCCCGGAGAACACCGAACTCGGGGTGTCCATTCCAGAGGCTTGAAGATTTGCGCAGCGTGGTCTATCCCGGGACCTTCGATCCCATCACCAACGGTCATGTCGACCTGATCCTGCGCGCGGCGCGTCTGTTCGATCGGGTCGTGGTCGCCGTTGCCGCCGACACCGGCAAGCAGACCCTGTTCACCACCGAGGAGCGGGTTGCCCTGGTGCGCGAGGCCGTGTCCGATATCCCCAAGGTCGAAACCGTTGATTTCCAAGGGTTGTTAGTGGATTTCACGCGCGAGCTCGGGGTCGATGTGATCATGCGTGGGTTACGCGCGGTGTCCGACTTCGAGTACGAGTTCCAGCTCGCGGGCATGAACCGGCGCATGGCGCCGGACATCGAGACCCTGTTTCTCACGCCAGCCGAGAAATATGCCTACATCTCGTCGTCCCTGGTGCGGGAGATCGCCCGCCTCAAGGGCGACGTGTCGGCCTTCGTCGTCCCGACGGTCGAGGCTGCACTGAAGGCGCGCTTTGGATAAGATCCGCGCGCTTTTTCTCCATCCACTGAAGCTATAGCTCAAGGAGTTCTTCCATGGCGCTGTTGATCACCGACGAATGCATCAACTGTGACGTCTGCGAGCCCGAGTGCCCGAACGGCGCGATCTCGCAGGGTGACGAGACCTACGAGATCGATCCCAACCTCTGCACCGAGTGCGTCGGTCATTACGAAACCGCGCAGTGCGTCGAGGTCTGCCCGGTTGACTGCATCATCAAGGACCCCAATCACGAGGAGTCCGAGGACGCGCTGCGGGCCAAGTTCGAGCGCATCGCCGGCGGTAACTGACCGCGGTCTGCCACGGCAGTGCGGGACAGGCCGGTCTTTTCCGGACGTCCGCTGCTGTGGCTGTCGGCCTCGTCCCGGCGGTGTCGCGTCATGTCGGCACGTGCGCGGGCGACGATCGAACCCCTTCGCCCCGCCCGTGACGTGCTCCGCTCGCCGAAGACACCGCATGGGATGCATGGCGGTTGCCTGGGGTCGTGCATCGGTCACTGATGCCGTCGCGCGCCCCTCCTCCCTGCCGATCCGCGATCTTCCACCGGCCCCGGAAGACGGCACGTCCGGTCTCGAGGCCGGCGGCGGCGCCTCGTTTGTCGCGCCTTGATTTGCATCGATTTCGACAACCTGAAGGAGATCCTCGCTAATGACCGTCAAGACCCTGTTCACGACCGCGCTGGCGCTGGTCGTGGTCGGCTTCATGTCCGTGTCCACGGACGTCGAGGCCAAGCGATTCGGGGGTGGATCCAGCCTCGGCAAGCAGTCGAGCAGCCTCTCCTCGCGCCCGGCGCAGCGTCAGCAGCAGGCGGCGCAGCCACGCAGCTCGACCGCGGCCAACGCCCAGCAGCCGAAGAGCGGCGCGAGTCGCTGGCTCGGTCCGCTCGCCGGTCTGGCCGCCGGTGGTCTGCTCGCCTCGCTGTTCTTCGGCGACGGCTTCGAGGGTTTCCAGTTCATGGACTTCCTGCTGATCGCGCTGCTGGTGTTCGGCGCGGTGATGCTGTTCCGGGCGCTGCGGCGGCGGCAGGCGGCGGGGCCCGTGCCCGTGCCCGCGGCCGCCGGCGCCCATGGTCGGGTGATGCCGGGCCAGCAGCGTCAGGCTCACCCGGGTGCGGCCGGCATGCGTCGCGCTGGCGGGACCCAGCAGCAGCCGTCCTGGTTCAATGCCGCCGGCTTCCTCGAGGACGCCAAGGCGCATTACGTGCGTCTGCAGTCGGCCTGGGACCAGGCTGACATGAACGACATCGCCGAGTACACCACGCCCGAGCTGTTCGCCGAACTCGAGCGCGAGCGCGCCAAGCTCAGCGGTCCCCAGAGCACCGAGGTGGTGCAGCTCAAGACCGAGCTGGTCGGGGTGCAGCGCGATGGCGATCAGGTGGTCGTGAGCATCCTCTTCTCCGGGCTGATCCGTGAGCAGGCTCAGGCACCGGCCGAGCCCTTCCGTGAGGTCTGGCACATCCAGCACGCCTGGGCCAGCCCTGCGGGTGACTGGTACATCGCCGGGATCCAGCAGGTCGAGGGCTGATCCCGAGGTTGCAGCGGGGCGCGTCGGCGCCCTGCTGCAGCGGCTGGTGCGACCGAGTGAGGGACGAGCGGGGCGAGATGCCGCATAATCCGCTCGACGGCGATTGGCCGAACGCCGCCGACCTTCGCCCCACTCGGCCCTGTGGGCGTCGCCCGTTGCTGCCCTAGTCGATCAGCTGGCGGATATCGCTGGTGTTCGTTCACTCCGTGCCCAGTTCATGTTCCATGGTGCCGAGACGGTTGTGGGCGCATCAGGTCCCGTCTCATCGAGTGTTGAGCGCGCCCTGAGTCCGCGCGTGTCTACGGAGAGTCCAGATCATGTCCAGCCCGACACCTCCCCCCTCCAGCTCCACCGGATCAAGCGCGCCCGACGGGATCTATCCCTCCAAGGAGGCGCTCGAACTCGCCTTCAAGGCGGTGCGCAAGGCGGTGGTGCCGCAGATCCCCGATGTGATCCTGGCGCTGCGCAAGGAGCTGAATCGGCCTGAACCCGACCTCCAGGTCGCCGCCGATCTGATCGCTCAGGATCTGGCGCTCTCCGGTCAGGTGCTCAAGACGGTCAACTCGCCCCTGTTCGGCGCGCGGGCCAAGATCTCCAGCGTCCATCAGGCGGTAACCATGATGGGGGTCCGGCGGGTCGCCGCGCTGGCCTCGGCCGATGCCATCGAGCGCGCGCTGCGCCACAGCCAGGGGGGCGCGGCGCGGGTGGTCTGGGAGTCGATCATGGAACAGGCCCATGCCGCGGTCGCGATCGCCAGACAGATCGGCTGCATCGATCCCGAGGAGGCCTATCTGTTCGGCCTGATGCACGATGTCGGCAGTCTCATCTTCGCCGAGCAGCTCAAGGACTATGCCACCGTTTGGATCCTCCACGCCGCCTCGCCGAATGCCCTGATCGAGCACGAGCGCAAGGCGCTCGGGGTCGATCACACCACGGTCGGTTTCCTGCTCGCCGGGACCTGGCAGCTCCCCGGCTACACCACCCTGGCGATCTATCACCATCACGATCCCCAGGCGGTCAAGCTCGCCGATGCGCGGGTGCGCACGCTGATTGCGATCGCCAAGCTCGCCTACTATCTGCGGGCACTGCCGCAGGGCAACCAGGATGCCCCCGAGATGCTCGGTTATCTCGACGACGCCCGTCAGGAGCTCGAGTTCAACGATGAGACCCTGAACGCGCTCTCCGAGGAGGCGATGCGGGGGAGCTGGAGCCAGGGTACAGGCGACGGATGAGGGATTAGTCGCCCCGTCTTGCGCTTTTTCATCGCCCGCCGATGTCCTCGGCGTCGAGACTCGTGTCCTTCGCAGCACGAGGAGAGACGCCGGTGAAGCCTTCCGACCTGACCATCCTGTTCGACAACCATGATCCCGCCGGCGGTCCGCGTACGCTCTGGGGGTTTGCCGCGCTGGTGCGGGTGAACGGTCAGCGGTTGCTGTTCGACACCGGCAGCAACGGCCCGGCGCTGTTGCGCGGGATGCGCGCCCAGGGGGGCGATCCGGCGACCCTCGATCAGGTCTTCCTCTCGCACCAGCACTGGGATCACATCGGCGGTCTGGATGCGGTGCTGGACGCCAATCCGGGTGTGTCCTGCGTGCTCCACGACGGCTTCTCGGCGCATCTGGTCGAGGACATCGACGGGCTCTGTGGCGAGCTGATCGTGGTCGGGGCCGAGCCGCGTGAACTCGCTCCCGGCGTCTCTTCCACCGGCCGACTCGAAGGGCCGCCCGATGAGCAGGCGTTGGTGATCGACACCGGCGCCGGGATCGCCCTAGTCAGTGGCTGCGCCCACCCCGGGATCGAGACGCTGGTGGCACGTGCCCGCGCGCTCGCCGATGCCCCGGTGCGCTGGGTGATCGGCGGGCTGCACCTGATGCGTGCCGAGTCGGTGGAGATCGCGGCGACGGTGACCGCGCTGCGCGACCTCGGGGTCGAATGGGTGCTGCCGACCCACTGCACCGGCGCCGCCGGGGTGGCCGCCTGTCAGCGCCTCTATGGGGGTCATGCGCTCGGCGGCGGGATCGGTGCCAGGGTCGATTTCGCCGCCCTGGGCGCGACTGCTCAGCGCTGACAGCGCGGACAGTAGACGGTCGAGCGCTGGGCGATGCGCAGCTCGCGCAGCGGGGTGGCGCAGTCGCGACAGGGCTGGCCGCCGCGCCCGTAAACCCTGAGCGACTGGGCGAAGTAGCCGGGCTGGCCGTCGTCGCGGAGGAAGTCGCGCAGGGTGGTGCCACCCTGCTCGATCGCCGCCTCCAGCACCGCGCGGATGGTCTCGGCGAGCCGTCGATAGCGGGCCAGCGAGATCCGATTGCTTGGGCGCGTCGGGTGGATCCCGGCAAGGAACAGCGACTCGTTGGCATAGATGTTCCCCACCCCGACCACCACACTGGCGTCCATGATCAGCGACTTGACCGCGATGCGCCGGGTGCGGCCGATGCGGTGGAGATGATCGCCGTCGAACTCGGGGGTGAGCGGCTCCGGGCCGAGATGACGCAGCAGCGGGTGCGTGGCGCGGGCCTCGAGCGGCGTCTGCGGGGTCCACAGAAAGAGCCCGAAGCGTCTGGGGTCGTGCATTCGCAGGCAGGGGCCGCCGGCGCAGACCAGATCGATGTGGTCGTGACGACGCGGCGGCGTTGCCGGGTCGAGGATGCGCAGACTGCCGGACATCCCCAGATGGATCAGCAGGCTGCCCTGCTCGAGTCCGAGCAACAGATACTTACTGCGTCGCTCGAGTCCGAGGATATGGGTGCCGGCGATCCGCTCGGCGGTGTCGGCGGCGACGGGCTGGCGCAGCCGCGGCTCGCGTACCAGCAGCCGCTCGATCCGCCGCCCCTCGAGATGGGGGCGGATGCCGCGCAGGGTGGTCTCGACCTCGGGGAGTTCAGGCATCTTCGGGGCATACTCTCGAACGGGGACGATCGGCCGTGACAGTCGTCATCGTCAGGGCGGATCCGGGGCGAAGGGGTCCTGGCCGAAGCCCTGGGGCGGACGCTTGTAGGGCTCGGCGCCGAAGCCGGCCTCGGGGCTGGGGCGTTCGGGGCCGAGGCGGACCTCCGGTGGCGGTCCGAGCAGGGCATCGCTCGGCAGCACCGGCTCGTCCATCGCGCCGCTCTCCGGGGCGAAGGGATCGGCGCCGATGGGTGCTGGTGGCGCCATCGGTTCGGGCAAGGTCGCCAGCGCCGGATCGGTCGCGAGCCTGGGCGCCGTGGCCAGCAGATAGCGCAACGGCTGATCGAGTCGTCGCCAGCTGCGCTGATCCTCGGAGAGACGGAAGCGCAGCATCCGACCGTCCTCGGCGCGCAGACTGAGGGCGGTGCCGTGTGGTGGCTCGGGGTCGTGCTCGACCCGCTCGGCGCTGAGCGCGGGCAGCGCGGCGAGCGACTCCGGGGTCAGCCCGATACCCTCGAGCGTGCCCTGCACCGGGACGAAGTCGGCCGGCAGCGGGCGCGTCGAGACATAGTCGCGCAGCGGCGCGATCAGCAGGTGGTAGGCGCGATCGTCGATCAGGTGTACCAGGTCCCCGGCGGCGACATAGCGATGCTGCTGGAGCGGATCGGTGGCGCCGAAGGCGAACGCTCGGGCATCGACCCGCAGCTGCACCCGAGGGGGCGACAGCCCCAGGGGAGCGAGTTCGAGCCCGCTGACCGGGAAGCTCTGTTGCACCGGTGTCGCGAGCACCCCGAGCAGGCGTTCGATGCGCTCGACGTCGGCCGGTGCGCGGAAGGGCGCGCGCAGCTCCCAGCCCGCGCCGGCGCGCATGAACTCGAGCGGCGGCTCGCCATCGCGCTCGAGACCGATGCGCTGGATCTGTGTCGGTTCGATCGTCGCCAGCAGCGGGCGCGCATGGTGCTGGTGCAGCTCATCACGGATCGCCAGTGCGAGGCCGAGCAGGAGTATCGCCAGGACCAGATTGATCCGCCAGCGTCGATTCATCGTACCCTCCCGCGCCGCCACTGGATCAGCAGCCAGATGGCGAGCAGCAGTCCGGGGATCACCCCCAGGCTGCCCAGGCCGAGCAGCAGGCGACGCTCGTCGTCGAGTTCGAGTGGCGGATGTCCGGGCGCCGGTGACGGCAACGGGTGCATGCGCGCGCCACTGAGCCAGTCGATCAAGGCGAAGGCGAGCGCCCGGTTGCCCTCGCGGTTGATCCAGGCGTTGCTCATGAAGTCACCGTCACCGACTATCGCGATGCGCTGGTGGCGGTCGCCCTCGGTGCTCGCGCGGGTCAACGCGAGCAGGAGCGCCTGAGGACCGGCCAACTCGCCGACGACCTCGTCGCGGTAGCTCCCGGGTTCGATGCGTCCGACCTCGTTCCAGCTGCGCGGACCGCTGACCAGCGGCTGCGCGAGTGTCCAGCCCGCGGCGCTCTCGGGGGCGAAGACACGCGCCCCGGGGAGCAGCACCGACTGCGACAGCTGGGCGGTCAGCGGGTGGGGGGTGGCGGTTCCCTGTGCGAGGGTCGGGGTGTCGGCGCCCTGCTCCAGGCTCTCGGGGTCGAGCACCACCCCGGGCAGCGGGTGCAGTCCGAGCCGTTCGAGCAGTGGCTCGAGGCCGTTGAGCGGGCCGGGGTCGAGCAGCCACAGCAGGTTGCCGCCACGATCGAGATAGTCGATCAGTCGCTCGACCTCGCCGGGGAAGAGCGCGATCTCGGGCTGGCTGAGGACCACCAGGTGGGTGTTGACCGGCACGTCGCTGACCAGCGCCAGGTCCAGTGGACGGGCGAGAAAGCCCTGGGCCTCGAGTTCGCGCCCGAGCCGACCGAGATCGGTGGCGGCCTCGCCATCGATGTCGCGCTCGCCGTGCCCCTCGATCACCGCGACCCAGGGCCGCCGATCCTCCAGCAGTCGGGCGATGGCGGCGCTGAGATCATGCTCGTCGAGCCGCTCCAGGGTCTCGCGTCGGCCGCGATACTCGACCAGCAACTGGCCATCGACCCGGACCTGGGCGTTACGCGCGCGCTCGGGGAAGCGGCGCGGGTCGACGAACTCGACCCGCATGCCGGGGAGCGCCTGTTGATAGCGGGTGAGAAAACGTCTGATCGACTTGCCGAGCAGCCCGTCGGGGTCGGCGAAGACGGTGATGCGCGGCGGCTGATCGAGTTCGGCGAGCAGCTGCAGAGTCTCGACCGAGAGGCTGTTGTCGCCACTCGAGGTCCAGTCCCAGTAGCGATCGTGACGTGCGCTCAGCCAGCCGGCGGCGATCGCCACGGCGAGCAGCAGCGCGAGGAAGACGCCATCGGCGAGCGGGCGATCGAGTCGTTTGAGCAGGGCGTGGATACGATGCAGTGGCGACATCAGGCGAGCCGTCGGTTGTCGAGGCGGCGCTGGGCGAGCGCGAGGAAGACCGCGCTGAACAGGGCGAAATAGGCGAGATCGCTGAGTCGGACGGCACCGAGCAGGAACCAGAAGAGGTGCTCGTTCCAGGTCAGCCAACCGAACAGTGACAGTGAGCCGTCGACGAACTGCTCGGCGCGACCGATGACCGAGAGCAGCAGCAGCACGGCGAAGGCGGCCAGGGTCGCGCTCGTCGGCTGGGTGCTCAGCGTCGAGGCGTGGATGGCCACCGCCGCGAACAGCCCGGCGACGAGCCACAGCCCCAGGGTGGCGGCGGCGATCTGTCCCGCGTCGAGCGGCGCGGCACCGACGAGGAGCAGCAGGTTGAGTGCCGGCAGCAGACACAGCGGGCTGAGCAGTGCCCACAGCCCGAGATACTTGCCGAGCACGATCTCGCCACTGCCGATCGGCGCGCTGGCGAGCAGCGCGAAGCGCCCGTCGCGCAGCTCCGCGCTGAGCATCCGCGCGCCCATCAGCGGCGCGGCGAACATCAGGATCACCGCGGTGAAGCCGAACAGGTTGAGGGTCAGCTCCAGGGTCAGACTGTGCTGGCGGGTCGCCGCGTCGAGTCCGGCGACCTCCTCGAGCACCTGGAGGAAGATCCAGGCGAGCACGATCTGGGCGCCGCCGAGCAGTACCCAGGGCAAGGGGGTGACGGCGCCGCCGAGCAGCTCACGGGTGAACAGGGTACGGATCATGTCGACTCCTCCGCGCCGGTGAGGTCGAAGAAGACGCGTTCGAGATCGCTGCGCTCGGGATGGAGTTCGTGCAGATCGACCCCGGCGGCGACCAGCTCGCGGGCCAGGTCGGCGGCGCTCGCGCCATCCTTGAGCACGACCCGGTAGCGGGCCTCGGCGAGTGGACTCACCTGATCGAGCGAGTCGAGCGCGTGCAACCGCTCACCCTGCTCCGGGTCGCCGAGCCGGATCCGCCACAGATGCGGATTGTGGTCGGCGGCGGGATAGCCGTCATAGCGAACCCGACCCTGGTGCAGGATCATCACCCGGTCGCACACCGCTTGGACCTCGGGGAGGATGTGGCTCGAGAGGATGATGCCGCACTCGTGCGCGAGATCGCGGATCAGTGCGCGCAGCGCGCGGATCTGGTAAGGGTCGAGTCCCTCGGTCGGCTCGTCGAGGATAAGGACCCGGGGGCGGTGGATGATCGCCTGGGCGATCCCCAGGCGCTGCTGATAGCCCTTGGACAGGGTGCCGACGAGCTGGCGACCCGCCCGGTCGAGTCCGCAGCGATGCTTGGCCGCGTCCAGGCTTGCGTTGATGCGCGCACCTGGGATGCCACGCAGTCGTGCACAGAAGCGCAGATATTCGTCCACCCGCAGCTCGGGGTGGAGCGGCGGGCGTTCGGGAAGGTAACCGATCCGGCGCCTGGCCAGGCGTGGCTGACGGGCGAGATCGGCGCCGAGGATCTCGACCCGGCCGCTGCTCGGTGCGAGCACGCCGGCGAGCAGCCGCAGGCAGGTACTCTTGCCGGCCCCATTGGGGCCGAGCAGACCGAGCACCTGACCGGTATCGAGCGTCAGCTCCACCTCGGAGAGCGCCTGATGGCGTCCGAAGCGGCGGCTCAGGGCGGTTGCGCGCACGAGGGTCTCCATGACAGCGGCAAGATACCCGCTCCTCGGGGGATTGCCAAACACTTCCAGCGATCAGTTGTCAGCGACCAGCGACCAGCGACCAGCTACCAGTCGCCAGCCGCCAGCCGCCAGCCGCCAGCCGCCAGCCGCCAGCCGCCAGGAAGTTTGAACCGCAAAGCCGCAAAGGGTGCGAAGGGATTCAAGCTGCCAGCGATCAGCGGTCAGCCGCCAGTGGAGGGACGCCCTCGACGATAGCGCGCTCCATTCACTGTCGGCCACCGGTTGGCGTGCATTTCCAACCAACACTCGAAGACAGACAGCCACTGGCAGCTGGAGGCTGATCGCTGGAGGCTCTTTCCTTCTTCGCGCCCTTTGCGGCTTTGCGGTTCAATCCCCTGGTCGCTGGTCGCTGGTCGCTGGTCGCTGGTCGCTGGTCGCTGGCGATTGATACCTTGCCATGCCCGGCGGTGGCGGCAAGAATGCGGCGCATGCGTCGTCCTAGCCCGTTGCCGACTTGGTTCCATCCCTCGCTGGAGTGGCTCCGGCTGCGTCTGTCGCGCCCGGAGGCGCTGGTGTGGCACGCCGCCATCGGGTTGTTGACCGGGCTGTTGGCCGGTGCGGTGATCGTCGGTTTCCGGCTCGTGGTCGAGGGTGCCCAGGCGGCCTGGCTGCCCGAGCATGGCGAGAACTACGAGGCGCTCGCCATCTGGGTACGGTTGTTGTTGCCGCTCGCCGGGGCGCTGGTCATCGGGGTGATCTTCCTGCGCTTTGCTCAGGGTATCCAGGTGCTCGGCGTGGCCCGGGTGATGGAGCGCATGGAGTATCACCAGGGCTATCTGACCCTGCGCGGCTTCGTGCTGCAGTTCGTCGGTGCGGCCATCGCCATCGTCAGCGGCCACTCGGTGGGGCGCGAGGGGCCACACGTCCATCTCGGCGCGGCCAGCGGCAGTCTGCTCGGCCAGCTCTTCTCCCTGCCCAACAACAGCATCCGCACCATGGCCGCCTGCGGGACCGCCGCCGGGATCGCCGCCTCCTTCAACACCCCGCTGGCCGGGGTGATCTTTGCCCTGGAGGTGCTGGCGCTGCCCTACAGCATCGGCGGTTTCATCCCGGTCACCCTGGCGGCGGTGAGCGCCAATGCCGTCGCCGTGGCCGTCTTCGGCAGCGCTCCGGTGTTGCTGCTCCCGCCCTTCGTGCTCGGCTCGCTCGCCGATCTGCTGCCGGTGCTGTTGCTGGGGGTGCTTGCCGGCGCGGTCGCGGCGGCCTATATCCAGTCGTTGCAGGGCGCGGCGCGGCTTGCCGGGCGTCTCGGTGGGGTGCGTCGCTACCTGGTTGCGGGGCTTGCCGCCGGGCTCATCGGTGTCCTGGTCCCTGAGGTGATGGGGCTCGGTTATGACACCCAGCAGACGCTGCTCACCGGTCAGGCCGCCTGGGGCTTTCTGGTGGTGCTGCTCGTCGCCAAGCTCGCCGCCACCGCGCTCAGCGTCGGGCTCGGGATCCCCGGGGGCAACATCGGTCCGGCGCTGTTCATGGGGGCGATCGTCGGCAATCTCACCGCGGTGATCAGTGGGTTCTTCGTCCCGCTCGATCCCGCCCATGTCACCTTCTACACCCTGCTCGGCATGGGGGCGATGATGGGGGCGAGCCTGCAGGCGCCGTTGGCCGCGCTCACCGCCATCGTCGAACTCAGCCACAACCCCGGGGTGATGATGCCGGGGATGCTGGCGATCGTGATCGCGGCGCTGACCTGTCGCCAGCTGTTCGGCAAGGACTCGATGTTCCTGACCCTGCTGCGCGCCAAGGGGCTCGATTATCGCGCCAACCCGGTGATCGCGATATTGCGCAGGAGCGGCGTGGCGAGCGTGATGAACACCGGCTTCGTGCGCCAGCAAAGGCTGCTCGATCGCGCCAAGGCCGAACGTCTGGTCGCCGATGCGCCGGATTGGATCATCGTCGACCAGGACGGTGCTCCCAGCGTGTTGATGCCCGGACTGGCGGTTGCCAGCGAGCTTGCGCGTACCCCGGAGACGGTCGAGATCGATCTGCTGGAGATCCCCGCCGAGCGTTTCGAGCTGGCCCCCATCCACCTCCAGGCGACCCTCCAGGAGGCGATCGAGCAGCTCAATGCCCGCGGGGTCGAGGCGCTCTATGTCCAGCGTCCCCTGGCCCCGGGGATCGACCACGTCTACGGCGTCCTCACCCGCGGGCGTATCGAGTCGGCGTATCGATATTGAGCGGCCATCAGCCGCTGGCCATTAGCTACCAGCGGCCAGTCGCCAGCTTCCAGTGGGGACGGCATGGCGCCCCTGGCTGGCGACTGGCAGCTGGCGACTGGTAGCTGAGGTGCGCGATCATGTATCGCGACCTGGAGGGTCGGTTCGTGAGTCGCGCGCCGGATCTTGGTCCCGGGGAAGCCTGCGGGCACTGGCGTGTGACGTTCCTCTTATCTGCAATCAGGAACGGACATGTTGTTGAATACGCTATTTTTCGTGCTGTTCGCGCTGATCATGGTGCCGGCGGTGATCATTCTGCTCGGGGTCACGCGTTGGCAGAGCGTGACCGTGGCGCTGGTCGAGCGGCTCGAGGCGGCCAGGCGTGCGGTGACGCCGCGCACCTTCGAGCGCGATGAGCTGCAGGGGCTGCCGGAGCCGGTGCAGGCCTATTTCCATGCCGTGTTGAGTGCGCGACAGCCGCTGGTGGCCGCCGCCGAGATCGCCCAGGAGGGCAAGATCGATCTCGGTCGCGCCCGCACCCGCTGGGTCCCCTTCCGTGCCCGTCAGCGGGTCTTCGTCGCCCGTCCCGGTTGGTTGTGGGATGCGCGGCTGCGCTGGCTGCCCGGGCTCGGGCTGTTCGCCCATCAGGGCCTGCTCGCCGGGGTTGGAGTGGCCCGCTACAAGCTGTTCGGCCTGATCCCGTTGGTACGCTCGCGCGAGGATGAGGCCGGCGCGAGGAGCGAACTTACCCGTTTTTTTGCCGAGGCGGTGTGGTATCCGACCCGGTTGCTGCCGAGTCAGGGGGTGACCTGGGAGGCAATCGACGACCGGCATGCCCGTGCGACCCTGGAGGACGACGGCGTCGGCGTCGATGCGGTCTTCACCTTCGATGATGGCGGGATGGTGCGCTCGGTGCGGGCGCCGGCGCGTGAGCGGCGGGTCGGTGGCACCCGGATCGAGACCCCCTGGGAGATGCGTTTCTGGGAGTATCGCGAGCATGGCGGGATGCTGATCCCGGCGCAGTACGAGATGGCCTGGGTGTTGCCCCAGGGGCGTCAGGTCTATGCCCAGGGGCGGGTGAGCGAGGCGCGCTACAAGTTCACGCCCTGAGGTTCGCCGACATCACGCCCGCCACAGGGTGGCAGGCGTGATGCCGCGACCGGTCAGGTCAAGGTTTCAGCTTGTCCTTGAGGATGGCGTTGACCTGCTGGGGGTTGGCCTTGCCGGCGCTGGCCTTCATCACCTGACCGACGAAGAAGCCGAACACCTTGTCCTTGCCGGCCCGGTACTGCTCGACCTGTGCGGGGTTGGCGGCGATGATCCCGTCGATCATCGACTCGATCGCCCCCGTGTCGGTGATCTGCTTGAGCCCCTTCTGTTCGATCACCTGATCGGCATCGCCCTCGCCCTGCCACATCGCCTCGAACACCTGCTTGGCGATCTTGCCCGAGATGGTGCCGTCCTTGATCCGGGCGATCAGCCCGGCGAGTCCCTCGGCGCTCACCGGCGATGCCTCGATCTCCAGTCCCGCCTTGTTGAGCGCGGCCATCAGCTCGCCGCTGACCCAGTTGGCGGCGAGCTTGGGCTCGCCGCTGGCGCGTGCCGCGGCCTCGAAGTAGTCGGCCAGCGCGCGGCTGCCCGCGAGCAGGTTGGCGTCGTACTCGGAGAGCCCGAAGTCGTCACGGAAACGGGCACGCTTGGCGTCCGGGAGTTCGGGCAGATCGGCAGCGACGCGCTCGATGAAGGTGGCGTCGATCTCGACCGGCAACAGGTCGGGGTCGGGGAAGTAACGGTAGTCGTTGGCCTCCTCCTTGGTGCGCATCGAGCGGGTCTCGTCGTTGGCCGCGTCGTAGAGCCGGGTCTCCTGGATCACGCTGCCGCCATCCTCGAGCAGGTCGATCTGGCGCTCGACCTCGAAGGCGATGGCGCGTTCGAGGAAGCGGAAGGAGTTGACGTTCTTGATCTCGGTGCGGGTGCCGAAGGTGTCGCTGCCGAGCGGGCGTACCGAGACGTTGGCGTCGACGCGGAACGAGCCCTCCTGCATGTTGCCGTCGCTGATGCCGATGTAACGCACCAGCTGGTGAATCTTGCGCGCGTAGGCGACCGCCTCCTCCGGCGAGCGCATGTCGGGCTCGGAGACGATCTCCAGCAGCGGGGTGCCGGCGCGGTTGAGGTCGACACCGGTGTAGCCGCCACCGAGCAGGCTGTCGTCGTGGAGCGACTTGCCGGCGTCCTCCTCGAGGTGCGCGCGGGTCACGCCGATGGTCTTCACGCTGCCGTCATCGAGCACGATCTCGACCTGGCCGCGACCGACGATCGGCAGCTCGTACTGGCTGATCTGATAGCCCTTGGGCAGGTCCGGGTAGAAGTAGTTCTTGCGCGCGAACACCGAACGCGGGGCGATCTCGGCGCCGATCGCGGTGCCGAAACGGACCGCCAGGCGCACGACCTCGGCGTTGAGCACGGGCAGCACCCCGGGCAGTCCGAGATCGATGGCGCATGCCTGGGTGTTGGGTTCGGCGCCGAAGGCCGTCGGTGCCGCGGAAAAGATCTTGGATTGGGTCGCGAGCTGGGTGTGGATCTCGAGACCGATGACGGTTTCCCATTGCATGGTTGGGCCTGCCTGATTCTCTTGTCGATGCGTCACCAGGCACCCTGGGTGCCTGGGTGTTGAGCGATCCCGGCGCCGAGGACGCCGCTTCAGGGCGACGCCTTCGGCAACCGGGTTCTAGACGTCGAGGTTCTCGACGTTGAGCGCATTGTGCTCGATGAACTGACGGCGCGGCTCGACCTGATCGCCCATCAGGGTGGTGAAGATGCGATCGGCGGCGACCGCATCCTCGATCGAGACCTGGAGCAGACGCCGACCCTCCGGGTTCATGGTGGTCTCCCACAGCTGCTCCGGGTTCATCTCGCCGAGACCCTTGTAGCGCTGGATGCTGTAGCCGCGCTGGGCCTCGGCGAGCAGCCAGCGAACGCCTTCGCCGAGCGAGCTGATCTCGCGGCGGCGCTCGCCACGGGCCATGTAGGCGCCCGGTTCGAGCAGGCCGTCGACCTTGGCGCCGTAGTCGACCAGGCGCTTGTAGTCGGCGGTTTGGAAGAACTCCAGCGGCACGAAGCGGGTGTCGGGAATGCCGTGGATCAGTCTCACCACCTCCAGCCCCGCGGCGCGCTCCTCGGTGGCGGCGACATGGTTGACGCGGTAGTGCAGCGAGGGCGACTGCTCACGGTTGAGCCCGGACTCGAGACGCTGGTGCCACTGCGCGAAGGCCTCGGGGTCTGTGAAGGTCGCGGTCTCGAGCGCGGGCAGCCGGGTGAGCTCCTCGAGGAAGGCCGCGTCATAGCGTGCGGCGAGCCGTTTGACGATGCCGACGAAGACCTGATAGTCACGCGCCAGGGCCTCCAGCGCGGTGTTCGCCAGTGCCATGGCGTCGGGCGAGACGTGCAGCTCGGCGCCGTCGAGCGCGGTCTGCAGCATGGCATTGTTGAGCGCCGGCTCGTCGAGCAGATACTCCTCCTGTTTGCCCTTCTTGATCTTGAACAGTGGCGGCTGGGCGATATAGATGTGGCCGCGCTCGACCAGCTCGGGCATCTGCCGGTAGAAGAAGGTGAGCAACAGGGTGCGGATGTGGGCGCCGTCGACGTCGGCGTCGGTCATGATGATGATGCGGTGATAGCGCAGGTTGTCGGGGTTGTACTCCTCGCGTCCGATGCCGCAGCCGAGCGCGGTGATCAGGGTGCCGACCTCGGCCGAGGAGAGCATCTTGTCGAAGCGCGCCTTCTCGACATTGAGGATCTTGCCCTTGAGCGGGAGGATCGCCTGGAAGCTGCGATCGCGCCCCTGCTTGGCCGAGCCGCCGGCCGAGTCGCCCTCGACCAGATAGAGCTCGGAGAGTGCCGGGTCCTTCTCCTGACAGTCGGCGAGCTTGCCGGGAAGCCCGGCGATGTCGAGCACGCCCTTGCGTCGGGTCATCTCGCGCGCCTTGCGCGCGGCGTCACGCGCGCGCGCCGCCTCGAGCATCTTGTTGGCGATCGACTTGGCCTCGTTCGGGGTCTCCTCGAGGAAGATGCTGAGCTGCTCGGCAACCAGCGACTCGACCACCGACTTGACCTCCGAGGAGACCAGCTTGTCCTTGGTCTGCGAGGAGAACTTGGGGTCCGGTACCTTGACCGAAAGCACCGCGGTGAGACCCTCGCGAGCGTCGTCGCCGATGGCGCGCACCTTCTGGCTGCGGTCCAGCGCCTCTTGCTCGATATAGCTGTTGAGGGTGCGGGTGAGCGCGGCGCGCAGCCCCGCGAGGTGGGTGCCGCCGTCGCGCTGCGGGATGGTGTTGGTGTAGCAGAAGATGGTCTCCTGATACCCACTGTTCCACTGGATCGCCAGTTCGACGGAGATGTCCTGGCGCTCGGCGCTGAAGTGCATCACCGTCGGGTGGATCGGCTCCTTGTTGCTGTTGAGGTGCTCGACGAAGGCGCGGATGCCACCCTGGTACTCGAAGTGGTCGCTGCGCCCCGTCGCCTCCTCGCTGAGGGTGATGCGCACTCCCGAGTTGAGGAAGGAGAGTTCGCGCAGCCGACGAGCCATGATGTCGTAGTGGAAATCGAGGCTGGTGAAGATCTCGGGCGAGGGCTGAAAGCGGATTTCGGTGCCGGTCTGCTCGGTGTCGCCGACGCGCTTGAGCGGATACACGGGCTCGCCCATGCGGTACTCCTGCTCATAGATGTGCCCGCCGCGCTGGATACGCAGCTTGAGCCACTCGGAGAGCGCGTTGACCACCGAGACGCCGACCCCGTGCAGGCCGCCGGAGACCTTGTAGGAGTTGTCGTCGAACTTGCCGCCGGCGTGGAGCACGGTGAGGATGACCTCGGCGGCCGAGCGCTGCTCTTCCTCGTGGATGTCGACGGGGATGCCGCGTCCGTCATCGAATACCGAGACCGAGCCGTCGGCATGCAGGGTTACGCTGATGCTCGAGCAATGACCGGCGAGTGCCTCGTCGATGGAGTTGTCGACCACCTCGAACACCATGTGGTGAAGACCGGTGCCGTCGTCGGTGTCGCCGATGTACATACCCGGACGCTTGCGGACAGCGTCCAATCCGCGGAGTACCTTGATGTTGGAGGAATCGTACGTCATGTGATCTGCTTCGGGCGATGAGTGAGATCCTGTCGTTCGATGCCCGGGGGGCAAAGGGCAAAGGATCGAGGGATACGCGGTTCGGTGTTCGAGCCGAGCGTCGTGTTCTGGGGCGTCGTGCTGAAACGCACAGGGCGTCCTCCGTGCAGGCCTCCGGGCGTCATGACCTGGCGCGGCCCCGGTGGGCGAGGGCCTGCACGGGACGGGGGGCGTGCCCCGCGTCGACGGTGAGCGGCCGATGCCGACACACTACGCGCGCTGCGAGGGTCCAGGGCGGTCGTCTCATCCCCTGATTATACGGGATGCCGCCCTGCTTGGGCGTCGTACAACGATCGTCGGGCCTGTGGCCTGGATTGGGTTTCACGTGGAACACCCTGTTCAGCCTTCTGCCTTGTGCGCCGATGGTTTCACGTGCAACAAGCGGTGCCCGAGGTCCGAGTCGGGAACCGTTCGGCGAGCCCCGGTTCCACGTGGAACAGGCGCATCAGATCAATGCTCGGCGCTCGAGCCTACAGCCCCGTGTTCCACGTGAAACACCCGGGTCGCGTTGGGGCGGGTGCAAGGGCCTGGATCCGGGGCGGTCGCGACCCGGGTGAGGATGCACTGACCGTCGCGCTGGCCGATCAGCCCCCAGAGTCGCTCCAGGGTATGGGCGTCGAGTTCGGCCTCGATGTCGTCGAGCAGCCAGAGTGCCGGCGCCAGCCCCTGATCGCGATGGACCTGCTCGGCGGCGAGCTGCAACAGACAGACCACGACCTTGGCCTGGCCGCGCGAGAGCGCGAGCCGGGCGCCGTCGCGCTCCAGCTGGAATTCGGCTCGTCCGGGACCGATCAGGGTATGCCCTCGGCTGAGTTCTGCGCGCCGCGCGGTGACGATGGCCTCGGCCAGCGACTGTTGCGCCGACCAGCCCCGAGCGAACACCAGATCCGAGGCATCGAGGAAGGGGAAGGTCGCGGCGAGTTCGTGGAAGCGTGTCCGCCAGCGTGTGAAGAACGTCTGACGCTGATGGTCGATACGCTCGCCCAGCTCGCTCAGCGCCCGATCCCAGACCGCGAGTTCTCGCCCACCACCGCGTCGCAGCACGGCGTTGCGTTGTTGCTGGACCCGGGAGAGTTCTCGTCTGAGCGCGCCGAGTCGAGGTTCCACGTGGAACAGGTTCCAGTCGAGAAAGGTTCGGCGCAGTGCCGGGTCGCCTTCGAGCAGCGACTGGGCGTTCTCACCGATCAGCTTGATGCGCAGCGGACGTTGGTCACCCGCTGGCGGCCAGGGCAGACCGTCGAGGCTGTGCTCGCGACCATGATGATCGCGCCGATAACGCAGTAGACGTCCGTCCGGTGCATCGGCCTCGCAACGCCCTTCGACCAGGGTGCCGCGCTCGCCGCGGGTGGTCATCGGACCGGCCTTGCGGCCGCGGAAGCTGCGCCCGCGGGCGAGCAGATAGACCGCCTCGAGCAGCGTGGTCTTGCCCGCGCCGTTGCAGCCGGTGATCACCACCACGGGGGCGGCGGTCTCCAGCGCGACCTCACGACAGCGACGCAGATGGACCACCCGCAGCGTGCGCAGCGGGCAGACGGGAGTGGGCGCGGACATCTCTCCGGGGTGCGACTAGAGGCGCATCGGCATCACCACGTAGGTCTCGGCCTCCGCGTCCCTGCCCCGCCACACCGAACTGCTGTTGCCGTCCTGGAAGCTGACCTCGACCTCGTTGCCATCGAGCACGCCGAGCAGGTCGGTGAGATAGGAGACGTTGAAGCCGATCGCGGTGAACTCGCCCTGGTACTCGATCTCGACCTCCTCCTCGGCCTCCTCCTGCTCCGGGTTGTGGGCCTGGAGCTTGAGCAGCCCGTTGTCGAAGCCCAGACGCACGCCGCGATACTTCTCGTTGGAGAGGATGGCGGTGCGCGAGAGCGCGCGCTTGAGCGGCTCCTTGTCGATCACCGCCGACTTGGCGAGCTGCTGGGGGATGACCCGCTCGTAGTCGGGGTAGCGACCGTCGACGAGCTTCGAGGTCATCATCATGTCGCCGATCACCAGACGGATGCTCTTCTCGCCCAGGCTTACCGAGACCGGGTCGTTGGAGTTGCCGAGCTGGCGGCGCAGTTCGAGCACCGTCTTGCTCGGCAGGATGACCTGGCGACCATCGACCGCCGCGACCCCGAGATCGGTGTTGAACTTGGCCAGTCGATGACCGTCGGTGGCCACCGCGGTCAGCCCATTGGCGTCGAACTCGATCAACAGACCGTTGAGATAATAGCGCACGTCCTGCTGGGCCATGGCGAAGGCGGTCTTCTCCAGCACCCGCTTGAAACCGGCCTCGTCGAGTCCGAACTCGACCCCGCCCTGTTCCTGTTCCATCACCGGGAAGTCGACCGCCGGCAGCACGCCGAGCGAGAAGCGTCCGCGCCCGGCGGTGACCACGCAGCGCTCGTCGCTGATACGGAAGCGGATGTCGGTGCCCTCGCCGAGGTTGCGACAGATGTCGACCAGCTTGCGTGCCGGGACCGTGGTCTCGCCGACCTCCTGGACCGCCGCCTCGCAGCGGGTCTGGACCTCGACCTCGAGGTCGGTGCCGAGGATGGTGAGCTCGCCCTCGCGCGCCGCCAGGCGGAAGTTGCCGAGGATCGGCAGCGTCTGACGGCGTTCGACGACACCGATCACCTTCCCCAGCGCCGGCAACAAGATCTCGCGGTTAACGACGAATTCCATGAATGTCTCCTAAAAATCGTGAATGGGCGGTTGCGGTGTCGTATGTGATGGATACGACCACCGACCGGCGCGACCCTGGACCTGTGCGCGACTCAGGAGGTCAGGATTCGCAGCAGATTCCTGTAGTCCTCCTCGACCCCGGCGTCGCTCTCGCGCAGGCTCTTGATCTTGCGCGTGGCGTGCAGCACGGTGGTGTGATCGCGCCCGCCGAAGGCGTTGCCGATCTCGGGGAGGCTATGCTTGGTCAGGTCCTTGGCCAGGGCCATGGCGATCTGGCGCGGTCGGGCGATCGAGCGACTGCGCTTGGCCGAGAGCATGTCCGAAGCCCGTAGCTTGAAGTACTCGGCCACGGTCTTCTGGATGTTCTCGATGCTGACCTGCTTGTCCTGCGCCGCGAGCATGTCGCGCAGCGCGTGCTTGGCGAAGTCGAGGGTGATCGGCTTGCCGGTGAACTGGGCGTTGGCCACCAGCCGGCGCAGCGCGCCCTCGAGCTCGCGGATGTTCGAGCGGATCCGGCGGCCGACGAAGAAGGCGACGTCCTCGGGCAGGTCGATGCCGAGCAGACTGGCCTTGCTGTGGAGGATGGCGACGCTGGTCTCGAGGTCCGGTGGCTCGATCGAAACCGTCAGCCCCCAACCGAAACGTGAACGCAGCCGCTCCTCGAGTCCGACCACTTCCTTGGGGAAACGATCGCTGGATAACACGATCTGTTGACGAGATTCGAACAGCGCGTTGAAGGTGTGGAAGAACTCCTCCTGCGAGCGTTCCTTGCCGGCGAAGAACTGGACGTCGTCGATCAGCAGCGCGTTGACCGAGCGATAGGTGCGCTTGAACTCGTCGATGCGGTTGTGTTGTAGCGCCTTGATCATCTCGGCGACGAAGCGCTCCGAGTGCAGATAGGCGACCCGGGCACTGGGGTTGGAGGCGAGCACCATGTTGCCCACCGCGTGCATCAGGTGGGTCTTGCCCAGCCCTACTCCTCCATAGATGAACAGCGGATTGTAGGCTGCCCCCGGATTCTGGCCGACCTGGAAGGAGGCGGCGCGGGCGAGCTGGTTGGACTTGCCCTCGACGAAGCTGTCGAAGGTGAAGTCGGGGTTGAGGTTGGCGCTGAGCTGGCGGTCACGGTCGTCACCGCTCGCCGTCGCCACCGCCGGGGCGCTGGCGCGGGGGCGGTTCGGTGCCGGCGTGGGGTCGGGCGTGGCGACGCTCTGGTCGATGCCGCCGACGCTGAAGGTGATCCGCGAGACCTGCCCCTCGCTGTGCAGCGCACACAGTTCGAGCAGTCGCGGCTCATAGTGCTGACGGGTCCAGTCGAGCACGAAACGGTTGGGCGCGAATAAACGCAGCACATCGGCGTCGATGCGCGCCTGGAGCGGCAGGATCCAGGTGTTGTACTCGGCCGAGGTCAATTCTCCCTTCAGCTGCTTGACGCATTTTTCCCACACACCCACAGTTGATCCCGATCCTCGTCTCGTTGCCCGCACCCGTACCGCTCTCGGGCGGTACCCTCGTCGCGGAGTTGGTTGACGAGGCGCACCTCGAACCACTCCGGTGCGCTCGGAGTCTAGCGCTCTCGGCGCGACTTATCCACAGGTTAAGACGAAAACGGGATTGACTTTTCACGCTAGATTGATTAAATTTTCGCGCCTTTTATAAAGGGGTGCCATGCGCCCCGTGCTGCCAATTCCAAACTCCCTGGAGTACCGACCATGAAGCGCACTTTTCAACCGAGCCGCCTGAAGCGCGCTCGTACCCACGGCTTTCGTGCGCGTAGCGCCACCCGTAACGGCCGCAAGGTCCTTGCTGCCCGTCGCGCCAAGGGCCGCGCGCGTCTCGCGCTCTGAACCCCGAGCGCTCCGCCGGTCGCGCCGAGCAAGCCTTTCCGCGCGAGCGAAGGCTGACGTGCGCCACGCAGTATCGACACGTCTTCAGCGATCCCGTCCGCGCTGGACAGCAGGGCTTCGTCGTCCTGTTCCGTCCCAACGGGAGCGGGCGTGCGCGACTCGGGCTGGCAATCTCTAAGAAGTGCGCGCGACGCGCGGTTGACCGCAACCGGCTCAAGCGTCTCGTCCGCGAAAGCTTCCGGAACCACCATCGCACCCTCCCCGGGGTGGATGTCGTGGTCATGTGCGCGCGTGGTGCACCGACGCTGCCCAATCGGCGACTGTTCGACCATCTCGAGCGTGCCTGGGCAACCATCAGGAAGAAACAACCATGCGCCGAATCCTGACCGGTCTGATTCGCGTGTACCAGTACGTCCTGAGTCCCCTTCTCGGACCGCGTTGTCGCTTCTATCCGACCTGTTCCCATTACGCCATCGAGGCCATCGAGTGCCACGGCCCGGTCTACGGCAGCTATCTCGCCGTACGCCGTGTGCTGCGTTGTCACCCCTGGCACCCCGGCGGCGTCGATCCCGTTCCCCCAGCAAGGCAGACATCGACTCATGGATAATGTGCGCCTGATCCTGTTTCTCGCCCTCGCCGCGGTCTCGTTCCTGATCTACGAGGCCTGGATGCAAGACTACGGGCGGCCACAGTCGCCGCAGGTCGCAATGACCGAGTCGGCAGGCGCGCTCCCCGGAGAGGCCGGTTCGGCGCCGGCGGACGTGCCCAGTGTGGCCGTCACCCCGGATGCCGCCACCCCTGGAGTCATGGGCGCCGAGATGCGCGCCGCCGGCGCCGCGCCCGTGGTCGTCGAGACCGACGTGCTGCGTCTCGAGATCTCGCCCCAGGGCGGATCCATCTCCAGCGCCTGGTTGCTTGACTATGCGGTGGTGCCCGAGCGCCCCGAGGACAAGTTCCGGCTGATGAAGCCGGTGCCGCCGAACATGTTCATCGCCCAGTCGGGGCTGCTCGGCCAGCAGGCCGGCACGCTGCCGACCCACGAGGCGCAATTCACCGCCGAGCAGTCCGAGTACCGTCTCGAGGACGGCCAGGACCAGCTCCAGGTGGTGCTGCGCTGGCAGGGCGAGAACGGCGTCGCCGTCGAGCGTGTCTACACCTTCGAGCGTGGCAGCTATGTTATCGACACCGCGCAGCGGGTGACCAACACCACCGATGCGGCGCTGGTGGCGCGTGAGTACAACCAGCTCCAGCGTACCGACTTCTACGATCCCAACGAGCCGAGCTTCGTCCACACCTTCACCGGCGGCGTCTATTACAGCCCCGAAGAGAAGTACAAGAAGGTGTCCTTCGACGACATGCGCGACGACAAGCTCGATCGCAGCGTGACCGATGGCTGGATCGCGATGATCCAGCACTACTTCATGGCCGCGTGGATCCCGCCGCGTCAGGTCCAGGAGACCTTCTATACCAAGGTCGTCGGTGACTCGCGCTACATCATCGGCAAGTACTCGCCGGCGGTGACCATCCCCGCCGGCGCCACCCACAGCTTCGACAATCGGCTGTTCGTCGGTCCCAAGCTGCAGGACGACCTCGCCGCCATCGCCCCCGGGCTCGAGTTGGCAGTCGACTACGGCTGGCTGACGGTGATCGCGCAGCCGATCTTCTGGGTGCTGGAGAAGATCCACGCGCTGGTCGGCAACTGGGGCTGGGCGATCATCGTGCTCACCATCCTGATCAAGCTGGCCTTCTTCAAGCTCTCCGAGACCAGCTATCGCTCGATGGCCAACATGCGCAAGCTCACCCCGCGCCTGCAGGCCATCAAGGATCGCTACGGCGACGACAAGCAGCGCCTCAACCAGGCGATGATGGAGCTCTACAAGACCGAGAAGATCAACCCGCTCGGCGGCTGTCTGCCGATCCTGGTGCAGATCCCGGTGTTCATTTCGCTCTACTGGGTGCTGCTCGAGAGCGTCGAGATGCGTCACGCACCCTTCATCCTCTGGCTCGACAACCTCTCGGCGCCCGATCCCTACTACGTCCTGCCGTTGATCATGGGCGTGTCGATGTTCGTGCAGCAGAAGCTCAACCCGCCGCCGCCGGACCCGATGCAGGCCAAGATCATGATGGCGCTGCCGTTCGTCTTCACCGTGTTCTTCGCCTTCTTCCCGGCGGGTCTGGTGCTCTACTGGACGGTCAACAACATCATCTCGATCGCCCAGCAGTGGCACATCACCCGTCAGATCGAGCAGGGTGCTGGCACGGCCAAGCAGAAGCGCTAGCCCGATGAGTGCCGACACCATCGCCGCCGTCGCCACCCCGCCCGGCGTCGGGGGTGTCGGCATCGTCCGGGTCAGCGGCGCGGGCGTCGCCGCGATCGCCCGCGCCCTGCTCGGCACCCTGCCCGCCCCCCGTCAGGCCCATTTCGGCGTCTTCCGCGACGCCGCGGGCGGCTTCATCGACGCCGGCATCGCGCTGCGCTTCGTCGCCCCGGCCTCCTTCACCGGCGAGGACGTGCTCGAACTCCAGGGGCACGGCGGTCCGGTGGTGATGGATCTGCTGCTGCAGCGCTGTCTCGAACTCGGCGCCCGCCCCGCGCGTCCCGGCGAGTTCACCGAACGCGCCTTCCTCAACGGCAAGCTCGATCTCGCCCAGGCCGAGGCCGTCGCCGATCTCATCGAGAGCGCCTCCGCGCTCGCCGCCCGGCTCGCCGGCAACAGCCTGCAGGGTGCCTTCTCGCGGCGGATCGAGGCGTTGGTCGAGCGGCTGGTGCGGCTGCGCACCTATCTCGAGGCCACGCTCGACTTCAGCGAGGAGGAGATCGATCCTGGCGACGCGTCGCGGATCGCCGCCGATCTCGCCGAGCTGATCGCCATGACCCGCGCGGTGCTCGCCGAGGCGCACCAGGGCTGTCGCATCCGCGAGGGGCTCTCGGTGGTCATCGCCGGCGCCCCCAACGCCGGCAAGTCGAGCCTGCTCAACGCCCTCTCCGGGGCCGATACCGCCATCGTCACCGACATCCCCGGCACCACCCGCGACCTGTTGCACAGCGACATCCAGATCGATGGTCTGCCGCTGCGCATCATCGACACCGCCGGCATCCGCAACAGCGACGACCCGGTCGAGCGCGAGGGGGTGCGTCGTGCCCGCGAGCAGCTCGGGCGCGCCGATCTGGTGCTGTGGGTCTACGACGCCACCCAGGGACCCGACACCGAGACCGCCGCAAGCCTTCCCGAGGGGGTGCGCGTCACCCGGTTGCGCAACAAGATCGACCTGACCGGCGTTGAGCCGGGTATCGACGAGGCTGAGGACGGCACCGAGATCGCGCTGTCGCTGCGCGAGGGGCGCGGGCTCGAGTTGCTGCGCGAACATCTCAAGGCGGTTGCTGGGGTCGGTGCCCACCCCGAGGGGGCCTTCACCGCCCGTCGTCGCCATCTCGACGCCCTGCGCCAGGGACTGTCCGCACTGGAGTCGGCGGCCCGCGCCCAGGCCGCTGGCGTCGGCGCCGAGCTGGTCGCCGAGGAACTCCACCTCGCCCAGCGCGCGCTCGGCGAGATCACCGGCCGCTTCACCTCTGAAGACCTGCTCGGGCGCATCTTCTCCAGCTTCTGTATCGGCAAGTAGGGTTCAGTCGCCAGTCGCCAGTCGCCAGTCGCCAGCAGGCGGAAGGCGGAAGGCGGAAGGCGGAAGGCGGAGGGCGGAAGGCGCCGCCGTCGTCGAGGACGCACACCCACTGGCCGCTGATGGCTGATGGCTGGTGCCTGGCCGCCTGAACCTCGAAGCGGCCGAGTTTCAATCGCGCGACTCTGGGTTATCGTGTCGCCCATGGTTTTCCTGCGGAGTCACGGATGCGTCCGACCCCTGTCCTGTCCTGGTTGTTCGTCGGCTGGACGCTGATCGCTCTGGTGGCGCTCTGGTGGCCGGGTGCCGGCCCCCTGTGGTGGGGGTATGGCGGGCTGCTCGCGGTGATCGTGCTGGGCGATGTGCTGGCGCTGTGGCGGACGCCGGTGCCGCAGGTCGAGCGGACGCTGCCGGGGACCCTGTCGCAGGGCGAGTGGTGCACGGTGGCGCTGCTGGTGCGCTCGCCGGCGCGGCGGCGGTTACGGCTGCTGGTGCATGACCAGCACCCGGCCGCCTTCGAGGTCGCCGGGCTGCCCGCCAGTCTGCTGCTGTCGCCGTTGGGTGAGGCGCGTCTGGACTATCGGCTGCGACCCGGGAGGCGGGGCGATTTCGTCTTCACCGGGGTCGATCTGGCGCTCTACTCGTCGCTCGCGCTGTGGCGCCGTCGTCGCCGGCTCGTCTTGTCGGAGCGGGTGCGGGTGGTGCCGGCACTCGCCGCGCTGCGTCGCGGGATCGCCTTGGCGGCGCAGGACGCGCGACTCGGCGCCGGGGTGCACCCGCACCAGCGACGCGGCAGCGACGGCGACTTCCATCAGCTGCGCGACTATCGTGCCGGCGATCTGCTGCGCCAGATCGACTGGAAGGCGAGCGCTCGCGCGCAGCGCCCGATCTCGCGCGAGTACCGTGAGTCGCGCGATCAGCAACTGGTGTTCCTGCTCGATTGCGGTCGGCACATGCGCCATCTCGGGGACGGGCTCGGTCATCTCGATGCGGCGCTCGCCGCGCTGTTGCTGGTGTCGGGGCTGGCGGTGCGCCAGGGCGATGCGGTGGGGCTGATGAGCTATGGCGGGACGAGTCGCTGGTGTCCCCCGCGCCAGGGGCAGCCGGCGCTGCGCCGCTTGCTCGATGACTGCTACGACCTGCAGCCGACGCTGGAGGCCGCCGACCCACTGCTCGCCGCCGCCACGCTGCAACAACGGCTGCGTCGCCGTGCCCTGGTGGTGTTGATCACCTGCGGGCGCGACGAGGATCAAGAAGGACTGGAGCAGGCGGCACGACTGCTCGGTCGCGACCATCTGTTGCTGCTCGCCGATCTGCGCGAGCGCTCGCTGGACGGGGCGTTGAACCTGCCGTTGCGCGACCTGTCGGATGCACTGCGCTTCCATGCCCTGCGCGACTGGCGCGAGCGGCGGCGGGTGCGCTGCGCGCGGCTGCGTCGGCGCGGGGTCCTGGTGCTCGACCTGCTCCCGGGGCAGCTGCCGGCGGCGCTCGCCGACCGCTATTTGGCCATCAAGCGGGCCGGTATGCTGTAATTCCGGATCGGCCGTGAGGCTTGGCCGGTGAACCCTCTGTCAGGAATCGACCCCATGCGTAAACTGCTCGGCGCGCTCGCGTTGCTCGTCGTCTCGGTCCAGGTGCGGGCCGGGATCCCCGCCACCCCGGTGATGACCCTCTATGCCTTCAATGGCCCTGTCGAGGTGCCCTATTACAGCGCCGAGCGCTTTCGCCCGGGCGACCCCGGGGCGCCGATCGGCACCCTCGCCCAGGGCACCTCGCTGATCCCCTGTCTGGTGATCCGCGACGGGGCACCGCTCACCGATGCCTCGGGCACGCCCTATGTCGGGTTCGAGGTGGTGGTCGATCCCCGTCGTGCCGGTCCCGAGGCGCGCGCGCGCTTCCTCGCGGCGATCGAGCGACGCAAGGGGCTGGAGGTGGAGAACCACCACTGTGAGGCCGGGGTGCGCGGGGTGATCGATGTCCGTCAGCTCTATGCCATGGAGAAGGCGCCCTTCTTCACCCCGCCGCCCGATGGTCGACCGGGTGCGGTGTCCCCGGCCGCGTCGAGTCAGCTCGATCGCATCGTCCGCGACTTCCATGCCTCGTCCGAGTGCGCCCGCGCCAATGCCCGGCTGAGCGGGCGGCGCGGCGCCCTGGAGCGGGCCTGGGAGGATTATCTGGCCAGGCGTCGCGGCGAGCTGCCGCTGACCACCCTGGCGCGCGCCAAGCACCTCGACTACACCCTGCGCACCGCGCTGTTCGAGGGCCATCATGCGCGCGGCTGCAACGCCTATGGCGCCTGTGAGCGCAACATCGTCGCGCTGACCATCCGTAATCGCGCCGTCGGCCAGTGCCCGCGACACATCGGTTGTACCTTCCCCGGCGATTTCCAGGGGGTCGCCTCCAAGGTCTCGCAGTACAACATCTGGGACGAGTTCCTCACCCAGATCTCCGGCCTGACCGCCTGCTATCTGCGCCCGGACCTGGCCGACGAGCCGCGCTTCGCCAAGTTGCAGGCGATGTATGCGCAGAGCGTCGGCGACGTCGAACGCATCCTCTATGGTGACGACGACGACCTGCGCGCGGTCTTCCCCGGCACCGACCTGGCCAAGCTCAAGCGGGTGCGCCACTACTATCACGCCCCGGCGATGGGCAAGTGCTTCCCCGATCATCCGCGCGTCGAGTACATGTCCGGCGCCATCGCCCGCAGCGGCGACGACTTCGCGTTGATCGCCAACACCCGCATCGAGGTCGGCGAGACGGTCGGCACCGGTTATCGCTTCAAGCAGTTCCGTTTCGACGAGTTGGAGGCGCGCGATCGCACCTGGGTCGAGGACCGCTATCCCGGCTTCGTCGTCGACGGGCGCAAGGTCAGCCTGCGTGCCCCGAGCGACTGTCGCCCCTATGGCATCCCCGCCGGTTGTCGGCTTGACGACAGCATCGGGCGCTATCGCAAGATTCCGCACTGGGCCGATGCCGGCGAGCCGCTCGAGATCCGCTGTCGGGTGATCGACCGTGGGAGTGACTGTGATCGCGACGGAGACGGCGTCATCGCTCGGGTCGGCGGGGCCTGCGATCGCGAGATGCGACCGGTGAGCGGGGTGCGTTGAGGGTTAAGGCGCGATTTTTGCCTTATGAGTGATCAGGTGGCTGGCCGCTCCCGTCCGCCTGCGTCGCGGCGGGCCACTGTCCATGATTGCGGCGCGATCATGGCGGCGGGAGCGGTCGTGGCCCGGGTTGAACGATCACCAGAGGTAGAGGGCCTTGAGCGAGACGACGCACACCAACGACAGATATGTGAGTTTCGTCGATATCGACTGTGAGTCGCGGGTCGACGGCTGCATCGAGCGCATCCGCGCCTGTATCGAGCACAACACCAACCCATCACCGCTGCACGACTATGTCGCGACCAAGCTCGCCGAGACCGAGGCGCGCGGTCAGGATGGGTTGTACCTGATCGGCAGTCAGGTCAACGTGTTGCGCGAACTGTTCGAGCATCATCACGACGATGCCGGGTTGCACCTGCTCGAGTGTATCGAGCTCGAGTGCTGCTGAGGCGGTTCAGCGCGCCCAGCGCGGCTCCAGGTCGAACACCCGGGCGAGGGTGTCGACCAGCCGGCCGGCGACATCGGTCACCCCGATCCCGGCGACGAACTCCGAGAGCTGGGTCATCGCCAGCCCGGTGTAGCCGCAGGGATTGATCCGGTCGAAGGGTTCGAGCTCCATGGCGACGTTGAGCGCCAGCCCGTGATAGCTACGTGCATTGCGCACCCTCAGCCCGAGCGAGGCGATCTTGGCGCCCGCGACATAGACCCCGGGGGCGTTGTCGCGGCGTTCGGCATCCACGCCGTAGTCGCGCAACAGCTCGATCACCGTCTGCTCGAGCATGTTGACCAGCCGCTTGACGCCGATCCCGGCGCGTCTCAGATCGAACAGCAGATAGGCGACCAGCTGGCCGGGGCCGTGATAGGTGACCTGACCGCCGCGATCGACCTGTAGCACCGGAATGTCGCCGGTGGCGAGCAGGTGCTCGCGGCGTCCGGCCTGACCGAGGGTGAACACCGGCGGGTGCTCGAGCAGCCACAGCTCGTCGAGCGAGTCCTCGTCGCGGGCGTCGGTGAAGCGACGCATCGCCTCCAGGGTCGCGGCATAGTCCTGCAGCCCCGGCAGACGGCGGATCAGCAGCGTCTGCTGTCGCGCTCCCTCCCCCGCCTCGCTCACAGTGCCCAGACCACGCGCTCGTGCGCGGTCAGCTCGGCATAGATGGCGTCGAGCTGCGCCTTGCTGTGCGCCTCGATGGTGACCGTCACCGCCAGCCACTTGCCGCCGTTGCTGGGGCGGGCGCTGATCGCCGTGGCCTCGACGCCGGGGGCATGACGTTCGACGATGTCGACGACCAGCGTCTGGAAGTCGTCGCTGGCGCGGCCCATCGCCTTGATCGGGAAACGGCAGGGGAATTCGAGCAGGGTTTCTTCAGAATCGGACATGACCGTTGCGTACCTGTGACTTGTAGTCCTGATAGAGGGCGTCCATGCGTCGCCAGAGTGGTCCCGGTCGGCCGTCGCCGACCGGCTGGTCGTCGAGCCGGGTGACCGGCACCAGCTCGCGCGTCGAGCTGCCGAGCCAGATCTCGTCGGCGGTGCGCAGCCGGGCGTCCTCGATCGGTTGTTCGGAGAAGGCGATCTCACCGCTCTCGGCGAGTCGCAGCGCCAGCTCGCGGGTGATCCCGGCGAGCAGACGGTGATCGCAGGGCGGGGTCAGCAGCCGCTGACCCTGGACCACGAAGACGTTGGCCGCGGCGGCCTCGGTGACCCGTCCGTCGCGCAGCATGATGGTCTCGTCGGCACCGGCCGCGCTCGCCTCCTGGCGCATCAGCACCGCCCCGAGCAGCGAGGTCGACTTGATGTCGCAGCGCTGCCAGCGGATGTCGGGCCGGGTGATGCAGCGGATGCCGTCGCGGGCGATCGCCGGGTCGCGTGGGGCGAGCGGCGTGCTCATCGCCAAGACCGTCGGTTTGACCCCCGTCGGGAAGCGGTGATCGCGGGTCGGCGCCGCCCCGCGGGTGATCTGCAGATAAAGGCTCTGATCCGGGGCCGGTGGCTCGCCGACCAGCCGGCGCGCCACCCGTTGCCAACCCTCGGGTCCGAGCGGGTCATCGAGCCCGATCGCCGCGAGACTGCGCCCGAGC
This sequence comes from Marichromatium sp. AB31, assembly GCF_003718685.1. Lineage (NCBI taxonomy): Bacteria > Pseudomonadati > Pseudomonadota > Gammaproteobacteria > Chromatiales > Chromatiaceae > Marichromatium > Marichromatium sp. AB31. The sequence continues at coordinate 186,993 of NZ_RHFI01000001.1, read as the reverse complement.
CGCGCCAGGTGCTGGTCGAGACGGAGGAAGTGACCGCCGTAGCTGGGCACGACCTCGTAGACGCCGTCGCCGAACAGGAAGCCGCGATCGAGCACGGAGACCTGCGCCGCCTCGGGCGGCAGGAAACGACCGTTGAGATAGAGCTCGTTCATGCGCTCGCTCCGCCGGCTCGGACCGGCATCAGAACATGCGCAGCAGATGGTCCTTCGCCTTGCGCACCAACCCCCCCTCGGGCACCGCCTCGAGCGCGACCAGGGGGACCCGCGTCAGTTCGCGCCCGGCGTTGTCGACCACCAGATCGCCGATCCGGGCGCCGACGGCGATCGGGGCGGTGAGCTCGGCGGTGCGCTCGATACGGGCGCTGAGTTGACCATAGTCGCCGCGCGGGATGGTCGCAAACACATCCGTCGCCGGGCCCACCGACAGCACCTCCTGCTCCCCGTACCACACCCGCAGGTGCTCGACCGGCTGACCGGCCGGATAGAGACGGTGGCTCTCGTAGAAGCGGAAGCCGTAGTTGAGCAGCGCCAGGCTGGAGGTGGCGCGGGCATTGGGGCTGGGCGCGCCCATCAGTACCGAGACCAGTCGCTGGTCGTCACGCTTGGCCGAACCGACCAGACAGTAACCGGCGGCGCGGGTGTAACCGGTCTTGACGCCATCGGCCGAGGGGTCGCGACGCAGCAACGGGTTGCGGTTGGGCTGGGTGATGTCGTTGTAGGTGAAGTCGCGGCTGCTGTACCAGGCGTAGTACTGCGGGAACTCGCGGATGATCGCCATGGTGACGCGGGCGATGTCGCGCGCGGTGGTGTAGAGATCGGGATCGGGCAGGCCGTTGGGGTTGGTGAAGTGACTGTTGGTCATCCCCAGCCGACGGGCATGGGCGTTCATCAGGTTGGCGAAGGCCTCGACGCTGCCGGCGACGTGCTCGGCGAGGGCGACGCTGGCATCGTTGCCCGACTGGATGATCATGCCCTTGAGCAGGTCCTCGACGCTGACCTGGGTGCCGACCTCGATGAACATCCGCGAGCCGCCGGTGCGCCACGCCTTCTCGCTGACCAGCACCTGATCGTCGAGACGGATGTTGCCCTCGGCGAGTTCGCGAAAGACCACGTAGCCGGTCATGATCTTGGTCAGGCTGGCCGGTTCCAGACGCTCGTCGGCATTGATGTCGGCGAGGACCTGGCCGGTGTTGAAGTCGATCAACAGATAGCCCTTGGCGTCGAGCTGCGGCGGTGCCGGGATCTGCGGTGCGGCGCTCGCCAGCACGGGGTACAGGCACAGCAGGACGATCAGGACGAGGGACTGGATACGTGACTTCATGGGGTGTCCGGGTTCGGCGTGGGGGCGTGTCATCACGGGGTATTCTAACCTTGCTGTCGCTGTCTTGGGGATCGCCCGACCGTGACCCCGGTTGCTGGGATCGATGAGGATGGGGTGGTCGGGCACCGGCGGCGTGACGCCGCCGCCGGTTGGGCGGACCCGAGGGTCAGTTCTGCACCAGGCGGGTCTCGGCGATGCCGAGCCCTGCCAGGCGTTCGGTGAGGGCGCTGGCTTCGGTGCGCGAGGCCAGCGGGCCGATGCGGACCCGATAGAGCGCATTGTCGGCGCTACGGGTGTTCTCGACCAGGATCGGGTCGCCGAGTTCCGGACGCAGCCGGGAGCGCAGCCGCTCGGCGTTGCGCGGATCGCCGAAGGCGCCGACCTGGACATAGAGGCCACCGCTGCCGCCATCCGTGGTACGCGCCGCGGTCGTGACCGGCTTGGTCGTCGCCCTGGCGGGCTCGGACGCCGGGGGATTGGTGTCGCGAGCACGCTGCGGCGCGTGCTCGCCGCCCGCCACCAGCGGGCCGGGATCGGCATCCGGTCGTCGTGGGTCGATGGCGCGGACCTCGACCATGGCGGTGCCCTTGCGCGCCATGCCGAGCTTGGTTGCGGCGGTATAGGACAGGTCGATGACGCGCGAGCCGTGGAAGGGACCGCGATCGTTGATCCGCACCACCACGCTGCGGCCGTTCTCGAGATTGGTCACCCGGGCATAGGTCGGCAGCGGCAGGGTCTTATGGGCTGCGGTCATGGCGTGCATGTCATAGGGCTCGCCCGAGCTGGTGCGGCGACCGTGGAAGTCCTTGCCGTACCAGGAGGCCAGGCCCCGCTCGACGTGTCCGCGGCTGCTTGCCTTGGTGTAGTAGCGCTTGCCGAAGACCTCGTAGGACTTGGGGTTGCCGTATCTGGATCTGGGTTCGACCTTGGGGACGGCGTCGGGGATGTCGGCGATCTCCGGCGGGACGTCGTCGAAGGCGTCGAGCTGGTGTTGACCCGGCTGGCTGGCACAGCCGCCGAGCGCGGCTGCACCGATCGCCAGTGCGATCAGCAGCCGACGGTGCGATGGACGAGCGGACGGTATGGACATGCGGATCCTCCCCTGCGACAGCGCCTGTTGATCGACCGCGATGCGGGACGCGCTCATGGCGGCGTCTCCCCGATCGCCTCGCTCAACTGGTGCACGGCCATGGCGTAGAGGTTGCTGTGGTTGTAGCGGGTGATGGCGTAGAAGTTGGCGAAGCTGATCCAGCAGCGCTCGCCTGCCGCGCCGCCATCCAGGCACATCAGGTTGGCCGGCGTCTCCGGCGCGAGCCCGTTTGCGGCCATCGGGTCGATGCCGGCGGCGCGCAGCGCGCCGAGGGTGGTCGCGGGTGCGCGCGGCGCCTTGCGCACCACTGCCGGCATGGTCGCTGGCGGCTGCGCCAGGGGGATCGCCACCGGGCCGCCTGCGCGCCAGCCGTGACGCGCGAGATAGTTGGCGACGCTACCGATGACATCGGCGCTGCTGCGCCACAGGTCGCGCCGCGCGTCGCCGTCGAAGTCGACGGCATAGGCGCGATAGCTCGAGGGGATGAACTGGGGCATGCCGAGTGCGCCGGCGTAGGAGCCGCGTACGACGCTCAGATCGATCCCCTCCTCGGCGCCGAGCAGGATCAGTTGCTCGAGCTCGCGACGGAAGAAGGCGGCGCGTCTGGGGTAGGAGAAGCCGAGCGTGGTCAGCGCGTCGAGCGCGCGATGACGACCGAGCACCTCGCCGTAGCGGGTCTCGATGCCGATGATGGCGACGATCACCGGTGCAGGGATGCCGTAACGCGCCTCGGCCCGCGCGAGCTGCTCGGCATGGGCGGCGTGGAAGGCGCGTCCGCCGGCGATGCGCTCGGGGGTGAGAAAGAGTGCGCGATAGCGGTGCCAGGGCTTGCCCTCGTAGGGCTGCTCCATGGCATCGATGATCTCCTGGCGATACTCGGCCCCGGCGATCAGGGCGGCGAGCCGCTCGGCATCGAGGTCATGGCGCGCGGCCATCTCGGTGACGAAGGTGGCTGCGGCATCCCGATAACTGTCGGGCGCGGCCTCGGCGGTGGCGAGCAGCAGCAGGGCGCTCAACAGGGTGATCAGGGTTCGCATCGGTGCTCGATCGGTCCTGAGTCTCGGTGCGGATCGACGGCAGCTCGATCCTGAAGGTGATGGTGTCGTGCACAAACGCCCGTCGCGCTGCACGCTTTCCTTGACACTCGACCTCCAGTATATGCGCAAAGCGCTTAAATCCGAACCCTTTTTCGATGTGTCTCGATACTCATGATCATCCCGAAGCCGATCATCAGGGTGACCATCGAGGTGCCGCCGTAGCTGATCAGCGGCAGCGGCACGCCGACCACCGGCAGCAGTCCGGTGACCATCCCGGTGTTCACGAAGACATAGACGAAGAACACCATGATCAGGCCGCCGGCGAGCAGCCGACCGTAGTTGTCCTGGGCGCGGCTGGCGATCACCAGCCCGCGCAGGATGATGAACAGATAGAGCGCGAGCAGCGCGAGGATGCCGGCGAAGCCGAACTCCTCGCCGATCACCGCGAAGATGAAGTCGGTGTTGCGCTCGGGCAGGAACTCCAGGTGCGACTGGGTGCCGTTGAGCCAGCCCTTGCCCGAGACCCCGCCGGAGCCGATGGCGATCTGCGACTGGATGATGTGATAGCCCGAACCGAGCGGGTCGGACTGCGGGTTGAGGAAGGTGAGCACGCGCTCGCGCTGGTAGTCGTGCATGCCGAACCACAGCAGTGGCGCGGCGGCGGCGGCGATGAGCGCGAGCGCGCCGATCATCCGCCAGCTCAGCCCGGCGATGAACAGCACCATCACCCCGGCGCTGGCCACCAGCAGCGAGGTGCCGAGATCGGGCTGTTTGGCGATCAGCACCACCGGGATCATGGTGATGAACGCCGCCAGCAGGATGCGGGTGCGCGAGGGCGGCAGCGGCCGGGCGGCGAGGATCCAGGCGACCGCCATGGGCACCGCGAGCTTGAGCAGCTCCGAGGGCTGGAAGCGCACGAAGCCGAGGTCGAGCCAGCGTTGCGCGCCCTTGCCGATCTCGCCGGCCACCAGCACCGCCACCAGCATGATGCAGCCGGCGACGAATAGCGAGGGCGACCAGTTGCGCAGTCGGTTCGGCGGGATCTGCGCCACCGCCAGCATCAGCGCGAAGGCGATGCCGAGTCGGATCAGCTGGCGCTCCACCGCCAGCGGGCTCTGGTCGCTGGCGCTGTAGAGCACCATCAGCCCGAAGCCGCACAGTCCGAGCAGCGCCACCAGCAGCGGCGCGTCGATGTGCAGTCGTCGCAGCGGACCGGGCAGCGGTTCGTCGACCCCACGGTCGAGCTGGGCGGCGCGGGTGTTAGTCGCCATCGGCGCGCTTCTCCTCTTCCTCCGGCGGCAGCGGCTCGCCGCCGAGATAGGCGTCGATCACCCGCCGCGCGATGGGCGCGGCGGTGGCGCTGCCGCTGCCGCCGTTCTCGACCACCACGGCGACGGCGATGCGCGGGTCCTCGACCGGGGCGAAGGCGACGAACAGCGCGTGGTCCTTGAGCCGCTCGGGCACGGTCTCGGCGTCGTAGCGTTCGCTCTGACCGATGGTGAAGACCTGCGCGGTGCCGGTCTTGCCGGCGATGTGGTAATCGGGCGAGCGGATCTTGCGCGCGGTGCCGTGGCGGTCCTCGATCACCGCCACCATGGAGTCGATCACGGTGTCCCAGTGCGCCGGGTTCTCGACCTGGATCTGGTGCTCGACGATCGGCAGGGGTTCCTCTGGGGTCGATCGCGAGGGCTCCGAGGCGCGACTGGCGCGCACCACCCGGGGGGCGATGAAATGACCGTGGTTGGCGAGGGTGGCGGTGGCGGCGGCCAGCTGTAGCGGGGTGGCCAGATAGGCCCCCTGACCGATGCCCATGATCACCGTCTCGCCGGGGAACCAGGGCTGGTTGCGGACCCGCTGCTTCCATTCGCGCGAGGGCAGCAGTCCGCCGAGTTCGCCGGCGAGATCGATCCCGGTGACGGCGCCGAAGCCGAATTCGGCGAGGCGCGCATGCAGCCGGTCGATACCGAGTTTGTGGGCGAGATCGTAGAAATAGACGTCGCAGGACTCGGCCATCGCCGCACGCAGATCGACATGGCCGTGACCGCCGCGGCGCCAGCAACGGAAGCGGTGCGAGTGTCCGGGGAGGGTGAAATAACCGGGGCAATAGGCCTTGCTCTGCGCGGTCACCGTGCCCTCGATCAGCCCGGCGAGCCCGACGAACGGCTTGACCGTCGAGCCCGGCGGGTACTGGCCGCGGATGGCGCGGTTGAACAGCGGCTTGTCCGGCGAGTAGAGCAGTGCGTGATAGTCCTTCTGGCTGATCCCCTCGACGAACAGGTTGGGATCGAAGCTCGGCTGGCTGACCAGCGCCAGTACGCCACCGTTGCGCGGGTCGATGGCGACGATGGCTCCGCGCCGATCGCCGAGGATGTCGGTGGTGGCGCGCTGCAGGTTGATGTCGAGATAAAGGCTGAGATCGCGTCCGGGGAGCGGCGGCTGGCTCTCGAGGGTACGCAGCACCCGACCGCGGGCGTTGACCTCGACCTGCTGGTGACCGACCTCGCCGTGGAGCAGGTCCTCGTGGGCCTTCTCGATCCCGCCCTTGCCGATGAAGTGGGTGCCGGCATAGTTGCGCGCGTCGATGCGCTTGAGCTCGCGCTCGTTGATGCGCCCGACATAGCCGAGCACGTGCGCGGTATAGGGTCCGAGCGGGTAGGCGCGCACCAGCTCGGCACGTACGTCGACGCCGGGGAAGCGATGGCCGTTGACCGAGAAGCGGGCGACCTCCGCCGGGGTCAGGTTGAGCCGGATCGGTACCCCCTGGAAGCGCATCCGCTGGCGCTTGAGTCGGGCGAAGCGGGCGCGATCCTTGTCGTCGATCGGGATGATGCGGGAGAGCGCCGCGATGGTGGCGTCGAGATCGGTCACCTTCTCGATGGTGATCTCGAGCGAGAACGAGGGGTGGTTCTCGGCCAGCAGCACGCCGTTGGCGTCGTAGATCAGTCCGCGGGTCGGCGGGATCGGCTGGATCTTGACCCGGTTGTCCTGCGACAGCACCGAGAAATGATCGTGGCGTTCGACCTGCAGGTGCAGCAGCCGCACCACCAGCAGCGCCAGGGCCAGCATCACCAGCAGTGCGGCGATCGCCGAGCGGGTGGCGATGATCCGCTGTTCGCGCTTGCGATCCTGGAAGCCTGACTCGAGCATCGTCTCAGAGGGTTCCGGCGCGTCGCCCGAGGTCGCCGAGCAGCGCGCTCAGCCAGGGCCAGAAGATCAGTCCGAGGAAGGTCGGGGCCCAGTAGCTCAGCGCCGGCATCGGTTGTCCGGTGGCGCCGAGCACCCACAGGGTGAGCAGCCGTTCGGCGAGCAGCAGGACCCAGACGAACAGGGTCTGCTGCCACATCGGGAAGATGCGGATGCGCTGGTGCAGCTCGACGACCAGATAGGCGAGCAGCGACAGGGTGAGTGCGTGCTGACCGAGCAGGGTGCCGGAGATCACGTCGAGCGCCACCCCGCTGGCGAAGGCCGAGAAGACGCCGATCCGCTCGGGGGTGTGCAGACACCAGAACACCACCACCATCGCCACCCACTGCGGACGCAGCGCCTCGGCCGGCAGCGGCATCGGCAGGATGCTGAGAGAGAAGGCGACGAACAGGCTGAGGCCGATCAGCCAGCCGCCGCGTGGCCTGGTCTCGCTCATGGTCGGGGCGGGGCCTCCGCGCCCTGGGTGTCGGAGAGTGCCTGCTGTTGCAGCACCGGGTCCATGGTCCAGACCAGCAACACCTCACGGCTGCGGTCGAGTGCGGCGGTGGGCTCGGCGAGCACGGTGATGAAGGGATTGTCCGGGTCGTGGCGTACGGTCTTGATACGGGCGACCGGGTAGCCCGGCGGGAAGCGCTCGCCCATCCCCGAGGTCACCAGCAGGTCGCCGACGCGCACGTCGGCGTTCTTGGGGATGTGCAGCAACTGCAGCTCCTGGCTCAGGCCGGTGCCGGCGGCCACCGAGCGCAGACCGTTGCGATTGATCTCCACCGGCAGTGCGTGCTCGGCGTCGGTGATCAGCAACACGGTGGAGGTGAAGGGGTTGGTCTGGATGACCTGGCCCATCACCGCGTTGGCGTCGAGCACCGGCTGGCCGACGAACAGCCCCGAGCGCGAGCCCTTGTTGATCATCACCTGTTGCCGGTAGGGCGCGATGTCGAGCGACATGATCTCGGCGATCAACACCCGTTCGCCGACGCTGAACGAGGAGCCGAGCAGGTCGCGCAATCGCATGTTCTCAGCCTCCAGCGCCTCGAACTGCTGCAGCCTGGCCTTGAGGGTCAGGTTCTCGCGATGCAGCGCGGCGTTGCGCGCGCGCAGCTCGGCGGCGTTGGTGAGGCGCCCCTGGGTGTCACGCATCATGTGCGCCGGAAGGTCGACGACATAGTGCAGCGGATAGGCGACCAGCGAGAGCGCCGAGCGTACCGTACCGAGATGATCGTAGTGGTGGTCGGCGATGATCAGCCCGAGGGACAGAATCACCGCCACGATCATCCTGAGCAGTGGGGATGGGCCGCGGACGAACAGGGGTTTGATGGTCGGCTCCTCGGCAATGACTGGATTGGGGGAGAGCGCGTCTGCTGCGTCGCGCGGGGTGGTTCAAACCCCGTGGACAGGGCTCCGCCCCTGCTGCATCAGGGGCGGCGTGAGCGGGTCATTTTCCGATATTGTGCCGAGCGCGACCAGTCCGCTCGTGTCGGGGCGTTCCCGCAACGGCGGGGCTCACTCGACCGAGAACAGTCCGGTGGCGCGCTCGTCGATCAGCTCCAGTGCCTTGCCGCCGCCGCGCGCCACGCAGGTCAGCGGGTCGTCGGCCATCACCACCGGCAGTCCGGTCTCCTCCTCGATCAGCCGGTCGAAGCCGCGCAGCATCGAGCCGCCGCCGGTGAGCACGATGCCGCGCTCGGCGACATCGGCGCCGAGTTCCGGCGGGGTCTGCTCCAGGGCCATCTTGACCGCACCGACGATGCCCGAGATCGGCTCCTGCAGCGCCTCGAGGATCTCGTTGCTGTTGAGGGTGAAGCTGCGCGGCACGCCCTCGGCGAGATTGCGGCCCTTGACCTCCAGCTCCAGCATCTCGTTGCCGGGGTAGGCCGAGCCGATGTTGTGCTTGATGCGCTCGGCGGTGGTCTCGCCGATCAGGGTGCCGTAGTTGCGCCGGACATAGTTGACGATGGCGTCGTCGAAGGTGTCGCCGCCGATGCGCACCGAGGCGGAGTAGACGATGCCGTTGAGCGAGATCACCGCCACCTCCGAGGTGCCGCCGCCGATGTCGATGACCATGCAGCCGTGGGGCTCGTGCACCGGCAGCCCGGCGCCGATCGCCGCCGACATCGGCTCCTCGATCAGGAAGACCTCGCGCGCGCCGGCGCCGGCGGCCGACTCGCGGATCGCGCGCCGCTCCACCTGGGTCGAGCCGCAGGGCACGCAGATCAGCACCCGCGGGCTGGGACTGATCAGGCGCGACTCGTGCACCTTGTGGATGAAGTACTGCAGCATCTTCTCGGTGACGGTGAAGTCGGCGATCACGCCGTCTTTCATCGGCCGCACCGCGGTGATGCTCTGTGGGGTCCGTCCGAGCATCAGCTTCGCCTCCTCGCCCACTGCCGCGACCGACTTGCCGCCGGTGGCGCGGTCATGACGGATCGCGACCACCGAGGGCTCGTTGAGCACGATGCCTTGTCCGCGGGCAAAGATGAGGGTGTTGGCGGTCCCCAGGTCGATCGACAGATCGTTGGAGAATATCCCGCGAATGCGTCTGAATACCATCAGATACTTACCTTGGAGGAAGAGAGGAGCGCCGGGTCCCGCAGGCGTCCGGTATCGATGTCCGCTGAGGGAATCCTTGAAAAACAGGACGGCTAATCTAGCAATGCAATCAGGGATGGGCAAGGCAGCGGCGCCAGCGACCAGGGGATTGAACCGCGAAGGCACGAAAGGGAATAAGCCGCCAGCGATCAGCCGCCAGTGGGTGCGGACCCGCGCCGCCTGTGGCCTCACGCCGACATCACACACCATGCACTTCGCGTGCAGGGAATAAGCCGCCAGCCGCCAGCGATCAGCCGCCAGTGGGTGCGGATCCGCGCCGCCTGTGGTCTCACGCCGACATCACACACCATGCACTTCACGTGCAGGGAATAAGCCGCCAGCCGCCAGCGATCAGCCGCCAGTGGGTGCGGACCTGTGCCGCCTGTGGTCTCACGCCGACATCACACACCATGCACTTCGCGTGCAGGGAATAAGCCGCCAGCCGCCAGCGATCAGCCGCCAGTGGGTGCGGATCCGCGCCGCCTGTGGTCTCACGCCGACATCACACACCATGCACTTCACGTGCTTCGCGGCTTTGCGGTTCAATCCCCTGGTCGCTGGTCGCTGGTCGCTGGTCGCTGGTCGCTGGTCGCTGGTCGCTGGTCGCTGGTCGCTGGTCGCTGGCGGCCGGTTCCACCGTCCATGGCCGCTATGCTATTTTGACTCCCCATTTTTGTAGGCCCAGCAGGACGGACATGTCACTGGATCGTTCCGACGTCGAAAAGATCGCGCACCTCGCGCGCCTGGCGATCAGCCCGGATCAGACCGAGCGCTATGCCGCCGAACTCTCCAATATTCTCGATCTCGTGGCCCAGATGGACTCGGTGAACACCGACGACGTCGAGCCGATGGCGCACCCGCTGCACATGGCCCAACGGCTGCGGCCCGATCAGGCCACCGAGCCGGACCGCCGCGCCGAGTACCAAGCCGGCGCGCCGCTGAGCGAGGGCGGGCTCTATCTGGTTCCGAAGGTCATCGAATAATGCAGAACAAGTCGATCGCAGAGCTGGCCGCCGATCTGCGGCTGCGCAAATACTCCAGCACCGAGCTGACCCGTCACTATCTCGATCGCATCGCGCGGCTCGATCCCCAGCTCAACAGCTTCATCACCGTCGATGCCGAGGCCGCGCTCGCCGCCGCCGCGCGCGCCGACGAGGCGCTCGCCCGTGACCAGGCCGGCCCGCTCACCGGCATCCCGATCGCGCACAAGGACATCTTCTGCACCAAGGGGGTGCGCACCAGCTGCGCCTCGCGCATGCTCGACAACTTCGTCGCTCCCTATGACGCGACCGTGGTCGAGCGTCTGGGTGGCGCCGGCGCGGTGATGCTCGGCAAGACCAACATGGACGAGTTCGCCATGGGCTCGAGCAACGAGACCAGCTACTACGGCCCCGTCGCCAACCCCTGGGACACCTCGCGGGTGCCGGGCGGCTCCTCCGGCGGCTCGGCCGCGGCGGTGGCCGCGCGTCTGTGCGCGGCGGCCACCGGCACCGATACCGGCGGCTCGATCCGTCAGCCAGCGGCGCTGTGCGGCATCACCGGCATCAAGCCGACCTACGGGCGCTGCTCGCGCTGGGGGATGATCGCCTTCGCCTCCTCGCTCGACCAGGCCGGGGTGATGGCGCGCTCGGCCGCCGACGCCGCCTTCCTGCTCGACGAGATGGCCGGTTTCGACGAGCGCGACTCGACCAGCGCCGACGTGCCGGTGCCGGACTATGTCGACGCCCTCGACAACGACATCAGCGGTCTGCGTATCGGCCTGCCCAAGGAGTTCTTCGGCGAGGGGCTCGACCCGCGTGTCGGCGCCGCGGTCGAGGCGGCGATCCGCGAATACGAGAAGCTCGGTGCCGAGATCCGCGAGATCAGCCTGCCCAACAGCCCGCTGTCGGTACCGGTCTACTACGTGGTGGCGCCTGCGGAGTGCTCGTCGAACCTCGCCCGTTTCGACGGGGTGCGTTACGGACACCGCTGCGCCGATCCCGCCGACCTCGAGGATCTCTACACCCGCAGCCGTGCCGAGGGCTTCGGCGCCGAGGTGCAGCGCCGGGTGATGATCGGCACCTATGTGCTCTCGGCCGGCTATTACGACGCCTACTACCTCAAGGCGCAGAAGATCCGTCAGCTCATCGCCGACGACTTCAAGCGCGCCTTCGAGGAGGTCGACGTGATCATGGGACCGACCACCCCGAGCACCGCCTTCGCCCTCGGCGACAAGATGGACGATCCGGTGGCGATGTATCTCAACGACATCTACACCATCGCCACCAACCTCGCCGGGCTGCCGGGGATGTCGATCCCGGTCGAGCCGGTCGCGGGCATGCCGGTCGGGCTGCAGCTCATCGGCAACTACTTCGACGAGGCGCGGCTGCTCAATGTTGCGCATCGCTACCAGCACCTCACCCACTGGCACCAGGCCGCGCCCGCGGGCTTCGACTGAGCGCCTCCGGGCCGGGCCTGCCCGGCCCGGTGCTCGCCGCCCCCGCTCCCGCGGGTGGCGGCGCCCTACCCTTGTTGCAGCGTGCCGGCCTTGCCCGAGACCGGGCGCGGCAGCGCCTCGACGGTCTCCTCGATCCACTGCTCGACCGCGGCATTGATCTCGGCGGCCTTGCGTCCCTGGGTCTCCATCAGCGGGCCGATCACCAGGTCGATGGTGCCGGCGCGCTTGTGCAGGCTGCGTCGCCCCCAGAACTCGCCGGCGTTGTGCGCCACCGGGAGCACCGGTCGACCGCTGCGCTCGGCCAGCAGCGCACCGCCGATGGCATAGGGCTGACGTGCGCCGGCGGCCACTCGGGTGCCCTCGGGGAAGACCACCACCCAGCGCCCGGCCTTGAGCAGCGCCAGCCCCTCGCGCAGCAGCTGTGCGACCGCGCGGCGTCCGGCCGAGCGGTCGATGGCGATCGGCTGGAAGCGCTTGAGCGCCCAGCCGAAGAAGGGGATACGCATCAGCTCACGCTTGAGCACCCAGGTCTGTTCCAGCGGCAGGATGGCGCGCAGCGCGATGGTCTCCCAGGTCGATTGATGCTTGGCGAGCACGATGGTCGCCTCCTTGGGCAGGTGCTCGAGCCCCTGGATGCGATAGCGCAACCCGCAGATCCAGCCGAGCGCGCGCAGGTTGAGCCGTGCCCAACCCCGCGCCAGCCAGGCCCCGACCTGCCTGGGGGTGACGAGGATCAGCGAGGCGTACAGCACGATGGTGATGTACATGAAGGATTGATAGACGAGCGAGCGGATCAGGGTCATGGGCGTGTGTCGGATGCGAGCAGGGCGTCGGTCGCCGCGCTGAGGTCGGGGAAGATCGGGACGCCGGCCAGAGGGTCGGGCCCCGGATGGTCGGCGCAGGCCGCCAGGGTGCGCTCGCCCTTGCCGGTGCGCACCAGCCAGGGCGCGGCGCCGACGGCGCGCGCGGCCTCCAGATCGCGCAGCGAGTCGCCGATCACCGGCACCCCGCGGAGATCGGCGCCGAGACGTCGGGCGATCTGCTCGAGCAGTCCGGGCAGCGGTTTGCGACAGTCGCAGCCGTGGTCCGGGCCGTGGGGGCAGAAGGCGATCATCTCGACACGGGCGCCATGGTCGGCGAGTTGCTCGCGCAACCGTTGGTGGATGGCGTCGAGGGTGCTCGGGTCGAACAGCCCGCGGGCGATACCGGACTGGTTGGTGGCGATGGCCAGCCGCCAGCCGGCATGGTGGAGCCGGGCCATCGCCTCGAGGCTGCCGGGGATCGGCCGCCACTCCTCGACCGACTTGATATAGGCGTCGGAGTCGTGGTTGACGACCCCGTCGCGGTCGAGGATGACCAGCCGTTCGGTCATGCCGGGTCGGGCGCTCAGTGCTGCAGCCGCGAGATGTCGGCGACCTGCATGAACAGCGCGCCGAGCGACTGCAGCAGACGGATGCGGTTGGCGCGCACCGCCGGGTCCTCGGCCATCACCATCACCTGATCGAAGAAGGCATCGACGTCGCCGCCGAGTTCGGCCAGGGTGGCGAGCACGCGACCATAGTCGCGGCTGGCGACCAGTGGCGCGACCGTCTCGCCGAGCGCGGCGACACGCTCGGCGAGACGCTGCTCGGCCGCATCCTCGAGCAACCCGGTGTCGACCGCCCCGGCCGCGCCGACGGCCGCGGCGTTCTTCGCCAGGATGTTGTGGATGCGCTTGTTGGCCGCGGCCAGCGAGGCGGCCTGGGGCAGTTCGCGGAAGGCCGCGACCGCGGCGATGCGGCGGTCGAGCTCCCAGGGGTTGGCGCCGCCGGCGCCGAGCACCGCCTCGACGATGTCGGCGCCGACGCCCTGCTCCTCGTAGTAGCCGCGCAGCCGCTCGAGCATGTAGTCGCGGACCTCGCCGACCACCTCGGCGCCGAGCAGCCCCTCGGGGTAGCCGGCGGCGGCCTGCTCCAGCAGCGCCTCCAGATCGAGGTCGAGCGGGGTCTCGATGAGGATGCGCAGCACCGCGATCGAGGCCCGTCGCAGCGCGTAGGGGTCCTTGGTGCCGGTCGGGCGCAGCCCGATGCCGAAGATGCCGACCAGGGTGTCGAGCCGGTCGGCGAGCGCCAGGGCGCGGCCGCACAGCCCTTCGGGCAGGGCGTCGCCGGCGAAGCGCGGCAGGTACTGCTGCTCGATGGCGGCGCTGACGCAGGGGTCCTCGCCGGCGCGCTCGGCATAGTAGCGGCCCATGGTGCCCTGCAGGCTGGTGAACTCGTAGACCATGCTGGTGACCAGGTCGCACTTGGCCAACCGCGCGGCACGCTCGATCAGTGCCGGGTCGCCGCCGAGCGGCGCGGCCAGGGAGCGCCCGAGCCGCGCCACGCGCGCGCTCTTCTCGGCCAGGGTGCCGAGCTTGTCCTGGAACACCACCCGTTCGAGCTTGCCGGCGAAGGCCTCGAGCGGCTGCTTGAGGTCCTGCTCCCAGAAAAAGGCGGCGTCGGCGAAGCGCGGCCGGATCACCCGCTCGTTACCGGCACGCACCTTCTCGGGGGTGCGGCTGACGACGTTGGCGACGGTGATGAAGCAGGCCTGCAGACGACCCTCGGCGTCTTCCACCGGGAAGTACTTCTGGTTGCTCTGCATGGTCTCGATCAGCACCTCCGGGGGGATCTCCAGGAAGCGCTCCTCGAAACGACCGAGCACCGGCTGCGGCCACTCGACCAGGGCGCAGACCTCGTCGAGCAGCTCGGGATCGATGCGCGCGCGCAACCCCTCGGCCTCGGCCAGGGCGGTGACGCCGGCGCGCACCTGCTCGCGGCGCTGGGCGAAGTCGGGCTCGACCCGGCCGGTGGTGCGCAGCTGCTCGGCATAGTCGTCGGCGCGCGCGAGGGCGATCGGCTCGGGGTGATGGAAGCGGTGACCGCGGGTGCTGGTGCCGGCCTCGATGCCGAGCACCCGGCCGGCGACCGGCTGCTCACCGAGCAGCAGGCAGACCCAGTGCACCGGGCGCACGAACTCGGCCTCGCCCGCACCCCAGCGCATCCGCCGCGGGATCGGCAGGGTGGCGAGCGCGGCCTCGACGATCTCGGGGATCAGCTCGGCGGTGGCGCGACCGGCGAGGGTCGAGTGATAGACCAGCCAGGTGCCCTTGGGCGTCTCCTCGCGCTCCAGCGCCTCGACCTCGACGCCGCAGGAGCGGGCGAAGCCCTGTGCGGCCTTGGTCGGCGCGCCGCTGTCGTCGAAGGCGGCCCGGAGCGCCGGGCCGCGGCGCACCTGCTGCTGGTCGGGCTGGCGGGTGGCGATGCCGCGCACCAGCATCGCCAGGCGGCGCGGTGCGGCGAAGGGTTCGATGGTGGTGAAGTCGATGCTGCGCTCGCGCAGCTCGCGCGCCACGCCCTCGACGAAGGCCTGCGACAGGCGCGGCAGCGCCAGCGGGGGGAGTTCCTCGGTGCCGATCTCGATCAGCAGATCAGTGGATGCGTCCAATGTTCTCTCCCTCACTGTGCCAGCATCGGGAAGCCAAGCGCCTCCCGGCTCTCGTAATAGGTCTTGGCGACCGCCCGCGACAGCGTGCGCACCCGCAGGATGAAGCGCTGGCGCTCGGTCACCGAGATCGCCCCGCGGGCGTCGAGCAGGTTGAAGGTGTGCGAGGCCTTGAGCATCTGCTCGTAGGCCGGCAGCGGCAGTCCGCGCTCGATGAGTTGGGTGCTGACCCGCTCGCAGGTGTCGAACTGCGCGAACAGCGCGTCGGTGTCGGCGATCTCGAAGTTGTAGGTCGACTGCTCGACCTCGTTCTGGTGGAAGACGTCGCCATAGGTGACGATGCCCGCCGGGGTGCGGCTCCACACCAGGTCGTAGACGCTCTCGACGCCCTGCAGGTACATGGCGATGCGCTCGAGCCCGTAGGTGATCTCGCCGGTGACTGGGCGGCAGTCGAGTCCGCCGACCTGTTGGAAGTAGGTGAACTGGGTCACCTCCATGCCGTTGAGCCAGACCTCCCAGCCGAGTCCCCAGGCGCCGAGCGTGGGCGATTCCCAGTTGTCCTCGACGAAGCGGATGTCGTGCTCCAGCGGGTCGATGCCGAGTCGGCGCAGCGAGTCGAGATAGAGTTCCTGGATGTTCTCCGGCGAGGGCTTGAGCGCGACCTGGAACTGGTAGTAGTGCTGCAGCCGGTTGGGGTTCTCGCCATAGCGCCCGTCGGTGGGGCGACGCGAGGGCTGCACATAGGCGCTGCGCCACGGCTCGGGACCGATCGAGCGGAGGAAGGTGGAGGGGTGGAAGGTGCCCGCGCCCACTTCCATGTCATAGGGTTGGACGACGACGCACCCGAGATCGGCCCAGTAGCGTTCGAGCGCGAAGATCAGGCCCTGGAAGGTCGAGAGGTCCTCGGATTGGAGAGTCAAGGCGGGCTCCTTGGGATCGGGGCGGTTGACGTAAACGCGCAATTATATCGGTTCGGGTCGCTGGCGCGCCAATGGGGTTGGTCGGGGGCAGCGACCAGCCATCAGCCGCCAGCCATCAGCCGCCAGCCATCAGCCATCAGCCATCAGCCATCAGCCGCCAGCCATCAGCCGCCAGCCATCGGTGGCTAGCCGTTAGCTGCTAGGGGCAAGAGCGTGGCCTCCCCGGTGACTCGAACCTGTCCTCCCTGCTGAAGGCCGTGGGTTGGACGCTGATCTGATCGGCCAACCTTGAGTCATGAACGCCATCCCTTCCCGCTGGCGGCTGTCAGCTGGCCGCTGGAAGCTGATGCGACCTGCCGCTGTCGCTTATACTGGAGCGCCGTCGGCCCGGACCCGGTCGGCGCAACCTGCGGAAGCCCTTAGTCGTGACCCTCGATCAACACAGCGCCGATGCCCGTCGCGAGGCCGTGACCCGGACCGCCGTGGTCGGGGCCGTGCTCAATCTGGTGCTGGCGGCGATCAAGATCGTCGCTGGTTGGCTCGGTCATTCGCAGGCGCTGGTCGCCGACGGGCTGCACTCGCTCTCCGACCTGCTCTCCGACGTCCTGGTGCTGATCGCCGGGCGCCAGGCCCATCAGGGACCGGACCAGGAGCATCCCTATGGGCATGCGCGCTACGAGACGGTTGCCACCCTCGCGCTCGGTTTCCTGCTGCTGGCGGTGGCCATCGGCATCGGCTGGGACGCGGTCGAGCGATTGTTCAGCCCCGAGGAGCTGCTGCGCCCCGACCTCATCGCGCTCGGCGCCACCCTGGCCTCGATCCTGGTGAAGGAATGGCTCTACTGGTGGACCCTGGCCCATGCCAAGCGGGTGCGCTCCGACCTGCTGCGTGCCAACGCCTGGCACCATCGCTCCGATTCGGTCTCCTCGGTGGTGGTGCTGGTGGGGATCGCCGGCACCATGGCCGGGCTGCCCTATCTCGACGCCATCGCCGCGGTGATGGTGGCGCTGATGATCGCCAAGATCGCCTGGGAACTCGGTTGGGAGGCGGCCAGCGAGCTGGTCGATACCGGTCTGCAGGGCGAGCGGCTCGAGGCGGTCAAGCAGACCATCCACTCGGTCGGCGGGGTGCGCGATATCCATATGCTGCGCACCCGCCGTCTCGGAGGGCAGGCGTCGGTCGACGTGCATGTGCTGGTCGATCCCTACGTCAGTGTCTCCGAAGGTCACATGATCAGCGTCTTGGTCGAACGCCGGCTCAAGCGCGAGATCGACGAGATCGCCGATGTCACCGTGCACATCGACCCCGAGGACGACGAGCACCTCTCCGCCTGCTACCTGCTGCCGCTGCGTGCCGAGGCACTGGCGCGCCTGGCCTCGGCCTGGTCGGCGATCCCCGAGGCCAACGAGCGCCAGCGGGTGTTGCTGCACTATCTCGACGGGGCCATCGACATCGAGGTGTACTTCCCGTTTGCCGCCTGTCTGCGCCAGGGAGCCGATGCCGAGCGATTGCGGACGCGCCTGGCCGAGGCGCTCGCCGATGACCCGGTGTTCCGTGGGGTGCGAATCTTCTTTGGCGACTGATTTGCACCTTTTTGGTGCATAAAGTCGCTCGATGTTCTTTTTTAGTGCGGTCCGCGCCCGGTGTCGCGCCGCGATTGGGTGCGCCGGCCCCCCGCTGTCCGCCCATCCTTGGCGGTGCTGTCGTCACCATGGTGCGTGATTTCACAACCCTCTCATCGCCAAGGTCTTGTTTGTACGTCTCATCGTCTCATCGCGTGTTCGTTGCGA
The DNA here is from genome assembly GCF_003718685.1 of Marichromatium sp. AB31. Lineage (NCBI taxonomy): Bacteria > Pseudomonadati > Pseudomonadota > Gammaproteobacteria > Chromatiales > Chromatiaceae > Marichromatium > Marichromatium sp. AB31. Next base: position 169,144 of record NZ_RHFI01000001.1, on the reverse strand, counting down.
TCGGGGCGCGGGGCTGGCGTCAGCGGGGTGCGCAAGATTCTGGCTTGCTCGTTGCATGACTGATTGGCATCGGACGGCGTGGATCATCCCGTCGTCCGGCGGAACGGTCGCGATGGAGGTCCTTGTCGTGGACCCGAGCCCGGGACATCAACCGGGTCAGCCAGAATTCTGCATCGCCTGCCGGCCCGGACGGCAGGTCGTGCGGCACGATCGATGACCTGTTAGGCTGCTGCGCCGGATGGTGCGAGCGCTGATACGCCAGCGCAAGCCTTGTGCATTGCTCGGCCGACAACGCCTTATCCGTATCTAGAACACAGCACTCAGCATTGGAGACGTTCGAATGACCACTGATGTCATGAAGATGATGAAAGACAACGAAGTGACCTTCGTGGATCTGCGCTTCACCGATACCCGCGGCAAGGAGCAGCACGTCTCCATGCCGACGAGCATGATCGACGAGGATGCCTTCAAGGAAGGCAAGATGTTCGACGGCTCCTCGATCGCGGGCTGGAAGGGCATCGAGGCCTCGGACATGGTGCTGATGCCCGACCCCACGACCGCGGTGATGGATCCTTTCTCCGAGGAGAGCACCCTCATCATCCGTTGTGACATCCTCGAGCCCGACACCATGATCGGCTACGAGCGTGATCCGCGTTCGGTGGCCAAGCGCGCCGAGGCCTATCTGAAGTCCACCGGTATCGCCGACACCGCCTTCTTCGGTCCCGAGCCCGAGTTCTTCGTGCTCGACGACGTGCGCTGGGGCGCGGACATGAGCGGCGCCTTCTACAAGATCGACTCCGAGGAGGCCGGCTGGAACTCCGAGCGGGTGTTCGGCGACGGCAACATGGGTCACCGTCCGAAGGTCAAGGGCGGCTACTTCCCGGTGCCCCCGGTCGACTCGCTCAACGATCTGCGTGCGGCCATGTGTCTGACCCTCGAGGAGATGGGCGTCGGCGTCGAGGTGCACCACCACGAGGTCGCCACCGCCGGCCAGTGTGAGATCGGCACCAAGTTCGACACCCTGGTCAAGCGTGCCGACGCCAACCAGATCCTCAAGTACGTGGTGCACAACGTCGCCCACGCCTACGGCAAGACCGCGACCTTCATGCCCAAGCCGCTGGTCGGCGACAACGGCAGCGGCATGCACGTGCACCAGTCGCTCGCCAAGGACGGTCAGAACCTGTTCGCCGGCGACAAGTACGGCGGCCTGTCCGACATGGCCCTCTACTACATCGGCGGCATCATCAAGCACGCGCGTGCGCTCAACGCCCTGACCAACGCCTCGACCAACTCCTACAAGCGTCTGGTCCCGGGCTTCGAGGCGCCGGTGATGCTCGCCTACTCGGCGCGCAACCGCTCGGCCTCGATCCGCATCCCGCACTGCGCCAGCCCCAAGGGTCGTCGCATCGAGGTGCGCTTCCCCGATCCCACCGGCAACCCCTACCTCGCCTTCTCGGCGATGATGCTCGCCGGTCTCGACGGCATCATGAACAAGATCCACCCCGGCGATGCCATGGACAAGGATCTCTACGACCTGCCGCGTGAAGAGGCCAAGGCCATCCCGACCGTCGCCTCCTCGCTGGAGATGGCGCTCGACAACCTCGACCGTGACCGTGAGTTCCTCACCGTCGGCGGCGTGTTCACCGATGACCTGATCGACAGCTACATCAACCTCAAGATGGACGAGGTCACCCGCATGCGGATGACGACCCACCCGGTCGAGTTCGACATGTACTACAGCCTCTGATCGGCTGTCGCGACCGCGCGGGTCCCGCGCGGTCGCAACCTCGGCGCAGGGAAGCGCCACCGACGTCCAGGCGTCCCCGCTTGAGCCCCCTCCGACGCTGGACTATGCTTCGGCCATGATCCGGCCGGCACTGCTCCTCCCGCTGTTGCTGCTCCCCTGCCTCATCGTCCAGGCCGGCGTCTATCGCTGGGTCGATGCCGACGGGCGGGTGCACTTCTCCGATCGACCCGCCGACGCCACCGCCGAGCGACTCGATATCCATGTCGACGCCCCGGTCTCGCGCGGCGCCGACAGCCCCGTCGATCCGCCCCCTGCCAGCGCCCCCTTCCCCGGGCCCTATGCGCGCTTCGAGATCCTCTCCCCTGTCGATGCGGAGGTGCTGATGCGCGGCGAGGGTCGCTTCGCCGTCGAACTCGGACTCGAACCCGCGCTGCAACCGGGGCATCGCTTGGCGATGGTGCTCGATGGACTCGAGACGGTGATCGAGGCCGGCGCCACCCGCTTTGCCCTCGATGGCGTGGCCTTCGGTCCCCACCGCCTCGGCGCGTTGATCCGCGACGAGCAGGGTGTGCTGATCGCCCGCGCCCCGACACTTCGCTTCGAGCTGCGTCGCGACGCGCCCCCCGGCGAGCTCTGAGCACTCCTCCTGGCCGCACTGGCCTGTCTCTTGCTAGTCTTTTCTTCGACGACAGGATGCCCTGTCTCGTCCTCCGGTCTCGGATGACCTCACTCAGTCGCGCAGATGGACCATGACAGCTCAAACCACCGGTAAGCGCTCGCTGGAGCGGACGATCCTCGATCACGTCAACATGGCGGTGCTGCTGTTCGATCGAGGGCTGCGGCTCGAATACCTCAACCCGGCGGCCGAGATCCTCTTCGAGGCCAGCGCCCGACACATGATCGGTCAGGCTGCCGCCGACCTGCTGCCCTGCCCCGATGGCCAGGTCGAGGCCCGGCTGGCGGCGGCGCTGCGTTCGCGCCACCCCTTCACCGAACGTGAGATCAACGTCACCGTGGCCGATGGGCGCACCAAGACGGTGAACTGTACCGTGCTGCCCCTGCACCATTTTGGTGCGGACGAGGGGGTGCTGGTCGAGCTCTATCAGGTCGATCGTCAGCTGCGCATCACCCGCGAGGAGCACCTGCTCACCCAGCACCGGGCCACCCAGGCGCTGATCCGCGGCCTCGCCCACGAGATCAAGAATCCGCTCGGGGGGTTGCGCGGCGCGGCCCAGCTGCTCGAGCAGGAACTGCCCGACCCCGCGTTGTGCGAATACACCCGGATCATCATCGACGAGGCCGACCGCCTGCAGTCGCTGGTCGATCGCATGCTGGGGCCCAACCGCATGCCCCAGCGCGAGACGCTCAACATCCACGACGTGCTCGAGCACGTGCGCGGGCTGATCCTCGCCGAGTTCCCGCGCGGCCCCGAGGTGGTGCGCGACTACGACCCCAGCATCCCCGACCTGATGGGCGACGGTGACCGGCTGATCCAGGCCTTCCTCAACCTCGCGCGCAACGCCGCGGCCGCCACCGGCGCGGACGGACGCGTCGAGCTGCGCACCCGGGTGCTGCGTCAGTTCACCATCGGCAGTCGTCGCTATCGGCTGGTGTTGCAGACCCAGGTTCGGGACGATGGCCAGGGGATCCCCGAGGACATCCGCGACAAGATCTTCTTCCCGATGGTCTCGGGCAAGCAGGGTGGCACCGGACTGGGGCTGCCCATCGCACAGGAACTCATCAACCAGCACGGCGGGCTGATCGAATGCGAGAGCCGGCCGGGCGAGACGGTGTTCTTCGTCTATCTGCCGCTGGAGTCGGAGCATGCATAGGAACCTGCAACCACCCCATTCGCCAACCTCGTCGGCGTCGCCGTGCCCACGCCGCCCGAGGCATGCCGTCGGCATGCCGGGAGCGCGATGATGCCGCACAGTCTCGAGCGCGGGAATCGCGAGCCCCGGGTCTGGGTGATCGACGACGATCGGTCGATCCGCTGGGTACTGGAACGGGCGTTGCGCAAGGCGCAGATGCACGTCACCTGTTTCTCCAACGGGGTCGGGGTGATGGAGGCGCTGGAGCGCGAGCAGCCCGACGTCATCCTCTCCGACATCCGCATGCCGGGGATCGACGGGCTCGATCTGCTCGAACAGGTCTCGGCCCGCTACCCCGGGCTGCCGGTGATCATCATGACCGCGCACTCGGACCTCGACAGCGCCGTCTCCGCCTTCCACGGCGGCGCCTTCGAGTACCTGCCCAAGCCCTTCGATCTCGACGAGGCGGTGGCGCAGGTCAGCCGCGCCTGCCGGCGTGGTCGCGAGGAGCGTCAGGAGGAGGTGGCGCGTCCGACCGGACCCGACATCATCGGCGAGGCGCCGGCGATGCAGGAGGTGTTCCGCGCCGTCGGGCGGCTGGCGCGCTCCAACATCACCGTGTTGATCAATGGTGAGTCGGGCACCGGCAAGGAGCTGGTGGCCCAGGCGCTGCATCGTCACAGCCCGCGCAGCGAACGTCCGTTCATCGCCCTCAACATGGCGGCGATCCCGCGCGACCTGCTCGAGTCCGAGCTGTTCGGTCACGAGCGCGGTTCCTTCACCGGTGCCCAGGCGCGCCGCGAGGGGCGTTTCGAGCAGGCCGACGGCGGTACCCTGTTCCTCGACGAGATCGGTGACATGCCCGCCGAGCTGCAGACCCGGCTGCTGCGGGTGCTCGCCGACGGCGAGTTCTATCGTGTCGGCGGGGTCGCGCCGATCAAGGTCGACGTGCGCATCATCGCCGCCACCCACCAGGACCTCGAGTCGCTGGTGCGCGAGGGACGCTTTCGCGAGGACCTGTTCCACCGACTCAACGTCATCCGTATCCATCTGCCGGCGCTGCGCGATCGCCGCGAGGACATCCCGCTGCTGATGCGCCACTTCCTCGCGCAGGCGGCGCGCGAGTTGAGCTGCGAGCCCAAGGTGCTGATGCAGGGGGCGATCGAGCGGCTCGAGCGACTCGACTGGCCGGGTAACGTGCGTCAGCTCGAGAACACCGCGCGCTGGCTCACGGTGATGGCCTCGGGCAAGCAGATCCATGCCGAGGACCTGCCCGAGGATCTCAGCGCCTCGCTGACCCAGGAGCAGCCCGAGACATCCTGGGAGACGGTGTTGCGGCGCTGGGCGCGGCAGCGGTTGCAGCAGGGCGAGCGCGGTCTGCTCGACGAGGCGCTGCCGGTCTTCGAGCAGACCCTCATCCAGTGCGCCCTCGAACAGACCGGCGGGCGGCGCCAGGAAGCGGCGCGGCTGCTCGGCTGGGGGCGCAACACCCTGACCCGCAAGATCAAGGAGCTCGGGCTCGAGAGCGAGTCCGAGACCGGGGTGGACTGAGCGCCGGGCTTGGCTTGGGCGGCGGCTGCCGCGACACTAGGTCGACGAGGCCCGGACGTCGTGGACCGGGCATGGCGATGGAGTGAGTCGAGTGGACAGCATCAGTATCGATCTCAAGGGCTCGACGGTCGATGCCGTCGAGCAGCGCGGCGGGCAGCTGCGGATCCATTTCTCGCGCGCCTATCAGCTCAAGACCATGACCGGCTCGCGCGAGCGGACACGCTGGTGGCAGGCCGGAACCCTGGTGTTCGAAGGGGCCGACGAGACCGTCCTGCCCCCTCCGGGTGAGCTGTGCTGCAGCGGTGGCGAGCTCGAGGACAACCTCTATGTCTATCGCGACATGATCCCGGTGCCCTTCGAGAGCCGGGGGCGGGTGGGGTGCAGTCTGGAGTTCGAGGGGCTGGAGGCGCCGCTGGTGGTGCGGGGCGAGGCGGTGCGGCTGGAGCTGGAGGCGGTGCCTCGATATATCGAGCACCTGCGCCCGGAGACGGGGTGACTGCGGCGGCCCCGGCGGCTGCCGGGGCCTGTCGGGTCAGAGTCGCGAGGACCCGACGAGTTCGTGGGCGATGTCGACGACACGGTTGGCCATCGTCATGTACTCGTCACGGTAATTGGCCAGCAGGCCCTCCTGGGACCCCCAGTAGTCCTTACCCGAGACGCCGTTTTCGTGTTCGTAGTCGATGAACTGCTGCTGCATCTCGACCATCTTCTCGATCAGCGCTTGCTTCTCTGCTTTCAGCGCGGCGATGTCACTCATGGACCTGTCCCCCACTATGGCGTGAGCCGTCTGCGACGGCGAATTTAGCAAATGCCGAAGTCTTAATATATCATGCGTCCGCGCGCCGGGGACAACCGTTAAACCCTGGTGCGCGGGCGGATATCTCGCCGTCCGCAAAGGATTTTCCTCCGCCCTCCGCTGCTTCCTGACGAGTCCCGCCCGCGATGTTCGATATCATCCTCTACGAGCCCGAGATCCCGCCCAACACCGGCAATGCGATCCGTCTGAGCGCCAACGCCGGGGCCCGGCTGCACCTGGTCGAGCCGCTCGGCTTCGTGCTCGAGGACAGCAAGCTGCGTCGCGCCGGGCTCGATTATCACGAATGGGCGGAGGTTCGCGTACACGTCTCGCTCGAGAGCTGTCTCGGGCAGCTCGCCCCGCGGCGGCTGTTCGCGCTCACCAGTCATGGCCAGGTGCCCTATACCGAGCCCGACTACCAGCCCGGCGATGCGCTGCTGTTCGGTCCGGAGACCCGGGGGCTGCCGCGCGCGCGCATCGAGGCGCTGCCCGAGTCGCAACGGCTCTATATCCCGATGTGTCCGGGCAATCGCAGTCTCAATCTCTCCAACGCGGTCGCGGTGGTGGTCTTCGAGGCCTGGCGCCAGCAGGGGTTTGCCGGTGCCGCGCCACGCTGAGGGCGGGCGCCCGGACCGCGTGCGGTCCGGGCGTGGGGGTCAGTGGAACTCGGGCTTGGGTTCGCGCTCGAGCAATGCCTGGGTCGCCTGTGCCGGCGAGACCCCGGCGTGGAGCACCAGATAGACCTGTTCGCTGATCGGCATCTCGATGCCGAGACGCTGGGCCAGGCCGTGGATCGCCTTGGCGGTGATCACGCCCTCGACCTCCTGGCCGATGCGCGCGCGTGCCGCCTCGATGCTCTCACCCCGGGCCAGCGCCAGCCCCATGCGGCGGTTGCGTGACTGGTCGTCGGTGCAGGTGAGCACCAGGTCACCCATCCCGGCCAGCCCCATGAAGGTCTCGGGGCGGCCGCCGAGTGCCTGACCGAGCCGGATCAGCTCGGCCAGACCGCGGGTGATCAGCGCCGCACGGGTGTTGGCGCCGAAACCGAGACCGTCGGCGATGCCGGTGGCGATCGCCAGCACGTTCTTCGCCGCGCCGCAGATCTCCACCCCGACCATGTCGCTGCTGGTATAGGCGCGGAAGCGCCCGCCGTGGAGCAGGCCGGCGACGTGTTGGGCGAAGGGCTCGCGTTCGGCGGCGACGGTGACCGCCGTCGGCAGGCCGTCGCCGACCTCGCGGGCGAAGCTCGGCCCGGAGACCACCGCCAGCGGGCGCTCGCCGAGCTCCTCCTGGGCGACCTGATGGAGCAGCTGGTTGCTGCCCGGGTCCAGCCCCTTGGTCGCCCAGGCCACGCCGAAGCCCTTGGAGAGGTGTGCGGCGAGCTGACGGGCGACGGTGCGGAAGGCATGGCTCGGCACCACCACCAGACAGTCGCTGGCGTCGGCCAGGGCCTCGGCGAGCGAGGCGGTGGGGATCAGCCCTTCGGGCAGCGCCACGCCGGGGAGGAACTGGCGATTCTCGCGGTCGCGCTGGAGTGCCGCGATCTGTTCCGGCTCATGACTCCAGAGCCGTACCTGATGGCCGTTGGCCACCAGCTGCAGCGCCAGCGCCGTGCCCCAGGAGCCGGCGCCGATGACTGCGATCCGGGCGCTGGGGGTGGTGCTCAATGCTGGACCGCCTCGGCCGGCTCGGTGCCGCCCTGCTGGGCCTCCTGCTGGGCGCGCTGCTGCTGGTGCTGGGCGAAGAGCATGTCGAAGTTGACGTGCTGCAGCACCAGTTGCGGGAAGCTGCCCTTGACCACCAGGTCGGAGACCACCTCTCGGGCATAGGGGAAGAGCAGGCTCGGGCAATAGGCGCCGAGCATCGGGCCGAGCTCCTGTTCGGGGAAACCGGCGATGTTGAAGATGCCGGCCTGCTGCACCTCGACGATGAAGGCGGTCTTGTCGCCGACCTTGACCGTCACCGTGACCTCGAGCACCACCTCGTAGTGGTCCTTGTCGAGATCGTTGATCCTGGTGTTGAGGTTGAGGGTGTGCTTCGGGGTCCAGTCGCCGCGGAAGAGTTCGGGCGCGTTGGGGGACTCGAAGGAAACATCCTTGATATAGACGCGCTGGACGGAGAATTGACGCTCGGGGGTCTGCTGTTGCTTGTCGGCCATGCCGCGATTCCTGTGTCTGGTGGTGCCCCCGACGTCCTTGACTGGCGTCGGGCGGCGGGAACGGATCGGGCCCGGCCCCGGCGCGCCGGGACGGGGCGAGGGTGCCCGCGCTCGCGCGGGCCGATCAGGCCCGCCGCGCGGCGGGGCTCAGCGCTTCTTCTTGCCGCCGCGGGCCAGCGGCAGGCTCGCCGCCTCCCAGCCCATGATGCCGCCGCGGAGGTTGTAGACCTCCTCGAAGCCCTCCTTGCGCAGCTGGGCGCAGGCCATCTGCGACTGCGAGCCGGAGCGGCAGTTGACGATGATCGGCTTGCCCTTGTGCTTGGCGACGGTGGCGAGCTGATTCTTGAAGCCGTTCATGGGGATGTTGATGGCGTTGAGGATGTGACCCTTGGCAAAGTCGGCCGCCGGGCGCACGTCGATCACCACCGCATCCTGGCGGTTGATCATCTCGGTGGCCGCGAGCGGTTCGACGCTGCCCTTGCTGCCGACGATCAGGTTGTGGATGAGCAACCCGAGGATGACGACGAGCGCCAGGAACAGGAGCCAATGGTTGCCCACGAACTGGACGAGCTGGTCTAGCGACATCGCGATGCAGTCTCACATGAATGTTGGAGCGCCGCCCGCGTGCCGCCCGTCACCGCTGCTGATCGGGGTGCGGCGGCGAGATCGCGCGAACCGGCGCTGGTGCAAAGGGGGTTCAGAGTATAAGGAGCCGCGGCGGTGGGCGACACCCCGGAGGTGTCAGCGCACGTGCTGACAGAAGACCTCGCGCATCATCCCGATCAGCTGCAGGGTGCGACCGTCGCTGACACGGTAGTAGACACGGTTGGCGTCCTTGCGCGAGGCCAGGATACCCTTGTCGCGCAGGATCGCCAGATGCTGGGAGATATTGCTCTGCGAGGTGCCGACATGGTCGACGATCTCCTGCACGCTGACCTCCTGCTCGCCGAGCGTGCACAGGATCTTCAGTCGCAGCGGATGCGACATCGCCTTGAGCGAACGCGAGGCGCGTTCGATATCCGCGTCGTCGGCGAACAGGTCGAGTGGCTCGGAGCCGGCGGCGTTGAGGATCGGGGGAGGAGACTGGCTCAGCTTGCTCACCATCGTGATCGTGTCTAATCAATGTTTCACCATATGATGATAAACGCTTTGCCCGTCAAGCGCGATGCGGCGCGCTGTGAGCCGAATCCGCCCGGATCGATCGCGGATGCCGGGGCTGGGGCGGCGACCGCGCACGCCGCGGCGGAGAGCGCATCATCGAGCAGACATTGACCGGGGGTGGGTGAGTTGAACGCGGCGTCCTGTGTCCCTCGTGCCTGGCCGTGGCTGTGTCTCTGCACGCTGCTGGCGGTCGCGGCGCCGACGGCCGGCTCCGAGCCCGCGCTCGAGACGCGCCAGCGCGACCTCGTCGAGCTCGAGCGCGAGGTCGAGCGCCTCGGCACCGCGCTGGCCGATCAGCAGCGCACCCGTGGCGAGCTGATCGCCGCGCTCGAGGGGCACGAGCGTGAGATCGCCCGACTCGCGCTGGCCGAGCGCGAGATCGCGCAGCAGGAGACCCGTCAGCGCGTCCGTGCCGAGGCGCTCGCGCAGCGTCGCCTCACCGCACGCGCCGCGCTCGACGGCCAGCTCGGCGAACTGGCCGAGCTGGTGCGTACCGCCCACGTGGTCGGGCGCGCCGACCGGTTGCGGCTGCTGCTCAATCAGGAGGACCCGGTTCGCGCCGGGCGGGTGCTGTCCTACTTCGCCTATCTCAATCGCGACCGGGTGCAGCGCATCGATCGGGTACGCGGCGAGATCGAGCGTCTCGCCGCGCTCGCCGCCGCCGCCGCCGAGCAGGCCGCGTTGCTGGCCGAGCTCGGCGCCGAGCGGGGCGCGACGCGCGCCCGGCTGGAGGCCGCCCAGGACGAGCGCGAAACGGTCCTTGCCGCGCTCGAGACGGCGATCGCCGCGCGTCGTGACGACCTCGCCGCGCGCCGCGCCGATGCCGAGACGCTGCGTCGGTTGATCGAGCACCTGCGTCAGCGCGCCGCCATCCAGGCCGAGCTCGAGATCCGTCGCGATCCCTTCGCCGCACGCAAGGGGCGGCTGACCTGGCCGCTCATCGAGGGCCGGGTGCTGGCCGGCTTCGGCAGCCGCAAGGCCGACTCCCAACTGCGTTGGGACGGCGTGCTGCTCGCCGCCGAGGCCGGCGAGGAGGTGCATGCGGTCTACGACGGCCGGGTGGTCTATGCCGACTGGCTGCGCGGCTTCGGCCTGCTGCTGGTGCTCGAGCACGGCGACGGTTTCATGAGCCTCTATGGCCACAACCAGGCGCTGACCAAGGAGGTCGGCGAGTGGGTCGGCGCCGGCGAGGTGATCGCACTCAGTGGCAACAGTGGCGGCCAGCCGCGCCCGGCGCTCTATTTCGCCATCCGCCACGACGGCAAGCCACAGGATCCGACCCAGTGGTGCAGTCGTCCCGGCGCGCGCGCTGCGCTCGGTCACCCACCGGTCGCCGGGAACATGTCGCCGCGCGCGTCGTCCAAGGCGCCGTTGCCCGGGGCGGCGCTGTCGGCGCGTGCGGAAACATGCGATCCTTACGCCATCAGGGATGTCCGCGGTGCGCCGGTCGGCCGCCGCGTCGCCGAATCCATCATCGATCGAGAGATCCCCGCGTCATGATGATCATGCCTCGTCCGCTCGCCCTGGCCCTGGGGCTGTTGCTCGCCGTCGGTCCGTCGGCGTATGCCGCCGAACCCGCCGGTGATGAGATCGCCGCCGCTGACACCGCCTCCGAGGCGCTGCCGCTCGATGAGCTGCGCACCTTCGCCGAGGTCTTCGGTCGCATCAAGACCGACTATGTCGAGTCGGTCGCCGACGGCGAGCTGCTCGAGAGCGCCATCCGCGGCATGCTCGCCGGACTCGATCCGCACTCGGCCTATCTCGACGCCGAGGAGTACCGCGACCTGCGTGTCGGTACCAGCGGCGAGTTCGGCGGACTCGGCATCGAGGTCGGCATGGAGAACGGCTTCGTCAAGGTGATCGCGCCGATCGACGACACCCCGGCACAGCGCGCCGGGCTGCGCGCCGGCGACCTGATCGTGCGCATCGACCACAAGCCGGTGAAGGGGATGAGCCTCAACGATGCCGTCGAGCTGATGCGCGGCGAGCCAGGCACCGAGGTGGTGCTGATGCTGATGCGCGAGGGCGAGGAGGCGCCGCTGGAGCTGACCCTGGAGCGCGCCGTCATCCAGGTCGAGAGCGTCAGGAGCCGGGTGCTCGAGCCCGGCTACGGCTATGTCCGCATCGCCCACTTCCAGTCGCGCACCGCCGAGGACATGACCGCGGCGATCGAGACGCTGAAGGCGGGCGAGACCCCGCTCGCGGGGCTGGTGCTCGACCTGCGCAACAACCCCGGCGGGGTGCTCAACAGCGCCGTCGGGGTGAGCGACGCCTTCCTCACCGGCGGGCTGATCGTCTATACCCAGGGGCGCGATCCGAGCAGCCGGCTCGACTTCAAGGCCGGTCCCGACGACGTGCTCGACGGCGCCCCGCTGGTGGTGCTGGTCAACGGTGGCAGCGCCTCGGCCTCGGAGATCGTCGCCGGCGCGCTGCAGGATCAGCGCCGCGCCATCGTCATGGGTGCCCAGACCTTCGGCAAGGGGTCGGTGCAGACCATCGTCCCGGTCGACGACGAGACCGCGCTCAAGCTCACCACGGCGCGCTACTACACCCCCTCCGGACGCTCGATCCAGGCCCAGGGGATCAGCCCCGACATCCTGCTCGAGCGCGGCGAGTTCCGCCCCCTCGCCGGCGCCTCGGTGGAGCCGCTCAAGGAGGCCGATCTGGTGCGTCATCTCGACGATCCGGACGAGGACGGGACGGTTCCGGTCGAGGCGGACGAACCCGCCGAGGCCGCGACCACCGAGTCGCTCGACGCCGAGGTCGAGCCGACGCCGTTGCGCGCCCGCGACGACTACCAGTTGCTCGAGGCGCTCAACGTGCTCAAGGGTGTCAACATCCTCGGGCGGTCACGCGCCGATTGAGTGCGCCCCTGGCCGCCGATCCATCCATCACTGCAAGTTAAGGAGTGTCAAGCCATGCCCAGGGTACTCGTCCCGCTCGCCGAAGGTCTCGAGGAGCTCGAGGCGGTGACCATCATCGATCTGCTGCGTCGCGGTGAGGTCGAGGTGGTGACGGCCGCGCTCGGTGCCCGTGAGGTCACCGCCAGTCACGGTACCGTGCTGGTGGCCGACACCTCCCTCGACGCGGTCGCCGATGAGCAGTTCGACATGGTGGTGCTGCCCGGCGGCCTGCCCGGCGCCGATCATCTCGATCAGGACCCGCGGGTGCGCGCCCTGCTCCAGCGCCATCACGCCGCCGGCGCCTATACCGCCGCGATCTGCGCCGCGCCCAAGGCGCTGGCCAACCTCGGGCTGCTCGACGAGCGTCGCGCCACCCACTATCCGGGCGCGCTCAATGCCGCCGACTTCCCGCGGGCCGAACTGGTCGACGCCCCGGTGGTGATCGACGGCAAGGTGGTCACCGGCCGTGGCCCCGGCACCGCGATGGACTTCGCCCTGGAGCTGCTCGAACTGCTGCAGGGCAGCGAGTGTCGCGCCCGGGTCGAGACGGGGCTGACACGCGCCGCCTGACCCCTTCCCGATGCAACCGCGCCCGGCCCGCGCCGGGCGCCGACCTCGAACCATTCCGAGATGATCCCACAGACCCCGATCCTGGCCGTGGCGGTGCTCGCCGCCCTGCTCCTGAGCGCGCTCGCCACGCGCTGGCTGTCTGCGCGCGCCGGCACCCGGTTCGGTGCGCTCGACGTCCCCAACGCCCGCTCGCTGCACAGTGCGCCGGTGCCCCGCACCGGCGGTCTGGCGGTGCTGCTGGGGCTGGCGCTGCCGCTGCTCGCGCTCGCCGTGCTGGGGCTGGCGCCGGGCGTGCTCGGCTGGATCGCACTGGCGCTGGCGCCGGTGGCGGCGGTCGCCTTCGTCGACGACCTCGGCGAGGTCGCGCCGCGCTGGCGGCTGCTCGCCCAGGTGCTCGGCGCGCTGGTGCTGATCGCCGTCGGGTTGCGCTGGGGCGTGGTCGAGCTGCCCGGGGTGGCGTGGGCGCTGCCGCTGGTCGCGAGTCTGCCGCTGACCCTGCTGGCGGTGGTGTGGATGACCAATCTCTACAACTTCATGGACGGCATGGACGGGCTGGCGGCGAGCATGACCCTGTTCGGTTTCGGTGCCCTGGCGCTGCTCGGCTGGAAGGGCGGCGAGCCGGGCTATGCCGCCGTCGCCGGTTGCGTGGCCGCTGCCGGTGCCGGCTTCCTCAGCGGCAATTTCCCACCGGCGCGGATCTTCCTCGGTGACGTCGGCTCGGCCTCGCTGGGGCTGCTGGCGGCGGCCCTGGCGCTGTGGGGCGCGCAGCTCGGGTTGTTCCCGCTGTGGGTGGCGCTGCTCGCCTTCTCGCCCTTCGTGGTCGATGCCACCTGGACCCTGCTCGTACGGCTCGCGCGCGGCGAGCGGGTGTGGCAGGCGCATCGCTCGCACCACTACCAGCGCCTGGTGCTCGCCGGCTGGTCGCACCGCCGCACCCTGCTGCGTGCCCAGCTGCTGATGGCCGCCGCCAGCGCCTGCGCGGTCGCCGCGCCGGGGCTGGTGGCGCGCGATCAGTGGCTGGTGATCGGTGCCTGGTGCGCGATCTATCTGCTGGTGCACCTCAAGGTCGGGCTGGTCGAGCGCGCCGCCGCGGGGTCGCGCGCATGAACCCGGTGCTCGACCGGCTGCGCTCGCGCACCGCCGCCTTCGCCCACGATCTCGTCACCATCCCAGCGGCCTGGCTGCTGGCCTACTGGCTGCGCTTCAACCTCGGCGAGATCCCCCCCGAGTTCCTCGCCGGGGCGCTGCAGGCGCTGCCCTGGGTGATGCTGGTGCAGGGCAGCGTCTATTGGGCCTTCGGGCTCTATCGCGGGGTGTGGCGCTTCGCCTCGCTGCCGGACCTGATCCGTATCCTCAAGGCGGTGGTGGTCGGCTCGCTGCTGGTGATCGCGGTGCTCTTCATCGTCAACCGCTCGCTGGCGCTGCCGCGCTCGGTGCCGGTGATCTATCTCGGCCTGCAGCTGGCGCTGCTGACCGGGCCGCGCCTGCTCTATCGCTGGCTCAAGGATCGCAAGCTCGACCTCTCCGGCGGTCAGCGGGTGCTGATCGTCGGTGCCGGGCGCGCCGGCGAGATGCTGGTGCGCGATATGCTGCGCGACCCGCGCCGCGCCTATGTCCCGATCGGCTTCCTCGACGACAAGCTGCGCCGTCAGGGCAGCGAGGTCCACGGCGTGCCGGTGCTGGGGTCGACCACGGCGCTGCCGGCGCTGGCCGCGCGTCACGACGTCGAGCTGGTGCTGCTGGCGGTGCCGAGCGCCGGGGCGCGACAGATGCGCCGCCTGGTGGCGCTGTGCGAGCGCGCCGGGGTGGCCTTCCGCACCGTCCCCGAGCTGGCCAGCCTGATGCGCGGCGAGGTCAGCATCGGCCAGCTGCGCCCGGTGTCGATCGAGGACCTGCTCGGGCGCGACCCGGTGCGGCTCGACTGGGACGGGATCTGTGCCGGGCTCTCGGGACGGGCGATCCTGATCACCGGCGCCGGCGGTTCGATCGGCTCGGAGCTGGTGCGCCAGCTCGCCGGCGCCGCCCCCGAGCGACTGATCCTGGTCGACAGCTGCGAGTACAACCTCTATCGCATCGAGCTGGAGCTGCGCGAGCGCCACCCCGGGCTCGCCTTCTCGCGCCACCTGCTCGACGTCACCGACGCCACCGCGATCGATGCCCTGTTCGCCGCCGAGCGCCCGGCGATCGTCTTCCACGCCGCCGCCTACAAGCACGTGCCGATGCTCGAGGATCAGGTCGGGGTGGCGGTGCGCAACAACGTCGGCGGCACCCGGGTGGTGGCCGAGGCGGCGGTCGCCCACGCCTGCGAGCGCTTCGTGCTGATCTCCACCGACAAGGCGGTGCACCCGGCCAACGTGATGGGTGCGACCAAGCGGCTGGCCGAGGCGCTGTGCCAGCGCCTCGATCGCGCCGAGGGCTGCCGCTTCATCACCGTGCGCTTCGGCAACGTGCTCGGCTCGGCCGGGAGCGTGGTGCCGCTGTTCCGTCGTCAGCTCGAACGCGGCGGTCCGCTCACCGTCACCCATCCCGAGATCGAGCGCTTCTTCATGACCATCCCCGAGGCCTGCCAGCTGATCATGCAGGCGGCGGCGATCGGCGAGGGCGGCGAGATCTTCGTTCTCGACATGGGCGAGCCGATCCGCATCGCCTATCTCGCCGAACAGATGATCCGGCTCGCCGGGCGCGAGCCCGGGGTCGACGTGGCCATCGAGTACGTCGGCCTGCGCCCCGGCGAGAAGCTCTACGAGGAGCTGTTCTACGACGGCGAGGACCTGGTCGAGACCGCGCACCCGAAGATCCGCGCCGCGCGCGGCGCCGGGGTCGCGCTCGATCCAGATCGCCTCGAGGCGCTGTGCCGCAGCGCGGTCGATGGCGACGAGCGCGCCGCCCGCGCGCTGCTGCAGGGGCTGTTGCCGGAGTGGCAGAGCCCGGTGATCGCGCCGGAGGGCGCCTGCGCATGTCCGCCGCCCCCGAGCTGAGCGCGGCCGAGTCCGCGGCGCTGACGCGTCTGGCGCGCGCCGGCCGGCTCACCGAGAGCGATCTGGCGCGCGCCCGGCGCCTCGCCGAGGAGGGCGGCGAGGCACTGCTGCCGATGCTGTTGCGGCTCGGGTTGGTGGCCGAGCGCGCGCTCGCCGAGGCGCTGGCCGCCGAGCTCGGGCTCGAACTGGTCGAGTCCGAGCGCTTTCCGGGTGCGCCGGTGGCCGAGGAGCGCTTCACCCCGCGTTTTCTCAAGGACGCCCGGGTGTTGCCGCTGGCCGAGCGCGACGGCGTGCTGGAGGTCGCACTCGCCAACCCCGCCGATCCCTTCGTCGTCCAGGCGGTGCGACTCGCCGCCGCCGGCCCGGTGCGTCTGGCGGTGGCGCTGCCGAGCGTGCTCGAACAGAGCTTCGAGCGGCTCTACGAGGCCGCGCCCGAGCCCGCGGCGGAGGAGCCGAGCGGCGAGATCGACGCCACCGACATCGAGC
Organism: Marichromatium sp. AB31; assembly: GCF_003718685.1. NCBI lineage: Bacteria > Pseudomonadati > Pseudomonadota > Gammaproteobacteria > Chromatiales > Chromatiaceae > Marichromatium > Marichromatium sp. AB31. The sequence goes on along the minus strand of NZ_RHFI01000001.1, from coordinate 152,983 downwards.
AGCTCAAGGACCTCGCCAGCGAGGCCCCGGTGATCCGCATGGTCAACCAGCTGCTGCAGCGCGCCGTCGAGGCGCGCGCCTCGGACATCCATCTCGAGCCCTTCGCCGACACCCTGCGGGTGCGCTATCGCGTCGACGGCGTGTTGCAGGAGGTCGAGGCGCCGCCGGTGCGCTCGAGCGCGGCGGTGATCTCGCGGGTCAAGATCATGGCGCGGCTCAACATCGCCGAGCGCCGCCTGCCGCAGGACGGGCGCATCCCGCTGCGGGTGCAGGGGCGCGAGCTCGATCTGCGCGTCTCCACGGTGCCGACCCTGTTCGGCGAGAGCCTGGTGATCCGGCTGCTCGACAAGGACCGGGTGCGCTTCGACCTCGATGCCCTCGGCTTCGACGGTGCGCTGCGCGCGCGGCTCGATCGGGTGCTCGAACACCCCTACGGCATCCTCCTGGTCACCGGGCCGACCGGCTCGGGCAAGAGCACCACCCTCTACACCCTGCTCGCGCGGCTCAACACCGAGTCGCGCAAGATCATCACCGTCGAGGACCCGGTCGAGTATCAGCTCGCCGGGATCAACCAGATCCCGGTGCGCCCGGCCATCGGCATGACCTTCGCCAGCGCGCTGCGGGCGATCGTGCGCCAGGACCCGGACGTCATCATGGTCGGTGAGATGCGCGACCTGGAGACGGCGCGCATCGCGGTGCAGTCGGCGCTGACCGGACACCTGGTGCTCTCCACCCTGCACACCAACGATGCCGCAAGCGGTGCCACCCGGCTGCTCGAGATGGGGGTCGAGGACTATCTGCTGACCTCCACCGTCAACGGCATCCTCGCGCAGCGGCTGGTACGGCGGCTCTGCCCCCACTGTCGCGCGCGCTATCGCGCCGACGCCGAGCTGGCCGCGCGACTCGGCCTCGCCACGGACGCGCTCGACCTCCACCGCGCCGTCGGCTGCGACGCCTGTCGCGGCACCGGCTATCACGGCCGGCTGGTGATCGGCGAGCTGCTGATCCTCTCCGAGGCGGTCCGTGCCGCCGTGCTCGATCATGCCGGGGCCGCCGAGATCCGCCGCATCGCCCGTGCCGAGGGCATGGTGACCATGTTCGAGGACGGGGTGACGAAGGCGCGCGCCGGGCTGACCAGCATCGAGGAGGTGCTGCGGGTGGCCGAGGACTGAGACCATGGCGCGCTTCCAGTTCCGCGCAGTCAGGCTCGAGGGCGAGACGCTCGACGGCGAGCGCGAGGCGCCGGATCTGGCGGCGCTGCGCGCGCAGCTGCAGCACGAGGGCCTGCTGGTGCTGGAGCTGCGCCCGGCCGGCGGGCTGCGGGCGCGGTTGCGCGCGCGCGCGCGTCGTCGGCTCGGGCGCGCCGAGGTCACCGCGCTGACCCGTCAGCTCGCCACCCTGCTGGAGTCGGGCATGGCCCTCGACCGTGCGCTGCAGATCCTCATCGAGCTGGCCGCCGCGGGGCCGACCACCCGGGTGCTCGGCGACCTGCAGCAGCGGGTGCGCGGTGGTGCGAGCTTCTCGACCGCGCTCGCCGAGCAGGACGGTCAGTTCTCCAGGCTCTATGTCAGCATGGTGCGCGCGGGCGAGGCCGGCGGCGCGCTCGATCGCGTGCTGGGGAGTCTGGCCGATTATCTCGAACGCATCGCCGAGCTGCGCCAGACGGTGATCTCGGCGCTGGTCTACCCGGCGATCCTGGTCGCGGTGGCGGGGCTGACGGTGGCCCTGCTGCTGATCTTCGTCGTCCCCCAGTTCGCCGGGCTGTTCGCCGACATGGGCGCGACCCTGCCGCGCTCGACCCGCATCCTCATCGGTCTCGGCGAGCTGCTGCGCGACTCTTGGTGGGTGCTGCTCTGTCTGCCCGCGCCGATCGCCCTGGCGCTCGAACGCTGGCTGGAGGACCCGGCGCGCCGCGTCCGGCTCGATCGCCGCCTGCTCGGGCTGCCGCTGGCCGGTGCGCTGCTGTGGCGGCTGGAGACGGCGCGGCTCTGTCACACCCTCGCCACCCTGCTCGGCAACGGTCTGCCGCTGGCCGGCGCGCTCGATCTGGCCCGCGAGGTGGTGACCAACCGCGCGCTCGCCGAACGGCTCGAGGCCGCCGGCGACGAGCTGCGTCGCGGGCGTGGTCTGGCCGGTCCGCTGGCGCGCCACCAGGCGCTGCCGCCGCTGGCGCTGCAGATGGTCCGGGTCGGCGAGGAGTCGGGCGGGCTGGAGCCGGTGCTGGCGAAGGTCGCGACGATCTACGATCGCGAGACCCGCGCTGCGGTGCAGCGCCTGCTCGCGTTGCTCGAACCGGCGCTGATCCTCGGCCTCGGGGTGGTGGTCGCCGGGATCATCCTCTCGATCCTTGGCGCCATCCTCGGTGCCAACGCCCTGGTGGTCTGAGGCCGGCGCGGGCGTTTGCCCGTGCTTTCCCCGGCCCTCTAGAATGGCCTCCCCTTCACTCGCGTATCGGCATTGCCATGGATTCTCAGCGTTCGCGTATGTACGGTTTCACCCTGGTCGAGCTGCTGGTGGTGCTCGCCATCCTCGGACTGCTCGCCGGGGTGGTCGGTCCCCAGGTGATGAAGTTCCTCGACAGCTCCAAGAGCAAGACCGCCAAGCTGCAGGTCGACAGCCTCGCCGCCACCCTCGATCTCTACCGGCTCGAGGTCGGGCGCTATCCGAGCACCAGCGAGGGGCTCGAGGCGCTGGTGCGCAATACCGCCGACCTCGACACCTGGAACGGCCCCTATCTCACCAAGGGCGAGGTGCCCACCGACCCCTGGGGCAACCCCTATCATTACCGTTTCCCCGGCGAGCACGGCGGTTTCGACCTGTGGACCTTCGGCGCCGACAACCGCGAGGGCGGCGAGGGCGAGAGCGCCGACCTCCACAGCTGGGACTGAGCGCGTGCGCGCCGCTCGCGCGCCCGGGTTCACCCTGGTCGAGCTGCTGGTGGTGCTGGCGATCCTCGGGCTGGTGCTCGCCGCGCTCCCCGGCGCCTTCAGCGCCGCGCTCCCCGGGGTCGAGGCCAAGGCCGCGGCGCGGCGCACGGTGGCCGCGCTGCGCCTGACGCGCGAGCGGGCGATCCGCGAGGCCCGCGCCGAGGCGCTGCTGGTGCGCCCCGCCGCGCACCGTCTGGAGCCGCCGGGTGCGGCGCCGGTGCAGCTGCCGCGGCGTCTGGCGCTGCATCTGGAGACGGCCCGCGCCGAGCTGGTTGGTGCGCGCGCCGGGGCCATCCGTTTCTTCCCCGACGGCAGTTCGAGCGGCGGGCGCATCGTGCTGAGCGCCGAGGGGCGCGGCTATCAGGTCGGGGTGCACTGGCTCACCGGGCGGGTGCGCATGGCCCCCTGGAGCGCGCCATGAGCCGGGCGCGCGAGCGCGGCTTCTCGCTGCTCGAGGCGGTGGTCGCCTTCGCCATCCTCGCCCTTGCCCTCGGGGTGCTGCTGGAGATCTTCTCGCGCGCCTCGCTCGCCAGTCAGCGCGCGACCATGCTGGCACGCGCCTCGGCGCTCGCCGAGTCGCGCCTGGCGCTGGTCGACGGCGGTGCCGTCGAGCTCGTCCCCGGGGTGATCGAGGGCGGCGAGGCGGCGGGGATGCGCTGGAGCCTGGCGATGATCCCGCTGGCGCGCGCCGGGCTCGCCGCCGGCGATCCCCAGCCCTACCGGGTCGAGGCGCGGGTGCGCTGGGTCGAGGCCGGGCGCGAGCGTCGGCTGGTGCTGCCCACCCAACGTCTCGGCGCGCCGCAGCCATGAGACCGAGTCCGCGCCGCCGCGCGCGCGGCTTCACCCTGCTCGAACTGCTGGTGGCGCTGGCGCTGCTCGGGCTGATCGCGACCCTGGTGTTCGCCGGGCTGCGCCTCGGTGCGCGCACCTGGGAGGCGGTCGATGCCCGCGCCGAGGCGCTCGCCGAGCTGCGCGCGGTGCATGGTTTCGTCGGTCGCGCGCTGCGTCAGGGGCGGGCGCTGGCGCTGACCCGCGAGGACGGCGTGCACCCGGTGTTCGCCGGCGACAGCGAACGTCTGGAGTGGGTTGCGCCCTTGTCGACCCATGTCGGCCTGCCCGGTCTGCATCTGCTGCGTCTGACCCGCGAGCGGGGGGCACGCGGCGAGGTGCTGATGCTCACCCACTGGCTGTTCCATCCCGAGGTGCTCGCCGGCGCGTCCGGTACGCCGCCCTGGGTGGCGCTGGCCGATGAGCCGCCAGCGCCCGGTGCGCCGGGCGAGGAACTGGACCTGGGCGACGGCGCCTTTGGCCGGACCCTGCTGCTGGCGGGGCCGATGCGCTTCGAGCTGGCCTATTACGGCACCCGCGAGGGCGAGCCGGGCCCGGCCTGGCATCGCGACTGGCTGGGTCAGCCGCGCCCGCCGCGGTTGGTGCGGATGCGGTTGCGCACCGCGGCGCTCGACTGGCCCGAGCTGGTGGTGGCGCTCGCCGATGAGGCGGCGCGATGAGTGCGTCGCGTCAGCGCGGGGTGGCGCTGCTGCTGGTGCTCTGGGTGCTGGCGCTATTGACGGTGATGGCCGCCGGGCTGACCGCCACCGGGCGCAGCGAGTTGGCGCTGGTCGACAACGCGCTCGCCGCCGCGCGCTTCCGCGCCGCCGCCGATGCCGCGCTCGCCGAGGTGGCGCTACGCCTGACGCTGCCGCCGGGGCGGCTTGGCGAGCCGCTGTGGCGGGTCGACGCCACGCCCCATCCCTGGACCTTCGGCGGCGAGCGGCTGGAGGTCCGCATCCAGGACCTCGGCGGGCTGATCGATCTCAACCGCGCCGACCCGCAGCGGCTCACCGACCTGTTGCGGGTCCTCGGGGTCGAACCGGGGCGAGCCGGACGGCTGGCGGCGGAGATCGTCGACTGGCGCGATGGCGATGCATTGACCCGCGCGGGGGGCGCCGAAGACGCCGATTACCGCGCCCTCGGTCGCGCCTTCGGGGCCCGCGATGGCGATCTGCCGCTGGTCGACGAGCTGGCGCTGCTGCCGGGGATGACGCCCGAGCTGGTCGCGGCGCTGGCGCCGCTGACGCGGGTGACGGGTGACGCTGGCGGGATCGCGCGCGCCTTCGCCCCGGCGGCGGTGCTCGCCGCACTCGACGGTCTCGGGCTGGAGCAGGCGCAAGCACTGCGCGCGGCGCGCGAGATCGATCCCAGGCTGCGCGGTGGGCCGCGCTATCGCGTCGAGGTGCGCGCCCGCGACGGTGGCTGGCGGTTGCTGGCGCTGCTCGAACTCGGTGCCGACCCGGGGCGCCCCTATCGCGTGCGCTGGCGCCGCCTCGTCTATCCCGGCGCCTGATCCGGGCGGTTCAGACGCCGGGCTCGGCGAGCAGCCGCTCCAGGGCGGGGAGGTCGGCGCCGCGCCAGGGGCGGTCGTCGACCGGGTCGAGCGGCGGCTGGCGCCGCGCCCGTGGCGGCAGCACGATCAGCTCGAAGGGCTGGTCGCCGGCGACGAAGCTGAAGGCGGGGTGGGCATTGCGGGCACCGCCGGGATAGCGCAGGGTGCGCTCGCCCTCGTCCCAGGGAATGCCCTGGTCGTGGAGACGGAAGAGCACGTCCTCGGGGCGCTCGGCATAGAGCAGCAACTCGACCCCGAGGCTGGGGTCGCCGACGCCCTGCAGCGCCGCGCCGACCAGTCGCGGCGAGAAGTCGGCGAGGTTGCGCATCGCCCCGGCGGCGGCCTCGCGCATCCGCCGCAACTGCGCGGCGTCGTCGTCGCGGAACAGCCGGCGCTGGGTCAGCAGCGCCTCCTGCACGGTCTCGTTGTCCGGCCAGTGCCGACGGTCGCGGATGCCGGTGCGGGTGGCGGCCTTGCGTCTGGCCCGGTCGAAGTCGGACAGGCCCTGTTCGATCATGATGCGCGCGGCCTCGTAGGCCATTCGCGCACGCAGGGCGTCGGTGCGCGCTCGTGCGGTCATCGCTGAACCCCTCCGCTCGTTCGCCGGTCCCGCCGGGGCGGGTCTGTGGACGACCATCGCGGGCGTCGTCACGCCCGTATCGGCACCGACACTAGCATGGCCGACGGCGGCGGCGGAAGGGTGTTCCGGCAAGGGCACCGTGCGTGGCGCGGCGATGAGCTCGGTTGTCGGGGCGCGGACCGGGTGGTGGTGCCGCCAGGATGGTCGTCGCGACGATGAATGCTCGCGAAAGCGCAAAATTTTGATATCTTTAGAGCCATTATCGTAGAAGTCGGTTTACCCGCTCCGGGTACGATCGAGCAGACGAGATCACTGAATGTTCGGCCTCATCAGCAAGAACCGTACACTGATCGGTGTCGATATCGGCTCGACCTCGGTCAAGCTCATCGAACTCTCGCGCGGGCACGCCAACGCCTCGAGCGGGTTGCGCCTCGAGCACTTCGCCATCGAGCCGCTGCCGGCCAATGCGGTCGCCGAGAAGAAGATCGTCGAGTCCGAGGCGGTGGGCGAGACCATCGCCCGTGCGGTGAGTCGCTCGGGCACCGAGACCAAGCGTGCCGCCGTGGCGGTGGCCGGCTCGGCGGTGATCACCAAGATGATCGTGATGCCGGGCGGACTCGAGGACGCCGAGCTGGAGAGCCAGATCGAACTCGAGGCCGACCAGTACATCCCCTATCCGCTCGAGGAGGTCAATCTCGACTTCGAGGTGATCGGTCCCTCGCAGACCAACCCGGGGATGATCGACGTGCTGCTCGCCGCCTCGCGCACCGAGAACGTCGACGACCGGGTCAACGCCCTCGAGACCGCCGGGCTGGTGCCGGCGATCGTCGACGTCGAGGCCTATGCCATGGAGAACGCCTGTGCGCTGCTGCTCGAGGAGGACGGCGAGCCGGGCGCGACCGTCGCCCTGGCCGACGTCGGCAGCGCGACCACCACCCTGCACGTGCTCCACGAGGGGCGCATCGTCTATACCCGCGAACAGAACTTCGGCGGGCAGCAGCTGCGTGACGAGGTGCAGCGTCGCTACGGCTTCTCGCGTGAGCAGGCGGCGGCGAAGATCCTCGACGGCGATGTCGCCGAGGGCTACGACATCGATGTGCTCGCGCCCTTCAAGGAGGCCTTGGCGCAACAGATCGGCCGTGCGCTGCAGTTCTTCTATTCGGGCACCAGCTACAACCGGGTCGACCGGCTGGTGATCTCCGGCGGCGTGGCCTCGCTGCCCCGGCTCGATCAGCTCGTCAGCGAGCGACTGCGTATTCCGACCACCATCGCCAATCCCTTCGCGCGCATGACCCTGGCCCCGACGCTCGACGCCCAGGCGTTGATGCGCGAGGCGCCGGGGATGATGCTCGCGCTCGGCCTGGCCCTGCGGGGAGTGGACTAGAGATGCCACGGATCAACCTGCTGCCGTGGCGCGAAGAGGCGCGACAGCGGCGCAAGAAGGAGCTGGCGATCGCCGCCGGCGCGGCGCTCGGCGCGACCCTGGTGCTGGCGGTGCTGGTGCACCTTCATTACGACGGGCGCATCGCCTATCAGGAGAGTCGCAACCAGCTGTTGCAGCAGGAGATCGCCCAGCTCCAGCGCAAGATCCGCGAGATCGACCGGCTCGAGCAGACCAAGGCCGACCTGCTTGCGCGCATGGAGGTCATCCAGAACCTGCAGCAGAGTCGGCCCGAGATCGTCCACCTCTTCGAGGAGCTGGTGGTGACCATCCCCGAGGGAGTCTATCTCAACCGTCTCGAGCAGAAGGGGCGTTCGGTGGTGGTCGAGGGGCGCGCCCAGTCCAACGCCCGGGTCTCGGCCTTCATGAGCAGCATCGAGTCATCGGACTGGGTCGGCAATCCGCGGCTGATGCTGATCGAGAACAAGGACAAGACCGGGACCGGGCTGAGCCACTTCCGGCTGTCCTTCGATCAGGTCCGCCCCGGCGGCGAGGACGAGGACCAGCCGGCATGATCGGCGCGACACGTGGCTCGCCCCCGACGGAGACCGCGACGCGGCGGAGATCGTCATGGATCTGAATCAACTCAACGAACTCGATCTCAGCACCATCGGCGACTGGCCGCTGCCGGCCAAGGCGGCGGTGATCGCGGTCGGCTGTCTGCTGCTCGGCGTCGCGGCCTACCATTTCGACATCAAGAATCAGCTGATGCTGCTCGAGACCGCCGAGCGTCAGGAGCAGCAGCTGCGTGCCGATTTCGAGAAGAAACAGCGCAAGGCGGCCAACCTCGCCGGCTATCGTCAGCAGCTCGCCGAGATGGAGGAGTCGTTCGGCGCCATGCTGCGCCAGTTGCCGAACAAGACCGAGGTCGCCTCGCTGCTGATCGATGTCTCCCAGACCGGGCTGGCCAACGGGCTGGAGTTCGAGCGCTTCGAGCCCGAGGGCGAGAACCAGCGCGACTTCTACGCCGAGCTGCCGATCCGGATCCGCGTCAACGGCAGCTATCACGAGTTCGGTCGATTCATCAGCGGGCTCGCGGCGCTGCCGCGCATCGTCACCATCCACGACATCGAGATCGAGCAGCCCGGCGGTCGCGACCGGGATGTCGCCGAGGCGGGGCGCAAGCTCTCGCTCGATGCCACCGTCAAGACCTATCGCTATCTCGACGAGGGGGCGGCGCAATGAACCGGATCCGCCTGTCCGTCCCGGTCGCCGCGCTGCTGGTGCTGGCCGGCTGTGGTGGCGGCAACATGTCCGATCTCGAACGCTATGTCGGCGAGGTCAAGTCGCGTCCGCCGCGTCCGGTCGAGCCGCTGCCCGAGATCCAGCCGGTCGACAGCTTCGTGTTCGACCCCGGCGATCGACGTGACCCCTTCGTCCCCGATCGCGGGCTCGCCCCGCTCGCCGCCGAGGAGAGCGACAACGGTCTGGCGCCCGACCCCAATCGCCGCAAGGAGGTGCTCGAGGGCTATGCACTCGATGCCTTGCGCATGGTCGGGACGCTCGAGCAGACGGACCTGCGCTGGGCGCTGGTGCGGACCCAGGACGGGGTCCTGCACCGGGTGCGGGTCGGCAACTACATGGGGCTGAACAACGGGCAGATCGTCAGCATCGACGAGGACTCGATCGAGCTCATCGAGATCGTCGCCGACGCCCCGGGGCAGTGGCGCGAGCGCGACGCGGCCCTGGAGCTTTCCGAATGATTTCTGGAGGGGACCCCGGCATGAACGCACCATCTCAATCCGATGCACGCCTCGGGAGGGCGCTGGCGCGCGGCGTGCGCCGGCCGGTCGTGTCGCTGTGTCTTCTGCTCCTGCTGCTCGCCGGCTGGAGCACCGCGACGATGGCCGTGGAGCTGCGCGACGTGCAGTTCGCCGCCCAGCCCGGCAACCGGGTCGAGATCCAACTCGAACTCTCGGCGCCGGTGAGTCCGCCCGAGACCTTCGCCACCGATGCGCCGGCGCGGATTGCGCTCGACTTCCCCGGGGTGAGCAACGGGCTCGATGAGCGCTCGCTGCCGATCGGCATCGGTTCGGTGCACAGCCTGGTGGCGGTGGAGGCGAGCAATCGCACCCGGGTGGTGATCAATCTCAGCGATCCCGTCCCCTATCGGGTGAGCAGCGAGGGCAACCGGGTGCGTCTGATCATCGAGACCCAGGCCGACGCGGCCGGCTCGCCGCCGAGTCGGCAAACGACAGCGGCGCTGTCCCGACCGACCGCGACGCGCGCGCCGTCGACGCCGGCCTCCGGCGGTTCGGTGCGCGATATCGACTTCAGACGCGGCGCCGAGGGTGAGGGGCGGGTGCTGATCCGTCTGCCCAACCCCGAGACCCGGGTGACGGTGCGCGAGCAGGGGCGGCGGGTGATGGTCGAACTGCACGACACCTCGCTGCCGCGCCGGTTGTTCCGCCGACTCGACGTGGTCGACTTCGCCACCCCGGTGGTGGCCGTCGAGTCGCGCCCGCGCGGGCGCAACGTCGAGGTCGCGGTGGAGACCGGCAGCGATTACGACTACATGGCCTATCAGACCGACGACCTCTTCACCCTCGACTTCCGTCCGCTGACCGCGGCGGAGAAGGAAGAGCAGCTGCGCAGCAAGGTCGTCTACGAGGGCGAGCGGCTGTCGCTGAACTTCCAGGACATCGAGGTGCGGGCGGTGCTGCAGGTGCTGGCCGACTTCACCGATCTCAATCTGGTGGCCAGCGACACCGTCACCGGCAACATCACCCTGCGGCTGAAGAACGTCCCCTGGGACCAGGCGCTCGACATCATCCTCAAGACCAAGGGACTGTCGATGCGCCGTACCGGCAACGTCATCATGGTTGCGCCGACCGAGGAGATCGCCAGCCAGGAAGAGCTGGAGATGCGCTCGATGCAGAAGATCGAGGAGCTGGCGCCGTTGCGCTCGGAGTTCATCCAGGTCAACTACGCCAAGGCCGCCGATCTCGCCCGTCTGCTCAAGAGCGAGGAGAACCAGCTGCTGACCAAGGATCGCGGCAACGTCACCGTCGACGAGCGCACCAACACCCTGCTGGTGCAGGACACCGCCGCGCGGCTCGAGGACATCCGCGGCATCGTCACCCGGCTCGACGTACCGGTGCGCCAGGTGATGATCGAGTCGCGGGTGGTGATCGCCGAGAGCAACTTCGCGCGCGATCTCGGCGTGCGCTTCGGGCTGTCGACCTCGTTCGGCGCCGCGGGCGGCAACGAGGTGATGATCGCCGGCGCCCAGCCCGGCACCCTCGAGATCGGTGGCTTCGACAAGGGCCCCTTCGGTCTCAACGTCGACACCGGCAGCCCCTACAACTCCGGGATCATCGACGAGGACGACAACCAGACCCTGATGGTCGACCTCGCCGCCCCCAACCCATCCGGCGCGGTCAACTTCCTGATCGGCAAGGTCGGCTCCTATCTGCTCCAGCTCGAACTCTCGGCGATGCAACAGGAGGGACGCGGCGAGATCATCTCCAGCCCGCGGGTGATCACCTCCGATCAGCACCAGGCGACGATCAAGGTCGGTCAGCAGATCCCCTATCAGACGGTGTCGCAGAACGGCACCCAGACCCAGTTCAAGGACGCGGTGCTGCAGCTCGACGTCACCCCGCACATCACCCCCGATGACAGGGTGATCATGGACCTGTTGGTCAACAAGGACGCGCCCAACTATACCAACGAGACCGATAGCGGCATCGCCATCGATACCCGCTCGGTGGAGACCTCGGTGCTGGTCGACAACGGCGAGACCGTGGTGCTCGGCGGCGTCTACGAGCGCACCCGCGGCTTCAAGAAAGAACAGGTGCCCTGGCTCGGCGACATCCCGGTGGTGGGACGGCTGTTCAAGCAGGAGCTGCGAGAGGATAACAACAGCGAACTGCTGATCTTCGTGACCCCCAAGATCCTCCGCGGCGATCTCGCGCGACGCTGATGGCGCCGTCCCGGCGCCCTCGGGAACCCGCATCTTTCCCGGGGATGCCGGCGTTTTTTTCGCGTATCCGGGACGCAACTTACCCCATGGGGCTAGAATGTCGCGCGAGCCGGGCGTTGCCCCGCTCCGCTGATGGGCGCGCTCGACCCGTCCCGCCGTGCCTGCGACCGCATGCGTGCCGGGGTGCCCGGTCGATCGTCCATGTCATCCGAGGGCTGCCTGGGGAGTCGGTCTCGAGCCGGGCAAGGCGTGCACGGTGGCCGGCATCCCGCCGCCGTCGTCGCCCGCGTCGAGACACCTCCTTGGTCCTCGTTCCAATGTTTCCGCAGCCCGAGCAGGCGCTGGCCCACCGTTCGCCGGTGTCGTCGGGTCGCCCGGGTCGGCAGGCGATGTAGGTCACCGCCATCCCCGCCGGTTCGCGCTGCGCGCTCATCCAACTCGATGCGAGGGAGGACGCGAACCTCACCCGCGTACAGACAACCTGGCATATCTTTCGCTATGATCCGTGCACAGAACATCTTCATCGTCGGCCCGATGGGGGCCGGAAAAAGCACCGTCGGGCGTCAGCTCGCCGAGGCGCTCTCCTACACCTTCAAAGACAGCGACCAGGAGATCCAGCGTCGTACCGGTGTCGATATCCCCACCATCTTCGAGTTCGAGGGCGAGGCCGGCTTCCGTGCCCGCGAGCGTCAGGTCATCGTCGATCTGATCGCCGGTGAACGGATGGTGCTGGCCACCGGCGGCGGGGTCATCATCGACCCCGAGAACCGTCAGGACCTGGCCGCGCGTGGCGTGGTCATCTATCTCCACTGCAGCGCCGAGCAGCAGCACGCCCGCACCGCCCGCGACCGCAATCGTCCGCTGCTCGACACCGAGGAGCCGCTGCAGCGCCTGCGCGAACTGATGGAGGAGCGCGAGCCGCTCTATCGCCAGGTCGCCGACATGGTGGTGACCACCGAGAAGCGTGGCACCGGCTCGGTGGTCAAGGAGATCGTGCGGCGGCTCGAGGAGGGCGCCACCGGCGTGCTCTGACCCCGATTTACGTTTGGGGTCGAACCCCTTCGCTCTGTGAAGGCGTCGCCCGGGACGGTCACAGCCACGGGCGCGTCGTGTCGGCGTCGGCGGTTGATGCGGACGATCGGGCGGGGTGTCTGGTCGGGTGATGCGATTGCAACTCCGTGTCAGACCGCTAAGATGCCAATAAGACCGATCATCAACCCGTGCGCGCGCATCCCTTGCGCCAGCCGTGCCAAGGACCGGGCTGGCCCCGGTCGCTGACGCCCAGCGCCATCCCGTCATCGGCCCGCCGTAATGCGTCGCCGCTGACGGGGGACGACGAGCCGGCGCCGGTGTGCGAGCCAACCCGCCAAGAGCTGCCTTATGACCAGAACCCTTGAAGTCGATCTTGGGGACAGAAGTTACCCGATCCATATCGGTCCCGGACTGCTCCACGACCCCGTGCTCTACCGCCCCCATATCCGTGGCCGGCAGGTGATGATCGTCACCAATGAAACGGTGGCACCCTTGTATCTGGCCCCCTTGCGCGCAGCCCTCGATGGTCTCGAGGTGCGCGAGGTGGTGCTGCCCGATGGTGAGCAGTACAAGACCCTTGAGGTGTGGAACCGCATCTTCGACGCCCTGCTCGATGCCCGTTTCGCGCGTGACTGCACCCTGATCGCGCTCGGCGGCGGGGTGGTCGGCGACATGGCCGGGTTCGCCGCGGCCTGTTATCAGCGTGGCGTGCCCTTCATCCAGGTGCCCACCACCCTGCTCTCCCAGGTCGACTCCTCGGTCGGCGGCAAGACCGGCATCAACCACCCCGCCGGCAAGAACATGATCGGCGCCTTCCATCAACCGCTGGCGGTGATCGCCGATACCGAGACCCTCGACACCCTGCCCCAGCGCGAACTCTCGGCCGGTCTGGCCGAGGTGCTGAAGTACGGACTGATCCGCGATCCCTCCTTCCTCGACTGGCTGGAGTCGCACATGGCCGAGCTGCTCTCGCGCGACCCCGAGGCGCTCGCCCACGCCATCCGCCGCTCCTGCGAGATCAAGGCACAGATCGTTGCCGAGGATGAGCTGGAGTCGGGACAGCGCGCCCTGCTCAATCTCGGTCACACCTTCGGACACGCGATCGAGACGGCCTCGGGCTATGGCAACTGGCTCCACGGCGAGGCCGTCGGCGCCGGCATGTGCATGGCCGCCGATCTCTCGGCGCGCATGGGCTGGCTGGCCGAGGCCGATGTCGAGCGGGTGCGCAGCCTGGTCACCTGCGCCGGGCTGCCCACCGAGCCGCCGCCCGAACTCGACGCCGAGCGCTTCCGCGAGCTGATGGCGGTCGACAAGAAGGTGCTCGACGGGCGTCTGCGTCTGGTGTTGCTCACCGCCGTCGGCGAGGCGGTGATCAGCGACGAGATCGATCAGGATCAATTGATGGCGACCCTGTCGGCGCGACGTCCCTGAGGGTGGTCGCCCACGCCCCGTGATCCGCACGCGCGCATAGATAGTGGCGTGCGCCGGTGTTCGACGTTATTATTAGGGGTTCGCGATTTCAACCCGGCCTGGTCGCTGGGGTTCGCATGCCTCGAACCCCGCTCGCCGAACACCGGCGTCGGCGGCCCGTGCCGACGCGCTCCGGACACCCTGGAGATCGCACGCCGAGCGTATTGCGATGACGAGCGAGCCTGCTCTCTGGATCCAGGACACAGGATTGTGACGCCAACCGCCTGGCGGTCGGCACGCGCCCTGGTGCTCGATCACCAAGGTCTTCCCGTCCACGGCGGCGTCGACAGTCGGAATCATTTACCCCAGGTATCAACGAGGTCAGCGATGAGCCTTCGTGCCTTGCCTCCTGCACAGGGTCTCTATGACCCAGCCAATGAGCGCGACGCCTGTGGCGTCGGCTTCGTCTGCAACATCAAGAACGAGAAGCGTCACGCAATCGTTCAACAGGGACTCGAGATCCTCGAGCGACTGACCCATCGCGGTGCCGTTGGCGCTGATCCCAAGGCCGGCGATGGCGCCGGTATCCTGGTGCAGATCCCCGACGCCTTCTTCCGCGCCGTGGTCGATTTCGAACTGCCGCCCGTGGGCGCCTATGGCGTCGGCATGGTGTTCCTGCCCAAGGACGCCGATGCACGCGCGCGCATGGAGGAGACCGTCACCCGCCACCTCGAGGAAGGTGGTCAGCGCGTGCTCGGTTGGCGCGACGTCCCGGTCGACAACAGCTCGCTCGGCGAGAGCGTGCTGCCGAGCGAACCGATGGTGCGCCAGGTGTTCGTCGGCTGCGGCGACAACTGTCCCGACCAGGACGCCTTCGAGCGCCGTCTGTTCGTCATCCGCAAGCGGATGGACAACGAGATCCGCAGCGCCGGCTTCGACAAGACCGCCTACTACGTGGTCTCGCTGTCCTCGCGCACCATCAACTACAAGGGCATGCTGCTCGCCGATCAGGTCGGCAAGTACTACCTCGATCTCGGCGACGAGCGCTTCACCTCGGCCCTGGCCCTGGTGCACCAGCGCTTCTCGACCAACACCTTCCCGACCTGGGACCTGGCGCAGCCGTTCCGCATGATCTGCCACAACGGCGAGATCAACACCGTGCGCGGCAACGTCAACTGGATGGCCGCGCGCCGTCACACCATGCGCTCGGAGATCCTCGGCGACGATCTCGACAGTATCTGGCCGCTGATCCCCGAGGGTCAGTCCGACTCGGCCTGCTTCGACAACGCGCTCGAGCTGCTGGTGATGGGCGGCTACTCGCTGGCCCACGCGATGATGATCCTGATCCCCGAGGCGTGGTCGGGTAACAAGCAGATGGACGCCGAGCGGCGCGCCTTCTACGAGTACCACGCGGCGCTGATGGAGCCCTGGGACGGTCCGGCGGCGGTCGCCTTCACCGACGGTCGCCAGATCGGCGCCACCCTCGACCGCAACGGCCTGCGTCCGGCGCGCTACCTGGTCACCAACGACGACATGGTGATCATGGGCTCGGAGATGGGCGTGCTCGACATCGCCGAGGAGCGCATCGTCAAGAAGTGGCGACTGCAGCCGGGCAAGATGTTCCTGATCGACCTCGAGCAGGGCCGCATCATCGACGACGCCGAGATCAAGGCCGAGCTGGCCGGCGCGCAGCCCTACGGCGAGTGGCTGGGCAAGACCCAGATCCACCTCGACGAGCTGCCCACCGACGTCGCCCCGATGGCCCCCGACGAGGCCACCCTGCTCGACGCCCAGCAGGCCTTCGGCTACACCCAGGAAGACCTCAAGTTCCTGCTCGCGCCGATGATCGCCAGCGGTCAGGAGGCGATCGGCTCGATGGGTGCGGACAACCCGCCCTCGGTGCTGTCGAGCCGTCCCAAGCACCTCTCGACCTACTTCAAGCAGAACTTCGCCCAGGTCACCAACCCGCCGATCGATCCGATCCGCGAGGAACTGGTGATGTCGCTGGTGTCGCTGATCGGCCCGCGCCCCAACCTGCTCGGTCTCAACGAGATGGGCAAGAACTGGCGTCTGGAGGTCAACCAGCCGGTCCTCACCAACGAGGACCTGGAGCGGGTGCGCCACATCGAGGACAACTGTGGCGGCGCCTTCCGCACCACCACCCTGCACATGGTCTATGCCTCGAGCGAGGGCTCCGCGGGCATGGCCGCTGCGCTCGAGCGGTTGTGCAAGGAGGCCGAGGATGCGGTGCTCGCCGGCTACAACATCCTCATCCTCTCCGACCGCAATACCAACCGTGACCACATCGCCATCCCGGCGCTGCTGGCCACCTCGGCGGTGCATCACCACCTGATCCGTCGCGGGCTGCGCACCAGCTCCGGCCTGGTGGTCGAGACCGGTGCGGCGCTCGAGGTGCATCACTTCGCCACCCTCGCCGGTTACGGCGCCGAGGCGATCAACCCCTATCTGGCCTTCGACACCATCCAGTCGATGCTTGCCGCCGAGGACGACGCGCCGAGCTTCGAGGAAGCGCAGTCGCGCTACATCAAGGCCGTCGGCAAGGGGCTGAAGAAGGTGATGTCGAAGATGGGCATCTCCACCTTCCAGTCCTACTGCGGCGCGCAGATCTTCGACGCGGTCGGTCTCAACAGCGGCTTCGTCGAGGCCTACTTCACCGGCACCCCGACCACGGTCGAGGGCGTGGGTCTGCCCGAGGTCGCCGAAGAGGCGGTGCGCTGGCACGCCCAGGCATTCGGTGGCGAGCAGATCTATCGCAAGCATCTCGATGTCGGCGGCGACTACGCCTTCCGGCTGCGCGGCGAGGAGCACATCTGGACCCCGGACAGCATCGCCAAGCTGCAGCACGCCACGCGTGCCAACGACGCCAACACCTTCGCCGAGTTCTCGCGTCTGATCGACGAGCAGAGCGAGCGGTTGCTGACTTTCCGCGGGCTGATGGACTTCAGGTTCGCCGAGACCCCGGTGCCGATCGACGAGGTCGAGCCGGCCAAGGAGATCGTCAAGCGTTTCGTCACCGGCGCGATGTCCTTCGGCTCGATCAGCTACGAGGCGCACTCGACCCTGGCCAAGGCGATGAACGCCATCGGCGGCAAGTCGAACACCGGTGAGGGTGGCGAGGAGCCCGAGCGCTTCAACCCGCTGCCCGACGGTTCGAGCAACCCCGAGCGCTCGGCGATCAAGCAGGTCGCCTCGGGTCGTTTCGGCGTCACCGCCGAGTACCTGGTCAACGCCGACGACATCCAGATCAAGATCGCCCAGGGCGCCAAGCCCGGCGAGGGTGGTCAGCTGCCCGGTCACAAGGTCAACGCGCAGATCGCGCGGGTGCGTCACTCGACCCCGGGCGTCGGTCTGATCTCGCCGCCGCCGCACCACGACATCTACTCGATCGAGGATCTCGCCCAGCTGATCCACGACCTGAAGAACGTCAACCCCAAGGCGCGCATCTCGGTCAAGCTGGTCTCCGAGGTCGGTGTCGGCACCGTGGCCGCGGGCGTGTCCAAGGCCCATGCCGATCACGTCACCATCTCCGGCTATGACGGCGGCACCGGCGCCAGCCCGCTGACCTCGATCAAGCACGCCGGCTCGCCCTGGGAGATCGGTCTCGCCGAGACCCACCAGACGCTGGTGCTCAACCGTCTGCGCGGGCGCATCTCGGTGCAGGTCGACGGCGGCATGCGTACCGGTCGCGACGTGGTCGTCGGCGCGCTGCTCGGCGCCGACGAGTTCGGCTTCGCCACCGCACCGCTGATCGTCGAGGGCTGTCTGATGATGCGCAAGTGTCATCTCAACACCTGCCCGGTCGGCGTCGCCACCCAGGATCCGGAGCTGCGCAAGCGCTTCACCGGCAAGCCCGAACACGTCATCAACTACTTCTTCTTCGTCGCCGAGGAAGTGCGTCAGCTGATGGCCAAGCTCGGCTTCCGCACCATCAACGAGATGATCGGTCGCTCCGATCGCCTCGAGATGCGTCGCGCCATCGATCACTGGAAGGCGCAGGGGCTCGACTTCTCGCGTCTGCTGGCCAAGCCCGAGGTCGGTCCCGAGGTTGCGATCCACAACACCGAGGCCCAGGACCACGGGCTCGACCAGGCGCTCGACAACGAGCTGATCGCTCAGGCCGCGCCCGCGCTCGAGCGCGGTGAGTCGGTACGCATCGAGACCCCGGTGAAGAACTTCAACCGTTCGTTCGGCGCCATGCTCTCGGGCCGCGTCGCCGAGCGCTACGGTCACGCCGGGCTGCCCGATGGCACCATCCACATCAAGGCCAAGGGCACCGCCGGTCAGTCGTTCGGCGCCTGGGTCGCCGGTGGCGTGACCGTCGAGCTCGAGGGCGAGGGCAACGACTACGTCGGCAAGGGCCTCTCGGGTGGACGCATCATCATCTACCCGCCGGCCGAGTCGGCCATCGGCAAGGCCGAGGAGAACATCATCGTTGGCAACACCGTGCTCTACGGTGCCATCAACGGCGAGTGCTTCTTCCGCGGTGTCGCCGGCGAGCGCTTCTGCGTGCGCAACTCCGGCGCCGTGGCGGTGGTCGAAGGCGTCGGCGATCACGGCTGTGAGTACATGACCGGCGGTGTCACCGTGGTGCTCGGCGCGACCGGGCGCAACTTCGCCGCGGGCATGTCCGGCGGTGTCGCCTACGTGCTCGACGAGGCCGGCGACTTCGCCGATCGCTGCAACCTGGCGATGGTCGAGCTCGAGCCGGTCGCTGCCGAGGACGACGCACTCGAGGCGCTCGACCATCAGGGCGGCGATCTCGAGACCCATGGACGGGTGGATCTCAGCCGCGACATGACGCGCCACGACGCGTTGCGTCTCAAGCAGCTGATCGAGAAACACCTGCACTACACCAACTCCGCGGTGGCGCGGCGCATCCTCGACGACTGGGCGGCCTGGCTGCCGAAGTTCGTCAAGGTGATGCCGGTGGATTACCGTCAGGCGCTGGAAGGCATGCGTGCCAGCCAGAGCCGTCCGCCGCAGTCGAACAAGCAGCTCAAGGGGATCGTCGACCATGGGTAAGCCGACCGGTTTCATGGAATACGACCGTCGCGACCGGCGCTACGAGCCGGCCGGCGATCGCGTCGTCCACTACAACGAGTTCGTCATCCCGCTGACCGAGGCCGAGGTCAGCGAACAGGGTGCGCGCTGCATGGACTGTGGCATCCCCTTCTGTCACCAGGGGTGCCCGGTCAACAACATCATCCCGGACTGGAACGATCTGGCCTATCGGGGTGACTGGCAGGCGGCCATCGAGGTGCTGCACTCGACCAACAACTTCCCCGAGTTCACCGGTCGAATCTGTCCCGCGCCCTGCGAGGCCTCGTGCACGCTCAACCTCGAGGACACCCCGGTGGCGATCAAGACCATCGAGTGTGCGATCGTCGACAAGGCCTGGGAGGAGGGCTGGATCAAGCCCCAGGTGCCCGAGCGGCGTACCGGCAAGCGGGTCG
Source organism: Marichromatium sp. AB31 (assembly GCF_003718685.1). NCBI lineage: Bacteria > Pseudomonadati > Pseudomonadota > Gammaproteobacteria > Chromatiales > Chromatiaceae > Marichromatium > Marichromatium sp. AB31. Next base: position 133,811 of record NZ_RHFI01000001.1, on the reverse strand, counting down.
CCGTGGTCGGTTCCGGCCCGGCGGGCCTGGCCGCCGCGCAGCAGCTCGCGCGCGCCGGCCACAAGGTCTCGCTCTACGAGAAGGAAGACCGCATCGGCGGCCTGCTGCGCTACGGCATCCCCGACTTCAAGCTCAACAAGCAGTTGATCGATCGGCGCATGGCGCAGATGCGTACCGAGGGCGTGGAGTTCCACACCAACGCCCACATCGGTGTCGACATCTCGGTCGCCCAGCTGCGCGATGAGTACGATGCGGTGGTGCTGGCCGGCGGCTCGGAGAAGCCGCGCGACCTCGACGTGCCCGGTCGCAGCTTCGCCGGCATCCACTTCGCGATGGACTTCCTCACCCGCAACAGCAAGCGGGTGCAGGGCTCCCACGTCCCCGACGACGACTTCATCAGCGCCGAGGGCAAGCACGTGGTGGTCATCGGTGGTGGTGATACCGGTTCGGACTGCATCGGCACCTCCAACCGTCACGGCGCCAAGTCGGTCACCCAGGTCGAGATCCTCGACCGTCCGCCGGAGCGCGAGGACAAGTCGCTGACCTGGCCCAACTGGCCCAACCGCATGCGCACCTCCTCCTCCCAGGAAGAGGGCTGCGAGCGGATGTGGAACGTCGCCACCAAGGGCTTCGTCGGTGATGCCAACGGTCAGGTGACCGGGGTGCGCTACAACCTGGTGCGCTGGGAGCGTGACGCCGACGGTCGCTGGCAGATGCACGACGTCCCCGGCACCGAGGGTGAGCTCAAGGCCGATCTGGTGCTGCTGGCGATGGGCTTCGTCCACCCGGTCCACGAGGGCATGCTCGCCGAGCTGCGCGACGAGGCCGGGCTCGAGCTCGACGCCCGCGGTAACGTCAAGGGCACCACCGAGGGTCCCGAGGCCTATCGCACCAGCGTCGACGGCGTGTTCGCCGCCGGCGACATGCGTCGCGGCCAGTCGCTGGTGGTGTGGGCGATCCGCGAGGGCCGTCAGTGCGCCCGCGCCGTCGACGAGTGGCTGATGGGCTGCTCCGACCTGCCGCGCTGAGCGCCGCCGTCCGCCCCGGTCGATCCGGGGCGAGACGGTCCCCGACCCCAGGAGAAGCGGCCCGCGAGGGCCGCTTTTTCGTTGTCCACATCCCGGTCACGGGCAGGGTCTTGTCGGTGCCGGCGAGGTGATACACTCGATGGCTGAGAACCAACGAGGTATCGCCATGGATCGCCAACAGGCCGCGCGTTTCATGCTCGACTGTCTGCGCAAGATGGTCGCCAAGAAGGGCTCCGATCTCTTCATCACCGCCGGCTTCCCTCCCGCTTGCAAGATCGACGGCCGTCTCACCCCGATCGGCGATCAGCCGCTGAGCGCGGCGCAGACCAACATCCTCGTGCGCTCGATCATGAACGATCGGCAGATCCGCGATTACGACATGCACAAGGAGTGCAACTTCGCGATCCATCCCCAGGACATCGGCCGTTTCCGCGTCAACGCCTTCGTCCAGCAGGGCAAGGGCGGCGCGGTGCTGCGCACCATCAACGCCCGCATCCCCTCCGCCGCCGAGCTCAAGCTGCCGCCGGTGCTGCTCGACATCGTCATGGCCAAGCGCGGCATGGTGCTGCTGGTCGGCGGTACCGGTTCGGGCAAGTCGACCTCGCTGGCGGCGATGGTCGGACACCGCAACCAGGAAACCTATGGCCACATCGTCACCATCGAGGACCCGGTCGAGTACGTCCATCCCCACGGTAACTGTCTGATCACCCAGCGCGAGGTCGGAGTCGATACCGAGAGCTGGGAGGCGGCGCTGGTCAACACCCTGCGCCAGGCCCCGGACGTCATCCTCATCGGCGAGATCCGCAATCGCGAGACCATGGAGCACGCGATCAACTTCGCCGAGACCGGCCATCTCTGTCTCTCGACGCTGCACGCCAACAGCGCCAACCAGGCGCTCGATCGCATCATCAACCTCTTCCCCGAGGAGCGCCGCGCCCAGCTGCTGATGGATCTCTCGCTCAACCTCAAGGCGGTGATCTCGCAGCGTCTGCTGCCCTGCACCGACGGTGGTCGCATCCCCGCCGTCGAGGTGCTGATCAACTCGCCGCTGATCCAGGACCTGATCTTCAAGGGCGACGTCAGCGGTATCAAGGAGGTGATGAAGCGCTCGCGCGAGCAGGGCATGCAGACCTTCGATATGTCGCTGTTCGACCTCTACGAGGCGCGCAAGATCAGCTACGAGGACGCGCTGCGCAACGCCGACTCGATGAACGAGCTGCGGCTGATGATCAAGCTCCAGGGACAGGAGGCGCGCGAGAAGGATCATTTCGAGCCGGCCGACGGGCTGTCCATCCTCGGCGACGACGATGAGCCGCCCTTTCGTTAGGTGACGGGCTGCCGCTGTCCGGCGAGCGCGGTGCTAGAGGATTGAAACGGCTGGCCGCATCGCGCGCCGCCCGCTGCGGAGGCGCAAGCGCGTCGAGCAAAAGCCATTGACGCGGAACAAAGATAAATGCATAAGGATATAAGAATTCCTTTATAAGTTAACCTTGCAGTTTCTCCGTCTTCACCCGCGCGTCCGCGCCGACCCCCGGAGCCCGACATGGCGATGGATATCACCCCCTATCTCGAGATGATGATCCGGCACAACGCCTCCGATCTCTTCCTCACCCCGGGTATGCCGGTGAAGATCAAGATCGAGGGCGTCATCCGCCCGATCGGCGAGACCATGCTCACCCCGACGGTGTGTCGCGAGGCCCTTGCCTCGTTGCTCGATCCGGCCAAGGCGCGCGAGTTCGAGGAGGAGCTGGAGGTCGACTTCGCCGTCGCGCTCGACAATCGCGCCCGCTTCCGCGTCAACGCCTATCACCAGCGCGGCTACCCCTCGATGGTGCTGCGCTATATCCGCACCACGGTCCCCACCTGCGACGAGCTCGGTCTGCCGGCGGTGTTGCCCAAGCTGATCATGCACCGGCGCGGCATCATCCTCATGGTCGGCGCCACCGGCTCGGGCAAGTCGACCACCCTCGCGGCGATGCTCGATCACCGCAACAGCACTGCCCCGGGCCATATCATCACCATCGAGGACCCGATCGAGTTCGTCCATCCGCACAAGCAGTGCATCGTCAGCCAGCGTGAACTCGGGCTCGACACCAAGAGCTATGCCAAGGCGCTCAAGAGCGCGCTGCGCGAGGCCCCCGATGTGGTGCTGATCGGCGAGATCCGCACCCGCGAGACCATGGAGGCGGCGCTCGAACTGGCCGGTACCGGCCATCTGGCCGTCGCCACGCTGCACGCCAACAACGCCTATCAAGCGATGGAGCGCATCATCAACCTGTTCCCCCAGGCGCAGCACAAGACGCTGTTCACCGACCTCTCGGTCTATCTGCGCGCGATCATCTCGCAGCGCCTGGTACGCACCCAGGCCGGGTCGCGCTGCGCCGCGATCGAGGTCATGGTCAACACCCCGCACATTGCCGACCTGATCCGCGACGGTCAGGTCGAGGCCCTCGGTCAGGCGATGCAGCAGAGCGGCGAGGAGGGCATCCGCACCTTCGACGACGCCCTGCTCGCGCTCTATCGCGACGGCACCATCTCGCTGCAGGAAGCACTCGACAACGCCGATTCCGCCGCCAACCTGGAGGCGAGGATCCACTTCGGCTGATCTGGATGGACCCGCGCGCGACCACAGCGGTGGCCGGACGCTCCGGCACCCGAACGACCAACCGGCGGCCCAGGGGTCGCCCGCTATCCCGCCCTGGGCACACGGACCGGGGTCTCTCGCGGAGGAATGGATGATCATCGGACTGGACGTCGGCGGCACGCACGCCGACATCGTCTTGCTCGGCCCCGAGGGGGTGCGCGCGCGCGCCAAGGTCGACACCGACCCCGACGACCTGGGCGCGACCCTGCTCGAGGCCCTCGACCGGGTGCTGCACGCCACCGAGCCGACGGCGGTGCGCCGGGTGGTGCTGAGCACCACGCTGACCACCAACGCGGTGGTCGGCGCCGGTCTCTCCCCGGTGGGGATGCTGGTGTGCGCCGGTCCCGGGGTCGATCCCGCGCTCTATCGCACCGGCGAGCATTACGCGGTGGTGCCGGGCGCGATCGATCATCGCGGTCGCGAGATCAGCCCGCTTGATCTCGACGCCGTCGATCTCTGCGCCGAGCGCTTTGCCGCCGCCGGCATCCGCTATGTCGGCGTGGTGGGCAAGTTCTCCACCCGCAACCCGGCCCACGAGCTGGGCATCGCCGAGCGTATCGCCGAGCGCTTCGAGCGGGTGTTCACCGGCCACCGCGTCTCCGGGCAGCTCAACTTCCCCCGGCGCATCGCCACCACCCATCTCGCCGCCTCGGTCTATCCGCTGCACCGCAACTTCTACGAGGCGATCGCCGAGGCGCTGCGCACCCGCGGGGTGAGCGCCCCGGTGCACCTGCTCAAGGCCGATGGCGGCACCCTGTCGCTGGCCGCCTCGCTCGACTCCCCCGCCGAGACCGTGCTCTCGGGGCCGGCGGCGAGCGTGATGGGGGCCATCCCGGTGGCCTCGCCCGAGGAGGACGTGGTGGTGCTCGACATCGGCGGCACCACCACCGAGATCGCCCTGCTCAGCGGCGGTTCGCCGCTACTCGAACCGCTCGGCATCACCATCGGCGCCACCCGCACCCTGATCCGCGCCCTGCTCAGCCGCTCGATCGGCGTCGGCGGCGACAGCGAGGTGCGCTGTGTCGAGGGCAAGATCACCATCGGTCCACGCCGACTCGGCGCACCGCTGGCGCGCGGCGGACCGGCGCTCACCCCCACCGACGCGCTGATCGCCCTCGGCGAGAGCGAGCGCGGCGACCCGCAGGTGGCCGCCGCCGGGGTGGCCGAGCTCGCCGCCGAACTCGGCTGCGAGCCGGCGATGGCCGCGCGCGCGGTGATCGATCACGCCTGTCGACGGATCATGGCCGCGGTCGATGGCCTGGTCGATCAGGTCAACGGCAGCCATGTCGACACCATCCACGAGCTGCTCGACGGGCATCGCATCCGCCCGGCGCGCATCCTGGTGCTCGGCGGGCCGGCCGAGTCGCTGGCCCCGCACCTGGCGCGGCGCAGCCAGCTGCCGGTCGAGCTGGTGCCCGATTCGGGGGTGGCCAACGCGATCGGTGCGGCGATGGCGCGCCCGACCGATGCCCTGAGCCTGATCGCCGACACCGAGCAGGGCTGGGTGAGCTGCTCCGGGAGCGACCGGCAGTGGCGCTGCGATCGGAGTTATCGGCGCGAGCAGGCGCTGGAGCAGGCCCGGGCATTGCTCTTCGAGCGTCTCGGTCCCGAGGCCGGGACCCCGGAGCTGGAGGTGGTCGAGGACCTCGAGTTCAACATCGTGCGCGGCTTCTCCACCGTCGGGCGCAACATCCGTCTGACCCTCCAGGTCAAGCCCGGGCTGCTCGAGCCCTTCACCCCGGAACACGCCAAGGTCGCCGTATGCTGAGTGCCAGACACGAGACCGGGCTGGTCCTCTTTCCCGCCTTCGACTGGGCGATCGAGGCCACCCACCCCGAACGCGAGGAGCGCCTGCTCTACACCCGCGACCAGATCTGCGAGGAGGGCCTGCTCGATCTCGAGGGGGTGCGCGAATACCGCCCCGAGCCGGTCTCCGTGGCCGACGTGCAGCGGGTCCACTTCTGCCCGTCCGGGGTCGAGACGGTGGCCGGCGAGTCGCACCGCATCGCCGCCGGTGGCGCGCTGCGTCTCGCCCGCGCCTGGCACGCCGGCGACATCGAGCGCGGCTTCGCGCTGGTGCGCCCGCCGGGTCATCACGCCCAGCGGGTGATGCACGGCGGGCGCGGCTTCTGCGCGATCAACAACGAGGCGATCATGATCGAGGCGCTGCGCCAGCAGCACGACATCCGCCGCGTCGCCATCATCGACACCGACTGCCATCACGGCGACGGCACCCAGGACATCTACTGGCACGATCCCGACGTGCTCTTCATCTCCATCCATCAGGACGGTCGCACCCTCTATCCCGGCACCGGCTTCATGGACGAGCAGGGCGGACCCAACGCGGTCGGCACCACGGTCAACATCCCGCTGCCGCCGCGCACCTCGGACGCCGGTTATCTGGAGATCGTGCGCGACACCGTGCTGCCGATCCTCGAGGACTTCGAGCCCGAGCTGGTGATCAACTCCGCCGGTCAGGACAACCACTTCGCCGACCCGCTCACCGACATGGACTTCAGCGCCCGTGGCTATGCCGAGCTGACCCGGCTGCTCGCCCCGGACCTGGCGGTGCTCGAGGGCGGCTACTCGATCGAGAGCGCGCTGCCCTATATCAACATGGGCATCCTGCTGGCGATGACCGGGCTGGAGAGCGATCATGTCGTCGAGCCCTACCGCCGCCCCTCGGGCGGGGTGCAGCCCGAGGAGATCACCGAGGCGGTGCGCCGCATCGGCACCCGCACCCGCGCCGTCTGGGCCAAGCGCGAGCAGCGTCAGGCACAGCTCCACGCGGTCAGCGACGAGTGTGCCCATCGCACCCGCGAGATCTACTACGACACCATCGACGCCTTCGAGCATCAGCACGAGGCGGTGCGGCTGTGTCGGCACTGCGGCGGCGCGCTGCGTATCGCCACCCGCATCGGCGACGGTCCGCAGACGCTCGCCGTCCATGTCCCGCTCTATGCCTGCGACGACTGCCGTCGCGCCGCGCTGCGCTGGTTCGAGCTGGCGCCCGACGAGGGCTTCGCCGCCGCCTTCCTCCAGGACCGTCCCGCCGATCGTTATCTGATCCGCTGATCGCGATCTTCCCCCGCCTCGCCCGCCGCTGCCGTTCGTCGGCGGTGCGCGAGGCGCCTCTCCCCGTTCGACTCCAGGCGCCGGCGTCTCTGCGCCGTCGTGACGGGCGCTCGTCTGTCTGATCGTCAGCGTCCAGTGTGATATCTGGACGGTGATTTATCATGTTCAACGTTTGCATAAACATGGTTCAGAGTACTAAGCTAATGTTCAAATACTAATTAGTGATGTCTGAGACATGATTACAGCCGCGCAACTTCGTGCCGCCCGCGCCCTGCTGGGCCTCGATCAACGCCGACTGGCCGAGGCGGCGGCCCTGTCGCTGCCGACCATCCAGCGCATGGAGGCCAGCGACGGCCAGGTGCGCGGCAATGTCGAATCCCTGGTCAAGGTGGTCGAGGCGCTCGATCGGGCCGGTATCGAGCTGATCGGCGAAGGTGCGGTCAGCGCCGGTGGCGGACGCGGGGTGCGGCTGAAGGTCATGCCGCCGGACGACGATCGTCCATGAACATGCATCCCGCCCTGTCACTGGCCCTGCTGGCGCTGACCCTGGCGCTGGCCTCGGCGCTGGTCGCGCTGCCGGCCGCACGCTGGCCGCGGGCGCTGCGTTGGGCCTCGCTGCCGCTGCTCGGGCTCTCCGGGGTGGCGGCGAGCGGCGCCGGGCTGTGGGCGCTGGTCGAGGGGCTCGATCTCGGTCTCGTCCTGCCGCTGGGGCTGCCCTGGCTGCCCTGGCACCTCCAACTCGACGCCCTCGCCGGCTTCTTCCTCGCGCTGATCGGTATCCTCGTCACCGCCGCCGGCATCTACGGCCCGGCCTATGTGCGCGGGCTGGAGAACGGACGCGAGTCGCTCGCCGCGCTCGGCGGCTTCAGCGGGCTGTTCGTCGCCGGCATGCTGCTGGTGGTGCTCGCCGCCGACGCCTTCGTGTTCATGGTGGCCTGGGAGCTGATGTCGCTGGCCTCCTATTTCCTCGTCGCCTTCCACCACGACAACCCGGCCAACCGTCGCGCCGCCTTCCTCTATCTGCTGATGGCCCATGTCGGCGGGCTGGCGATCCTGCTCGGCTTCGGCGTGCTCGCCGCCTTCGCCGGCGGTTTCGAGTTCACCCTGCTGCGCGAGGCGGCGCTGTCGACGTCCTGGGCGAGCCTGTGCTTCGCCCTGGTGCTGCTCGGCTTCGGCATGAAGGCGGGGCTGGTGCCGCTGCACGCCTGGCTGCCCGAGGCGCACCCGGTGGCGCCCTCGCACATCTCGGCGCTGATGTCCGGGGCGATGCTCAAGGTCGCCGTCTACGGCTTCGTGCGCGTGGTCTTCGACCTGATCGGTCAGTTCCACTGGCAGTGGGGCGTGGTGATGCTGGCCGTCGGCAGTCTCTCGGCGCTCACCGGGGTGCTGTTCGCGATGATGCAGAGCGACCTCAAGCGGCTGCTCGCCTACTCCTCGGTGGAGAACCTCGGCATCATCTTCATCGCCCTCGGTCTGGCGGTGCTGTTCATGGCCACCGGCCATCCGACGCTCGCCGCGCTGGCCTTCGTCGCCGCGCTCTATCACGCCATCAACCACGCGCTGTTCAAGGGGCTGCTGTTTCTCGGCGCCGGGGCGGTGCTGCACAGCACCCACGAGCGCGACCTCGAGCAGATGGGCGGGCTGCTGCGGCGCATGCCCTGGACCGGGCTGTTCTTCCTCATCGGTTGTGTCGCGATCTCGGCGCTGCCGCCGCTCAACGGCTTCGTCTCCGAATGGCTGACCTTCCAGGCCGCGCTCCAGGCCTGGCAGCTCGACAGCGGCGTGCTGCGCAGCCTGATCCCGATCGTCTCGGCGGTACTCGCGCTCACCGGCGCGCTGGTGGCGGCGACCTTCGTCAAGGTCTATGGCGTCGCCTTCCTCGGCCAGGCGCGCTCGCGTCACGTCCGGCGGGCGCGGGCGGTGCCGCTGGGGATGCGCTGGGGACAGGGGCTGCTGGCGCTCTTCTGCGTGCTGCTCGGGGTGCTGCCGACCCAGGTGATCGCGCTGCTCGACCCGGTCGCCGTGGCCGTCGTCGGCACCGGGCTGCCGCAGGCCGCTGCCGGCGGCTGGCTGTGGCTGACCCCGGTCTCGGCCGAGACCGCGAGCTACAGCGCGCCGCTGTCGATCCTGCTGCTGGCGCTGATCGCCGGTGCGGCGATCCTCTGGGCGCGGCGCGGGCGGGTACGACGGGTGCGCCGCTGCGACCCCTGGGACTGCGGTCTGACCCCGCCGACGCCGCGGATGCAGTACAGCGCCGCGGCCTTCGCCCAGCCGATCCGCCGGGTGTTCGCGCTCGCCTTCGCGATCGACGAGCGCAAGCCCGCGGCCACCGATACCCGGCCGCGCTATCGCCTGCGCATCGCCGACCGTGCCTGGTCGCTGCTCTATGTGCCGCTGGCCCAGGCGGTGGAGTCGGCCGCGCGTCGGGTGGTGCTGCTGCAGTCGGGGAACGTGCGGGTCTATCTGGGCTGGACCCTGGCGACGCTGCTGGTGCTGCTGTGGATCATCTCGTGATCGCGGCGCGCGCCCTGCTCAACCCGGTGGCGTCGCGCCCAGTCGCGGCGCGCCCACTGCCGTGCGGGACCCTGTGCGATGGATGAACCTGTGATGCTCTCGGCCTGGGGGATGGCGCTGCTGCAGGCGCTGCTCTACCCCGCGCTGGCGCCCCTGCTGATCGGCTGGGTGCGCAAGGTCAAGGCGCGGCTGAACAACCGCCGCGGCGCCTCGGTGCTGCAACCCTATCGCGATCTGCGCAAGCTGCTGGCGAAGGAGACGCGGGTGGCGCACACCGCCTCGCCGCTGTTTCGTCTGGCGCCCTACGTGGTGTTCGTCGCCACCTGGCTGGCCGCGGCCACGGTGCCGCTGGTGGCGCGCGACCTGCCGACGGCGCAGATCGCCGACATCATCGTGCTGGTCGGCCTGCTCGGTCTGGCGCGCTTCTTCCTCGCGCTGGCGGGGATGGACGTCGGCACCGCCTTCGGCGGCATGGGCGCCTCGCGCGAGATGATGGTCTCGAGCCTCGCCGAGCCGGCGATGCTGGTCGCGGTCTTCACCCTGGCGATGAGCGCCCACAGCACCAGCCTGTCGAGCGTGATCGGCTATCACCTGGCCGACGGCTTCGTGGTCCGCCCGTCCTATCTCTTCGCCTTCGGCGCCCTGGTACTGGTGGCGCTCGCCGAGAGCGGACGCATCCCGGTCGACAACCCCACCACCCATCTCGAACTGACGATGATCCACGAGGGCATGCTGCTCGAGTACACCGGTCGCCACCTGGCGCTGATGGAGTTGGCCGCGTATCTCAAGCTGATGCTCTACGGGGTGCTGATCGCCAACGTCTTCGTGCCCTGGGGGATCGGTCAGGCGTTCGCCCCGGCGGCGCTGGCGCTCGGCCTGGGGGCGATCCTGCTCAAGCTCGCGGTGCTCGGCGCGGCGCTCGCCGTCGGCGAGACGGTGGTGGCCAAGATGCGGCTGTTCCGCGCCCCGGCCTTCCTCAACCTCGCCCTGCTGCTGGCCCTGCTCGGGCTGCTCAGTCACGTCATCCTGGAGGTGGGCGCATGAGTCTCACGCAACTGCCGCTGCTCGAACAGTTCGTGCTGCTGCAGGCGGCGCTGGTGCTCTTCCTGTCCTTCGGGCTGCTGTCGCAGACCCGACTGCTCGCCGCCATCCACGCCTTCGCCTGGCAGGGCGCGCTGATCGCCGCGGTGACCCTCACCGTGGCGATCGCCGGCCACGCCCACCACCTCTATTTCTCGGCGCTGCTCACCCTGGCGCTGAAGGCGATGCTGATCCCCTGGATGCTGCACCGGCTGGTGCGCCGTCTCGCCCTGGAGCGTCACACCGAGACCCTCAGCCACCCGGCGCTGGTGAGCATGGCGGCGGTGGCGCTGGTGATCTTCAGCTACTGGGTGGTGGTGCCGATTGTCGCCGAGGAGCTGACCTTCACCCGCAACATCGTCGCGGTGAGCCTGGCGGTGGTGCTGATCGGGCTGCTGATGCTGGTGGCGCGCCAGCAGGCGGTGGCCCAGGTGCTCGGCTTCATGTCGATGGAGAACGGGCTGTTCCTGGCCGCGGTCTCCGCCACCGCCGGCATGCCGCTGGTGGTCGAGCTGGGCGTGGCCTTCGACGTGCTGGTGGCGATGGTGCTGTTCGGGGTGTTCTTCTTCCAGATCCGCGACAGCATCGACTCGCTCGACGTCGACCGCCTCAACCGACTCACCGAGACCGAGGAGGAGACGCCATGAGCGCGCTGATCCTGATCCTGCTGCTGCCGCTGGCCGGGGCGCTGGCGCTGGCCTTCGTCAGCTCGGTGCGCTGGGCCGGCTGGATCAACCTCGGCGTCGCCGCGCTCACCCTGGCCGCCGCGTTGTGGCTCGGCTGGACGGTCGCCGAGCACGAGGTGGTCGCCGGGCTGCACTTCAGGGTCGATGCCTTCAACGTCTATCTGGTGGTGCTCACCGCCTTCGTCGGTCTGACCACGGCGATCTTCTCGCGCCCCTACATGCGTCACGTCTGCGCCAACGCCCGTATCAGTCCGCCCGGGGTGCGCATCTATCACAGCATGTACCAGACCTTCATGCTGACCATGCTGGTGGCGCTCACCACCGACAACCTCGGCGTGCTCTGGGTGGCGGTCGAGGGCGCGACCCTGGCCACGGTGCTGCTGGTCTCGCTCTATCGCACCCCGGAGGCGGTCGAGGCGGCGTGGAAGTACTTCATCCTCTGCGGCGTCGGCATCGCCCTGGCGCTGTTCGGCACCGTGCTGACCTACTTCGCCGCCCAGCAGGTGCTCGCCGACCCCACCGAGGGGCTGACCTGGAGCGTGCTCTACGCCGACGCCGCGGCGCTCGACCCCACGGTGATGCGCATCGCCTTCGTCTTCCTGCTGGTCGGCTACGGCACCAAGGTCGGGCTGGTGCCGATGCACCAGTGGCTGCCCGATGCCCACTCCGAGGGGCCGACGCCGATGTCTGCGGTGCTCTCCGGGCTGCTGCTCAACGTCGCCCTCTATGCCGTGGTGCGGCTGAAGATGCTGGTCGACGGCTCGCTGGCGGCGACCGATACCCCGCACCTGGCCGGTGCGCTGCTGATGGGCTTCGGGCTGATCTCCTTCCTCGTCGCCGGGCTGTTTCTGCACCGCCAGCGCGACATCAAGCGGATGTTCAGCTACTCCTCGATCGAGCACATGGGCCTGATGACCTTCGCCTTCGGGCTCGGCGGGCCGCTGGCCACCTTCGGCGCGCTGCTGCACATGCTGGTGCACTCGCTGACCAAGTCGGCGATCTTCATCACCGTGGGGCACGCCGCGCACATCGCCGGCACCCAGTCGATCGACCGCATCCGCGGGCTGATCCGTACCCAGCCGGCGGTCGGCTGGTCGCTGTTGCTGGGGGTGGTGGCGATCGCCGGCTTCCCGCCGTTCGGGGTCTTCGCCAGCGAGTTCCTGCTGCTCACCGCCACCATCCAGACCCAGCCCTGGTTGAGCGTGGCGCTGCTCGGCGGGCTGGCGGTGGCCTGCGCCGGGCTGTTTCGCCATGTCCACCCGATGGTCTACGGCACGCCGCCCGAGGGTCAGCAGCCGGTCGAGGCCAACATGCTGCCGGTGATGATCCATCTCGGGCTGGTGCTGTGGCTGGGGCTGGCGATCCCGGCGCTGCTCGCCGGCTGGCTCGACCGGGCGACCGGACTGATCGCGGGGAGTCATCTGCTATGAACGTCACCGATCCGCTCGCCGACCTGCAGGGGCTGCTCACCGCCCCGGGTATCGGCGCCACTGCATGCGCCGGCGTCGCCGGGGTCGAGTCCTGTCTGGCGCTGCCGGCGGCGCACTGGGGCCTGCTCGCCGAGCTCGCCGCCGACGCCGGGCTGCGTCACGCCGGGCTCTGGGCCGATGCGCTCGATGAGGAGCGGCTGCGCGTGCAGGCGCTGTTCGCCGCCGCCGACGGCTATCTGCTGGCGCAGACCGAGGTGACGGGCGCGCCGCCCGAGCTGGCCTCCCACACCCCGCTCTTCCCCGGTGTCGACCGTCTCGAACGCCATGCCCAGGACCTCCTCGGGGTGCGCTTCCTCGGTCATCCGCGCGGCACGGTGCGCTGGACCCGTCACCAGGCCTGGCCGGAGACGGCCCACCCGCTGCGTCCCGGCTTCCCGCTCGCCGGCGACCATCCCGGTCGCACCCCCGCCGATGGCGACTACCCGATCGTGCGGCTGCAGGGCAACGGCGTCTGCGAGGTGCCGGTGGGGCCGGTGCACGCCGGGGTGATCGCCCCCGGACACTTCCGTTTCCAGGTGATGGGCGAGGACGTGCTGCGGCTCGAGGAGCGTCTCGGCTATGTCCACAAGGGCATCGAGAAACACGCCGTCGGCCGTGATGCCGCGGGGCTGGTGCGACTCGCCGCGCGGGTCGCCGCCGACAGCACCGTGGCCCATGCCTGGGCGGCCTGTCAGGCACTCGAGCGCGCCTGCGACACCGAGGTGCCGGCGCGCGCGCTCTATCTGCGCGCGCTGCTCGCCGAGCGCGAGCGGGTGGCCAACCATCTCGGCGACATCGGCGGGATCTGCAACGACGTCGGTTTCGGCTTCGGCCAGAGCCAGTGCGCGCTGCTGCGCGAGCGCTGGCAGCGCGACAACGCCAGCCATTTCGGCCATCGTCTGCTGATGGACACCCTGGTCCCCGGCGGCGTGGCGCGCGATCTCGACCCCGCCGCGCCGGAGCGTCTGATCCAGGCCAACGGCGAGCTCAGACGGGTGCTGCGGCGGCTGTTCGACATCCTCGACGATCATCCGCCGCTCAACGACCGGCTGCTCACCACCGGCATCCTCGCGCAGGGCACGGCGCGCGCGCTCGGCTGCACCGGCTATGTCGCCAAGGCCAGCGGGATCGACCACGACCTGCGCCATCACGTCCCCTACGCACCCTACGACCGGCTGCGGCTGGAGACGGCGGTGGTCGAGCACGAGGGCGACGTGGCGGCGCGGATGCGGGTGCGGATGCGCGAGATCCACGCCAGCCTGGGGCTGATCGAGCAGCTGCTCGCCGCGCTCCCCGAGGGCGCGATCGCGGCGCCGCTGACGCCGCGCCCCGAGGCCAGCGGGCTGGGGCTGGTCGAGGGCTGGCGCGGCGAGTCGGTCGCGCTGGTGCGGCTCGATGTCGCCGGGCGGGTGGCGCGCTACTTCCCGCGCGACCCGAGCTGGTTCAACTGGCCGGCGCTCGAACACCTGATCCTCGGCAACATCGTCCCCGACTTCCCGGTGTGCAACAAGTCGGTCAACGGCTCCTACTCCGGGGTGGACCTGTAGCGCCCGCCCCAGCATCGACAGGCACTGAACCATGTTCCGCATCCTCAACCAGATCGTTCGCACCGGGCTGCGCACCGAGCCGGTCGCGCGTCCCGACGCCGCCGGCCTCGAACGTCTCGGCATCGAGCTGCGCCGCCGGGTCGACGCGCGGTTCGGCCACAGCCTCGCGATCCGTCAGGTCGATGCCGGTTCCTGCGGTGGTTGCGAGATCGAGATCCACGCCCTCGCCAACGCCTACTACGACCTCGAACGCTTCGGCATCCGCTTCTGCGCCTCGCCGCGTCATGCCGACGCGCTGCTGGTCACCGGGCCGGTGTCGCGTCACATGGAACAGGCGCTGCGTCGCACCTGGCGCGCCATGCCCGCGCCCAAGTTCGTCATCGCCGCCGGCGACTGCGCCTGCGACGGCGGCGAGTTCGGCGAGAGCTATGCCAGCTGCGGCGCGGTCGAGCGGGTGATCCCGGTCGACGTGCGCATCCCCGGCTGCCCGCCCACCCCGCTGCAGTTGGTCGAGGGGTTGCTGGCGGCGCTGGCGCAGGATCGCGACTGATCGCGATCGCCGGCGACGGTATCCTTGGCACTCATCCCCATCGCACGAGTGTCACCATGAGCGAGCCCCGTCTCTCGATCCTGATGTATCACCAGGTCGGCGATTTCGCGCCGATGCGCGCACATCGCGCCAACTACTGCGATCGCCGTCGCTTCAGCGCGCAGATGGCGTTGCTCGCGCGCCTCGGCTATCGGGTGATCGGGCTCGACGAGGCGCTCGCCGGGCTGCGCGGCGAGCGCGCGCTGGCGCCGCGCTCGGTGGTACTGACCTTCGACGACGGTTATCGCAACTTCGTCGACCACGCCCTGCCGGTGCTCGCGCGTCACGGCTTCCCGGCCACCGTCTATGTCATCAGCGACTGGGTCGGGCGGCGCGCCGAGTGGTTCGCCAAGGACCCCGGCCGCCCGGTCCCCGAGCTGATGGACGCCGCCGCGCTGCGCGAGATCCATGCCGCTGGCATCACCATCGGCTCGCACACCGCCAATCACGTCAAGCTCGGCGAGTGCCCGCCTGCGCGTCAGGCCGAGGAGCTGGGCGCCAGTCGTGCACGGCTCGAGGACCTGCTCGGCGCCCCGGTGCAGCATCTCTGCTATCCCTTCGGCAGCTTCGATCACCACACCCCGGGGCTTGCCGCCGCCGCCGGCTATCGCTCGGCGACGACCTGTCTGCGCGGTGCCGCGACCCGCGCCGATCATCCGCTGGCGCTGCCGCGCAAGGCGATCTCCTTCGGCGACGACCTGCTCGGTTTCTGGTGGAAGGTCGCGGTCAAGCACGCCCCCAAGCCCGATCTGGTGAGCTGGCGGGCGCGATTGGCGGGTGAATGAGCGGGTGAAATTCATTACACTTTTCGCGTGAATCATGCGCTGCGGGCACACCATGGAGCGATGACCTGGAGCGATCCCACGACGATCGATCTGCGGTGTTCGTTCTATGGCCACAGCAAGCATGGATATCGATCCGAGCGCGCTCGACGCGCTGCCCTCGCCACCCCTGGTGCTGCTCGAACTGCTCGATGCCTTCGTCGACGAGGCCGTCGAGTTCGAGACCCTGGCGCGGATCTGCGCGCGCGACCCGTCGCTGACCACGCGGATGCTGGCGATCGCCAACTCCGCCGCCTTCCGCCGTCGTGCGCCCACCTTCGTCTCGCTCGAACGGGTGCTGGTCACCCTCGGGCTCGACACCATCAAGACCATCGCCCTGACCACCGCGCTGGTCCAGGCCTTGGCCCCGGAGCGCACGCTGTCCGCCGCGACGCTCGCCGCCTTCTGGCGTCATGCCCTGGTCACCGCCGCGCTCGCCCGCGCCCTGGCCCATACCCTCTCCATCGATGTGCCCGAGCGGCTCTATCTCGCCGGTCTGCTGCACGACATCGGTCGTCTGGTGATCGCCACCCAGCGCGGTGAGTGGCCGCCCGAAGGCGCGGGCGAGGGTGATGCCGCGCGTCTGCTCGCGTGCGAGCGCGAACGGCTCGGTGTCGATCACTGCGCCGTGGGCGCTGCGTTGCTCGGCGCCTGGCGGTTGCCGGCGCCGCTGGTGATGGCCGCGCGCCATCATCACGCCCCGCTCGCGGCGCTCGCCGACGCGCCGCCGGCGCTGCGTCTGGTGCATCTGGCCAACGCACTCGACAGTCCGCACTGGCGCGAGTCCGAGGCCCTGGCGCTGGCCGATGCGCTGTTCGGCCTGACCCCGGCGCTGGCGCAACGGCTGCATCGCGAGGCCGTGCAACAGGTCGAGCCGTTGTGCGCGGCGCTGGGGTTCGAGACCGGCGCCGCGCCGGGCGCGCCGTTGACGCGTGCGCTGTGCGATCGCGCGCTGGTCGACGGGCTCGACGGCCAGCTCGCCCGCGCCGAGGACGAGGACGTGCTGCTCGCGACCATCGCGCGCTGCGTGGTGGTGCTGTTCGGCATCGACCGGGCGCGCTTCCTGGTGGCTGAGGACGGGCGCTTGCGCGGTCGCGATCCGCTGATGGCCGATCCCGGGTTCGCGGCGATCGACTGTGCCGCCGACGGTGAGCACCTGCCCGCTCGCGCACTCGCCGGCGAGCCCTGCTCGACGCTGCTCGCGGACGACGGGCCCGGGGTGCTCGAACACCAGCTCGCCGCCGGCGCCGAGGCGCTCTATTGTCTGCCGCTGCGCGCCGCCGGCGAGCCCGGCGCGGTGCTGGTGCTGGCGCCGAGCGCGGCGCAGCTCGCCCAGCTGCGCGCGCGCGAGCGGCTGCTGCGGACCTTCGGCGAGGTCTGTGGCCGGGCGCTGGCGCGCCAGCGCGAGCAGCGCCTGCTGCACCAGCGCGCCGCGCAGGAGCGCGCGCTGCTCGAACGGGCGCGATTGCGTCAGGTGGTGCACGAGGCGGGCAACCCGCTGAGCATCGCCCAGAACTATCTCGAACTGCTCGCCCAGCGTCTTGCAGACGACGCCGAGGCCAATGCCGACCTGTTGGTGCTGCGCGAGGAGCTGGAACGGGTCGGGACCATCCTGGTGCGTCTGGTCGACGGCGACGAGGCCGCCGGCGACGGTGACGAGGGCGATCCGGCCGAGTCGTTGCGCCGGCTCGTCGGGGTGCTCGACCATGCGCTGTGTCGGCCGCGCGGGATCGCGTTCAGCTGTACCTGTCCCGACTCGCTGCCGCCGCTGCGTCTGGCGCGCGACGCCCTGCGTCAGGTGGTGGTCAATCTGGTGCGCAACGCCGCCGAGGCGCTGGGCGAGGGCGGACGGATCGAGGTGGCGCTGGAGGACGGGGTGCGGGTCGGCGGTCGCGCCCATGTCGAGCTGCGGGTCGAGGACGACGGCCCGGGGCTTGCCGCCGAACGGCTGGAGACCCTGTTCCAGCCGCAACAGAGCGCCAAGCCGGGACATGCCGGGGTGGGGCTGACCATCGTGCGTAATCTGGTCGAGGCGGCCGGAGGGCTGGTGAGCTGTCGCAGTCGGCCTGGCGCCGGCTGTCGCTTCCAGGTCCTGTTGCCGCTGCGCCGACCCTGAGCGAGGCGGAGCGAAGCGATGAGCGATCGACAACCCCCTTCCCCCGCGACGCTGGCCGAGGACGGCTGCCGGCGCCTGCTGGTGGTCGACGACGAGCCGCGCAGTCGCGCCAGCCTGGAGCGCCTGCTCGGGGCGCGGGGCTTCTCGGTGTGCGCCGTCGCCGGTGTCGCCGAGGCCCTGGCGCAGCTCGAGGGCGAGCGCTTCGACCTGATCCTGCTCGACCTGATCCTGCCGGTCGGCGACGGCGTGCAGGTACTCGACCGGCTCGCCGAGCGCGGCGAGGAGATCGCCGTGGTGGTGGTCAGCGCCACCCGCTCGGTGGCCGAGGCGACCCGCGCGCTGCGTCATGGCGCCTGTGACTTCGTCGCCAAGCCCTATCGGCTCGACACCCTGCTTGCGGCGATCGCGCGCGCCTGCGAGCGCGGCGCGCTGACCCGCGCCCAGGCGACCATGCAGGCGCGGCTGCGCGACTCCGAGCGTCTCCACCGCTTCCTGGTGCACGCCTCGCCCGACCTGGTCTTCCTGCTCAACGGCGCCGGCCGGGTGCGCTTCGTCAACGACCGGATCGCGGTGCTGTTGCAGCGCCGTCCCGAGAGCGTGCTCGAGCGCCCGCTGCTCGAACTGGTCGCGCCCGGCCATCGGGGTCGCGCCAGCGCCCTGCTGGATGAGCTGGGTGAGAGCGCCGAGGGGCGGGTGCGCGCCATCGAGCTGGAGCTGCTCGACGGCGCCGGCGGGCCGCCGCTGCCGGTCGAGATCAAGCTGCTCGCGCTCGGCGCCGGTAACGAGACGCCGGTCGGCGGCGAGGTCTTCGCGGTGGTCCGCGACCTCGCCGCGCACCGTCGCGCCGAGGAGGCGATGCGCCGCTCCTTCGATCTGCTCCACCACGTCATCGCCGCCAGCCCGGCGGTGGTCTATGCCCGCGAGCCGGGGCGCCCGGCGCGCTTCATCTTCGTCAGCGACAACCTCCGCCAGCTGCTCGGCTACGATCCCGAGCAGCTGGTCAACGGCGCGCTGGTGTGGGAGGGGCTGGTACACCCGGACGATCGCGCCGTGCTCGACGGCATGTTCGACGGCGATGCCGGGCGCGCGGCCAATGCCGAGTACCGCATGCGTCATCGCGACGGCGACTGGCGCTGGGTGCGTGACAGCGTGCGCCTGCTGTGCGACGGCAACGGCCGGGCGGTGGAGCTGGTCGGCTCCTGGCTCGACAACACCGAGGCCCACCGACTCTCCGAGGAGCTGCGCCGTCAGGCCAGTCTCGACGCGCTCACCGGGCTGCTCAACCGCAGCGCCTTCGAGCAGCGACTGCAGCGGGCGATCGAGGAGGCGCGGCGCGAGCGCCGCCAGCATGCGCTCTGCTATCTCGATCTCGATCAGTTCAAGGTGATCAACGACACCTGCGGGCACATCGCCGGCGACGCGGTGCTGCGCCAGCTCGCCCACGTGCTCGCCGCCTGCATCCGTCAGCAGGACACCCTGGCGCGGCTCGGCGGCGACGAGTTCGGGGTGCTGATGGAGGACTGCGAGCACGCCGGCGCGATCCGGGTCGCCGAGGCGCTGTGCAAGGCCGTCGGCGACTTCCACTTCGTCTGGGGCGACAAGCGCTTCCGGCTCGGCGTGAGCATCGGGCTGGTGTCGATCGACGCCGCCAGCGAGGGCCTGGTCTCGCTGCTCAGCGCCGCCGACAGCGCCTGTTACGCGGCCAAGGACGGCGGGCGCAACCGCATCCATGTCTATACCGCCGACGATGCCGAGCTGGCGCGCCGTCACGGCGAGATGCAGTGGGTGTCGCGGATCAACCTGGCGCTCGAGCAGGCGCGCTTCGGGCTCGCCTTCCAGCCGATCGTGCCGGTCAACGGCGACGGCGACGGCGCGCACTACGAGCTGCTGCTGCGGATGTACGACGACGACGGCGCGGCGGTGATGCCCGGCGCCTTCCTGCCCGCCGCCGAGCGCTATCACCTGATCGGGCGGATCGACGAGTGGGTGCTGGAGACGGCGCTCGCCTGGCTCGGCGATCACCCCGAGCATCTCGACGGTCTCAGCCTGTGCTCGATCAACCTCTCCGGTCACTCGCTGAGCGATCCCCAGCTGCTCGATCGCATCGCCATGCGGCTGCACCGCCACGAGGCCATCGCCGCCAAGCTCTGCTTCGAGGTCACCGAGACCGCGGCGATCTCCAACATGACCAACGCCGTCGAGTTCATCGAGGCGCTGCGCGCGCTCGGCTGTCGCTTCGCCCTCGACGACTTCGGCAGCGGGCTGTCCTCCTTCGCCTATCTGAAGAACCTGCCGGTCGACTTCATCAAGATCGACGGCATGTTCATCAAGGACATCGCCGTCAACCCGATCGCCCGCACCATGGTGCGCTCGATCAACGAGGTCGGTCAGGCGATGGGGATGCGCACCGTGGCCGAGTTCGTCGACGGCGAGGAGACGCTGGAGGTGCTGCGCGGCATCGGCGTCGATTACGCTCAGGGTTACGGCGTCGGTCGACCGCGCCCGATCGAGGAACTCGTGCGATCATGTTAGGGATCTGTCCCGTGCGATTGCGGAGTCCAGCTTGAGCCCGATCCCCCTTCCCGATCTCCCCGACTTCGGCCGCGCCAGCATCCTCGTGGCCGGCGATCTGATGCTCGACCGCTACTGGAGCGGCAGCACCCGTCGTATCTCGCCCGAGGCCCCGGTGCCGGTGGTGCGCATCGACGGGCGCGAGGACCGCCCCGGCGGTGCGGCCAACGTCGCGCTCAACCTCGCCGCGCTCGGCGTGCGCACCGCGCTGGCCGGGGTCACCGGTCGCGACGAGGCCGCCGAGTGCCTGAGCGCGCCGCTGCGCGAGGCCGGGGTCGCGCTGCACCTGCACCGTCGCGACGACGTGCCGACCATCACCAAGCTGCGGGTGCTCAGCCATCACCAGCAGCTCATCCGGCTCGACTTCGAGGAGCCGCTCGCGCCGCTGGCCGAGGACCCGCTGCCGGCGCTGGTCGAGGCCGCGCTGCCGCATCATCAGCTGCTGCTGCTCTCGGACTACGGCAAGGGCACCCTGGTCGACCCGCAGCGGCTGATCGAGCGCGCCCGCGCCCGTGGCCTGCCGGTGCTGGTCGACCCCAAGGGATCGGACTTCGCGCGCTATCGCGGCGCCACCCTGCTCACCCCCAATCGCGGCGAGCTGGAGGCGGTGGTCGGCGTCTGCGCCGACGACGCCACCCTGATCGCGCGCGCCGGGCGGCTGCGCGACGAGCTGGCGCTGGAGGCGCTGTTGGTGACCCTGGGCGAGCGCGGCATGTTGCTGCTCGCCGCCGGTGCCGAGGCGTTGCACCTGCCGACCCAGGCACGCGAGGTGTTCGACGTCACCGGCGCGGGCGATACCGTGATCGCCGCGCTCGCCGCCGCGCTCGCCGCCGGCATGCCGCTGCCCGCCGCCTGCGCCCTGGCCAACTGCGCCGCCGGGCTGGCGGTGGCCAAGCTCGGCACCGCCAGCGTCGGCGTGCGCGAACTGGCGCGCGCCTATCGCGGCGGCGAGTGGCGCACCCTGCTCGATCGCGACGCCCTGGTGCACACCGTGGCCGAGGCGCGCGCGCGCGGCGAGCGGGTGGTGATGACCAACGGCTGCTTCGACATCCTCCACGAGGGTCATGTCGCCTATCTGCAGCAGGCCCGCGCGCTCGGCGATCGGCTGGTGGTGGCGGTCAACGACGACGACTCGGTGCGCCGGCTCAAGGGCGAGGGGCGACCGATCAACGGCGTCGAGCAGCGCATGGCGGTGCTCGCCGGGCTGGCCTCGGTCGACTGGGTCTGTCCCTTCTCCGAGGACACCCCGGAGGCGCTGATCTGCGCCGTCGGCCCGGACGTGCTGGTCAAGGGCGGGGACTACCGCGTCGAGGAGATCGCCGGGGCCGACTGCGTGCGCGCGCGCGGCGGCGAGGTGCGGGTGCTCGACTTCCTGCCCGGGCGCTCGACCAGCCGGATCATTGGGGCGATCCGCGATGTCTGAGTCGGTGATCGAGGACCAACCCTCGTTCAGGGGGACACTGTTGCAACTGCTCTACACCCTGGTACTGCGTCTGACCCTGCCGCTGGTGCTGCTGCGCCTGGTGCTGCGCGGGCTGTCGCGACCGGCGCGCGAGCTGCGTCTCGGCGAACGGCTGGCGCGCGGCGTGCCCGCACCGCCGGTCGAGGTCTGGGTGCACGCCGTCTCGGTCGGCGAGGTGCTGGCCGCGCGCGGGCTCATCAACCACCTGCTCGCGCGTACCCCGACCTGTCGGGTGCTGGTCACCACCACCACCCCGACCGGGGCCGAGCGGCTGCACGCGCTGTTCGGCGAGCGGGTGGCGCACCGCTACACCCCCTACGACCTGCCCGGGGTGCAGGCGCGCTTCCTCGATCAGGCGCGTCCCCGGCTGCTGATCGTCATCGAGACCGAGATCTGGCCGAACATGCTCGACGCCTGCGCCGAGCGCGGCATCCCCACGCTGCTGGTCAATGCCCGACTGTCGGCGCGCTCGGCGCGCGGCTATGCCCAGCTCGGCCGGCTCACCGCGCCGACGCTGCGCCGCTTCGCGCTGATCGCCGCCCAGGGGCGCGGCGACGCGCGGCGCTTCAACGCGCTCGGCGCCGAGCCCGAGCGGGTGCGGGTGACCGGCTCGGTCAAGTTCGACGTCGCCGACGACCCCGAACGCGAGACCCGCAGCGCCGAGCTGCGCGCGCACTGGGGCGAGGGTCGTCCGCTGTGGATCGCCGCCAGCACCCACGAGGGCGAGGAGGCGCGGGTGCTCGCCGCCCACCGCCGCGTGCTCGAACACCACCCCGAGGCGCTGCTGGTGCTGGTGCCGCGCCACCCCGAGCGCTTCGATCAGGTCGCCGCGCTGGTCGAGACCCACGGCTTTCGCCTGGCGCGCCGTACCGATCCCGACGCCGATGTGAGCGAGGCCCAGGTCCTGCTCGGCGACACCATGGGCGAGCTGGCGGGGCTGATCGCCGCCGTCGACGTCGCCTTCATCGGCGGCTCGCTGGTGCCGGTCGGCGGTCACAACCTGCTCGAGGCCGCCGTCGCCGGGGTGCCGGCGCTGGTCGGCCCGCACACCTTCAACTTCGCCGAGATCACCACCCGCCTGATCAGCCTCGGCGGCTGCGCCCGGGTCGCCGACAGCGAGGCCCTGGCCGCGCGCCTCACCGACTGGCTCGCCGCCCCCGAGCGCCGCGCCGCGATCGGCGCCAACGGCCGCGCCTTCGTCGAGGCCAATCGCGGCGCGCTGGCGCGGTTGATCGGGTTGGTCGAGGGGTATTTGCCGAAGGGGTGAGGATGGGGGGAGGGCGCAGGGGCAAGGCCGTCCTCCGGTGCGCGTGAGGTTCCCCCCGAATTTCGTCCCCCAAGGATTGACGTAGACAGACGATCAATGCTTGGAGGGCACGATGCAGAAGATCCCCAAGCGGGTATACACGCTGGAGTTCAAGGAACAGGCGGTCAAGCGGGTGCAGTCGGGGCGCAGCATCGCCTCGGTGGCGCGCGAGATGGGCCTGGTGGAGCAGACGGTACGCAACTGGGTGTGTGCGCTGCTGGGCGTAAGTGCCAGCGGTTATCGGGCCTGGCGGCACGGCGGCCAGCGCCAGGGGCTGAGTGACGCGCAGCTGACGTTGCTGCTGCAGGCCATCCACGCCGAGACCGGAGGCGCCTACGGCAGTCCGCGGATGGTGCGGGCGCTGCGCGCCCGCGGCCTGAGCGCGAGCAAGGCGCGCGTGGAGCGGCTGATGCGTGCGCACGGTCTACGCGGCCGTCATCGGCGCCGCTATCGCGTCACGACCGACTCGAGCCACCGCCTCCCCGTCGCCGAGAACCTGCTCGCCTGGGACTTCCGGCCCAGCGCCCCGAACCAAGTATGGAGCGCCGATATCACCGATCTCTGGACTGACGAGGGCTGGCTCTATCTGGCCGTCGTCCTCGACCTGTTCAACCGCGAGGTCGTCGGCTGGTCGATGCGCGCCCGCATCGACGCCGAGCTGGTCATCAGTGCCCTCGATATGGCCCATGCCCGGCGCCGTCTGCCACCGGGGCTGCTGCACTACTCCGACCGGGGCAGCCAGTACGCCAGCCACGCCTTCCAGCAACGCTTGCGTCGCTACGCGATGCGCTGCTCGATGAGCCGGCGCGGCAACTGCTGGGACAACGCCCCGACCGAGAGCTGGTTCAACAGCTTCAAGCACGAGCGCGTCTTCGGCGAGCGCTTCCCGACCCGCGAGGCGATGCGCGCAACGGCCTTCGAGTACATCGAGGTCTTCTACAACCGAAAGCGACTGCACTCGACGCTCGGCTATCGCTCACCCGTCGAGTTCATGCAACAGTGGGAGGCAAAACAGCGCCGCGACCAGACGGTCGCATGAGACCAACCCCTTGGGGGACGAAAAACAAGGGAATCTCAGTCGGCTCAAGCCCGTACCAGCGCGCACGCCGCGACGCCCCAGACCAATGTGCGTCAACTTCCCAGCGTCGACCACGAAGCATACCAACGGTGCTGTTCGGCTGTGTTGAAAGTCAGCGACAGGCTCGGCAAACATCCGCTCTTCGGCCACACATCCAAGGAATGTGTCCATTCGTTCTTTAGCGGGGAGTACGGCGAAGCCGTTTGCCTTGGCCATTTGGCTAGCTCCCTATCTGGCCTGTGGCCTGTTGTGCGGCGTATTCCCTCATGCCATTGCGCAAGATTTCGAGGAATGTGTGGTTTCTGCTTTCGGCATCTGCCACGATGGCATCAAAGGACACGACGAAAGTCGGAGTAGGAACCACCGTTCCATCCGGTCGTTCGGTTCGGAATTCCTGGTAGTAAAGCTTCCCCATGGAGAACAGTGGTGCCCAGTTTTGCTGGCGCAGCCGGGTTCCCATCGTGTCGCTGATCTGGATGACGGCGTAGTACCAGATTCTCTGGATGTTGGGGCAATGCGACGCCAATTTCACCGCACGATCAAGCAGTTGATTGATGGCATACTGATTTTCTTTTTCATCGTCCGTTTTCTTCTTTATTTCGATGACGACCACATCCACTGGGCTGGTATCTTTTGGGTCAGCGGAAAAGATCATGGCAATATCCGGCCTGCCCGCATCTTTCTCGCATTCCTCGTCAAGCCGTATGGCATTGACGACGGTATCCATCCGCTGCTCGCTCAGGATGGTACGAAACACCATGAATTTGTCATCCAGCAACCAGGCGTTGTTCTGGTAAACCTCCGAAGGCATGGCTTCTTTCGAGAATTCCTTAAATCTCGGGACGATGAGATTGTGTATTTCGGATTCGGCATTGTCGGCCGTCATTTCCTTCATGCGGCCGATGATCTTGTTGCGATACAAGATGTATTCGGTTAACGTGCGCGATGAAAGCTCCAGCGACTTCTCATACGCTTCTTCGCTCAGTGTCTCGCATTGCAGCACCTGCTTCTGGGTACGAAAAAATTTCTGCTGCGCGATCTCCAGAGCATCATCACGATCAATCAAACCAACGGTGTCGTTTTCGAAGTAGCCCAGGAGATGCGGGAATTGCTCCTCGAACTTTTCCTTTACCTTCTCGTTCTTCTCTGTGATTTTCGGAATCTTGTCTGCCAGAATCTTTCCAACCTCTCGGCGCAAGACACGATAAAGACTCGCTTCTTGGAGACCGTCCGGAAATATCAGCTTTTGGCGCGAACTGTCGGCATTGGAGTGAAACATCTCCGACTCGAACAGGAATACACCCATATAGCCTGTCGGAAAAGACGAAGCTGGTATCAGGTTCACGGGAATGGTCCGGCCATCAATGTTGAAGGCGACGAGCAGGCTTCCTTTACCCGACACCGGCTCGACATGATAGTGCATGTCAATGGTCGAAAACGCATCCAGAGAATCATCCTGAATGGTGATCTTGGTCATTGAAGGCAAGTCATCGGGTGTGATTGTTACCTCATGCGGAAAGAACTCCTTCTGCGGGTTGCTCTCCGTAGTTTTCAGGTTGATCCAAATCTTGAAGGCCTTGTCATCACGTTTGCGCGCATCCAGCGTTGGCAGGAACTGCTCAATCAAGAGAGGCTTGATGGCATCTGGTTTCAGATTGTCATAGGACTTTACGCGCGACCCGGAAAACCCAGTGAATGTCAGCGTCGTTTTGGCATCCTGTGCTTGCTCAAGCTGTTGGAGTGGCGCGTTGTCGTCAAAACCTTCTTTAAAGACAAATGTCCTCTGCCACTTGTCCCGCGTGCTGATAACTTCAACGCGATCAAAATAGTTGAGAAACACCAAGCGTCCAATTCCTTTGTGGAACTTGTCCCTGGGTTTCAGCAAGGTTTTGAAGCGATTAAAGTTTTCATCGTTGAATCCATCGCCGTTGTCCGTGACGGTGATTTTCAAAGTGTCAGGCTTGTCGTATCCCTGCACGTCAATCTCAATGGATACATCGGTCGCACCCGCATCCAGCGCATTGGCTAACGCCTCGAAATAAACCAAGGTCAACGATGGGTTGGGGAAAAACAGCCTGATGGCCCCAGCGGTTTCAATATCCATTGCCTTCCTCCTTGCCATTTCCTGCTTGGCTGGGTGCGGCAAGCCAGAAGCGATGAGCCAAATACTCAGCCAGATCTAGAAGGTTACTGGTTTCATCCGTTGTCATAGGCATAGGTTGAACCTCAAGCATCCATCTTCTTGCGCAATTCATCCACGAACCGCTTAGCCCATGGCGATGCCTGAGTTACTTTGGCCGGGTCGATCTTCGCCAGCAGCTTGAACGAGTGCTCGCCCTTGCCGTAAACGGCTTTGGTCTTGCAGTTACTGGTGGCCCGCTCCAAGGAGCTATAGACCTGCTGCTTCGCGATGCCTTCGATGGCGTTGTTGGCAGCAGGCAAGGCGTTTTCCTTGAAACCCTGTCCGAAAAATGCTTTGAGTGCATCCCTGTCCGCGAGGAACCAGCTTTCCATGATTTTCACCATGAGGTGACAATCTGTGTTGGCGGAATGCTGCGGTTTGTCCCAGCCGTCGCCCTGCCTGGTTTTTAGGTGTGCCCATGGTTGCCAGGTATCCGGCTGTCCTTGCTGGTGTTGTGCATTGACGAGATCTTCACTGTCCACGAGCAGAAAAGCTTCTTCGCCACTGGCAATTGCTGTGCAAAAGGAATCGAACGCATCGCGTCTGCTCCCGCATGCCACGATTCGTGGGCGGTTCTTCAATCCGGCCTTGGTGACGAATGTGGTAAATCCTTCGCGGCAGGCAGTTTTCAATGCTGCCGTATCACCGCCGCCTTCGACGTACAACTTCACCATCTCGTTCCCCCAATCTCGCCGCGTGTCCACAGTTGGCCCAGCCGGTAATTTTCCAGCCAGGGTTTTAACTTGTCGGCATCGAGTCGGGTCAGTGTGGTTCCTTGCGGGCCGCGCTCAGCAACTATGACCGCTTCTGGTTGGTCTGTCAGGGCATCGACAAGCACATCTGAATGGGTAGTGACGATCAGTTGGGTGCGATCTGACGCATCTTTGAGCAGGTCGGCCAGGGTTGGTAGAACGTCGGGGTGCAGGCCCAACTCGGGCTCTTCAATACAGGTCAGTGGCGGCGGATTGGGGTGGCAAAGGATGGCCAGCAAGCACAGGTAACGCAGGGTGCCGTCCGAAAGCCGTGTGGCGGGGACGATGTACTTGCCTTCCTGAAAGAACACCTGCACCGTTCCACCTTCGATCTGCACGTCGAAGTCGTCGATACCGTCGTACAGCGCGCGCAGTGCGTCGAGCAGCTTCTTTTTGACCTCTGGATCGCGGCGCAGCCGGTTGAGCACCAAGCCCAGATTGCTGGCGTCCGGCTCCAGCAGGTCGTTTGGCAAGTCAGCCTTTTGCGGCAGTCTTGGTGTGGTGTAGCGCCCAAAGGTCCACTCGCGGTAGAGCCGCATCTTTCCGAAGGAATTACCTAGCCAAGTCAGTTCTGGATACTGATCGGGGTCTTTGCGCTGAGACAAAATTGACGCGGTGGAGTCAATGTCTTCGTGCCGCAAGTGTCGCTCATTGCCTTTGATGTTGAGTACGCTATGACCGCTCTGGAAGCGGTAGTAAAAATAGGGCTTGGTATGTCCATAGTCCGGCTGCTCGTGTTCGACACGCTCATCTAGGATCTCGAAGCGTTGCCCCACTTCAGAAAAACTCAACACATAGCGCAAATTTTGGGGCGCTCTTGGGTTGTCGAATACCGCATCAATGGTTGCGTGTGGTGTTTTGATTGCGCCTTTCCACAACCAGTCACGCACACCACCGCCATCGCGGATGGCCGCCAGCAGGTTGGATTTCTCCGAGGTGCTTGGCGTGGAGCGAATCAGGTCGATGGCTTCGATCAAGTTGGATTTGCCCGACCCATTGGGGCCGATCACCACATTGAGCGGGCGCAGTTCCAGCACCTGCGCGGACTCGCCAAAGCTCAGGAAATTGTTCAGTTTTAGTGATTTGAGCAGCATGTTGTTCTCCTTCACTCGATCACGAAGCGCAGCTTGGTGGCATCTTTGAGGTTCCCCTGTTTTTTCGTCCCCCAAGGGGTTGGTCTCATGCGACCGTCTGGTCGCGGCGCCGTCTTGCCTCCCAATGTTGCATGAACTCGACGGGTGAACGGTAGCCGAGTGTCGAGTGCAGTCGCTTACGGCATTTCTTTACACATATCTCCTCAGCGCTCATTTTGAGGAGCGAGCCTCGAGCGTAAGTCTTTGATTTTTCGCTCTACACCTTTGCCCATCTAGACTTCGAAATGGCTCGCGTAAGTTATTATTTTTTTTGTCTTGTGTGTAAGGAAATGCGCTTACGGTTGTACGTTTTGTACGAAAAGTAATGCCTGAGGCATCTGCGGATGCAAGCAAGCGTGAACATTGCCGAGAAGCTGGTCGCCAACTTGTCGTAACGGGTGGCGATGCGTCGACAGGACTTGAGCCAGCCGAACAGCCGCTCGATGACGTTGCGCTTGCGATAGCTGGGCTTGTTGAGTGTCCGAGGGCGGCCCGGCTTGGGCTTGCTGATGCCCTGGCGCTGTGGGGTCACCGGACGGATACCACGCCAATCGCAATAGCGGCGTAAGTCGTCGGCATCGTAGCCCTTGTCAGCGAGCAGTTGGCGGCAACGGGTGCGCGGACGACCTTGATGAGCGCTGGGCAAGCGGACCTGATCGAGGAGCGGTTGGGCATAGCGGATGTCGCTGTGCTGGCCTGGGGAGAGCAGAAAGTTCAAAGGGACGCCCTTGGCGTCGCAGAGCAGGTGGATCTTGGTCGTCAGGCCGCCGCGACTGCGCCCGAGCGCATGGCTCAGCGGCTCCTGCGGCCCCCTTTTTTCCGCCGCCAGCGGCGGCGCGCGTGGCACGGATCGAGGTCGAGTCGATCATCCAGGTCTCCAGATCGATCAACCCATCCTCGCGTAGCCGGATGTGCAACCGCTCCAGGACCTTGGTGAAGGTGCTGTCGTCACGCCAGTCGCGAAACCGCTGGTAGACCGTCGACCAAGGACCGAAGCGCTCAGGCAGGTCGCGCCACGCTGCACCCGAGCACAGCACCCAGAAGATGCCGTTGAGCATCAGGCGGTCATCCCGGCGTGGGCGACCGGTACGCTGCGGACGGGAAAACAGATCGGCAATCAGCTCCCAGGCCTCTTCTGGGAGTTCGTAACGTCTCGACATCTGGCCTCTTCTCCTGCAAGAACGAGGTCAGTGTAACAAGCAGGGTTTTCGTACAAAACGTAGTACTACAGCCGCACATCTTCACGGCGGCCCAGCCCCTCGCGCTCGATAATGACAGACCCTGGCCCGCGCCTGATGTCGTCGTCGCCAATCCGACCAGGCGATGACGGCATCCGGCGGGGCGCGTTCGCGCCACAACAGCGCCTCGAGCAGGCGCCGGATCTCAGGAGCGGTCAGTGCGATCCGCCCAGCGACAGCGCCCCCTTTTTCGCCCGCCGTTGCAGCACGACGAGGCAGGCATGGGCCAGCAGCGCAAGGGTGATATGGCGATGCCAAGCCGGCCAGCGGCGCACCTCATATTCGTCGAGCCCGCACTGCTGCTTGGCCAGCTCGAAGCCGACCTCGATCGCCCAGCGCTGCCCGGCGACCTTGGCCAGGCGCTCGAGCGTAGCCTCGGCGCGGGGCGCGAAGGCGATGTAGTAGGCCCGCTCCTCAGGGCGGTTGCAGTTGCGCCGCACCACCAGCCAATGCCCCCAGGCGCGCTCCTCGGCGCTGAGCTGCAGGCGCCACAGCGGCACCCAGGCCCACTCGAAGGTGCGCGCGCCCTTGCTGCCGGCGCCGACGGCGTGGCGTTGCCAGGCCGTCTCTGGCAGCGCCTTGGCCAGTGCCGCGACGCGATGGGTCTGCGGACCATCGAACCACACCGGCTCATTGCCCGCCACGGCGAGCACGAAGGGCTGTTCGCGCGCCTCGAGCCACAGGCGCAGCTTGCGATCCTTACCGTAGACGGCATCGCCCGTCACCCAGCCACAAGGCACCCCGGCATCGAGCGCGCGCTCGAGCATCGTACGCGCCAGGGCTGGTTTGGTCTGGAAGCGGCGCGCCTGCTCCGGGACACCGGCCTCAGCGCAGCGTGCGGGGTCGTTCGCCCAACATTTGGGCAGGTACAGCGCCCGGTCGATGAAGGCCGCGCCATGCCGGCTGGCGTAACACAGAAACACCCCGATCTGACTGTTCTCGACCCGGCCCGCCGTGCCGCTGTACTGGCGCTGCACCCCCACCGAGTGCGTGCCCTTCTTCAAGAAACCGGTCTCATCGACGATCAGCACCGCCTCGGCGTCGCCCAGCGCCTCGACGACGTAGGCGCGCAGCACTTCGCGCGCCGCCTCGGCGTCCCAGCGCGCCGTGTTGAGCAACCGCTGCACCCCGTCCGGGCGCCGCTCGCCCAAGGTCTCGGCCAGCTGCCAACCGTTCTTGCGTGGCACTGTCGTCAGCAGCCCTTGCAGATAACCTCGCGCTCGGGCACGCGGCTCAGGGCGACGAAAACACGCCGCCAGGCGCTGATGGATCGCGTCCAGTTCCGTCTCCCAGCCAGAGACTTCGCTGTACTTCATGTTGTTTGAAAACCAAGCCGTTGAGTCCACATATCACAACACAAAAAATGTGCGGCTGTAGTAGTAGAAGACCTCGAAGTACTCGAAGGCCGTGGCGCGCATTGCCTCGCGGGTCGGGAAGCAGTCGCCGAAGACGCGCTCGTGCTTGAAGCTGTTTAACCAGCTCTCGGTCAAGGCGTTGTCCCAGCAGTTGCCGCGCTGGCTCATCGAGCAGCGCATCGCGTAGCGACGCAAGCGTTGCTGGAAGGCGTGGCTGGCGTACTGGCTGCCCCGGTCGGAGTAGTGCAGCAGCCCCGGTGGCAGACGGCGCCGGGCATGGGCCATATCGAGGGCACTGATGACCAGCTCGGCATCCATGCGTGCACGCATCGATCAGCCGACGACCTCGCGGTTGAACAGGTCGAGGACGACGGCCAGATAGAGCCAGCCCTCGTCGGTCCAGAGATCGGTGATATCGGCGCTCCATACCTGATTCGGGGCGCTGGGCCGGAAGTCCCGGGCGAGCAGATTCTCGGCGCCGGGAAGACGGTGGCTCGAGTCGGTTGTGACGCGATAGCGACGCCGATGACGGCCGCGTAGGCCGTGCGTGCGCATCAGCCGCTCCACACGAGCCTTGCTCGCGCTCAGGCCACGGGCGCGCAGCGCCCGCACCATCCGCGGACTGCCGTAGGCGCCACCGGTCTCGGCGTGGAGGGTCTGCAGCAGCAGCGTTAACTGCGCGTCACTCAGCCCCTGGCGCTGGCCGCCGCGCTGCCAGGCTCGATAACCGCTGGCACTTACGCCCAGCAGCGCGCACAGCCGACGCAGGCCGCACGCGCCGCGATGCGCATTGATCCAAGCGTACTTCACAGCGCATCCTTCGCGAAGTACACCGTCGCTTTTCGCAGGATCGTGTTCTCCTCGCGAAGCTCGGCAACCTCGGCGCGCAGCCGCGATAGCTCCATCTCCTCGGGCGTCACCGCCTTGCCCGCCCTCGACTCCAGCTTCCCCGCCTCGCTGCGCCGCACCCAGTTGCGTACCGTCTGCTCCACCAGGCCCATCTCGCGCGCCACCGAGGCGATACTGCGCCCCGACTGCACCCGCTTGACCGCCTGCTCCTTGAACTCCAGCGTGTACACCCACTTCAGGATCTTCTGCATCGTGCCCTCCAAGCGTTGATCGTCAGTCTACGTCAATCCTTGGGGGACGAAATTCGGGGGGAACCTCAGTCGCGACACGACGCGTCTTCCAGCCATGCTTGCCACTGCGAGCACGAAGAGTTGTTCGCGCGCCTTGAGCAACAAGCGTTGCTTCCGATCTTTGCCGTAGACAGCATCGCCCGTCACCCAAGCGCAGGCCCCGGCATCGAGCGCGCGCCAATACAATGCTCGACCATCTCTTCCGATGGGGCTGCGCTCGGCGTCCGGACGCAAGCCACCGATGGTTGATGGCTTGCGTCCGGCCCCATCCCCCGCTTTACTCCTTGAACAACGACCAGACGGCGCGGAACTGCTCGTCGGACGAGTCGCCCAGCCATTCGAAGCCGACCGATTCGGTGCACACCACCTGGATGCCGCAGTGGCGCATGCGTTCGAGCACGTTCTGCTTGTAGGCGGGGTGGCGCGAGATGATGCCGTCGGCGGGCACGAACACCTGATAGCCCCAGCGCTGCAGCCCGGAGACGGTCTGCACGATGCAGATGTGCGCCTCCATGCCCACCACCACCAGTTGGCGCCGCTCCGGCGAGGCGGAGATGTTGCGCTCGAAGCCGGGGGCGGTGCAGCAGGAGAAGGCGGTCTTCTCGGTCGGTTCGGCCGCCTCGGGCAGCGCCTCGCGGATCGGTGCGATGATCGGCCCGAGCCCGCGCGAGTTGTGCTGGGTGGCGATCACCGGGATGTCGAGCGTCTTGGCGGCGCTGATCAGCCGCTGGATGTTGGCGGTGACGCCCTCGAGTTCGTCGCGCGGCATCGCCGCGGCGAGCCGTTCCTGGGCGTCGATGATCAGGAGCTGGGAGAAGTCGCGCTGACACAGCGGCATCTGCGCCTGGTGGATACTCATCTCGTCCGTCCTCCGCACTGCTTGATTGTGTTGTGCTTCGATGCGAATCCGCCGCTCGGCGGAACACGGAGTGTGCGCTGCAAGCGGCGCCGGGTTCAAGATCTTTGCGGGAAGGGAGAGCGGGCGGACGCCCGGGCGGGCGTCCGCGAGGGGGGGGCGTCAGAAGACGAACTGCTCGCGCGCCGGGGCGTTGCGCAGCGTCCCGGCCAGGGTCTCGAACAGCGGCTCGCGCTGATAGTCCTGGCCGCCGCCGCGGGTGATCAGCACCGCCTCCATCACCGGCGCCTCGCCGAGGATGCAGCACAGTCGGCCGCCGAGCGCGAGCTGCGACTGCAGCGCGTCCAGCGCGCTATCGCTCGGCAGTGCGCCGTTGAGCAGGATGGCGTCGAAGGGGCCGCCCTCGATCGGCCCGGCGAGACCGTCGGCGGCGCGGATCTCGACACGCTCGGTGCCGAGCTCGGCGAGGTGGGCGCGGGCGATCTCGGCCTGCTCGGGGTCGATCTCGAGACTGAGCACCTGGGCGCCGAGCGCGGCCAGACAGGCGGTGGCGTAACCGCTGCCGGTGCCGATCTCGAGCACGCGCTCGTCGGGCTGTACCGCCAGCGCCTGGAGCATGCGCGCGGTCACCCGGGGCGGCAGCATGTGGCCGCCGTTGGCCAGCGGCACCTCGATATCGGCATAGGCAAGCCCCTGATAGCCGTCGGGCACGAAACGCTCGCGCCCGATCTCGGCCATTGCCCCCAGCACCCGCTCGTCCAGGACGTTCCATGGACGGATCTGCTGCTGGATCATGTTGAAGCGCGCAAGCGCGTTAGGGCTCTCCACGGCACGAGGACCTCGCTGATGAATGATTGGCTAGACCCTACAAATTAACGTTTGGTCCGGACGAGGGCAAATGGCCCCCGTGTACGCCTCATTCGGCCATCGGCGCATAGCCCTGGCTGCGCACGCCCTGGAGCAGTTCGTCGACGTCGTCGGTGGGGACGCCGAGCATCTGCAGCGCCTCGGCGCCGAGGCGCAGGCTGCTCTCGATCGCCTCGGGGTAGGCGTGGGTGGCGCCGGCGCGGATCAGGTTGCCGCAGGCCTCGAGGTCGCGGGCACGGGCGATCACCGGGACGTGCGGATGGGCGGTGCGGATGTGCGAGACGGCGCGCAGCGCCGAGGGGCCGTGGTCGATGGTGAGGATCACCAGCGCGGCGCGCTCGACCTGGGCGGCGGTGAGCAGCTCGATGTCGCCGATGTCGCCGTAGAACACCGGGCGCTGGTCGCGCTCGCCGCGCTCGACGTGTGCGGGGTTGGTGTCGAAGCAGATGAAGGGGATCTGGTTGGCCTCGAGCATGGTGGCGATGGTGTGACCGACCCGGCCATAACCGGCGATCACCACCCGCCCCTGGGGGACGACCCCGGTGGTGGCATAGTCGAAGCTCGTCTGGCTCGTCGTCCGTCGCTCGGCGCGGCGCGCCAGCAGGTCGCCGAGGCGCACCAGCAGCGGGGTGATCAGCATCCCCACCGAGATCACGCTGACCGCCACGGCGAAGGTGGTGTCGTCGATCACCCCCAGTGCCTTGGCCGCACCGAACAGCACGAAGCCGAACTCGCCGCTCTGCGCCAGCATGAAGGCGACCCGGGTGGCCACGCCGCGCGGCAGCCCGAAGGCCAGCGCGATCAGGAACAGCACCAGCAGCTTGATGCCGACGATCACCACCACGTGCTGGGCGAGCAGCAGCGGCTGGGCGGCGATCGCCGGCAGATCGATCGACATCCCCACGGCGACGAAGAACAGGCTCATCAGCAGCCCCTTGAAGGGCTCGATATGGGCCTGGATCTGGAAGCTGAAGCGCGAGGTCGACAGCAGCATGCCCATCAGGAAGGCGCCGAGCGCCATCGACAGCCCGGCCTCGTGCATCGCCCCGGCGGCGAGGAAGACGGCGAGCATCACCACCAGGGCGAAGGCCTCGCGGTTGCCCTGGCGCAGCAGTCGCGCCAGCGCGAAGGGCACCACATAACGCCCGAAGACGACGATCAGCCCGACCATGCCGACGACGATCAGCAGCTGCTCGCCGAAGGGCACCGAGGAGGACAGGGTGCCGCGATCGGAGAGCAGCGGCACGATCGCCAGCAGCGGCACCACCGCCAGGTCCTGCATCAGCAGCACCGCGAAGGCGGTGGTGCCGTGACGGGTGGCGATGTCGCCGCGCTCGTGCAGCAGCTGCATCACCAGCGCGGTGGAGGAGAGCGCGAAGGTCAGACCGATCAGCAGGCTGACCTGCCAGGAGGGGGCGTAGAAGACGCTGTAGGCGGCGATCGCCAGCCCACTGAGGAGGATCTGCGCGGTGCCCAGGCCGAACACCTCGCGGCGCAACGACCACAGCCGCTTGGGCTTCATCTCCAGCCCGATGAGAAACAGCAGCAGCACCACGCCCAGCTCGGTGAAGTGACGCACGTCCTCGACGTGTGCGGTGACGTAGGGACCGGGCGAGTGTGGCCCGACCACGATTCCGGCCACCAGCAGGCCGAGGATCGAGCCCAGCCCCAGGTGCTTGAACAGGGTGACGGTGATCGCCGCCACGCTGAGCAGCACGATTGCGGAGATGACGAAGCTGTTCAGTTCCATGGCGGAACTTTATCAAGATCCGCCATGCGAGGGTTAACGCCGTGTGCGTGGCGCCGGGCGTCGACGACTGCCGGTCGTGCCGGCGTGCCGGGACGCCGTTCAGCCCAGCGGGGCGGATCCTGCCAGATGGATCACCCGCACGCTGCCGTCGCTCGGCGGCGCGACCTCGAGATGGGTGTTGAAGTGCGCCGAGAGCGCCTGGCGGTTGCGACGCATCGGCGCCACGTCGCGCTCGGCGAGCACCTGTCCCTGGGCGTCGAGCACCTGGACGCGGATCGCGCCGGGGACGGCGCCGCGGTGCGGGATGCGCTGGGCGAGGGTGCCGTGGACGTGTACGCCGCTGGTCTCGGTCTCGGCCTGGACCAGACCGAAGGCGACCCGCGCCGAGTCGACGGTGTCGACGCGCGGGCGCTCGGCGGCGAGTGGCAGGGTGGAGACGGCGAGCAGGGCGATCGCGAGCAGCCGGGCGGTGTGTGCGTGTTTCATCGGTCTTGACCTCGTTGGAGTGACTAGTGGCGGTCGACGACCGCCGGATCCGTGGCCGTCCTGGCCGGGTTCGGTGATGGCTAGAGGCGCCCGTACTCGAGTACCGGCACCAGCCAGTGATGGATGCCGCTGCCACCGAAGTCGGTGTGCAGCGCCACCAGCACCGCGCGCGCGGTCTCGGGCGGCAGGTGGATGAGGTACATCACCCGCTTGCTGTGTCCGGCGACCTGCTCGGCGAGCGAGAGCGAGTGCTCGGAGGCGCCGTGACCGGCCGCCGGCACGCTGGTGAAGCCCGGCACCTCGGGGCGTTCGAGCAGCCACTCGGCGAGGGCCTCGGCCGCCGCCGGAGGGACGACCAGATAGAGCAGGGTGTGATCGGTCATGCCTCGGACCTCGCGTCGGTGGGCGTGCCTGGTGTCGGTGGGGCGCCGAAGCGGCGATAGAGGATCGGCAGCAGGATCAGCGTCAGCGCGGTGGCCGAGACCAGGCCGCCGACCACCACGATCGCCAGCGGGCGCTGGATCTCGGAACCGGGTCCGGTGGCGAACAGCAGCGGCACCAGCCCGAAGGCGGCGATGCTGGCGGTCATCAGCACCGGTCGCAGCCGGCGCTGCGCGCCCTCCACCACCACCTGTCCGAGCGGTTGACCGAGGGTGCGCAACTGGTTGAAGTAGGTGACCATCACCACGCCGTTGAGCACCGCGATGCCGAGCAGGGCGATGAAGCCGACCGAGGCCGGCACCGACAGGTACTCGCCGGTGAGCGCCAGCGCGAACACCCCGCCGATCAGCGCGAAGGGCACGTTGGAGAGCACCAGCAGCGCCTGACGTACCGAGCCGAAGGTGGAGAACAGCACCAGGAAGATCAGCCCCAGCGCCACCGGCACCACCAGCGCCAGGCGCGCGGCGGCGCGTTGCTGGTTCTCGAACTCGCCGCCCCACTCCAGCCAGTAGCCGTCGGGCAGGTCGACGCGCTCGGCGACCGCCGCCCTGGCCTCCTCGACGAAGCCGACCAGGTCGCGGCCGCTGACGTTGGCGATGGCCACCGCGAGCTGGTTGCCGCGCTCGCGCGAGATCGCCACCGGGCCCTCGACGCGCTCGACGCGCACCAGGTTGGTCAGCGGCACGGCCCGCCCGTCGGGCAGGCTGATCTGCAGCGCCGCCAGTCGGGTCGGCGCGGAGCGTGCGCTCTCGGGGCCGCGGATCATCAGTGGCAGCCGCCTGGCATCGCGGTAGATGGTGCCGACGCGCAGCCCCTCGATCTGGGCGCGCAGCAGGCTCGCCAGGGCGTCGGCGTCGATGCCGAGTCGCCCGGCCTCGAGGCGGTCGATCTCCAGGTTGAGGTATTGCGCGCCCTCGTTGCGCGGGGTGTAGACGTCCTCGGCGCCGGGCAGCGATTCGAGTACGCCGACGACGGCCTCGGCGGTGGCGTTGAGGCCGTCCTGATCGGTGCCGAAGATCTTCACCGCCAGGTCGCCGCGCACGCCGGTGAGCATCTCCGAGACGCGCATCTCGATCGGCTGGGTGAAGGCGTAACCGAGCCCGGGGAAGCCGTCGAGCACCGCGCGGATGGCGTCGACCAGGGCATCCTTGGTGGCGAAGCGCCACTCCTCGCGCGGCGCGAGCACCAGGAAGCTGTCGGTCTGGTTGAGCCCCATGGGGTCGAGCCCGAGTTCGTCGGAGCCGGTGCGGGCGACGATCGCCCGCACCTCGGGGACCTGGTCGAGGATGGCGCGCTGCACCCGCTGGTCGATGGCGATCGACTCGTCGAGGGTGATCGAGGGCAGCTTCTCGAGCTGCACGATCAGGTCGCCCTCGTCGAGCGTCGGCATGAACGACTTGCCGACCTGGGTGTAGACCGCCCCGGCGGCGAGCAGCAGCGCCAGCGCCGCGCCCACCACCACCCGGGCGTGACTCAGCGCCCAGTCGAGCAGCGGGCCATAGAGCCGGGCGAGCTGGCGCGGCAGCCAGGGGTCGCGATGGGCGCCGGCGCCGAGCAGGAAGGAGGAGAGCACCGGGATCACCGTCAGCGCCAGCAGCAGCGAGCTGGCGAGCGCGAACACGATGGTCAGCGCCACCGGCACGAACAGCTTGCCCTCGAGCCCCTGCAGGGTGAGCAGCGGCAGGAAGACGATGATGATGATGAGGATGCCCGAGGCGACCGGCACCGAGACCTCGCGCACCGCGCGATAGATCAGGTGCAGTCGCGGCAGCCGGCCGCCGCCGCCGCCGCGGGCGAGCTGGGTGACCACGTTCTCGACCACCACCACCGCGGCGTCGACCAGCATGCCGATGGCGATCGCCAGGCCGCCGAGCGACATCAGGTTGGCCGAGAGCCCGAACTGACGCATCAGGATGAAGGTGCCGAGCGCGGCCAGCGGCAGCACCAGGGCGACGGTGAGCGCCGCGCGCAGATCGCCGAGGAACAACACCAGCAGCACCACGACCAGTATCGTGGCCTCGATCAGCGCCTTGGAGACGGTATGCACCGCGCGCCCGACGAGCTTGCCGCGATCGTAGAAGACCTCGACCCGCACCCCATCGGGCAACCCCGGGGCGAGTGCGTCGAGCTTGGCCTGGACGCCCTCGATCAGGGTGCGCGCGTTGGCCCCGCGCAGCCCCAGCACCAGTCCCTCGACGGTCTCGCCGGCGCCGTTGCGCGTGACCGCGCCGTAGCGGGTGAGCGCCGAGCGGCGGACCTCGGCGACATCGGCCATCCGCACCGGCTCGCGGGCGTCGGCGACCACCACCACGGCGGCGAGGTCGGCGAGGGTCTGGATCGCGCCCTCGCTGCGCACCAGCAACGTCTCCTCGCCCTCGTCGAGCCGTCCGGCGCCGTCGTTGCGGTTGTTGCGTTCGAGCGTCGCGCGCAGGTCGGCGAGCTGGATGCCGCGGGCGGCCATGCGGGCGTTGTCGGGGACCACCTCGAAGGTGGTGACATAGCCGCCGAGGGCGTTGACCTCGGCCACCCCGGGCACCGAGCGCAGCGCCGGGCGGATGGTCCAGTCGAGCAGATCGCGGCGTTCGGCGAGCGACAGGTCGCCGCCCTCGATGCTGAACATGAACATCTCGCCCAGCGGCGTGGTCATCGGCGCGATGCCGCCGGAGAGCCCGCTGGGCAGGTCGTCCCAGACGCCGTTGAGGCGCTCGGCGACCTGCTGGCGTGCCCAGTAGATGTCGGTGCCCTCGGCGAAGTCGATGGTGATGTCGGTGAGGCCGTACTTGGCCACCGAGCGCAGCATGGTCTGGTCGGGGATGCCGAGCAGCTCCACCTCGATGCGGCTGGTGATGCGCTCGGCGACCTCCTCGGGGGTCATTCCCGGGGCCTTGACGATGATCTTGACCTGGGTGGTCGAGACGTCGGGGAAGGCATCGATCGGGGTCTGCTGGATGGCCTGCCAGCCGCCGCCGATCAGCGCCAGCATCGCCAGCAGCATCAGCAACCGCTGGGTGAGCGCGAATTGGATCAGGCGCGCGAGCATCACTCGCCTCCCTGCCAGGCGGCCTTGATCGCGATCACGCCGGTCACCGCGACGCGGTCGTCGGCGCCGAGCGCGCCGCCGACCACCACCTGGTCGTCGGTCGCGCCGAGCAGCTCGACCGGCTGCGGCGCAAAGCCGCCGTCGCGGGCGACGAACACCAGGGTGGTGTCACCGTCGCGCACCAGTGCCGCGGCCGGCAGTCGCCAGCCGGCGCCGGTGGCGCGGGCGAGCTGGACCTCGATGAACTGTCCCGGGCGCAGCTCGGTGCCGGGGTCGTTGATCGCGGCGCGGACCAGCACGCCCTGGTCGAGTGCGTGGACCTGACGGCCGACGGTGGTGATCACCGCCTCGCGCGCCAGCGCCGGCAGGTGCACGCGACTGCCGGGGGCGAGGCCGTCGAGTTCGTCGAGCGGCACGTGGATCTCCAGCCACAAGGGATCGAGCTGGCCGATGCGATAGAGCGGGGCGGCCTGGGCCACCGATTCGCCGGTGTCGACCAGCTGCTCGAGCACCACCCCGGAGATCGGCGCGCGCACGCTGAGGGTGCTGGTGAGGGTGTGGTTGCGGTCGAGCTCGGCGAGCTCGGTCTCGGCAAAGCCGGCGAGCCGCAGTAGCTGACGCTGTTGCTCGACCTGGGTGGCGAGTTCGCGCTGGGTGGCCTCGCGTTCGCGCAGCCGCCGCTCGGCGATCACCCCCTCGCGATGGAGCTGACGGTCGCGGGCGAGTTCGCCCTCGGCCAGCTCCAGACGGATCAGTGCCTCGAGATACTGACGCTGGATATCGACCAGCGCGGGGCTACGCAGCTCGGCGAGCAGGTCGCCGGCGGCGACCCGGTCGCCCTCGGCCACGGCCAGGCGTTCGAGCACGCCGTCCTGGCGCGCGGCGACCACCCGCAGTTGTGGGTTGGGGACGCGGACCTCGGCCGGATAACGGCGCCCGAGGCTGTGCTCGACCGCCTCGGGGGCGACCAGCTCGATCCCGAAGGCGGCCTGCGCCGCCGCGTCGAGGGCGATCGGCGCGGCGGCCTGGACCAGCACCGGGAGCAGCAACAGGGGCGCCAGGGCGTGGCGGGAGAAGCGATTCATTGGGGGATGACTCCGAGTGCCTGATTGAGTCGGGCCTGGGCGCGCCCCAGCTCCAGCCGGCGCAGTGCCAGATCGAGGCTGGCGACGCGGGCGCTGGCCTGGGTGCGCAGCAGATCGGTGAGGTCGCGCTCGCCGAGGTCGAAGGCGCGTCGTCCCAGCTGCAGCGCCTGCTGGGCGAGGGCGTGGCGCCGTTCGGCAACGGTGAGCGCGGTGGCCGCGCCCTCGCGGGCGAGCTGGGCGGCGATCAGGGTGCGCTCGGCGGCGAGTCGGGCACGCTGCAGGTCGGTGGCGCGCTCGGTATAGCCGCGCTCGGCGCGGGCCAGCGCCGGGGCCGACTGGCTGGCGAGTCCGAAGGGCAGACTGATCTCGAGCTGCAGCGAGTCGGCGGTGTCGGCGCCGCGGACCTCGCGGGCGCGCTTGCCGCCGACGCTGAGCACCGGGTTGCCGCGCCGCTCGCGCTGGGCCTGTTCGCGCTCGGCGCGGGCCAGCGCCAGGGCGCTGTCGGCGTCCTCGAGCAGCGGGTGGTCGGTGGGCAGTGCGTCGGTGCTGGCGGGCGTCTCGCGCAGCGGTTCGGGCAGCGTCTGCAGGCCGGTGAGTTGGCGATAGTCG
Source organism: Marichromatium sp. AB31 (assembly GCF_003718685.1). Classification (NCBI taxonomy): domain Bacteria; kingdom Pseudomonadati; phylum Pseudomonadota; class Gammaproteobacteria; order Chromatiales; family Chromatiaceae; genus Marichromatium; species Marichromatium sp. AB31. The sequence continues at coordinate 92,892 of NZ_RHFI01000001.1, read as the reverse complement.
GCGAGTGCGCGATCGTGTTCGAGCTGCGCGTCGCGCAGCTCGGCCTCGCGCTCGAGTGTCTGCTGGCGGGCGACCAGCAGGTCGACCCGCGCCAGCTCGCCGGCACCGACCCGCTTGTCGATCGCCGCCTCCAGGGCGCGGGCGTCGCTCAGTGCCTGCTCGGTCTGACGCAGCCGCCCGGCGGCGATCGCCGCCGCCCAGCTCTTCTCGCGCACCTCGCCGGCGATCTCCCAGCGCAGCCGCCGGTCGAGGCTGCCGGCCTGACCGCCGACGGCGGCGGCGACCCGGCGGCGCGCGTCGCGCTGACCGGGCAGCCACAGCGGCATGTCGACCATGGTCTCGACCTCGTAGGCCCCGGCGTCCTCGGTGGCGCGGTCGCTGAGATAGCTCAGGCGCAGCGCGGGATCGGCGGCGAAGGGGCTGGCGGCCTGACGGGCGAGGGCGTCGCGCTCGCCGGTGATGGCCTGGGGGCGAGCCAGCTCGCCGCTGCGTTCGAGCGCCGCGCCGACCGCCTCGCCGAGGGTTCCGGCGGCGGCCGGCGCGGCGGCGAGGGCGAGCAGCAGTGCCAACGGCAGGACGCCGAGGGGTCGAGTGGGGGGGTGTCTTGTGTCCATGGGTCCATCCTGGACCCCGGAGCTGAAATCAAGCTGAACGCGGGGCGCGATCGCTGGTGGCGTGTTCGAGCGTGAGCCGGGCCTCGGCGCGCAGTCCGCCAAGCGGGGCGTGTGTGAGTGTCAGTTGGCCGCCGTAGCCCTCGACGATCTCGCGCACGATCGCCAGCCCCAGGCCATGACCGCTGACCTGCTCGTCGAGTCGCAGACCGCGCTCGGTGAGTGTGGACAGGGCCGCCTCGGCGCAGCCGGGGCCGTCGTCGTCGACGCGGATCAGCAGCTCCCCGTCGTTGACCGAGAGCGTTGCCCGAACCTCGCCCTCGGCCCACTTGCAGGCGTTGTCGAGGAGGTTGCCGAGGAGTTCGAGCATGTCCTCGCGATCGACCGCGAGCGGTCCCCGGATCGCGCTGTCGAACGCGATGTGGAGCTGCTTGGGGGCGTGCATGCGTTTGAGCAGTCGCGCCAGCACCGGCAGTTCCTCCTCGGGTTCGAAGTAGAGCGCCGCGCCGCCGGCGCCGGCGAGCCGGGCACGTTTGAGTTGACGCTCGGCGATCTGGCGCAGTCGCTCGACCTGATCGAGCAGCCCCTGGCGCTGCTCGGCGTCGAGCGCCAGGGTGTCGGCGGCGAGCTGCTGGCGCAGCAGGGTCAGCGGTCCCTTGAGCGCATGGGCGAGGTTGCCGGCGGCGGTGCGCGAGCGTTCGAGACGCTGGCCGAAGCGCTCGAGCAGGCGGTTGAACTTGCGCACCAGCGGCAGGATCTCGGGCGGGACCTGCTCGGTGAGGGTGCCGGCGCGTCCGTGTTCGAGCCGCTCGATGTCGCGATAGAGCGGGCGCAGGCTGGTGAAGGCGCGCTGCACGATCAGCCGTTGCAGCACCAGGCTCAGTGCCAGCCCGCAGACCGCGAGCAGCGCGAACAGCCGCTCGAAGAAGTCGATCTCGGTATCGAACTCGCTGACGTCCTCGGCGATGGTGAGGGTGAGGAGATGCGCGTCGAGACGATAGCCGCCGGCCCACACCAACAACGACTGCCGATCCGGGCCGGCGGCGCGCCAGGCGGCGGTCTCGCCGGGGGCCAGCGCCCGGGTGTCGAGGTCCTCGTCCCACAGCGAGCGCGAGCGTAGTCGGTTGCCCTGGTCGTCCTCGACGACGAAGTAGTGGCCCGAGAGCGGCTGGTTGTAGACCGGGGTGAGATGGCGCGCGGCGACGTGCAGATGACCGTGACCGCTGCGCAGCGAGCCGAGCAGGCCCTCGGCGTCGTGCTCCAGACGCGAGTAGATGACGCTCTCCGAGCTGTGGTGGAGGGCGATGTGACCGATCCACCAGGCGCTGCCGATCACCGCCGTCAGCGCCAGCGCCAGCCCCAGGTGCAGCCGGGTCTCGAGCGAGATCATCGGCGTCTGAGCCGATAGCCCTGGCCGCGCAGGGTCTCGATGCGTTCGCGCCCGATCTTCTCGCGCAGCCGCCGGATATAGACCTCGATGAGATTGCCGCTCGGCTCGGCGTCGAGGTCGTAGACGTGCTCCATCAGCTGGGTCTTGGAGAGGATGCGCCCGGGGTTGCGCAGCAGGTAGCGCAGCAGGCGGAACTCGGTGCCGGTGAGCGGGTGTGTCTGGCCGTCCTCGAGCACCACGCGCTGACCGTCCTCGTCGAGGCTGAGCCCGTCGACCGCGAGGGTGCGTCCGGCGGCGGGGGCGGCGCGGCGGGTCAGGGCATTGAGCCGGGCGAGCAGTTCCTCGACGTGGAAGGGCTTGCCGAGATAGTCGTCGGCCCCGGCCTTGAGCCCGTCGACACGTTCGTGCCAGGCGTCGCGCGCGGTCAGCACCAGCACCGGCAGGTCGCGCCCGTGTGCGCGCCAGTGACGCAGCACCTCGAGTCCGGGGCGGCGCGGCAGTCCGAGGTCGAGCACCACCACGTCATAGGGCTCGGTGTCGCCGAGCTGCTCGCCGCCGATGCCGTCGGCGGCATGATCGACGGCGAACCCGGCGGCCTTGAGCGCCGGCAGCAGCGCCGCGACCTGGGCCGGGTCATCCTCTACCAATAACAGTCTCATGGCTCGATCTCGTGGTGCAGCGGGCGGGCGGTGGCGGCATCGAGTTCGAGCTCGTGGACCCGGCCATCGGCATCGAGGATCTTGATCTCGTAGCGATATCCACCATGTCGATGTTCGAGTTCGGCCTCGATCAGCTGGCCGGGGCGCAACCGTGCGGCCTGTTCGAGCAGCTGCTCCATGGGCAGGATCTGGCCGTGCTTGCGGAGCTGCCGCACCTTGTCGTGGTCGAGGTGGTCGTCGGCGCCCGCGCAGATGGTCAGTGACAGCAGACCGAAAGCGAGCAGGGGGACTGTGGTCTTCATGCAGAGGGTCCGTTGCGGCTCACGGCGCGGGCGTGACCCGTGCCGATCGATGCCCAAGAAGTGTAAACGAGGTTCCTGAACCCATGCTGAACATCACTGCAAGCAGCCGGGTGCGCTGGCTGGGCGTCGCGTTTGCGCTCGGCGCCGCGTCGACCGGCGCCAGCGAGCTGTCGCCGCCATCGTCGCTGGTGGCGCTGGGCCGGGCGCTGTTCTTCGATACCGGGTTGTCCGAGCCGCCCGGGCAGTCATGTGCGAGCTGCCACCTGCCGAGTGCCGGCTGGAGCGGCCCGGACAGCGCGATCAATGCCGCCGGTGCGGTCCAGCCCGGGGCGGTGCCCGGACGCTTCGGCAATCGTCGCGCGCCGACCCTGGCCTACGCGAGCTTCAGCCCGCCGCTGCATCTCGACGAGGAGGGCGGCGGTTTCGTCGGTGGCAACTTCTGGGACGGTCGCGCCACCGGCTGGCTGCTCGGTGACCCGCTCGCCGAGCAGGCCCAGGCGCCATTGCTCGACCCGCTCGAGCATAACCTTGCCGATGCCGCCGAGGCGGTCGAGCGGGTCTGTGCCGGGCCGCGGGGGCGAGCGCTGCGCGACTGGTTCGGCGAGAGCGTCTGCGCCGAGCCGGTCGCTGGGTTCAACGCCATTGCCCGCGCGCTCGCCGCTTACCAGTCATCGCCCGAGGTCAACGCCTTCAGCTCCAAGTACGACCATTATCTGCGCGATCCCGAGCGCTATCCGCTGAGCGCCGAGGAGGCCCGGGGGCTGGAGCTCTTCGCCCGCGCCGACAAGGGCAACTGCGCCGCCTGTCATCCGCACACCCCGGGGGCGGACGGCAGTCCGCCACTGTTTACCGACTTCACCTACGACAACCTCGGTGTCGGGCGTAACCCCGACAACCCCTGGTACGCGATGGCCGGCTACAACCCCGATGGGCGTGCCTGGCGCGATCCCGGGCTGGGAGGACTGCTCGCCCGGGTGCCGCGCTTCGCGGCCCTGGCTGGGGCGCAGCTCGGCAAGCACAAGGTGCCGACCCTGCGCAATGTCGATCGTCGTCCCGCGCCCGGATTCGTGCGCGCCTACATGCACAACGGCGCCCACAAGGGGCTGGAGACGGTGGTGCACTTCTACAACACGCGCGATCTCAAGCCGGTCTGCGAGGACCTGGCCGCGCCGCGTCCGGGCAACAACTGCTGGCCACGCCCGGAGGTGGCGCGTAACGTCAATGATGACGAGCTGGGTGATCTCGGCCTCGATGCCGAGGAGGAGGCCGCCATTGTCGCCTTCCTGCGAACACTCAGCGACGGTTGGGACGCGCCACAGGATTGATCGGATCGAGGAGGTTGGATGAGTGAGCAGGGACGGCCCCAGGTGGCGGTCGCCGGTGCCAGCGGTTTCATCGGTACCGCGTTGTGCCGGGCGCTGGCCGAGCACCACGAGGTGGTGGCGTTGACCCGCTCGCCGGCGCGGGCGCGGATTCCGGACCCCGAGCGGCGTATCGGCTGGCGTCGCTGCGATCTGTTCGACGTCGAGGCGGTGCGCGCCGGGCTGCAGGGCTGCGATCTCGCGGTCTATCTGGTGCACTCCAACGCCCCTTCGTCGCGGTTGACCCAGGCCGCGGCGCGCGACATGGATCTGATTCTTGCCGACAACTTCGCCCGCGCCGCGGCGGCCTGCGGGGTGCGTCAGATCGTCTTCGTCAGCGCGCTGATCCCCGAGGGCTTCGAGATCGCGCCGCTGCTGTGGAGCCGGCGCGAGGTGGAGCTGACGCTCGCCGCTCACGGCACCCCGGTGAGCGTGCTGCGCGCCGGGCTGGTGGTGGGGCCGGGCGGTTCCGGGCTCGGGCTGCTGGTCGATCTGGTGCGCCGTCTGCCGCTGCTGGCGCTGCCGCCGGAGGCGCGCTCGCCGACCCGCCCGATCGCTCTCGACGACCTGGTGCGCGCCATCCTGCTGTGTCTGGAGCGCCCCGAGGACTATCGCGGGGTGTTCGATCTCGGTGGTCCCGAGTGGCTGAGCCATGCCGAGATGGTGCGTCAGTGCGCCGAGGTGATGGGGGTGCGACGCTGGGTGTTCACCCTGCCGTGGTTGCCGCTGGGGGTGGTCGCGTGGGTGGCGCGGCGGGTCTCAGGGGCCAGTCCCGCGTTGGTCGGGCCGGTGGTCGAGAGTCTGCCGCAGCGGCTGCGAATACGTGACAATGCGCTGCAACGGGCGATCGCGCCCTCGGCCCTCGCCTTCCGTCGGGCGCTGGCGCAGTCGCTCGCCGCCGATGGTCGTCACCTGCAGCCCAACCCGCGCCGCCCGATCCAGCTCGAGGACCGGGCGCAACTGCGCGAGGCGAGCCGGGTACGCTCGATCCAGCGCATCATCCTGCCGCCGGGACAGGACGCGGCCTGGGTGGCGGGCAACTATTTCCGCTGGCTGGGACGCTGCTGCTGGCCGCTGGTGGCCAGTCGCGAGTGCGCCGACGGCGGTTGGGAGGTCGGGCTGCGACTGCCCCGGGTGGTACTGTTGCGGCTGCGTCCGGCGGCGGCGATGAGCACGGCACAGCGGCGGGTCTATCACATCGACGGTGGATTGCTGGCCCGCGCCGAGACCGGCGGGCGGTTCGAGTTCCATACCCTGCTCGATGGCCGCTATACCATGGCCGCGATCCACGACTATGCCCCGGCGCTGCCCTGGTATCTCTATCTGTGGACCCAGGCGGCGATCCATCTGCGGGTGATGCGTCGCTATCAGCGCCGGCTGGCGCGACTGGCGCGCTGAATGCTCGGCGATCAGGCAAGGAGGGCACGCTCATGGAGTCCCAATCCCTTTCCCCGTTGCAGGGTCTGCGGCTGCTGGTCGCCGAGGACAACGAGATCACTCTGTGCGTGCTTCAGGAGATCCTCGAGGGCGAGGGGGCGCGGGTGACCGGCGTCGGCGACGGCGAGCAGGCGCTCGCCGCACTCGATACCGACGACGATTACCAGTTGCTCCTCACCGACCTGCGGATGCCGGTGGTCGATGGTCTGACGCTGGCGCGGCGCTGCCGTGAGCGTCTCCCCGGGATCCCGGTGGTGGGGCTGACGGTCGCGCTGCTGCCCGAGACCTGCGCCCAGGCCAACGAGGCCGGTATGGCCGAGCTGCTGGAGAAGCCGCCGGACATCGATGCGCTGGTGGCGGCGGTACTGCGCCACGCTCGCTGGCCGGGCGACGCCGACTGAGCCGGAGCGGTGCTCAGGCCGCCGCGGCCGCGGGCGCCGGCGGCCGGATCACGCCCTCGACCATCGCGGCGAGATCGACGCGCGCGCGCAGTCGGCGCGAGAGCATGAACGAGCCCATGAACTTGCGGTGCAGGAACATCGTCTCCGGCGCCGGGGCGGTGCTGAAGGCGCCGGAGCGGAACAGCTCGCGCCCCTGGCGGTAGACGCGCTCGAACAGGTCGGAGGTGCCGAAGTCGTAGTGGTCATCGGTGCTCAGCGGCTCGGCGGCGAGCTGCAGCAGGTCGAGCATGGTGCCGATGTGCTCGACCGGGTCGTCGGCGCCCATGTAGCCGAGCGCGACCGAGGCCTCGCGCATGCCCTCGCGATCGCTGTCGATGGTGGCGAGCGCCAGGCGGCGGAAGGCGGCGACGTGCTCGGGGGCGACGCCGTGGGTGGCGCCGAAGTCGAGCAGGGCGATACGGCCGCTGTCGGCGTCGTAGAGATAGTTGCCGAAGTTGGGGTCGGTCTGCACCAGGCCGAACTCGAACAGCTCGCGCAGGGTCAGGCGCATCAGCGCGGTGGCGGCGCGATCGCGCGCGGCGCGGCGGTAGTCGGCGCCGGCGAGGCGGTCGACCGGTACGCCGTCGACGAAGTCCATCGCCAGCACGTTGCGGGTGGTGAGGTCGCGATGCACCGCCGGGACCAGGAAGTCGGGGTCGTCGCCGAGTCGCGCGCGATAGCGCTCGAGGGCCTCGGCCTCGGCGTCGTAGTCGGCCTCGCGATGGAGCTGGCGGCGCGCCTCCTCGAGAAAGGGCTTGATGTCGATGCCCTTGGGGGCCATGCCGAAGGTCTGGCCAAGCAGGGCGAGGTTGTCGATGTCGCTGTCGATGCTGTCGCGCACCCCGGGGAACTGGATCTTCAGCGCCAGACGGCGACCGTCGCGGGTCTCGGCGCGGTGCACCTGGCCGATCGAGGCGGCGGCGATCGGCTTGAACTCGAAGCGGCTGAAGCGCTTGTCCCAGTCCGCCCCGTACTCGCGTTCGAGCACCTGGCTGAGCTGACTCATCGGCATCGGTTCGGCGCGCTCGCGCAGCGCACTCATGATCTCGGCGGCCTCCGGGGTGAAGATGTCCGAGCCTTCCATCGACATCAGTTGGCCCATCTTCATCACCGCACCGCGCATCCGCGCCAGCCGCTCGGTGAAGCGCCGGGTGTGCTCGGGCGAGAGCTGGATGCGCGCCGGCTCGCCGCTGTTGCGACTGCGCGCCAGCTCGAACATCCCCTTGACGCCGACGCCGGCGGCCAGGTCGGTGGTCGCACGACCGAGGTGCCAGAGACGGCTGAGACGGCGGCTGGGGACGGCGCTTCCCGGCTGCTTGGTGGATTTGGTCATGATGAATTCCTTATCGAAATATTAAGGTTTAACCCAATGTAGGCGCGGCATGGAGTGGCGACAAGGCAAAATCGCAACCCTTGCGGTGGCGGTGATGGTGTGTGGAAAAGGTGAAATCACTTGCAGTTGCACGCACATAGTTCAATAATAAACAGTTTCCTCGCGATCTCCGGCAGGCCATCCCGGCCTTCTTTGCAAGCGCGCCTTTCTCTCTCCCCTTCGAGGCTCCACCATGGATACCCCTGACACGAGCACCGGTTTCGCCGATCTCGGTCTCTCCCCCGCCGTCACCCAGGCCGTTGGTGATCTCGGCTATGAGTCCCCCACCCCGGTTCAAAGCCAATGTATCCCGCACCTGCTCGCCGGGCGTGACCTGCTCGGTCAGGCCCAGACCGGCACCGGCAAGACCGCGGCCTTCGCCCTGCCGCTGTTGAGCCGTCTCGATCTCGATGCCGGGGGACCGCAGATCCTGGTGCTGGCGCCGACCCGCGAGCTCGCGCTGCAGGTCGCCGAGGCCTTCCAGGAGTACGCCGCGCACCTGCCCGGCTTCCTGGTGCTGCCGATCTATGGCGGTCAGAGCTACGGGCTGCAGATCAGCCAGCTCAAGCGCAAGCCGCAGGTGATCGTCGGCACCCCGGGTCGGGTGATGGACCACATCCGTCGCGGCACCATGTCGCTCGCCGGGATCCGCGCCCTGGTGCTCGACGAGGCCGACGAGATGCTCAACATGGGCTTCGCCGAGGACATCGACTGGATCTTCGAGCAGGCGCCGGAGGAGCGGCAGGTGGCGCTGTTCTCGGCGACCATGCCGCGCGCCATCCGTCAGGTTGCCGAGAAGCGGCTGCGCGATCCCATGCTGGTGCAGGTGGCGGCCGACTCGGAGACGGTCGACACCATCGATCAGCACCACTGCGTGGTCACCCGCTTCCACAAGCTCGACGTGCTCACCCGCATCCTCGAGATCGAGGAGTTCGACGGCATGGTGGTCTTCGTGCGCACCAAGCACGGCACCACCGAACTGGCAGACAAGCTCAAGGCCCATGGGTTCGCCGCCGAGGCGCTCAACGGCGACATGAACCAGGAGATGCGCGAGCGCACCATCGAGCGGCTCAAGCAGCGCCAGCTCGATATCCTGGTCGCCACCGACGTGGCCGCGCGCGGACTCGATGTCGAGCGCATCAGCCATGTCGTCAACTTCGACATCCCCACCGACCCCTCGGCCTATGTCCACCGTATCGGCCGCACCGGCCGTGCCGGTCGCGCCGGTCGCGCGCTGCTGCTGGTCGAGCCGCGCGAGCGCGGGCTGCTGCGCGCCATCGAGCGCACCATCCGCCGCAGCGTGCCGGCGATGGAGCCGCCCTCGGCGGCCGATCTCAGCGAGTCGCGTATCGATCGCTTCACCGCCGAGATCAAGGAGGCGCTCGGCCAGGACCTCGATTTCTTCTATCGCCTGCTGTCGCGGCTCAACACCGAGCTGGAGGTCGAGATGCACGACCTCGCCGCGGCGCTCGCCTATCTCAACCAGCGCGAGCGTCCGCTGGAGATCCAGGAGGAGCTGCCGCGGCCGCGCCCGTCGCGCGAGCGTCATGACCGCGGTCCGCGTCTCGAGCGGGGCGCTCGTCCCGAGCGCGGTGATCGCGGCGAGCGTCGCCCGCGTCGCGAGCGCGACCACGACGCCGGCCGGCCGCCGCAGGGCGATCTCGAGCACTACCGCATCGAGGTCGGTCATCAGCATGGCGCCACCCCGCGCGAGATCGTCGGCGCCATCGCCAACGAGGCCGGGCTGGAGGGCCGCTTCATCGGCCGCATCGACATCCAGGACGATCACTCGGTGGTCGACCTGCCCAAGGGCATGCCGCGCGAGGTCTTCCAGCACCTCAAGCGGGTCTATGTCCGTGGTCAGGCGCTGCGCATCTCGGCGCTCGATCAGAGCGAGGGCGAGCCGCGCCGTGGCGGCACCGCCGCACCGGTGCGCGAGGGGCGTCCGGGCAAGCCGCGTCCCGGCAAGTTCGTGCCCGGGCGGCAGCGCGGCGAGCGCACGCCGGTGCGTCGTGGCGCGCCCGGCGAGAAGGAGTGGCGGCCGCGCCCGAATCGCAAGCCGCGCGACTGAGATCGGTGGATAACGAGGGGGATCGATGATGCATCCGGCACGACCCTGGCTGGTCGTCGGCGCGCTCTGCGGGCTGACGAGCGTGGCGCTCGGCGCCTTCGGCGCGCACGGACTCGATGGCCGGGTCGAGCCGCGCATGCTGGCCAACTGGCACACCGCCGCCGACTATCTCGCCACCCACGCCTTGGCGATCCTGGTCTGTGGCGCCTTGCTGGTGGCGCGCCCGCGCGCCGCTGGCGTCGCTCTCGCCGCCTGGCTGTTTCTCGCCGGCATCGCCCTGTTCAGCGGCAGCCTGTTCGCGCTGGTGCTCAGCGGGGTGCGGGGGCTGGGCATGGTCACCCCGATCGGCGGTATGCTGCTGCTCGGCGGCTGGCTGGCCCTGGCCTTCGCCGGCTGGCGTCTGGCCGGTGGGCGTGATCACGGGGGCTGAGCCGTGCGCATCCCTCGCGTCCATGTCGACCAGCCGCTGACCGACGGCGCCGACTGCGCCCTGCCCAGCGGTCCCGCGCGTCATCTGGCGCAGGTGCTGCGCCTCGGCCCCGGGGCCGAGGTGGTGCTCTTCGACGGCAGCGGTCACGACTTCCCGGCCACCATCACCCACAGCGGGCGCGAGGGCGTGCAGGTGCGCCTCGGCGCGCCTGGTCCCGTCGAGCCCGCGCCCCGGCTCGAGATCCATCTCGCCCTCGGCGTCTCCAAGGGCGAGCGCATGGACTTCGCGTTGCAGAAGGCCGTGGAGCTTGGCGTCACCCGCATCACCCCGCTGCGTACCGAGCGCAGCGTGGTGCGGCTCGACGGGGCGCGGCTGGCGCGTCGTCTCGACCACTGGCGCGGGGTGATCGTCAGCGCCTGCGAGCAGAGCGGTCGTCGCCGCCTGCCCCGGCTCGACGACCTGCAGGCGCTGCCCGACTGGCTCCCCGCCGGCTGGCCCGGCGGTCTCATCCTCGATCCTCGCGCCGAGCGCGCGCTCACCGCACTCACCCCGCCCGAGACCGGCGTCACCCTGTTGATCGGTCCCGAAGGCGGTCTGAGCGAGCGCGAGATCAATCAGGCCCGCGCTCAGGGCTTCACCGGCGTGCGTCTCGGTCCCCGCATCCTCCGCACCGAGACCGCTCCCCTGGCCGCCATCGCGCTGATCCAGGGGCTGTGGGGCGACCTCGGGGACTGATCCCGGGCGCCGGCCGTTAGCGACCAGCCGAATCGAACCGCAAAGACGCCAAGCGCGCAAAGAAGACGATCGGCTTCCAATCGCCGGCCTCCAGTGGGCATTGCATTCAGCCGTACTGGTCGCTGCAACCCAATCAACTGTTTTTGCTTGGCGTCCTTCGCGTCTTTGCGGTCCAATCCCTTGGCGGCTCGTCTTGTGTACGATCCCGGCGAGCCGCTATCCTCCAGGTTGACTCCCGTCGCCCGAGGTCGTGCCGATGCATCGCCTGTTGCTGCTGCTGTGTCTGCTGTTGCTGTCGGGTTGGGTCGTGGCCGGGGAGGGGGCCGACGGGCCGACCGTGGTGCGGATCGGGGTGACGCTGGACCAGATCGTCGGGATCGACCAGAAGGCCGAGAACTTCTCCGCCGTCTATACCCTGCGGGTACGTTATCGCGAGCCGGCGCTGGCCTATGAGCCGACGCCCGGGGCGCCGCCGTTTCGCATGCTGACCTTTGCCAAGACGATGGAGAGGTTACAGGCGCAGGGGGTGGTGTGGCCGGGGATGTTCCTGGCCAATCAGCAGGGGCGGCACGACCTGAGCCGCCAGGGGATACGCCTCTACCCCGATGGCGAGGTGCACTATATCGAGCGCGCAACGGCGGTGTTCCAGGCCCCGGACTTCGATTTCCGCGACTTCCCCTTCGACAGCCAGTCGTTCTACATCCGGGCGGAGTCCTTGCTCCCCGACTCGCTGTTCGTCTTCGAGCTTCTGCCCGAGCATATCGGGGTCGGCGACCAGCTCGGCGAGGAGGAATGGCAGGTGTTCGATTCGGCGGCGGTGGTCGACACCGTCACCGGTGCCGACGGACTCGGTTACTCGCGCTTCTCGCTCGGCTTCCAGGCCAACCGTCACCTGCTCTATTACGTGGTGCGCATCTTCGTGCCGATGCTGATCATCCTGGTGGTCTCGTGGAGCACCTTCCGCCTCAAGGACTACATGAAGCGTATCGACATCGGCATCACCGTGCTGCTGTTGCTGATCGCCTTCAACTTCACCCTGGGCAACGACCTGCCGAGGCTGGGCTATCTCACCGCGGTCGATGCCTTCATCGCCGGCACCTTCGTGATCACCGGGGCGGTGATCCTGGTCAACGTGCAGTTGCGGATCTGGCAGCACCAGAAGCGCGAGCGCGAGGCCGAGCGGCTCGATCGTCTCGCCCGCATCGGCTACTGGCCGGCCTATCTGGTGGGGATGTCGACGGCCCTGCTGTTGCTCTGAGCGGGGCGAAACCGACGGACAGACAAGAAAAAAGGGCTGATCCGTGAGGATCAGCCCTTTTTCGTATTTGGCTCCCTGGGACGGGCTCGAACCGCCGACCTAGTGATTAACAGTCACCCGCTCTACCGACTGAGCTACCAGGGAATGTCTTGAGCCGATAATGTTAGTGGGGATGCGCTGATGCGTCAAGCATGGATTCGATTGCTGTGTTCGATCGCATGCCGTTTTCGCTTGCCTCTGACCGATGACTCGGCGCCCCGGCGGACGGGACGCCGGGGCGGGTCTCAGCCGGCGCAGGCGTTGGCGATACGCTCGAGCGCCTGTTCCAGGTTCTCGCGGCTGGTGGCGATCGACAGTCGGACGTAGCCGGGCAGGCCGAAGGCGGTGCCGGGCACCAGGGCGACGCCGGCGGTCTCGATCAGGAACTCGGCCAGCTCGAGGTCGGTGTTGATGTTGGGCATGCGATCGATCAGCCCCTGCACCTTGGGGAAGACATAGAAGGTGCCGTCGGTGGACAGGCACTCGATGCCCTCGATCGCGTTGAGCCGCTCGACGACCAGGTCGTGACGCGCCTTGAAGGCGACGAGCATCTCGCCGATGCACGCCTGCGGGCCTTCGAGCGCGGCCTGGGCGGCGGCCTGCGAGATCGAGGCCGGGTTGGAGGTGCTCTGCGACTGCACCTTCTTCATCGCCTTGATGATGTCGACCGGACCGGCGGCGTAGCCGATGCGCCAGCCGGTCATCGAGTAGGCCTTGGAGACGCCGTTGAGCACCAGGGTGCGCGGGGCGAGGTCGGGGCAGGCGTTGAGGATGTTGACGAAGGGCGCATCGCTCCAGCGGATGTGCTCGTACATGTCGTCGCTGGCGATCACCGCGCGCGGGAAGTCACGCAGCACCTCGCCGAGGGCCTCGAGCTCGTCGCGGCTGTAGGCCATGCCGGTGGGGTTGGAGGGGCTGTTGATGACCACCAGCCGGGTCTGCTCGGTCATCGCCGCGCGCAGCTGCGCCGGGGTGATCTTGAACGACTGGTCGGCGGCGGCGTGGATGAACACCGGGGCGGCACCGGCGAGCAGCGACATGTCGGGGTAGGAGACCCAGTAGGGGGCGGGGATCACCACCTCGTCGCCCGGATCGAGCAGCGCTTGGGCGAGGTTGAAGAAGCTCTGCTTACCGCCGCAGGAGACCAGGATCTGCTCGGCGGTGAAGTCGAACCCGTTGTCGCGCTTGAACTTGTCGATGATCGCCTGCTTGAGCCCGGCGGTGCCGTCGACGGCGGTGTACTTGGTGAAGCCGTTCTCGATCGCGGCGATGGCGGCGGCCTTGATGTGTTCGGGGGTGTCGAAGTCGGGTTCACCGGCACCGAGTCCGATCACGTCCTTGCCCTCGGCGCGCAGCGCATTGGCGCGGGCGGTGATGGCGAGTGTGGCAGACGGCTTGACGGCCTGGACGCGGGCGGCGAGTTTGGTGCTCATCAGCGATGATCTCTGGGGTCCTGGGGTGGCTGGATTTGATTGTTGCAACTGCCAATAATAGCGAAACGCCGGACGCCCGGCATCTCGCGCGATGGCCGTGGATCGCGGTCGCTGCGGGGTGCCGTCGCCATCAGCAGACGAGGCCCCTTGCATGTCCGCCAGACCTTTCCAGCTCGAAGCCCGGTTCGCACCCGCGGGCGATCAGCCAGCAGCCATCGAACGCCTGGTCGCCGGCCTCGAGGACGGCGAGGCCGGGCAGACCCTGCTCGGGGTGACCGGTTCGGGCAAGACCTTCACCATCGCCAACGTCATCGACCGGGTGCAGCGCCCGACCCTGGTACTGGCGCCGAACAAGACCCTCGCCGCCCAGCTCTACGGCGAGATGCGCGAGTTCTTCCCGCACAACGCCGTCGAGTACTTCGTCTCCTACTACGACTACTACCAGCCCGAGGCCTATGTCCCGGCCACGGATACCTATATCGAGAAGGACGCGGCGATCAACGAGCACGTCGAGCAGATGCGGCTGTCGGCGACCAAGGCGCTGCTGGAGCGGCGCGATGTGGTGATCGTCGCCACCGTCTCGTCGATCTACGGGCTCGGTGACCCGAGCGCCTATCTGAAGATGGTGCTGCTGCTCAAGCGCGGCGATCTGGTCGATCAGCGCGCCATCCTGCGTCGTCTCGCCGACCTGCAGTACCAGCGCAACGAGGTCGAGCTGCAGCGCGGCTGCTACCGGGTGCGCGGCGACGTGATCGATATCTATCCGGCCGAGTCCGACGACGAGGCGGTGCGGGTGGAGCTGTTCGACGACGAGATCGAGTCGCTGTCGCTGTTCGACCCGCTCACCGGCGCGGTGCGCCAGCAGGTGGCGCGCTACACCGTCTACCCCAAGACCCACTACGCCACGCCGCGCGAGACCATCCTCCAGGCCGTCGAGCAGATCAAGCCGGAGCTGCGCGAGCGCCTCGCGGTGCTGCGCGAGCAGGGCAAGCTGGTCGAGGCGCAGCGGCTCGAACAGCGCACCCAGTTCGACCTGGAGATGATGGTCGAGGTCGGCTACTGCCAGGGCATCGAGAACTACAGTCGCTATCTCTCCGGGCGCGCCCCCGGCGAGCCGCCGCCGACCCTCTACGACTACCTGCCGCACGACGCCCTGGTGGTGATCGACGAGAGCCATGTCACCGTGCCCCAGCTCGGCGGCATGTACCGGGGTGATCGCTCGCGCAAGGAGAACCTGGTCGACTACGGCTTCCGCCTGCCCTCGGCGCTCGACAACCGGCCGCTGCGCTTCGAGGAGTTTCGCGCGCGCCAGCCGCAGACCATCTATGTCTCGGCCACCCCGCGCGCCTTCGAGCTGGAGCACTCGGGCGTGGTCGTCGAGCAGGTGGTGCGTCCCACCGGGCTGGTCGACCCCGAGCTCGAGGTGCGCCCGGCGCTGACCCAGGTCGACGACCTGCTCTCCGAGATCCACGCCCGGGTCGCGGTCGACGAACGCGTGCTGGTGACCACCCTCACCAAGCGCATGGCCGAGGACCTCACCGATTACCTCACCGAGCACGAGGTGCGGGTGCGCTATCTGCACTCCGACATCGATACCGTCGAGCGCGTCGAGATCATCCGCGATCTGCGGCTCGGCGCCTTCGACGTGCTGGTCGGCATCAACCTGCTGCGCGAGGGGCTGGACATGCCCGAGGTCTCGCTGGTCGCCGTCCTCGACGCCGACAAGGAGGGGTTCCTGCGCTCGACCGATTCGCTGATCCAGACCATCGGTCGCGCCGCGCGCAATGCCAACGGCAAGGCGATCCTCTACGCCGACAGCGTCACCGCCTCGATGCGCCGGGCGATCGACGAGACCGAGCGCCGCCGCGCCAAGCAGCTCGCCGCCAATGCCGCCAACGGCATCACCCCGCAGACCATCCGCAAGGCGGTGGCCGACATCATGGAGGCGGCCACTCCGGGCGCGCCGCTGCCGGCGCGTGACTATGCCGCGGTGGCCGACGAGGTGGCCGAGTACGCCGCGCTCACCCCGCAGCAGCTGGCCAAGCGGATCAAGGCGCTGGAGAAGACCATGTACCAGCACGCCAAGGACCTGGAGTTCGAGCAGGCGGCGGCGGTGCGCGACCAGATCCGCGCGCTGCAGACCCGGGGGCTGGCGGGCTGAGCACGCGCATGGGTGCGACACCGCGACGATGAGCGAGCAGGAGCGGCGGGAGGCCGGCGCGGTCGATGCCCCCGGGCCGGGCATGGCGAGCGCCGCGGCCGAGGCGCCCGGGTCGTCGCCGTCGCGGCTCCGGAGCATGCCCGGGCGCGCGCGCTGCTGGCTGCGCCGCTGCGGTCGCGGGTTACTGGTGCTGGCCGTCACCGGCGTGCTCGGCTCGGCGCTGCTCGTCGGGGCGCTGCGCTGGGTCGATCCGCCGGCCTCGGCGTTCATGCTCCAGCACGCCTACAACCTGTGGCGACTCGATCAGTCACCGCCCTATTACCATCATTGCTGGGTGCCCTGGAGCGAGCTCCCGCCGCCGCTGCGACTGGCGGCGATCAGTGGTGAGGATCAGCGCTTTCCGACCCATCTCGGCTTCGACCTGATCGAGATCCGTCACGCCCTCGCCGCCCATCGCCAGGGCGGCGCGTTGCGCGGCGCCAGCACCATCACCCAGCAGACGGCCAAGAACCTCTTCCTGTGGCCGGGGCAGGGCTGGGGGCGCAAGGCGATCGAGGCCTGGTTCACCTTGTTGCTCGAGGTGCTGTGGTCGAAGGAGCGCATCCTCGAGGTCTATCTCAACATCATCCAGTTCAGCCCCAGCACCTATGGCGCCGGGGCGGCCAGCGTGCGCTACTTCGGCCACCCGGCGCGCACGTTGACGCTGGAGGAATCGGCGCTGCTCATCGGCGTGCTGCCGGCCCCCGGTCACTACCGTCTCGACCGCCCCTCGGAGCGGTTGCGCCGCCGCGCCGACTGGATCATCGACCAGTCCTCGCGTCTTGGCGGCGAGCGTTATCTGGGGCGGCTCTGAGGTTCAGCGATCAGCCGTCAGCCGCCAGCCGCCAGCCGTCAGCTACCAGCCGTCAGCTACCAGCCGTCAGCCGCCAGCGGGCGTTTTTCCTCACCCTCGCCACGAACACCAGGCGCCATCATCGTAGGATGGGCAAAGCGCAGCGTGCCCATCGCGGGGGGAGCGATCAGCGCCCAGCCTTCAGTCGCCAGTTGCCAGCCTCCAGTGAGGGGGCTGGGTTGTCTCGTCGCGTCGCGGTTGACCGTACGCCGACACCGGAGACTGTTTGCTGAAGGCTGGTCGCTCTCTTCGCGTCCTTTGGGACTTTGCGGTTCAATATCTCCCGGCGGCTGGCGGCTGGCGGCTGGCGGCTGGCGGCTGGCGGCTGGCAGCCCGTCCTCAGGGGCCGCAATACCGCTCGACCTGGGCGCGGTGGTGTTCGAGCATCTGCTCGCGGTAGCGCTGTTCGCTGCGGTCGCGGTAGGTGGCGCGGGCGGCCTGTTCCCAGCGCGCGACCTGGGCACGGTGACGGGCGCATTTGGCCCGATCCACTGCCGTGGGGGTTGATGTCTTGCGCGGCGCGTCGGTGGAAGTGCGCTCGGTCGGGGGTGGGGCGAGCCGTTCGAGCTGGCTGCCGACCGACATCCTCGGGTCGTTGGCGGCGCGGGCGTTGCCGTCGGGGCTGCGGGTGTCGAGCTCGATGCTGCCCCCCGAACTTGCGGCGTCACAGGGCGTTTGCTGGTAACTGGTATGACCGGCGGCGTCGACGCAACGATACAGCTCGGCCTGGGCGTCGAGGGCCGCGACCGCGCAGAGCAGCGCGATGGCGCCTTTCATGCTTGATCCTCCCTCCGCTGGAATCACATGGCGGGGCTCAGTGCCCCGCCATGTCCGAGCTTAGTCGGGATCCCCGGCGCGCGTGAGAGGCCGGCGGTCTCAGTCGCGCCCGCGGGCGCGGGCGGCGCGGCGCTGCTCCACGGCGTCGGCCAGTGCCTGGAGCATGGGCTCGGTGTCGTCCCAGCCGACACAGGCGTCGGTGATGCTCTGGCCGTGGACCAACCCCTTGCCGTCACCGAGGTTCTGCCGCCCGGCGACCAGGTTGCCCTCGATCATCGCGCCGATGATGCACTGCTCGCCGCGCGCCACCTGTCCGGCCACGTCCTGACAGACGCGCACCTGCTTCTCCGGCTTCTTGCGGCTGTTGGCGTGGCTGCAGTCGATCATGACCTTCGGCGTCAGCCCGGACTCGACGATCTGGTCGGCGGCGATGTGCACGCTCTCGGTGTCGTAGTTCGGACGCTGGCCGCCGCGCAGGATGACATGGGTGTCGACGTTGCCGGTGGTGCTGAAGATCGCCGAGCGTCCCTCCTTGGTCACCGACATGAACACATGGGGACGGGCGGCGGCGTGGATGGCGTCGATCGCCACCTTGACGTCACCGTTGGTGGCGTTCTTGAAGCCGACCGGGCAGGATAGCCCGGAGGTCAGCTCGCGATGGCCCTGGCTCTCGGTGGTGCGCGCGCCGATCGCGCCCCAGCTGATCAGATCGGCGATGTACTGGGGGCTGATCAGGTCGAGGAACTCGGTGCCGGCGGGCATGCCCATGTCGTTGAGATCGAGCAGCAGCTTGCGGGCGATGCCCAGCCCCTGGTTGATCTCGAAGCTGCCGTCGAGTCCGGGGTCGTTGATCAGCCCCTTCCAGCCGACGGTGGTGCGCGGCTTCTCGAAATAGACCCGCATCACCACCTGCAACTGCTCGGCGAAGCGCTCGCGCAGCGGCTTGAGCTTGCGGGCGTACTCGATTGCGGCGTCGGGGTCGTGCACCGAGCAGGGACCGATGATCACCAGCAGACGATCGTCCTCGCCGTGGAGGATGCGCTGGATCGCGTGACGGGTGCCATAGACGGTCGCCGAGGCGGCCTCGGAGAGCGGAAACTCCTCGTGCAACGCCTTCGGTGAGCGGACTTCTTTGATTTCGCGGATGCGCAGGTCGTCGGTCTGGTACATGGGCATGGGCGTTGCTGGATTGTCGATGGAGCGAAGCATTATAAACCGAAGCGTGTAGGTCGCTGCGCCGGAGATGACCGTCGAGCGCCGCTCGACCGGCATGTCCGCCGTACCTTGGGGGCAGGCGCGGATTCCCCGCTCGCGCCGCTGCCGCCCGGCGTCGCGTCTCCCTCGTGGCGACGGATTCGGGTATGCTTAGACGGGATCAGGGCTGCCGCCCGATCGATCCGGCGCCCGAGCACTTTCCATCTCCATTGCGGCTTGCGCCGCCGATTGCCGGTCCCGGCCCCGTCCCAGGGGTCGTGCGGATCCTGCGTCGGCGCGGCGCGGCCTGGTCGTAGGCCTGCATGAAGCAAGACATCATCGAACTCATCCGCGACGCCCTCGGGCGTCTCGTCGCAGACGGCACCCTCGCGCTCGAGGCGCTGCCCGAGCCCCAGCTCGATCGCACCAGGGATCCGGCCCACGGCGACTTCGCCACCAACATCGCCATGGTGCTGGCCAAGCAGGCGCGCACCAAGCCGCGCGACCTGGCGCAGCGACTGGTCGAGGCGCTGCCCGCCTCCGCCGCCGTGGCGCGGGTCGAGATCGCCGGTCCCGGCTTCATCAACTTCTTCCTCACCGAGGCCGCCTACCACGCCCTGGTGCCGCAGATCATGACCGCCGGGCCCGACTACGGGCGCAGCCAGGTCGGCGCCGGACGTCGGGTGCAGGTCGAGTTCGTCTCGGCCAATCCCACCGGACCGCTGCACGTCGGTCACGGTCGCGGCGCGGCCTACGGCAGCGTGGTCGCCGATCTGCTCGCCGCGGTCGGCTTCGACGTCCACCGCGAGTACTACGTCAACGACGCCGGTCGCCAGATGGACATCCTCGGCACCTCGGTGTGGCTGCGCTATCTCGAGCTCTGCGGCGAGGAGCTGACCTTCCCGAGCAACGGCTACAAGGGCGATTACGTCTGGGACATCGCCGCGACCCTGCACCGCGAGCACGGCGACGCCTACCGGGTGGCCGCCGATGCGGTCTTCGCCGGGGTGGCGGCGGATGACGACGGTGCCGGCGGCGGTGACAAGGAGGCGCACATCGACGACCTGATCGCGGCCGCCAAGCGTCTGCTCGGCGACAACCGCTATCGCTTCGTCTTCGAGCTCGGGCTCAACACCATCCTCGACGACATCCGCGACGATCTCGCCGGCTTCGGCGTCGACTATCAGGAGTGGTACTCCGAGCGCACGCTCACCGAGAGCGGTGCGGTCAACAAGGCCATCGAGCGGCTGCGCGCGTCCGGGCACGTCTACGAGCAGAACGGCGCGCTCTGGTTCCGCTCCACCGACTTCGGCGACGAGAAGGACCGGGTGGTGGTGCGCGACAACGGCCAGACCACCTACTTCGCCTCCGACATCGCCTATCACATGGACAAGCTCGAGCGCGGCTTCGAGCGGGTGATCGACATCTGGGGCGCCGACCACCACGGCTATGTGCCGCGGGTGAAGGCCGCGCTCGAGGCGCTCGGCGACGATGCCAGCCGTCTCGAGGTGCTGCTGGTGCAGTTCGCCATCCTCTATCGCGGCGGCGAGAAGGCGCAGATGTCGACGCGCTCGGGCGAGTTCGTCACCCTGCGTCAGCTGCGCGAGGAGGTCGGGCGCGACGCGGCGCGCTTTTTCTACGTCATGCGTCGCTGCGAGCAGCATCTCGACTTCGATCTCGACCTGGCCAAGTCCGAGTCCTCGGACAACCCGGTCTACTACGTCCAGTACGCCCACGCCCGCGTCTGCAGCGTGCTGCGCCAGGCCGCCGAGCGAGGCATCGTCATCGAGCCGAGCGCCGGCACCAGCCATCTCGATCGCCTGGTCGAGCCCCAGGAGCAGGCGCTGCTGCGCTCCATCGCGCGCTATCCGGAGGTGGTCGAGGGCGCTGCGCTCAAGGCCGAACCGCATCAGCTCACCCACTATCTGCGCGATCTCGCCAACGAGCTGCACACCTATTACAACGCCCACCAGTTCCTGGTCGATGACGCTGCGCTGCGCGATGCCCGGATCAAGCTGATCCTCGCCGTGCGTCAGGTGCTGCGCAATGGCCTGGGGCTGCTCGGGGTGAGCGCGCCGGAGAACATGTGAGATGACCAGGGACTACCGACGCAGTGGCGCGACCCGCCCCAGCCCGAAGCGCCAGCAGTCGCGCTCCTGCGTCTGGTGGTTCCTGTTCGGGGCCCTGCTCGGTGCCTTCGGCGCCAGCCTGTACTGGATGCCCGAGCCCGAGGTGGGCGCGGAGACCGGCGAGCGCGCGGCGCCGGCCTCGCGTCCGGTGCCGGTGCAGCCCGACTTCCAGTTCCCCACGCTGTTGCGCGACGCCGAGGTCGAGATCGAGACCGACGCCCCGCCACCTCCGCCGCCGGCCCCTCGTCCCCAGCCAGAGCCGCCGCCCCAGCCGCAGACCCCGCCGCCATCGGCCAGCCTCGAGCGTCCCGCCGCCACTGGCGGCTATGTCGTCCAGGCCGGCTCGTTCAAGCGCAATGCCGATGCCGAGACGCTGCGCGCCGAACTCGCTCTGCTCGGCCTCTCCAGCCGGATCGAGCGCGTCACCCTCGACAGCGGCGCGGTCTATCACCGGGTGCGTCTCGGTCCCTACGCCAACAAGGCCGATGCCGAGCGGGTGCGCGCCCAGCTGCAGCGCGCCGGCAAGGATGGGCTGACGCTGCCGGCGCGCTAGTCGCCGGCGCGCGCACACTCAATCCAGGTCGGGGGTCTTGCCCGAGGCGACATAGATCGCGCGCTCGGCGACATTGGTCGCGCGGTCGGCGACCCGCTCGTAGTTGTGGGCGATCCACAGCAACTGGGTCCCGGTGACGGCGAACTCGGGGTCCTCGCGCATCCGCTCCAACACCTGCTCGATGAAGGCGTGCTCGTCGCGGTCGACCTGCTCCTCGGCGGCCACCGCCGCGCGCGCGCGCGCCTCGTCGCCGTTGGCGGCGAACACCTCGAGGGTGGCCTCGAGCATCGCGATCGCGGTGCCCGCCAGCTCGCCGATCGCCGCCACCGGCTCGGCGGGGAAGGGCGTCGCGCCGCGCTTGACGAGGAGACGGGCGACGTCGGCAGCATAGTCGCCGATGCGCTCGAGTTCACCGGCCAGCTCCATGCACGCACCGACGGCGCGCAGATCGACGCCGGCGGGCTTGTAGGCGGCCAGGGTCACCAGGCATTCCTGTTCGAGCAGGCGGCGCTGCTGGTTGATCTCGGCGTCGTCGGCGATGATTTGCGCGGCGCGCGCCGGATCGTGCTGCTCGAGACAGTCGACCGAGTGGCGCAGTGCCGTGAGCGCGAGCCGTCCCAGCCCATCGACGGCATCTTGCAGGTGGGCGCGCTGTTTCTGCACCAGGGTCAGGCTGTCGGTCATCGAATCGATCCTCATGCTTGGGGAAGTCGTGTCGACGCCACCGGCGCCGACATGCCAACGTTCCATCTTCGCACAGGGATGTTGCGAATTTGCGGCGGCGGTCGCCGCGGGTCAGGTCTCCTCGTGCGGGGGCGTGTGGAGCCCGAGCCCGCGCGGGCGGCCCTGCCGTCCGCCGGGACCGAAGTCGCGGGCGATCTCGACGAGCTGCTCGGCGGGCAGTGGGGTCGCCGGCGCGCGCGGCTGCTCGGGCGTGGCGTCGATCTCCAGCGTCTGGGTGGGGAAGGCGAACGCGACGCCGAGCTGCTCGGCCAGACGCACCACCTCCAGCAACACGCGCTGGCGCTCGACCAGCTCGGTCGCCCAGTCGGGCACGGTGAGGAAGAAATAGAGCATGACCGTGATGCCGTGTGCGCCGAGGTCGCTCACCACCACGTGGAAACCGTCCTTGCGGGTCGCTGGGTTGGCGCGGATGACCCCCTTGATACCCTCGAGAAAGGCCTCGACACGCTCCGGCGGGGTGTCGTAGCGCAGATCGATGGTGGTGTAGACGCGGCGGTGGTCGCGCTTGCCCATGTTGTCGATGGTGGCATTCATGGTGTAGGCGTTGGGCACCGCCAGCACCGAGTCGTAGAAGGTGCGGATGCGGGTGCTGCGAAAGCCGATGTCCTCGACCGTGCCCTCGTAGTTCCCCATCTTGATCCAGTCGCCGATGCGGAAGGGGCGGTCGAACATGATCGCCAGCGAGCCGAACAGGTTGGCGAGGGTCTCGCGCGCGGCGAGCGCCACCGCCAGGCCGCCGACCCCGAGCCCGGTGATCACCGAATAGGCGGGCAGGCCGATGCGTTGGGCGCCGTCGATCACCAGTGCGGCGATGGCGATGATGCTCAGCAGGCGGAAGCCGAGCCGCAGCAGTTGGCTGTCGATGCCGCGCGGGCGCAGCCGGCGCGAGCGGATGATCGCCTCGGCGCTCTGGTTGAGCAGCAACGCCACCAGCCAGGCGAGCACGGTGTAGAGCACCAGCACGAAGCCCTGTTTGACGGTGATCACCACCGCGCCGGTGAGGTTGATCTGGACGTCGATCAGGTATTCGAGCCCCTGCAGCAGGAGCGCCACCGCGCCGAGCGCGAGGATGGTGCCACCCCGCCTGGAGGTGTCCGTGCGCCGCTGGTCGGCGCGCCGACCGGCGCGCAGCAGCGCGCTGGCGAGCAGCGCGCCGAGACCAAGCGCGACGCCGGTGGCGAGCCACTGCCACAGGGTCTGACCGAGCCATTGCCGGGTCAGCCAGTCCGGCAGCGTCCGCCCCCAGTCGAGGCTGAGTCCGCGCCCCGGGGTGGAGATGTAGGCGTCGTAGAGTCCAGGGGTGGCCTCGGGCAGGTAGGGCAGCGCGGCCACCCGGTCATAGTCGTCCTCGAGACGGTCGAGCGTCCCCGGGGTGAACAGGAACTCGCCCGCGCGAGGCCCGCTCTCGACCCGGGCGATAATGATCTCGGTGTTGGGGATGCGCCAGCGGGTGAGGTCGTGCCGCTCGACCGAGCGCGCGTCCGGGACCTCGGCGAGCGCCGGCAGTCCGACCCGGTCGATGATCTCCTTGAGCAGCAGCGCGCGCTCGATGCCGATGTTGGCGGCAAGGCGCTCGGGGATCTCGCTGAGGTTGAGGGTACGCGCCGCCCGTTGCAGCGGCACCAGGGTGTCGTGTCGTGGCCGTGCCGGATCGAGGGCGATGGCGTGGACGCGCTCGAGGTTGGTCAGCAGGCTCTGCAGCGTCGCCCTGGGACTCGAGGTGTCGGGAGGTCGCAGCGGGTTGGCGGCGGAGGCGATTGCCGCCGGCGGGTTGGCCAGGACGGGTGCGACCGGCAGCCAGACGAGACCGAGCAGGGCGATGAGACCGAGCGTGCCGCGCCAGCGTGTGGATGGTGCTCGCCCCGTGATCCCCGGTCGTGCGTCCATCCGCCATCTCCTGATGTCCATTCCCGCGCTCCCGTAGCTGACGGACCCTTGCCCGCCTCGGCTTGGGGTATAGCCCGCCACCGTCCCCTTTGCAAATGCAATGAGGGTCGCGGCTCAGTCCCGGTCGCGTCGTTCGATGGTCTCGGGGTCGGCGTCGATCGGACGATAGATCTCCACCCGCTCCTCGGGTGCGAGTGTCCGCTCGAGGGTGACGAAGCGGCCGAAGATCCCGACCCGATTGATCTCCAGGTCGATCTCGGGGAAGCGTTCGAGCATCCCCGATCGCGCGATCGCCTCGCCCACCGTGGTCTCCTCCGGCACCTCGATCCTCAGCCAGGCGCGTTGCTCCTTGCTGGCATAGGCGACGCCGATTCGCATGCTGTTTTTCTCTGCCATCGTTCGCTCTCGCTCAGACCGGTGCCGCGGTTGCGCCACGGGCGCGGATGCGGGCACGTCGGGTATCGATCAACCGCTTGCCCGCGAGCATGAAGCCGAGGGCGAGGAAGCCGCCGGGGGGCAGGATCGCGAGCAGGAAGCCGGGGTAGTCGGGGATCAGGGTCAGTTCGAGGAAGGCCATCGATTCGCCGAGCAACAACGAGGCGTCGGCGAACAGGGTGGCGCTGCCGATGATCTCGCGCACCGCGCCGAGCGCGACCAGCACCAGGGTGAAACCGATGCCCATCATCAGCCCGTCGAAGGCCGAGGGCAGCACCGGGTTGCGCGAGGCGAAGGACTCGGCGCGCCCGAGGATGGCGCAGTTGGTGACGATCAGCGGGATGAACAGCCCGAGCACCTTGTGCAGGTCGTGCAGCCAGGCGTTCATCGCCAGGTCGACCAGGGTGACCAGCACCGCGATCACCAGGATGAACACCGGGATGCGGACCTCCGGGGTCACCAGCGAGCGCACCAGCGCCACCAGCACCCCGGAGAGGGTCATCACCAGGGTACTGGCCAGCCCCAGCCCGAGCCCGTTGGTGGCGGTGGCGGTGACCGCCAGCAGCGGACAGAGCGCGAGCGCCTGTCCGAGCACCACGTTGTTGTTCCAGATCCCGTCGGCGGCGATACGCCGCCAGTCGGTGGGTTGCGGTTGCGACATCGGGGTCACTCCTCTGCGGTGTCGAGCCGGTCGGGCGCGACGATGAGCCGGCTGCGCTCGGCGGCGAAGCGCTCGAGCCCGGCGCGCACCGCGCGCACCACCGCGCGCGGGGTGATGGTCGCGCCGCTGAACTGGTCGAAATCACCCCCGTCCTTGGCCACCGCCCAGCGCGCCGCTGGCGGGTCGCCGAGCGCGCGACCGTCGAAGTCGAGGATCCAGTCGTCCTTGGCCAGCTCGATCTTGTCGCCGAGGCCGGGGGTCTCGCTGTGGGCGATCACCCGCACCCCGAGGATGCGTCCCTCGGGATCGACGCCGAGCATCAACCGGATCTCGCCGGCGTAGCCCTTGCCCACCACCGGGAAGGCCAGCGCGCTGACCGTGCCGTCGCGCAGCGCGCGATAGACGGTGACCGTGCGCCCGGCGTCGTCGACCAGGGGGACGGTGGCCTCGAGCAGGTCGTTGTCGTGCAGCTCGGCCGGGATCACCTGGGTCAGGGTCGCCTTGAGATCCTCGGCCTCGCGCAGTGCGATGGTGTCGCGGGTGGCGATATCACCCATCACCAGCAACGCCGCGGCGAGCAGGGCGAAACCGCCGAGCAGTCCGGCCTGATAGCCGACGCGCGCGCGGTAACTGGGTTCGGCGAGGGTGTTCATCGACGTGCCTCCGGGCTCTCGGCGCCGACCAGCGGACGGCCGCGGCGGTCACGGCCGTGGATGCGGGGTCGGACGTAGTGGTCGATCACCGGGGTGCAGGCGTTCATCAGCAGCACCGCGAAGGCGACCCCCTCGGGA
Source organism: Marichromatium sp. AB31 (assembly GCF_003718685.1). NCBI lineage: Bacteria > Pseudomonadati > Pseudomonadota > Gammaproteobacteria > Chromatiales > Chromatiaceae > Marichromatium > Marichromatium sp. AB31. Next base: position 67,130 of record NZ_RHFI01000001.1, on the reverse strand, counting down.
TAGCCCGCCCAGGTGCGGATGACATAGACCAGCAGCCCGCAGCCGGCGCCGAAGATCAGTCGCCCGCGCGCGCTCACCGGCGAGGTGGTGGGATCGGTGGCGATGAAGAAGGCACCGAGCATGGTGGCGCCGCCGAGCAGATGATAGGTGGCGTCGGGGTAGTGGGTCGGGTCGTGGAGGTGCATCACCGTGGCGAGCAGGGCGAGGGTGCCGAGCATCGCCGCCGGGATCTGCCAGCCGATCACCCGGGTGAGGATCAGCCCGAGGCCGCCGAGCAGCAGCAACAGCGCCGAGGTCTCGCCGAGGCTGCCGCCGTGGAGGCCGAGCGCGGCGTCGAGCGGCGCGAAGCTCGCGCCGAGGATGCCGCCCAGCGCCTCGCCCTGATCGAGTGCGGTGCGCACCACGCCGAGCGTGGTGGCGCCGCTGTAGGCGTCGATCGGCGCGCCACCCTGGACGATGGCCAGCGCCGCGCCCAGCCCCGGGGCGGCGTCGCTGCCGAGCGGTGCGGGGGCGACGAAGCTGGTCATCTCCACCGGGAAGGCGATCAGCAGCGCCACCCGCGCCACCATCGCCGGGTTGAAGGGGTTCTGACCGATGCCGCCGAACACCTGCTTGGCGATCAGGATTGCGATCACCCCGCCGATCACCCCGATCCACCAGGGCGCCCAGGGCGGCAGGCTGAGCGCGAGCAGCCAGCCGGTGAGCAGCGCCGAGCCGTCACCGAGGAAGGGACGCAGCGGGCGCCCGGCGAGCCACAGACAGAGCGCCTCGGTGACCACCACGGTGGCGAGGGTGACGGCGAACAACAGCAGCGCCGGCCAGCCGAACTGCCACAGCCCGAACAGGGTGGCCGGCAGCAGCGCGAGCATCACCAGACGCATGTCGCGGGCGATGCTCGCGCCGCCGTGGACGAAGGGGCCGGCGATCGCCGGAGGTGCGATGTGCATGGTCTCAGTGCTCCGTCTCGGTCTGCTGCTCGGCCTGCTTGCGCGCGGCCTCGCGCTTGCGCTTGGCCATCGCCTCGCGCTTGGCGCGCTTGATCGCCTCGAGTCGCGCGGTGCGTCGCTCGGCCAGTGCCTTGGTCTCGGCCTGCTTGCGCCTGGCGCGCTCGCGCGCGGCCAGCTCGCCCTTGGCGTGGGCGATGTACTGCGCCAGCGGCTGTTGCGAGGGGCAGGTGTAGGCGCAGGAGCCGCAGCCGAGACAGTCGTGGAGCCCGCGCTCGGCGGCGCCCTCGAGGTCGCCGGCGCGGATGTGCGCGCCCAGCTCCAGCGGCACCAGACCGCAGGGGCAGACCTCGACGCAGCGTCCGCAGCGGGTACAGGGCATGGTCCGACCGGGCGCGCGCTCGGCGGCGCCGAGGGCGAGGATGGCGTTGCAGCCCTTGGTGGTCGGCACCTGGGGGCTGGGTAGCGGTTGGCCCATCATCGGCCCGCCGCTCACCAGCCGGGCGTCCTCCTCGGTGAGTCCGCCGCAGTGCGCGATCAGCGTTTCCACCGGGGTGCCGAGCGGCACCCACAGGTTGGCCGGGCGCGCGATCGCCGCGCCGCTGAGGGTGATGACCCGCGCGATCAGCGGCTGGCCCAGACGCAGCGCCTGGTGTACCGCGAAGGCGGTGGCCGGGTTGTGTACCACCACGCCGAGCTGGGCGGTGAGTGCCCGCGCCGGGGTCTCGCGACCGATGAGCGCCTGCACCAGATGGCGCTCGGAGCCCATCGGGTAGCGGGTCGGCACCCGGATCGGGGTGATCGCGTCGAACCCGGCGGCGGCCGTCTCGATGGCCGCCGCCGCCTCGGGCTTGTTGTCCTCGATCGCCACCAGGATGCCGCCCACCCCGAGGGCATGGGCCATGATGCGCGCGCCGTCGATCACCGCCTCGGCGTGCTCGCGCATCAGCCGGTCGTCGCAGGTGAGATAGGGCTCGCACTCGGCGCCGTTGATCACCAGGGTGTGCAATGGATGGCTGGCGCCGAGATTGAGCTTGACCGCGGCCGGGAAGGTCGCGCCGCCGAGCCCGACGATGCCGGCGGCGGCGACCCGCTCGGCGATGGCCCCCGGGTCGAGCGCGAACGGGTCGTCGCAGGGGGTAAGCGCCGCGTACCAGCGCTCCTCGCCGTCGGGCTCGATGCTGATCGTCGGCATCGCCAGTCCCGAGGGGTGATGGGCCGGGCGCTCGGCGATGGCGATCACCCGCCCCGAGGTCGGCGCGTGCAGCGGCGCCGAGATCGGTCCCTGGGCGCGGGCGATCGGCTCGCCCTTGGCCACCCGCTGACCCTTGCGCACCAGCGGCGCGGCGCTGGCGCCGATGTGCTGCTGCAGCGGCAGGTCGAGCCGCGCGGGCAGCGCCAGCTCGGTGATCGGCGCGCTTGCGGCCAGCGCCTTGCGGTCATCGGGGTGGACGCCGCCGCGCACCGGATGGATACGATTGGCGGGGCGGCGCAACAGTTGGCGCAGGGCATTCATCGTGTCGCCACCTCCGGCCGGGGCCAGTACCAGGTCTGCGGGGTGGGGCGCTCGGGGCGCATCTCGATGCCCTCGGTGGGGCAGACTGCGGCGCACAGGCCGCAGCCGGTGCAGGCCTCGGGGAAGACGGCATGGATCATGTTGTTGGCCCCCATGATGGCGTCGGTCGGGCAGCGCTTGAGGCACTTGGTGCAGCCCACGCAGCGCTCGTCGTGGATGTGTGCGAGCTGCGGCGGCTGGTCGTCGACACCGGAGAGGTCGGCCTCGACCCCGAGCAGCTCGGCCAGCGCCTCGGCCAGCGCTCGTCCGCCCGGCGGGCAGCAGCTGACCGCCGCCTCGCCGGCGGCGATCGCCGCTGCCGCCGGGGCGCAGCCGGGATAGCCGCACTGGCCGCATTGCGAGCCCGGCAGCAGCGCGGCGACCTGTTCGACGATGGGGTCGTCCTCGACCTTGAGGTGACGCGCGGCGAGTCCGAGCAACCAGCCGAGGGCGAGTCCGAGCGCGGTGAGGGTGAGGATGGCGGCAAGCATCTCTGAGACTCCGGTTGCGGGGCGTCGGCTCAGGCGAGTCCGGCGAAGCCCATGAAGGCGAGCGAGAGCAGTCCGGCGACGATGAAGGCGATCGGCGCCCCGGCGAAGGCCGCCGGGACCTCGGCCACCGCCAGGCGCTCGCGCAGCCCGGCGAAGAGCACCATCACCAGGGTGAAGCCGAGCGCCGAGCCGAGCCCGTAGAGCACGCTCTCGAAGAAGTCGTGGGATTGCTGCACGTTGAGCAGGGCGACGCCGAGCACCGCACAGTTGGTGGTGATCAGCGGCAGGAAGATGCCCAGCACCTGATAGAGCGCGGGCGAGATCCGGCGCACCGCCAGCTCGGTGAACTGGACCACTGCGGCGATCACCAGGATGAAGCTGAGGATGCGCAGATAACCGAGCCCGAGCGGGCCGAGTACCAGGTGCTCGAGCAGCCAGCCGGCGACCGCGGCGAGGGTCAGCACGAAGGTGGTGGCCAGGCCCATCCCCAGGGCCGAGTCGAGCTTGCTCGACACCCCCATGAAGGGACAGAGCCCGAGGAATTTCACCAGCACCACGTTGTTGACCAGCGCGGTGCCGAGGATCAGCAGCAGATACTCGCCCATGGATGGCGGTCCTCACGATAGCGGCATTCGTCTGACACGCCAGTAAGCAAGCGGTGTGCCCAAAATCGGGATTGACCCCGAATGGGGCGTCAATCGTGGGTTTGCACCGGCTTCGGGCGGGAGAGGGTCTGTCGTGGTGCCAACAGGCTGTGGCATGGATGCCGATCGCCTTGTCGCAAAGCCGACAAGCTCTGGGATCGATGCCGGTGGTCGCCGAACGATTGAAAGCGGTACGCAGATTGCTTAAAGAACGCCCAGACCCACAGTCCCGAGGAGATGCCCGTGTCGCCCCAGCAAGCCCCCGAGGCCACCCAGGAGGCCGTGATCAATGCCCTCGGCGCCTTTCTCGCCGCGCCGCCCGAGGGCACCCCGCCAGAGGTGGTGGAGGCGCTCACCCTGATGGGCGGCAACCCCAAGGATCCCCTGCCGCCCCGGCTGTTCTTCGAGGCGGTGGAACAGTCGTCGCTGGCGATCTCGATCACCGACGCGCGTGCGACCATCCTCTATGCCAACCGCGCCTTCGAGACCCTCACCGGCTATGACCGCACCGAGGTGCTGGGACGCAACGAGTCGATCCTCTCCAACCGGGCCACGCCGGAGAGCATCTATCGCCATCTGTGGCGTACCCTCGAGCAGCGCCAGCCGTGGACCGGGACCCTGGTCAACCGCACCAAGGGGGGCGAGGACTATCTCGCCGAGCTGACCATCGCCCCGGTGCTCGATCGCAGCGGTGCGCTGCGCTACTTCCTCGGCATGCACCGCGACGTCACCAAGGTCCACGAGCTGGAGGCCGCGGTGCGTCAGCAGAAGGCGCGGGTCGAGACCGTGCTCGATGCCGCACCGGCGTTGATCGTGCTGCTCGATCACGAGGGTCGGATCATCCTCGACAACCAGGAGTACAAGAAGCTGCTCGGCGATCTGCGCGGACGCGAGCCGCTCGAGGTGCTGCGCGCTGCGCTGCGCGAGCAGGTCGGGGTGGACGTGCTCGAGGCCGGGGTCTCGGGGCAGGGGTTCAAGAACCTGGAGGTCGGGATCGAGGTCCCGGGCGGGGGCGGGCCGCGCTGGTTCGTCTGCTCGGCGACCCCGGTCGAGGAGTCCGACGTCTCGGCGCGCAGCTATTTCGGGCGTGCCAGCGGGGGCGAGCACCGGGTGCTGTTGCTCGCCAACGAGGTCACCAGCCGGCGTCGCGAGATCGAGCGCTCGCACCTCGAGAACCTGCGCGCGCGGCTCGCCGAGCAGCAGCGCATGCACGGCATGCGCGAGGCCCTGGCCGCGGCCATCTACCAGATCCAGGTGCCGCTCAACGTCATCAGCGCCGCCGCCTCGATGCTGCGCGGCGGCGCGGCCAACATCGACACCCTCGCCGGGATGCTCGATCAGATCAGCCATTCCGGTCAGCGTGCGCTCGACACCCTGACCTCGGCGCTCCCCGAGGAGCCGCGCGAGCCGGGGGCGCTGGTCAACGTCAACGAGCTGCTGCGTCAGGTGCTCGAACTCGAGACCGACCGGCTGCTCGCCAACGGCGTGGTGGTCGACTGGCGCCCGGCGGCGGTGCTGCCCGAGTTCACCAGCCACAAGGATCAGCTGCGCGCGCTCTTCAAGCACCTGGTCGACAATGCCATCCATGCCCTGTGCGAGTCCGGGCGGGCGCAGCGCGAGCTGCGTCTGTGCACCCGGCGCGTCGACGACGGGGTCGAGGTGGAGATCGAGGACAACGGGTCGGGGATCGCCCCGGAGGATCGCTATCGCGTCTTCGAGCCCTTCTTCATCGGCTGGCGACAGCGTCGCGGTCATGCCGGGATGGGGTTGGCGCTGGCCCAGGAGATCGTCAACGCCCATGGCGGTTCGATCGAGGTCGATTCGGAGGCGGTCGCCGGTTGTCGCGTGCGGCTGTTGCTCAACACCCTGTCGCAGGAACGCTGATCGTGGTCGAGGATCTCATGCGCTCACCCACTCCCGGGGTGTCGGCGCCGCGCGAGGATGCGCGCCGGCTCGCCCTGCTCGAATCCCAGCTCGGGGTGCTGTTCGAGGTCAGCAGCGTGCTCAGCCGCTCGCTCGACCTGCGCCAGACCCTGAGTGCCGTGCTCTCGGTGCTCGATGAACAGGGGCGGTTGCGTCACGGCATGGTCAGCCTGCTCGACGACGAGCGTGGCGAGCTGCTCATCGGCGCGCTCCACGACTCGGCGGCGGCGCCCTTCGAGACCGTCAGCTATCGTCCCGGCGAGGGCGTGATCGGCCAGATCCTGGCCAGCAACGCGCCCTGGATCCTGCCGCGTGTCGGCGACGAGCCGCGCTTTCTCGATCGGCTCAGTCTCTACGATCCCGAGCTGCCCTTCATCGGGGTGCCGATTCGTCTCGGTGAGGCCGGCGCGGTGGGGGTGCTCGCCGCCCAGCCGCTCGACGGCGACGCGCTGCTCGAACAGCGTGCCCACTTCCTCGAGATGGTCGCCAACCTGATCGGTCAGGCGGTGCGTCTGGCGCGCCGTGTCGAGGCCGAGCAGCGGGCGCTGCGCGAGGAGCGCGACACCCTCAGGCGCGAGGTGCGCGGTGCCCACGGTTTCGACAGCGTCATCGGTCGCGCCGATACCATGCGCCTGGTCTTCGAGCAGGTGCGCCAGGTCGCCAAGTGGAACACCACGGTGCTGATCCGGGGCGAGTCGGGCACCGGCAAGGAGCTGATCGCCAACGCCATCCACTACAACTCGCCGCGCGCGCGCGGCGCCTTCGTGCGGCTCAACTGCGCCGCGCTCCCCGACAACCTGCTCGAGTCCGAGCTGTTCGGTCACGAGAAGGGTGCCTTCACCGGCGCCGCCAGCCAGCGCAAGGGGCGCTTCGAGCAGGCCGACGGCGGCACCCTGTTCCTCGACGAGATCGGCGAGATCAGCCCCGCCTTCCAGGCCAAGCTGCTGCGGGTGCTGCAGGAGGGCGAGTTCGAGCGCGTCGGTGGCACCCGGACGCTCAAGGTCGATGTGCGGGTGATCGCCGCCACCAACCGCGATCTCGAGAGCGAGGTCCGCGCCGGCGAGTTCCGCGAGGATCTCTACTACCGGCTCAACGTGATGCCGATCCGCATGCCGCCGCTGCGCGAGCGGCTCGAGGACGTGCCCGAGCTGGCCCGCTTCCTGGTCGACAAGATCGCCCGCGTCCAGGGCCGCACGCTCAGCATCAGCGACAGCGCGCTGCGGGTGCTGATGCGGCATGACTGGCCGGGGAACGTGCGCGAGCTGGAGAACTGTCTGGAGCGCGCCGCGGTGATGAGCGTCGACGGGCGCATCGATTGCGAGGTGGTCGAGTCGACCGGGTTGGACGTCAGCGCCATGGCCAACGAGCCGCCGCGCCCGCTGGCGCGTCCGACGGCGGCCAAGGTCGACCTCAACGACCCCAAGCTCGACGAGCGCGAGCGGGTGATCGCGGCGCTGGAGGAGGCCGGTTGGGTGCAGGCCAAGGCGGCGCGGCTGCTCAACATGACTCCGCGTCAGATCGCCTATCGCATCCAGACGCTCAACATCAGGGTGCGGCAGTTCTGAGCGGGGTTCAGCGCGGCAGGCGGATGATGCGCTCGACCAGCGGGATATGGCGCAGCCGGCGCATGATCTGGGCGAGATGGACACGGCTGCGCACCAGGATCACGAACTCCAGCGCGGTGGTCATCCCCTCCTTCTCGCAGGAGACCACGGTCTCGATGTTCGAGCCCTGTTCGGCGATGGCGCTGGCGACCACCGCCAGGGCGCCGCGGCGGTTGCCGATCTCGACGCGGATCTCGGTGGAGAACTCGCCCTCGGGCTCGCTCGCCCACTCCACCGCCAACCGGCGGTCGCGCTTGCGCTCGGGGCTGCCGAGGTTGCGACACTCGCTGCGGTGCACGACGATGCCGCGCCCGGGGCTGAACTGGGCGGCGATGGTGTCGCCGGGGATCGGTCGGCAGCAGCGTGCGAAGCTCACCACCATGCCCTCGGTGCCGCGGATCGCCAGGCGGTTGGGGTGGTTCTTGGCCTCGTTGCGGGGCTCGCTGCCGAGCTCCTCGAGCTCGCCGCCGACGAGTCGGCGCGCGACCAGCGCGGCGAGCCGGTTGCCGAGACCGATGTCGACCAGCAGGGCGTCGAGTCCGGCGAGCTTGGCCTCGTCGAGATAGGCGGCGAGTCGTGGCGTCTCGAGCTGGTCGAGGTCGAGGTCGAAGACCGAGAGTTCGGCGTTGAGCAGCCGCTTGCCGAGCCCGAGCGCCTCGCGCTGCTTGAGGTTCTTGAGATAGCTGCGGATGCCGGCGCGGGCCTTGCCGGTGGTGACGAAGTTCAGCCAGGAGGCGTTGGGCTTGGCCCCGGGGGCGTTGATGATCTCGACGCGCTGGCCGCTGCGCAGCACCGTGTTGAGCGCCACCAGGCGGTGATCGACGCGGGCGGCGACACAGGTGTTGCCGATGTCGGAGTGGATCGCGAAGGCGAAGTCGACGACGGTGGCGCCGCGCTTGAGGGTGATGATCCGGCCCTTGGGGGTGAAGACATAGACCTCGCCGGGGAAGAGGTCGACCTTGACGTTCTCGAGGAACTCGACCGAGTTGCCGGCCTCGCGCTGCATCTCCAGCAGGTTCTGCAGCCAGTCGGCGGCGAGTGCCGCGGGGTTGGCCTCCTCGCCGCTCTTGTAGAGCCAGTGCGCGGCGATCCCCGACTCGGCCATGCGCTGCATGTCCTCGGTGCGGATCTGCACCTCGATCTGCACCCCCTGGGGGCCGACCAGCACGGTGTGCAGCGACTGGTAGCCGTTGGCCTTGGGGATGGCGATATAGTCCTTGAAGCGACCGGGGACCGGCTTGTAGAGGTTGTGGACCACGCCGAGCACGCGGTAGCAGGTGTCGACCCGGTCGACGACCACGCGGAAGGCGGAGACGTCGATCACCTCCTCGAAGGGGTGATGCTTGTCGCGCATCTTGCGGTAGATGCCGTAGAGATGCTTGCGTCGTCCCTCGACGGTGCCGGGGATCCCTTCCTGGGCGAGCGCTTCCTGGAGCGCCCGCTCGACCGCGCCGACCATCTCGACCCGCTCCCCGTGGGTGTGTCGGACCGCGCGATGGATGATCCGGCGGCGCCACGGCCAGTGGTGCTCGAAGCCGAGCTCCTCGAGCTCGATGCGGACCCAGTTGATGCCCAGGCGGTTGGCGATCGGGGCGTAGATCTCCAGGGTCTCGCGCGAGATCCGGCGACAGGCCTCGGGGCGCATCGCGTCGAGGGTGCGCATGTTGTGCAGCCGGTCGGCGAGCTTGATGAGGATCACCCGGATGTCGCGGGTCATCGCCAGCAGCATCTTCTGCAGGCTCGCCGCCTGCGCCTCGGCGCGCGAGTCGAAGTCGATCTGCGAAAGCTTGCTGACCCCGTCGACCAGCTCGGCGACATCGTCGCCGAAGTCGGCGGCGACCTCGGCCTTGGCGATGTCGGTATCCTCGATGACGTCGTGCAGCAGCGCCGCCATCAGACATTTGTAGTCCATGCGCATCTCGGCGAGGATGCGCGCCACCGCGACCGGGTGGTAGATGTAGGGTTCGCCCGACTTGCGCTTCTGGCCCTCGTGGGCCTCGGCGCCGAACAGATAGGCGCGATAGAACTCGCGGACCTGGTCGGGGGGGAGATAGCTTTCGAGATAGGCGCAGAGGTCGCTGATGAGATAGCGCGGCGGCTCGGCGCGCAGCGGGGATTCGGGTGCGCGGGCGACGGGCGGCGCGACGGTCAGCGGATCGGCGGGCATGGACGGCGCGATGCGGCGGTGGAGGTGGGGGGATGCGCGCGCCACCGGCAGGGAGGCCGGTGGGCACGCCCGGCTGCGGGCATGGGGACCCGCCGCGAGGACACGACTAGCGGGCCTCGCCGCGCGGCGTCTCGGTCGCAGCCAGCTCGGCGGCGAGCGCCTGCTCGAGCGAGGCCGACTCGTCCATCTCGCTCTGGGCCTCCTGGATGGTGCCCTTGGTGACGTTGCCGGCGGCGATCTCGCGCAGCGCCATCACCGTCGGCTTGTCGTTCTCCCAGGCCAGCGTGGGCTCGACACCGTTGGCGACCTGGCGGGCGCGCTTGGTCGCCAGCAGCACCAGATCGAAGCGGTTGTCGACGTTCTTGAGGCAGTCCTCGACGGTAATTCTTGCCATGGTCGGGTGATCTCTAAAAGCTATTTTGGAGCGGATGAATCCAGAGCGGGCCGTGCATCTCGATGCGGTGGCGCGGCGCCGCGACGGGGCGCCCCGGGGCGGTCCTGGGACGGCCCGCGAACAGGGTGTGAACACTGCTCAGACTATCACAAGAACGGTGGGTTCAAGTAGCGTCCGGCAGGTCTTTGCGAGCGACCCGGTGCCGGCCCCAGGCCGGCGGCGCGGGATGTCGAGCGAGGCGCGCCGGTGGCGCCGGCTCAGCCCTCGAGCAGCGCTGCGAGCACGGCCTGCTGGCGCGCCTGGCGCTGGCGCTCGGCGGTGACGATCGCCGCCAGGATGGCGAGCGCGGCGTCGAAGTCGCCGTTGACCACCAGATAGTCGTACTCGTCGCCGTGGATCATCTCGTCGTGCGCCTGGGCCATGCGCCCGGCGATCACCGTGTCGCTGTCGGTGCCGCGTCCGCGCAGCCGACGCTCGAGCTCGCTGATCGAGGGCGGCAGCACGAAGATGCCGACCGCCTCGGGGATGCGCTCGCGGACCTGACGCGCGCCCTGCCAGTCGATCTCCAGGATCAGGTCCTCGCCGGCCTCGAGCCGGTCGCGCACGTCCTGCTCGCGGGTGCCGTAGAGGTTGCCGAAGACCTCGGCCGACTCGAGGAAGTCGCCGGCGGCGATCGCCTGCTCGAAGCGTTCGCGGGCGAGGAAGTGATAGTGGACGCCGTCCTGCTCGCCGGCGCGCGGCGCGCGGGTGGTGCAGGAGACCGAGAGCGCGAGCGCGGGATCACGCTCGAGGAGCGCCCGGACCAGACTGGTCTTGCCGGCGCCCGAGGGCGCCGAGACGATGAAGAGGATGCCTTGTCCCATTGCGGGTGTGCCTTCGACGGTGGGGTCCTGCGCGGCCGCGGACGGTGTGTCTTGGTTGGGCTGCAACCGCGAGCCCGGAGCGGACTCGGGCGTGCCTTTCCACCTGGGTGCGCGAGACGAAAAAGGCGCAATTATACGACCTTGCAACGGCCCTCGACAGCGGCGCGTGGTGTATGCGAGAACGTCCCTGTCGCTGTCGCCAGCGGCGCGCGACAGGCGTCCGAGGTCATTCGATGTTCTGGATCTGCTCGCGCATCTGCTCGATCAGCACCTTCATGTCGACCACGGTGCGGGTGATGGTGACGTCGGAGGACTTGGAGCCGATGGTGTTGGTCTCGCGGTTGAGCTCCTGCATCAGGAAGTCGAGCCGGCGACCGATCGGCTCGTCGCGCTCGAGCACGCTGCGTACCTCGGCGATATGGGCGGTGAGCCGGTCCATCTCCTCGTCGACGTCGAGCTTGGTGGCGACGAGCACGATCTCCTGTTCGAGACGGGCTTCGTCGAGCTCCTCGCGCAGCTCGGCGAGACGCTCGGCGAGCCGGGCGCGGGTCTCGGCGATGACCTCGGGCATGCGGTTGCGCACTTGTCCGACACAGACCTCGAGCCGGTCGCAGCGCTCGCGTACCAGCTGCGCGAGGCGCGCGCCCTCGCGCTCGCGGGTGGCGATCAGGCCGTCGATGGTCTGATCGAGCAGCGCCATCGCGGCGGCGCCGATCTGATCGAGATCGCGCTCCTGCTCCCGGATCACGCCGGGCCAGCGCAGCAGTTCGAAGGGCGTGGGGCGGGTGTCGCGACCGCTGAGCCCGGCGAGGGCGTCGCCGGCGGCGAGCAGCTGCTCGACCAGCGGGCGGTTGAGCTCGAGCGCGACCGGGGCGCCGGCGCCGGGATTGAAGCGCAGCGCGCAGTCGACCTTGCCGCGGTGCAGGCGCTCGCCGAGCCGCGCGCGGATCCGGGTGTCGAGCGCGCGCAGCTCCTCGGGCAGGCGCAGCATCGGCTCGAGATAGCGATGGTTGACGGTCCTGAGCTCCCAGGTAAGCTCGCCGAGCGCGCTCTGGCTGGATTCGCGGGCGAAGGCGGTCATGCTCTTGATCATGCTGGCGCGGCTCTCGGGGGCGGAAGAACGGTCGGATGGACTCCAGTATAAGGCAGCGTCGCCCGGCCTTTCGAGCGTCGGTGTCGTGGGTGGTGCGTATACTTGGCGCCGATGCGTGTCGCCCCGTGACGCGTGTCGTCGCCATCGGGCGCCATCAATGGGTGCCGTGTAGCAAGACACCCGGTCCGGCCGTTCGGCCGCCCGGGTCCAGTGGAGCAGATGATCCAGCCATGGCCCTGGCCCGACAAAGCCTCTCTCCGGGCACCCTGGTGGGTGCCTATCAGCTCGCCGAGGTCATCGGCAAGGGCGGCTTCAGCCTGATCTATCTCGCCCACGACCTCGACACCGGGGCCGAGGTGGTGATCAAGGAGTACATGCCGAAGAAGCTCGCCCGCCGCCGCGACGGCGGGCGTGTCGTCCCGATGAGCGCCGAGCAGGCGCTGTCGCTGCACCACGGGCGCCGACTGTTCTTCCAGGAGGTGCAGGCGCTGGCCTCGCTGTCGCACCCGAGCATCGTCCGCGTGCTCGACTTCTTCCTCGCCAACGACACCGGCTATCTGGTGATGCCCAACGAGCGCGGGCGCAACCTCTCGGGCTATCTGCAGCAGCGCCGCGGCGGCGTCAGCACCACCTTTCTGCTGGATGTCTTCGTGCCGGTGCTCGATGCCCTGGCGCTGATGCACCGGCACGCGATGGTCCATCTCGACGTCAAGCCCGGCAACATCCATCTGCGTCACGGCAACCAGCCGCTGCTGCTCGATCTCGGCGCGGTGCACCCGCTCAACCGCGAGCGTGCCCGCGGCAGCCAGGTGGTCACCGCCGGTTACTCGCCGGTCGAGCAGTACTTCAGTCGCGCCGAGCTCGGTCCCTGGACCGATGTCTATGCCGTCGGCGCGAGCATCCGCACCTGCATGGAGCGCAAGACCCCGCCCCCGGCGCTCGAGCGCAAGAAGGAGGACACCCTGGTGTCGGCACGCGAGGCGCTCGCCGGGCGCTATCCCGGCTTCCTGCTCGAGGCGGTCGACTGGGCGATGCAGATGGAGGCGGCGCGCCGTCCGCGGGATGCCAGCGCGTTGCTCGACTGGTTGCGCCCGCACCTGGATCGCTACCGGACGGGCGCGGTCACCAGCGCCGCCGACAGCCGTCCGACCGGGGTCGAGGCGCATTGACGCCCCCCTGGCCGGCGACCGAAGATGGCCGGCCAATCAACCGAGAGACAGAGCCCATGCGACCATCCCAACGCCGTCCCGACCAGCTGCGCGACCTGCGCTTCACCCGTGGCTTCACCAAGCACGCCGAGGGCTCGGTGCTGGTGGAGTTCGGCGACACCCGGGTGCTCTGTACCGCCAGTGTCGAGGCCCGGGTGCCGCCCTTCCTCAGGGGCCAGGGCAAGGGCTGGGTGACCGCCGAGTACGGCATGCTGCCGCGCGCCACCGGCGAGCGCAGCCCGCGCGAGGCGGCGCGCGGCAAGCAGGGCGGTCGCACCCTCGAGATCCAGCGCCTGATCGGGCGCGCGCTGCGGACCGCGATCGATCTCGACGCCCTCGGCGAGCGCACCATCACCCTCGACTGCGACGTCCTCCAGGCCGACGGCGGCACCCGCACCGCGGCGATCTCCGGCGCCTGGGTGGCGCTGCGCGAGGCCGTCGACGGTCTGCTCGCCAGCGGCGCGCTCGGCGCCGATCCGCTGCACACCCAGGTCGCGGCGGTCTCGGTCGGGGTGTTCGAGGGCGAGCCGGTGCTCGATCTCGACTATGCCGAGGACAGCAAGGCCGAGACCGACATGAACCTGGTGATGGACGCCGACGGGCGCTTCATCGAGATCCAGGGTACCGCCGAGGGCGTACCCTTCGCCCGCGCCGAACTCGACGCGCTGCTGGCGCTGGGCGAGGCCGGCATTCGCGAGATCCAGGCCGCGCAGCGCGCGGTGCTGGCCGACTGACCACCCGATCAACCCACCTGCCGATGGACCCCGCCATGAACCCAAACGTACCCGAGACCCGGATCGTGCTGGCGAGCAACAATGCCGGCAAGGTCCGCGAGATCAACCAGCTGCTCGCCGCCAGCGGGCTGCAGGTCGAGCCACAGCGCGACCACGCCATCCCCGAGATCGAGGAGACCGGGCTGAGCTTCGTCGAGAACGCCATCCTCAAGGCGCGCAACGCCGCGCGTCACAGTGGGCTGCCGGCGATCGCCGACGACTCCGGGATCGAGGTCGACGCCCTCCAGGGCGCGCCCGGGATCCGCTCGGCGCGTTATGCCGGGGCGGGCGCGAGCGATGCCGAGAACCTCGCGCAGCTGCTGCAGGCGCTCGCCGGTGTCGCCCCCGAGGCGCGCAGCGCGCGTTTCCAGTGCGTGCTGGTCTATCTGCGTCATGCCGAGGATCCGACCCCGGTGATCTGCCAGGGCACCTGGGAGGGGCGGGTGCTCGAGACCCCGCGCGGCACCAACGGCTTCGGCTACGACCCGGTGTTCTTCGTCCCCGAGACCGGCTGCAGCGCCGCCGAGCTCGACGCCGAGACCAAGAACCGGCTCAGTCATCGCGGCCAGGCGCTGCGGCTGCTGCAGGCGCGGCTGGCGCCGGCGGGTGTCTGAGTCCCAACGAACACGTTATCGATCATGACCCAAGAGACCATCGACACGCGGCTGCAGCAGGTGCAGTCGCGCATCCAGGCCGCCGCCGCGCGCGCCGGGCGCGATCCGGCCACGATCGCGCTGCTGGCGGTGAGCAAGAAGCAGCCGCTGGCGGCCATCGCCGCCGCCCACGAGGCTGGCCAGCGCGCCTTCGGCGAGAGCTATGTGCAGGAGGCGCTCGACAAGATCACCGCGCTCGAGGCGCCCGGCATCGAATGGCACTTCATCGGTCGGGTGCAGTCGAACAAGACGCGCCAGATCGCCGCCCACTTCGACTGGGTGCACGGGCTGTGCAGCCCGGATCACGCCCGTCGGCTCAACGACCAGCGCCCCGCGGATGCCGCGCCGCTCAACGTCTGCATCCAGGTCAATCTCGCCGGCGAGGCGAGCAAGGCCGGACTCGCGCCCGAACAGGCCGCCGAGTTGCTGGCGCTCTGCGAGACCCTGCCGGCGCTGCGCGTGCGCGGGCTGATGACGCTGCCGCCGCCGGCCGAGGACGAGGCCGCGCAGCGCGTCCCCTTCCGCGCGCTGCGCGCGCTGCGCGACACGCTGGCCAGCGCCGCCACCCCGCTCGAGTGTCTGTCGATGGGGATGTCGGGCGATCTCGAGGCGGCGATCCTCGAGGGCTCGACCCTGGTGCGGGTCGGCACCGCGGTGTTCGGGCCGCGTCCTTATAATTGAGTTTTGGCATGGCGCCCGCCGGGCGTCTGCCGCATGGTTTCCTTCTGTTTCCGGGGTTGATATGACGACAGCCAGCATTGCCTTCATCGGTGGCGGCAACATGGCCACCAGCCTGATCGCCGGCCTGATCGCCGACGGCTACGATGCCGCCGCGATCCGGGTCGTCGAGCCCGACGACCAGCGCCGCGGCGAGCTGCAGGCGCGCTTCGGCGTGCGTGCCTTCGCCGCTGGTGCCGCCGCGATCGACGGGGTCGAGATCGTCGCCCTGTGCGTCAAGCCGCAGGTCGCCGCCGCCGTCTGCCGTGATCTGGCCCCGGCGCTCGCCGGTCGCCGGGTGCTGGTGATCTCGGTGATGGCCGGGGTGCGCGAGGCGACGCTGCAACGCTGGCTCGGCGCGCCGCTGCCGGTGGTGCGGGCGATGCCCAACACCCCGGCGATGGTGCAGAGCGGTGCGATCGGCCTGCACGCCAGCGCCGAGGTCGATGCCGCCGGTCGCAATCATGCCGAGACCATCCTGCGCGCCGCCGGGCTGACCCGCTGGGTCGACAACGAGGCGCAGATCGATGCCGTCACCGCCATCTCCGGCAGTGGCCCGGCCTATTTCCTGCGCTTCATGGAGGCGCTCGAGGAGGCCGGGGTCGCCCTCGGGCTGGATGCCGAGACGGCGCGGTTGCTGACCGTACAGACCGCGCTCGGCGCGGCCAAGATGGCCATGGAGAGCGACGAGACCCCGGCGCGGCTGCGCGAACGGGTGACCTCGCCCGGCGGTACCACGGCGCGCGCGCTGGCGGTGTTCGACGGCGCCGACCTGCACGATCTGGTGGCGCGTGCCGCGCGTGCCGCGCGTGATCGCGCCGCCGAGATCTCGACCGAGCTCGAGGGCCAGTCATGAGTTCGTCCTATCTGCTCAATCCCGCCGTCTTCCTGATCCAGACCCTGTTCGGGCTCTATGCCGCGGTGGTGGCCATCCGCTTCCTGCTGCAGTGGTCGCGCGCCGACTTCTACAACCCGATCTCGCAGTTCGTGGTCAAGGTCACCACCCCGGTGCTGCGCCCGCTGCGCAAGCTGGTGCCCGGCTACGGCGGACTCGATCTCGCCTCGCTGCTGCTGGTGTGGCTGCTGCTTGCCGTCGAGTCGTTGCTGCTGATGCTGCTGCTCGGGGTCGATCGCTCGCCCTTCGCGGTGCTCGGCTGGGCCGTGCCCGGGGTGCTGGAGCTGTTCTTCGACATCTTCTTCTTCGCCGTGCTGGCGCGCGCCCTGCTCAGCTGGCTCAACCCCGATCCCTTCAACCCGGCCGTGGCGCTGCTCGCGCGCCTGACCGATCCGCTGATGCGTCCGGCGCAGCGGCTGATCCCCCCGATCGGTGGCATCGACCTGTCGCCGATGGCGGTGCTGATCGGGTTGGTGCTGCTCAAGATGCTGCTGGTGCCGCCGCTCGATTTCCTCGTCGGCAATCCCTTCTGAGGCGGGCATGAGCTGGTATCGCTGGAGCGGGGAGGATCTGGAGCTGTCGTTGCGGGTGCAGGTGCGCGCGCCGCGCGACGCCTTCATCGGCCCCGATCCCGGTGGCGAGTATTACCGGGTCCGGATCAAGGCCCCGCCGGTCGATGGCAAGGGCAATCAGGCGCTGCGGCGGTTCGTCGCCGACGCCTTCGGGGTGGCACCCTCGCGGGTCACCCTAATCGGGGGCGAGCACGCACGCTACAAGCGGCTGCGCATCGAGGCGCCGCAGCAGCTCCCCCTACCCGTCGAGCGCCCCTGAAGCCGCGAGTCTTTCGCTCAATGTGTTCAACAGGAGATTGCGTTATGTTCAGACTTAGAGCCCTGCTGCTCCCGCTCGGCGTGGCACTGAGCCTCAGCGCCCCGGTCGGCGCCGAGACCGCCACCAGTGCCGATGGCTACCAGATCCACTACAACGCCATCCCCACCGCGACGCTCAACCCCGAGATCGCCAGTGAGTTCAAGATCCTGCGCAGCAAGCGCCGCGGCATGCTCAACGTCGGCGTGCGCGGTCCGAGCGAACAGGGCATGGGGGCGCCGACCCGCGCGCGCATCGAGGTCGAGGCCCTGACCCCGCCCTCGACCGAGACCACGCGTGTGCCGATGCGCGAGATCACCATCCCCGAGCGCGGCACCGTGCACTATGTCGGTGAGTTCCCGATCGAGGAGGAGCAGGTGATGGTGTTCCGCATCGCGGTGACCCCCGAGGGCAGCGATCAGACCACCGAGGTCGAGCTCGAACAGCAGTTCTTTACCGAGGACTGATCCCCGCCGCGCGCGTTCAGCGCAGCACCAGGAGCTGCCAGAGCGCGTGCACCCCGAAGCCCGTCACCACCGCTCCGGCGAGCTGGCGCACCCAGACGCGCTCGCCGAGCCTGGCGGCTGCGCCGGCGAGTAGCCCGAGCCCGACCAGGGTCGGCAGGGTGCCGGCGCCGAAGGCGAGCATCACCAGTGCGCCGCGTCCGGCATCGGCACTCGCCAGGGCGCTGATCAGCACGCTATAGACCAGCCCGCAGGGCAGCCAGGCCCAGATCAGCCCGATCAGCGCCGCCCGCGGCAGGCTGCGCACCGGCAGCAGCGCGCGCCCCAGCGGTTCGAGCCGGCGCCACAGCACCAGTCCCAGTCGCTCGCCGAGCGCGAGTACCCGCCACCAGCCGCCGAGATAGAGCCCGAGCAGGATCATCACCACCCCGGCGAGGCCATAGAGCGCGCGCTGCACCGCCAGCAGCGGACCGAGTTCGACCAGCAGCGCCCCCAGCGCGCCGACCAGCGCCCCGGCCAGGGCATAGCCGGCGATGCGCGCGAGGTTGTAGGCGAGCAGGAAGGGCAGCAGACGTCGTGGCCGGGCACGGGTGGCGGGGTCGAGCCCGAGGGTGAGGGTACCGGCGACGCCGCCGCACATCCCCAGACAGTGCACGCCGCCGAGCAGGCCGACGAGGAAGGCGGTGGGATAGAGTCCCAGTGGGGCCTGTTCGAGCATCGATCGACTCCTCGCAGGGCGCGCGACCCTGCTCAAATGCACGGATGAGCGTTTATCCTATTGGGTCTGTGGCGCCGGCGCGGCCTGGTCGTGTCGGGCGCCGATCCCATCCATCCGACGTTTTCTTTCAGGACACGCCCCCATGATGCAAGACTACCAGCGCGACCTTCTGGACTTCGCGACCTCGATCGGCGCGCTCCGGTTCGGCGAGTTCACGCTGAAATCCGGCCGCCAGAGCCCCTATTTCTTCAATGCCGGTCTGTTCGACACGGGTGTGCGCCTGGCGCGGCTGGGCGAGGCCTTCGCCCAGCGCATCGTCGACGCCGGGGTCGAGTTCGACGTGCTCTACGGTCCCGCCTACAAGGGCATCCCGCTGGCGGCGACCACCGCCATCGCACTCGCCACCAAGCACGACCGCGACCAGCCCTATGCCTTCAACCGCAAGGAGGCCAAGGACCACGGTGAGGGCGGCATCATCGTCGGCAGTCCGCTGCGCGGCCGGGTGCTGATCATCGACGACGTGATCACCGCCGGGACCTCGGTGCGCGAGTCGGTCGAGATCATCCGCGCTGCCGGGGCCGAGCCCGCGGGGGTGGTGATCGCGCTCGATCGTCAGGAGCGCGGGCGCGATGTCCGCTCGGCGGTGCAGGAGGTCGAGGAGACCTATGCCATGCCGGTCTACAGCGTGGTCACCCTCGATGATCTCATCGCCTTCCTCGGCGAGCGCCCCGAGGCCGACGCGATGGCCGCCGCGGTGCGCGATTATCGCGCCCGTTACGGGGCCTGATCGCCGCACGCAAGCCAGGGAGGGCGGGCGCCGCCGCTGGTCTGCCGGTCCGTGAGCGCGGCGCGGCGAAGCCTCCCCGGCGGCGCTCAGCGCCCCTTCCTCGATCGTCAGGAGGTCTTGCGATGTCGAAGCGATCGCCCCGCCCAAGTCCACTCTGCTCGCTGGTCGTGGCGGCCTGTCTGTGCGGTTGTCTGCAGCAGGTCGAGGCGCGCCTGTATCGCTGGGTCGACGAGACGGGCAACATCCATTATTCCGATATCCTGCCGGCCGAGTCGGTCGATCGCGGGCATGTCGAACTCGATACCCGTGGCGTCGAGCGCGAGACGGTCCCGCCCGCGCCCTCCGAGGCGGAGATCGAGGCCGAGCGCGCCCGCGCGCTGGCACAGATGTATGACGACTACATCCTCGCGAATTATCGCAACGAGGAGGATGTCCGCATGGTCATGCAGGGGCAACTGAGCGCGCTCGACGCCCGCATCCAGGTGCAGCGCGACGGCATCCGCCGCGAACGGACGCGTCTCGAGGCGCTCGCCACCGAGCGGGCCGAGGCCGATCAGGGGCAGGCCGAGACCCTGCGTACGCTGGAATCCGAGGTGATCGAGGTCGAGCGACGGATTCTCGAGCACTATCGGCGCATCGTCGGTCTGGAGCGCTCCAAGGACGCGGCGCGCCGACGCTTCGCCGAGGTGCTGGAGCGGCTGCGTGAGCTACGTGGGCTGGACGGGGAGGCGGCGGCGCCGCTCCCGGTGCCATCCCATCGTCTGGTGTGTGGTGAGCGCGCGCGCTGCGCGCGCGACTGGACGCGGGCGCGGGCCTATCTGACGGAGCGCTTCGCGCCGCCCGAGTTGCACCAGAGCATCGATCTGCTGATCGCCCGGGTGCGTGACGAGCGCGAGGTGCGGGTGCTCACCCTGGCCCGGCTGAGCGGGCTGGAGGGCGGCACCGTGCTCTATCTCGACCTGCAGTGCCGCAACCGGCTGACCGGCGCCGACGACTGTATCGACGCCGCCGCCAAGGCCACGGTCGCGGGCTTTCGCGACGCGCTGCGGTCCCCGCGCTGAGTCTCAGCGGCTGCGGATCAGGGTACCGACGCCCTCGTCGGTGAACAGATCGAGCATCACCGCGTGCTCCACCCGGCCGTCGATGATGTGCGCCGAACGCACCCCGGAGTGCACCGCGTCGAGCGCACAGCGGGTCTTCGGCAGCATCCCGCCGGAGATCACCCCCTCCTCGATCAGCGCCTCGACCCGCGCCGCGTCGATCTCCTTGATCAGCGTGCCCTCGCCGTCGAGCAGCCCGGGGGTGTTGGTCAGCAGCAGCAGCTTCTCGGCCTCGAGCACCTCGGCCATCTTGCCGGCGACCAGATCGGCGTTGATGTTGTAGGCGCGACCGTCCTCACCGACCCCGATCGGTGCGATCACCGGGATGAAGTCGCTCTTGACCAGCATGTGCAGGACGTGGGGGGCGATGCTCTCGACCTCACCGACATGGCCGAGGTCGATGATCTCGGAGGCCTTGAGCTCGGGTGCGCCGCGGCGCAGCACCAGCTTGCGGGCGCGGATCAGGTCGCCGTCCTTGCCGGTGAGACCGACGGCATGGCCGCCGTGCTGGTTGATGAAGTTGACGATCTCCTTGTTGACCAATCCGCCGAGGACCATCTCGACCACGTCCATGGTCTCGGCGTCGGTCACCCGCATCCCCTGGACGAACTCGGTGGCCTTGCCCAGACGCTTGAGCAGCGAGCCGATCTGCGGGCCGCCGCCGTGGACGATCACCGGGTTGATGCCGACGAGCTTCATCAGCACCACGTCGCGGGCGAAGCCCTGCTTGAGGCGCTCGTCGACCATGGCGTTGCCGCCGTACTTGATCACCATGGTCTTGCCCTGGAAGCGACGGATATAGGGCAGCGACTCGTTGAGGACGTGGGCGATGGTATGGGCGCGTTCGTTTGCGAGTGTCATCTGTGGTGTCCGGGTCTGTCGATGCGTCGGCGCGCCGGGCGGCGCGGGTGGGACGCGGGTGGGGCGAGCGGAGACGATCGGCGCGTCTTCGCAGCGGGTGCGCCGGGGCGGTCCTGGAGGCCGATGGCGGGCGTCCCCGGCGTGGCGCGGCGCCGCGCCGGCGGTCCGCCGGCGCGCGCTCTGGCGCTCGATTCAGTGTCTGCCGGTGTGGCCGAAGCCGCCCGCGCCACGGTTGGTGGCGTCGAATGCATCGACCACCCGCAATTCGGCCTGCAGTACCGGCACCAATATCAGCTGGGCGATGCGCTCACCGGGTTCGATACGGAAGGGGACCGTACCGCGGTTCCAGCAGGAGACCATCAGCGGTCCCTGGTAGTCGGAGTCGATCAACCCGACCAGGTTGCCGAGGACGATGCCGTGGCGATGGCCCAGCCCGGAGCGCGGCAGGATCATCCCGGCGACGCCGGGCTCGGCGATGTGGATCGCCATCCCGGTGGGCAGCAGCTCGGCGTCGCCGGGGGCGAGCTCGAGCGGGGCCTCGAGCATGGCACGCAGGTCGAGCCCGGCCGAGCCGGTGGTGGCGTATTGCGGCAGTGGATAGTCGCGCCCGAGTCGGGGATCGAGCAGCTTGACGTCAAGACGATGGTGCATGGTGTTCGAGATAGCGTTCGGCGATGAGTTCGGCCAGCGCCCGCGCGAGTCGGGGCTTGGCCATCATGGGCAGGTCGCGCTGACCGTCGGGCCAGAGCACGGTGAGCGCGTTCTCCTCGCGTTCGAAGCCGCCGCGCGGACCGCCGACACGATTGGCGGCGATCATATCGAGCCCCTTGTCGACGAGCTTGCCACGGGCATAGTGCTCGACCCGCTCGGTCTCGGCGGCGAAGCCGACGGTGAAGGGGGCGGGGCGGCGCGCGGCGACCTCGGCGAGGATGTCGGGGTTGCGTTCGAGACGGATCTCGAGCGCGGCGTGTTCCTTCTTGATCTTGGTCTCGGCCGGGGCGACCGGACGATAGTCGGCGACCGCGGCGGTGCCGACGAAGAGTTCACAGGCGTCGGCGCGGGCGATCACCTCGGCGTGCATCTGCAGCGCGGTCTCGACCTGCACCACCTGCTCGACCGGCGGTGGCGTCAGCGCGGTGGGGCCGCTGACCAGGGTCACCCGGGCGCCGAGCGCGGTGAGCGCCTCGGCCAGCGCATAGCCCATGCGCCCGGAGCTGCGGTTGCCGAGATAGCGCACCGGGTCGAGCGGCTCGCGGGTGGGGCCTGCGGTGAGCAGCACCCGGACCCCGTCGAGCGGTCGCGCCGGGTGCAGCGCGGCGGCGATCTCGGCCGGTTCGAGCATCCGCCCCGGGCCCTCGTCGCCGCACGCCTGGACGCCGACGCCGGGGCCGATCACCTGGACGCCGCGCGCGCGCAACCGCGCCAGGTTGTCCTGGGTGGCCGGGTGGCACCACATCTGTTGGTTCATCGCCGGGGCGATCGCCAGCGGTGCCGGGCTGGCCAGCACCAGGGTGGTGAGCAGGTCGTCGGCGATGCCGGCGGCCAGCCGCGCCATCAGGTCGGCGGTGGCCGGGGCGATGAGGATCTGGTCGGCCCAGCGGGCGAGCTCGATGTGGCCCATCCCGGCCTCGGCGCCGGGGTCGAGCATCTCGACCCGCGCCGGGCGCCCGGAAACGGCCTGAAAGGTCAGCGGACCGACGAAGGCGGTGGCCGCCCGGGTCATCACCACCTGTACCTCGCAGCCCTGCTCGCTGAGGCGACGGACCAGCTCGACCGACTTGTAGGCGGCAATACCGCCCCCGACCCCGAGCAGGATGCGGGATCCCGCGCTTGGTTGAGTCGACAAATCGTGTATCCTTGGTGTTCGAATCGGATCAGTTTAACGCAGATCACCGGGTGCGAGCGCGACCGCCGAGCGTGGCCGGACGGCACCCGGCGGGAGACCACGGCGATGCCGATCCGCGACTGGCCGAGTGCCGAGCGCCCGCGCGAGAAGCTGTTGGCGCACGGCGCGCAGGCGCTCACCGACGCCGAGCTGCTGGCGATCTTCCTGCGCACCGGGGTAACCGGCAAGAGCGCGGTCGACCTGGCGCGCGAGCTGCTCGCCGACTACGGCGGGCTGCCCGGTCTGCTCGCCGCCGACCAGCGCCGCTTCTGCGCCGGCAAGGGGCTGGGCACGGCCAAGTACGCGCAGCTCCAGGCGGTACTCGAACTCAGCCGCCGCTATCTGTTCAGCCGCATCGGCGGCGCCGATGCGCTCAGCGACGTGCAGTGCACCCGCGACTATCTCAAGCTACGTCTCTACGGCTCGCCGCACGAGATCTTCGCCTGTCTCTTCCTCGACACCCGCAACCGGGTGATCCGCTACGAGGAGCTGTTCCGCGGCACCGTCGACGGCGCCAGCGTACACCCGCGCGAGGTGGTGCGACGGGTGCTCGAGACCAATGCCGCAGCGGTGATCTTCGCCCACAACCACCCCTCCGGGGTCGCCGAGCCGAGTCAGGC
The DNA here is from genome assembly GCF_003718685.1 of Marichromatium sp. AB31. Classification (NCBI taxonomy): domain Bacteria; kingdom Pseudomonadati; phylum Pseudomonadota; class Gammaproteobacteria; order Chromatiales; family Chromatiaceae; genus Marichromatium; species Marichromatium sp. AB31. The sequence goes on along the minus strand of NZ_RHFI01000001.1, from coordinate 43,904 downwards.
CGATCTACGCATCACCGAGCGGTTGCGCGCTGCCCTGGCGCTGATCGACGTGCGCGTGCTCGACCACTTCGTCATCGGCGCCGGCGCGGGCGTCTCCTTCGCCGAGCGCGGCCTGCTCTGAGTCCGGGCGCGGCCGCTCGCTCGGCCAGCCCGGCTCGGGCAGCTCGCCCTCGGTCATGATCGGGCGCATGGCGTGGAGCATGTTGGCGAACAGCCCCTGGTGCTCGCGCTCCTCGCGCGCCAGCAGGGTCTTCATGTAGGCGCGCTGCGAGGGCATGGTGAAGCAGGCCGGGCAGCTGTCGGGCACCACCGGCAGCCCGGCGTGGGCGGCGAAGTCGGCGGTCTGGCGCTCGCGACAGTAGGCCAGCGGGCGGATCACCCGCAGGTCGCCCTCCTGGTTGCGATAGTGCGCCTTCATGGTGCGCAGCTGGCCGCCGTGGAACAGCGACATCATCAGGCTCTCGGCGAGGTCGTCGAGGTGCTGGCCGAGGGCGAGCACGTTGTAGCCGTGCTCGCGACAGAGACGGTACATGATGCCGCGCTTCATCCGCGAGCAGTAGGCGCAGAAGGAGTCGCCGTCCATGTGCGTCTTGGCCTGCTCCATCAGCGGCTGCTGCTCGTAGTGCCAGGGCACGCCGAGGCGGGTGTAGTAGTCCTTGAGCGGTTGCGGGTCGAACCCCGGCACCTCAGGGTCGACGGTGAGCGCGGCGAGCTCGAAGCGTACCGGGGCATAGGTGCGCAGATGGGCGAGGATGTGGAGCAGCGACAGCGAGTCCTTGCCGCCGGAGACGCCGAGCAGGATGCGGTCGCCGTCGCCGATCATGCGGAAGTCGGCGATGGCGCGGCCGACCTGACGCAGCAGGGACTTCGGGGGTTTGACGAGGTGCGCGGTGGTTGAACTCATGAATGGTGTCGTCAGGCGATGCGCGCGCGCGGCGCGTGCGAATGATGGGTGAATCTGTGCACCTCGACCGTCCAGGTCGAGGCGCGTGCCTCGAGGATCAGGCAGGAGGGGCCGCCGTGGGTCCGGGTGCGGCCGGCCGCGCCCGGGTTGAGCACCCAGGGCGAGACGTCGGTGTCGACGACCAGCCGATGGCTGTGACCGTACACCAGGACCCGGGCCTCGGGGAAGCGTCGGCGCAGCCAGCCGTGGCGGTCGCGCGCCGGGGTCTGGTGGCCGTGGATCACCACCAGGGTGCCGCCGGGCAGGGGGTAGGCGCGCCACTCCGGCAGGTGCTGGAGCAGCTCGCGGTCGGCGCTCGGCCACTGGCGCGGCGAGTCGTTGTTGCCATAGACCGCGAGCACCCGCCCCTGACGGGGTTGCAGGCGCGCGAGCACGGCGGCGTTGCCGATGTCGCCGGCGTGCACCGCGAGGTCGCAGTCGCCGACCAGTTGCTCGATACGTCCATCGAGGCTGCCGTGGGTGTCGGCGAGCAGGGCCACGCGCAGCGCGGGTTCGGGTTGTGGGGCGGGGGTCGGCATGATCTCGGTCCGTGAATGACGTGTGCTCGCCGCGGCGGTCGCCGCTCGGCGGTGGTGTCCGTCCGCCGTGGCGAACCCGTCAGTCTACTGATGATTCTCAATGTGAGGGTGACCGATAGGCAGCGACAAGGGTGTGGGGTCTGGCACAATCGATGGTCCGGTATCGACGCCGGCCATCCCTTCAGCCGAGGAGTGCACGACATGTCCAGCTCCACCCAGGCCAGATCCACCAAGCCCCAACTGTTGGTCCGCAACGCTCGCATCGCCGATATTCCCGCTATCCGCGCCCTGGTCGCCAAGGTCTACCAGAGCGCCGGCATGGGCACCTATTCGGCAGCGATGTTGCGCGGCCAGATCAACAATTTCGCCGAGGGACAGTTCGTCGCCGAGTATCAGGGCGAGATCGTCGGCTACTGCGCCACCTTCCTGATCAGCGGTCAGTTCGCGCTCAAGCCCCATACCTGGGCCGAGATCAGCGGCGGCGGCTATGCCTCGCGGCACGACCCCGACGGCGACTATCTCTACGGCATGGAGGTCTGCGTCGACCCCGATTATCGCGGGCTGCGCATCGGTCAGCGTCTCTATGACGCGCGCAAGAAGCTGGCGCGCGCCTGGGACGCCAAGGGGATCGTCTTCGGTGGCCGGCTGCCGACCCTGGCGCGACGAGTGCGCCGCTTCGACGGTCCCGAGCACTATCTCGAGGAGGCCAAGGCCAGCCGCCAGCGCGACCCGGTGCTCGCCTTCCAGATGCGCAACGGCTTCGAGGTGCTCGGGCTGCTGCCGGACTACCTCAAGGAGGACAAGGAGTCGCTCGGGTATGCGGTGCATCTGCTGTGGCGCAACCCCAATGCCCCGGACGAGCAGGAGGAGCGTCGCGCCAAGAGCTATGGGGCGCGGTTGCCCGACACCGTGCGGGTGGCGACGGTGCAGTACATGCAGCGCCGGGTGGGGTCGTTCGATGAATTCATCGATCTGGTGCGCTATTTCGTCGACGTCACCGCCGACTATCGCGCCGACTTCGTGGTCTTCCCCGAGCTGTTCTCGCTACAGCTGCTGTCGATGGAGGACCAGGAGCTGTCGCCGGCCGAGTCGATCGAGGCGCTCACCAAGTACACCACGCCGCTCAAGGAAGCGCTCAGCGAGATGGCGGTGCGCTACAACATCAACATCATCGGCGGTTCGCACCCGACGCGGATGGCCAATGGCCGGGTCGAGAACATCTGCTACGTCTGTCTGCGTGGCGGCGAGGTCCACGAGCAGCCGAAAATCCACCCGACCCCCAACGAGGTCTACTGGTGGAACATCGAGGGCGGCGACTCGCTCAACGCGATCAACACCGACTGCGGTCCCATCGGGGTGCTGATCTGCTACGACTCGGAGTTCCCCGAACTCGGCCGTCATCTCGTCGACCAGGGCGCCAACATCATCTTCGTGCCCTTCTGCACCGACGAGCGCCAGTCCTATCTGCGGGTGCGCTACTGCTGTCAGGCGCGGGCGGTGGAGAACCAGTGCTATGTCGCCCTCTCGGGCAACGTCGGCAACCTGCCGAACGTGCACAACATGGACATCCAGTACGCCCAGAGCTGCATCCTCACCCCCTGCGACTTCCCCTTCGCGCGCGATGGCATCGCCGCCGACACCACGCCCAACGTCGAGACCGTGGCCTTCGCCGACCTGCGTCTCGAGGCGCTGCGTGCGGCGCGCAACTCGGGCACGGTGCAGAACCTGAAGGATCGGCGTCACGATCTCTACACCACGGTGTGGCGCGAGCGCTGAGGGACGGGTCGTGCCAGGGCCGCAACGACGCGCCCCCGGGCCGGGTGTCGACACCGGGGGCGTTGCGGGCTCGGGGGCGCGCGTGGTGGATGATCACTTCACCTCGACGCGGCGGCGCTCGGCGCGCTCGGTCTTCGGCAGGTGGACCTCGAGGACGCCGTCCTCGAAGGTCGCCTCGACCCGCTCGGTGGCGACCTCATCGGGCAGCCGGATGCTGCGGGTGAAGCCACCGCGGGCGATCTCGGTGTGGCAGTAGGTGCCGCGCTCCTCGCGGGTCTCGTGCGCCCGTTCGCCCCGGATGGTAAGCAGCCGTCCGCTGAGTTCGATCTCCAGGTCCTTGCGGGCCACGCCCGGCACCTCGGCGCGGACCAGGATCTCGTCGTCGCGGTCGATCACGTCCATCCGCGGTACCACCGCCGTCGCCTTGGTCTCGGCGTCCCAGCCCCGCCACAGCCCGGGGAACGGACGCTGCAGCCAGCCCTGTCGCATCATCTGCTCGAAGGCGCGATCCATCTCGTCGAAGAGGGTCGGCGCGCGCTGCGCGCTGGTCTCGGCGGGCATCTTCGTCTTGGTCTTCATGGCACTCCCCTCCTCCCTTGCATCAGCTCGGGGTTTCTGCTTCAAGCATAGCCTGCCGGCGGCCGTTTTCAATCCCGATCATTTCGTTTTTATTTCTTTTATAACATGTGTTTATAGCGATTCTTTCGGCGTCTTGCAGGTCGCGAGATCGGCCGCCAGCCGACGGCTTGCGCCGTAGTCGACCTTGCCGCTGCCGAGCCTGGGGATGCGCTCGACCTGATGGATCTCGGCGGGCATCTCCAGCGGCGTCATCCCCGCCGTGCGCAGCTGACCGCGCAGTTGGTCGAGTTCGAGCACGGCGCTGACCAGCAGCACGATGCGCTCGCCCTTGCGCGGGTCGGGCAGGGTGGTGGCCACCAGGTCGAGCTCGGGGCAGGCGAGCGCGGCCTTGACCTGCTGCTCGACATGACCGAGCCCGACCATCTCGCCGCCGATCTTGGCGAAGCGCGAGTAACGCTCGACGATGGTGAGGAAGCCGTCGGCGTCGACCCGGCCCTTGTCGCCGGTGCGGTACCAGCGCATGCCGTCGAGGGTGATCACCGTCGCGGCGGTGCGTTCGGGATCGTCGAGATAGCCCTTCATCACCTGCACCCCACCGATCAGGATCAGCCCCTCCTCGCCGGGGGGCAGGGTGCGCAGGTCCTCGGGGTCGACGATGCGGAAGCTGGTGCCCGGCAACGGCATGCCGACGCTGCCCGGGCGCGAGCCGATCTGCACCTTCCAGGTGGCGGTCTCGAGCGCGTCGGGGACGTTGACGCTGGCCACCGGGGTGGTCTCGGTGGCGCCATAGCCCTCGTAGATCGGCTTGTTGAAGCGCAGCAGGAAGGACTTGCGCACCTCCGGGTCGAGCCGCTCGGCGCCGGCGACCACCACCCGCAGCGACTGCAGCATCAGCGGGTGTACCCGCGGGTGGCGCAGATACAGCCGCAGGAAGCTCGAGGTGCTGCACAGCACGGTGGCGCGATAGCGGGCGATGGCGCGGGCGTTGGCGAGCGCGTCGGTGGGGTCGGGGTGACAGACCACGGGGATGCCCTCGAGCAGCGGCAGGAAGGTGGTGACCGTCAGCCCGAAGGCGTGGAAGGGCGGCAGGTTGGCGAGGATCAGGTCGTCGCGCTCGGTGTTGAGCACGTCGGCGATCTGGCGCACGTTGGCGAGGATGTTGCGATGGGTCAGCTCGACCCCCTTGGGCAGGCCCTCGCTGCCGCTGGAAAACAGGATCGCCGCGGTCTCGTCGGCATCGAGCCGGGCGCCGAGCGCGCGCAGCAGCCAGCGCGGCGGCAGCAGCCGGGCGAGGACGATCAGCAGCAGTGGCCGTACCCGACCGATTCGCCCGCGCAGGTCCTCCAGCGCCACCGCCTCGACCCCGTCGAGTGCCGCGTCGAGATCGATGCCACGCTGTGCGAGCCGCGCGCGAAAGCGCCTCGAGGTCAGCACCACGCCGCAGTCGGCGCGCGCGATCGACTGGCGCAGCACCTCGGGCCCGGTGGTGTAGTTGAGGTTGACCACCGTCTTGCCGGCGAGCAGCGCGGCGAGGTTGGCGAGCGCGGCGCCGACGCTCGCCGGCAGCAGGATGCCGACCCGCGGCCCGGGGCAACTGGCGCGGACCTCGAGGGCGAAGGCGAGCGCCGCGCCGGCGAGTCGGGGCTGACCCAGACTGGCGCCCTCGGCATCGGCCAGACAGACCCGCGCCGGGGTGCGCCGATTGGCCTCCAGCCAGGCCTCGGGCAGGCTCGGCAGCTGTTCGACATGGCGCTGCCAGGAGCTCACCGAGAGTTCGAACACCGCCTGCTTGACCTGCTCGGCACTGCTCTCGCGCGTCATCGGGGCGCCGAAGGCGACCACCAGGTCGCGGGTGCGCCCGACCCGGCGGTTGGCCTTGAGTTGGTCGCTGGCGTACGAGAAGCGGCTGCCCCAGAGCCCGCGCAGATAGAAGGGCACGATCACCGCGTCGGTGGCCGCGCTGGCGGCGCGCTCGAAGCCGCGCTTGAAGGCCGAGAGCTGGCCGTTCTTGCTCAGCGTGCCTTCGGGGAACAGACAGACCACCTCGCCGGCCTCGAGCAGCCGGGTCACCCGCGCGGTGGCCTCGCGGCTGGCGCCGCCGGAGATCGGGATCACACCGAAGAAGTCGAGCAGGTGGCGCAGGTACCAGCGCTCATAGAGCCCGCGTTCCATGACGAAGCGCACCGGGCGCGGCGCGGCCATCTGCACCACCGCCCAGTCGATCCAGCTGACGTGGTTGCCGAGCAGCAGCACGCCGCCGAGCGGCGGTAGCTGCTCGACCCCGATCACCGCGAGGCGGTAGCGGGTGGCGAGCAGCCGACCGGCGACGAAGCGGGCGAGCGACTGCGGCAGGTGATAGAGGGTGTAGCCGGCGCCGAGCAGGGCGGTCAGCGCCAACACCCCGAGCAGCGCACCCGGGGCGATGCCGAGCGCGAGCGCGGCGGCCACCGCCAGCGTGCCGCCGAGCACCCCGGCGCGCGAGAGCGCCTGAGCACACCCCAGTGCGCTGCCGTGGCGGGCGGTGACGTGGAACTGGATCAGCGCCTGCAGCGGCACCAGGAAGAGCGCGCCGGCGAGCCCGAAGGCGGCGAGTGCGAGCACCTGGGCGCCGCCGGAGAGCCCGGGCAGCAGCAGTAGCGAGACGGCGACGCCGATGGCGCCGAAGGAGGCGAGCGCGCTCTCGATATGATCGCGCGAGAGTCGTGCGGCGAGCAGTGCGCCGAGCACGAGCCCGACGAGCCCGGCGGCCAGCGGCCACAGCAGGGGCAGTGGACGCTCGTCGAGCGCGGCGGGGAGACCGAACAGCAGCCCGGCGGCGATCGCCCAGAACAGGGTGAGGCCGATCAGCGAGCGCCAGATCACCGGATTGGCGCGCAGCGCCCGGACCTCGGCGAGTAGGGACCCGGCCAGCGGCGGTTCCGGCGCCGGTTCGGGCGCGCGCGCCAGGGCGCGGGTCAGCGCGAGCTGGGCGAGCGCGGCCAGCACCAGCGGGACGAGCGCGGGGAGCAATTGGTGCAGCCGTGTCGCCAGGTCCGCGCCCGTGGGGGTGACCAGCAGCAACGACCAGCCGGCGAGCAGCCCCAGCCCGAGCGCGCCGAGCAACTGGGCATTGGCCACCCCCAGCCGGTGCTTGCCGGTGAGCCCCTGGAGGCGCGCCACCACCGCCGGGGCGAAGAGGGCGAGCTGGGCGCCGAGCAGCAGCGCCGCGAGCCAGGGTGTGCCCGGCCAGCCGCGCCACTGCAGTCCGGCGAGCGTCGCGACCAGCAGCGCCTGGGTCCAGGCGGCCAGCCGCAGCACCGGGGTGGCGCCGCGGCGGTCGATCCGGCCACCGATCGCATGGGCGAGCAGCGCCGAGGGTGCGAGCAGCAGCGCCCACACCAGGGGCTCGGCGAGCGGCGCGGCAGCGGCGGGTGACAGCGCGCGATGCAGCAGCGCCAGCACGCCGCCGGCGACGAGACCGTTGAGTGCGACCAGCGCCTGCAGCTGAGTGGTGGCGGTGGGCTGTGGCGACTGATCCATGGAGCGATCCTCGCGTACCGAGTCGGGTGGGAGGCGGTGGCCTTCCACCCGAGTCTAGGCAGGCGGATGCGCGCGCGCCATGGCGCGCGCCGCTCAGTCGTCTTCGGGGATCTCGGCCTCGAGCGCGACCTGGCGACCGACGGCACCGAGCAGCTGGATGACGAAGAACAGCCCGCGCCTGACCTCCGGGTCGTTGAGCTGGCGCGAGAGCTGCCACAGGGTCGGCGGCTCGCTGTCGGCGGCGGTGGCCGAGGCGCTGCGCAGCGCGTTGCCGGCCGACCAGCCGGCCCACACCACCTCCTCGAAGGCCTTGGCGAGCTTCTGGGTGAGCTGGTCGTCGGCCATGTCGATGAAGTCGGAGGTGGCCGAGAGCAGGTCGACGACATTGTGCAGGCGCCGCGTCTGCAGCAGTGGGGCCAGGTGTTCGGCGAGGTCGCGCAGCCCTGCGGCGGTATCGGGGTCGGCGAGCACCGCTGCGGCGTCCTGGGGTTTGGTGGCGGTCAGCATGATCGGGTCCTCCTCTCCACTACACCAGACCGCGTGCCGTGGCCCAGTAGACGCCACGGTTGAAGGTCTTGCGCATCAGCCCGCCGACCTTGGTCGGTGGGGTCGGTTGGACGTCCTGGTCGTAGTCGTACCAGAGCGGCATCCCGGCCTCGAGCCCCATCTGCGCGATCGCCTGGACGCGACCGTCGTAGACTGCCGGGGTGGCGCCCTGACGCAGGTCGAAGGCGATGTTGTCGATGATCACCGGCGACTGGTTGTGACAGGAGCCGCCGGCCTTGGAGATCGGCAGGTCGACGGTGTCGCCCATGCAGTAGACGTTGGGGTAGCCCTTGAGCTGCAGGCTGCGACGGTTGGTCGGCAGCCAGCCCTCGTCCTCGGCGGCTTCGGAGACGCCGGAGTTGATCACCGCGTCGACGGCGCGGATCGGCGGGGTCGACATCAGGATGTCGAAGTCCTCGCTGTCGCCCTCGCTGGAGTGGGCGACGCGGGCATCGGGGTCGACGCGTTCGAGGGTGAAGCCGCGTTTGAAGTGGATGTCGCGGTCGCTGAAGATCTGCGGCAGGACCTCGCAGGTCTGCTTCTGCATGAACAGACAGTTGCGCAACAGTTGCGAGACGCTGGGATAGGTGTAGAGGATCTCGACGCGGTCGCGCACGCCGCGCCGGCGCAGCAGCTCGTCGACCATCAGCGTGGTCTCGATCGGCGCGATCCCGCACTGGTGGGGGACGTCCGGGGTCTTGGGGAAGGTGACGGTGATGAAGATGCGCCCGCGCTCGATGGTGCGCAGCTTCTGCGCCAGACGCCGGGCCGGCTCGAACTGGTAGAAGTGGTCACCGGCCTCGGCCAGCCCCTCGATGCGCTCGGGCGCGGGCAGGCAACCGGTGGAGACGACCAGATAATCGTAGTCGTAGTGGGCGCCGCTGCGGGTGTGCAGACGGCTGGCGGAGAACTCGAAGGCCTCCACCTCGTCGACCACGAAACGCACCTCGGGGCGCAGCAGGGTCGCTTGTTTGCGACGTAATTCGGCCTTGTGGTACATGTCGAAGGCGACATACATGAAGGCCGGCTTGTAGTAGTGCCAGGGTGAGTTGGAGATCAACATCACCTCGACCTGGTTGCGCCGGATCTCGACGCCGAGCTTGGAGACCATGTTGTTGGCGGTCATGGTGCCGCCGATGCCGCCACCGACGATGACGATGCGCTTCTTCATCATCCACCCTCGTCTCGTGTTGCGAACCTGAGTCGGACGGGCCGGAGGCCGGGTGCTCGCCCGGCGCCGCCTCCCGGGCGGTTGCCGATCCCGTGCGCGTCCCGTTCCCGGGCGCGCTTCAGTGCCATGCGGGGCCGCCCGGACGGCTGGTTCGCGAACAGTCGTGGCGGGGCGACTCGATCCCTCATGGTGTCGCGATCCACGGTACTTGGCCGCTGGGGAAAAGGGAATAACCGAGTTTTCCAATCTGAAAAGGTCCCTGTCATGCCCGTCGATCCGTCCCCTTCCGTCCCCGTCGATCCGGTCGATCAGGTTCGCCGGGCGATCATCGAGTGCCTGAACCGCTTCTATGCCATCGAGAGCGGGATGTGGGGCGATCCGCTCTCGAGCCTGATGATCCGTACCGTGACCCAGGCGCGGCTCGAGGGCCGTCCCCACGACATCTCCTCGTTGAGCACCTGTCTCGACCTGAGCCTCGCCACCGTGCACCGCAAGCTCAAGCGCATCGCCGCCGACGGCTATATCGAGATGCGCCGCGAGGGGCGCTCGATCCGGCTCTATCCGACCGAACGGGTGGAGGTGCTGTTCGACACCCGCTTCGACGAGATGATCGAGACCCTGCGCGCGCTCTACGGGCGTGGCGAGGGGAGGGCGTCGGACTGGGGGCCGCCGCGACCGTGCCGTGTCGACGACGGCGATGACTGAGCGCGCTCAGTCGGTCAGCCGGCCGGCTTCGTAGTCGGCGATCGCCTGGTCGATCTCGGCCTGGGTGTTCATCACGAAGGGGCCGTAGTGGGCGAGCGGCTCGGCGAGCGGCCGGGCGGCGATCAGGAGTGCGCCCGCGCCCTCTGTCCCCGCGGTCAGTCGCAGTCCTTCGGTGTCGTCGAGTTCGGCGAGTTGGTGACGCCTGATGCCGTCGTCGGCGATCGCGACCCTGCCCTGGTGGACATAGAGCAGCCGGCGCCAGCCCGGGGTCGCCGGCGGGTCGAACTCGCCGTTCGGGTCGAGCGCGAGGTCGAGCAGCAGGGGGGCGCACGCCGCCTCGGTGAGCGGGCCGTGCGTCTGCGTGCCGGCGAGTTCCAGGTCGCCGGCGATCACCCGTACCCGACAGCCCGGGGTGGGAGCGAGCCGGGGGATCTGTGCGGCGGGGATGCGCCGGTAGGCGGGGTCGCTGAGCTTGTCGCGCGCCGGCAGGTTGAGCCAGAGCTGCAGCCCGTGTGCCCGACCGTTGCGCAGCACGGGTTGTTCGGCATGGATCACGCCGCGCCCGGCGCGCATCCAAGCGACGTCGCCGGTCTCGACCAGATCGCGGTTGCCGAGATGGTCGGCGTGGGCCATGGCCCCGTCGAGCATCAGCGTCAGGGTCTCGAAGCCTCGATGCGGGTGCTCGGGGAAGCCCGGCGGGGTGTCGTGCCGGTCGGTGATGGCGAAGTCGTCGAGCAGCAGCAGCGGGTCGAGCGCACCCATCCCCTCGCGGGCGAGGATGCGCTGCAGCCTGACCCCGGAACCGTCCGAGGCGCGGCGCGCGTCGATCAGTCGGCGGTGGCCTGGGGGGCCATCTCAGTGCACCAGCTCTGCGGCCAGAGCCTGTACCTGCTCGGTGGCCCGGGCGATGCTCGCGCGACGGGGCTGGTCACCGAGATTGAGTCCCTCGGCATAGATCAGGCGCACGTCGTCGATGCCGAGGAAGGGCAGCATGCTCGTCAGATAGGCCGCGACCGTGTCCTCGGGGCTGTCGCGGTGGATGCCGCCACGACTGAGCAGGGCCACCGCGCGCTTGCCCTCGAGCAGCCCGACCGGCCCCTGCTCGGTATAGCGGAAGGTCTCGCCGGCGCGGGCGACGTGATCGAACCAGCTCTTGAGCTGCACGGGGATGGCGAAGTTGTACATCGGTGCGCCGATCACCAACAGATCGGCCTCGCGCAGCTCGGCGATCAGTGCGTCGGATCGCGCGACCCTGGCCTGTTGGTCGGCGTCGCGCTGCTCGGCGGGGGTGGCGAAGGCGGAGACGCCGGCGGCGTCGAGCGCGGGCAGTGGTGTGGCGGCGAGGTCGCGATGGGTGATCTCCAGCGCCGGGTGGTGCGCGCGCAGGGCGTCGACGAGGTGTGCGCCGAGGATGGTCGAGACGCCCTGGGCGGCGAACAGGCTACTGTCGAGATGGAGGATCTTGTTCATGGTGTCCGGCTCCGGTCGGTGATGCAGAGAGGCTTTCAGTTCAGGATAGAGCTGGATTTCGTCGTCTTTCATGCGAATATTCGCGCTTTCCCATCAAGAATTTAGATCAGTCATGTCCAAGCCCCCACGCACCTCGCTCGAACACTGGGCCATGCTCCAAGCGGTGATCGATCACGGCGGGTTCGAGGCGGCAGCCGAGGCGCTCGGGCGCAGCCAGTCGGCGATCAGCTATGGCATCAAGCGCCTGCAGGAACGATTGCCGGTGGCGTTGCTCGAGCAGCGCGGTCGGCGCAGCCTGCCGACCGCTGCCGGTGAGCGCTTGCTGCGTCGTTCGCGGGTGTTGCTCGAAGAGGCGCAGCGTCTCGAACGGCTGGCCGCGACCCTCGCCGAGGGCTGGGCGCCCGAGGTGCGGCTCGCGCTCGATGCCGTGGTGACGCCGCAGGCGCTGGTGGTGGAGGCGCTCGCGGCCTTTGCCGGCGAGGCGCCGCAGATCAGGGTGGAGTTGATCGAGTCGGTGCTCTCCGGGGCGAGTGATGCACTGTTGCAGCGTCGGGTCGATCTGGCGATCACCCCGCTGGTGCCGCCGGGGTTTCTCGGCGAGGCGCTGATCGAGGTCGAGTTCGTCGCCGTCGCCCACCCCGAGCACCCGCTGCATCGGTTGGGACGGACGCTGGGGATCGCCGATCTGCGTCAGCACCGTCAGGTGGTGGTGCGCGACAGCGGACAGCAGCAGATCGATCGCGGCTGGCTGGGGGCGGATGCGCGCTGGACCGTCTCGCAGCTGGAGAGCGCGGTCGCGCTCATCCGCCGGGGGCTGGCCTTCGCCTGGATCCCGCGGGCCGCGATCGCCGCGGCGCTGGCGAGCGGCGCGCTGCGCGAACTCGATCTGGTGGAGGGCGGACGCTATCGGGTGACCCTGTATCTGGTGCACGCCGAGCACGATGAGGCGGGACCGGCGGTCGATGCGTTGACCCGCTCGCTGTTCGAGGCCGCCGCACGCGTGGCGGATTAGATCGCCGCCGGCCATGGGGCCGGCGGCGGGACGGGTCAGCGCAGCAGGTGCAGGAAGTGCATGTGCTTGTGGTACTGGCTGATGATGTCGTTGATCACCGCCTCGCGCGACCAGCCCATCACGTCGTAGTCCTGACCGCCCTCGCCGAGGTGGATCTCGGCGCGGTAGTAGCGCTGCTCCTCGGGCGCGTCCTCGGCGGAGAACTCGGGCTGGATGAAGGCCGGCTTGATGTGCGAGCGGCTGCGCACCTCGTAGATGAAGTCGACCTCCTCGCCGAGCATCACGATCAGTCGCACCCGATCACGCTCCTCGTCGAGTTCGACGGCGGTCTCGAGGTCGTGCTTGCGCAGCTCGTTGGCCACCGCCTCGCAGGCGGGCCGGGCGATACGACGCATGAAGCGGCGCACGTTCTCGCGGCTGGGCGCGTCCATGATGGTACCGAGTCGGTCCTGCCAGTCGCCGAGTCGCTCGCTGGGGACGATCGGGGCCACGTTCATCTGCAGGCTGTCGCGCTTGGCCGCGTCCACCCTGAGCGCCTTGAGCAGGCCGAAGGTGGCGATCAGCAGCACCACGGCGAAGGGCAGCGCCGAGGCGATGGTCATGGTCTGCAGCGCGCCGAGTCCGCCGGCCACCAGCAGCACCGCGGCGACCACGCCCTCGCCCGAGGCCCAGTAGATGCGTTGCCACAGCGGGGTGTTGTCGTGACCGTTGGAGCAGAGCATGTCGACCACCATCGAGCCCGAGTCCGAGGAGGTGACGAAGAACACCACCACCATCACCGTGGCCACCACCGAGAGCACGCCCGACATCGGGAACTGCTCGAGGAAGGCGAACAGCGCCAGGGTGACATCGCTCGAGACGGTGTCGCCGAGACTGGTCAGCCCCTCGTTGAGGATCATGTTGATCGCCGAGTTACCGAAGAAGGTCATCCACATCAGGGTGAAGCCGCTGGGGATGAAGAGCACGCCCATGGCGAACTCGCGGATGGTGCGACCGCGCGAGACACGGGCGATGAACAGCCCGACGAAGGGCGCCCAGGACAGCCACCAGCCCCAGTAGAGGATGGTCCAGCCGCCGATCCAGTCGGTCTTCTCGTAGGCGTAGAGGTTGAAGGTGTTGCGCACGATGTCAGAGGCATAGGAGCCGACGTTCTGCACGAAGGCCTGGAGCAGGAACACCGTGGGGCCGGCGAGCAGCACGAAGGCGAGCAGCAGCACCGCCAGGCCCATGTTGAGCTCGGAGAGCCGACGGATGCCCTTGTCGAGGCCGGTGGTGACCGAGATGATCGCCAGCAGGGTGACGCCGGCGATCAGCAGCACCTGGACACCGACCCCGACCGGGACGCCGAAGAGGTGGTTAAGCCCGGAGTTGACCTGGAGCACGCCGTAGCCGAGCGAGGTGGCCACACCGAACACGGTGCCGACCACCGCGAACACGTCGACGGCATGACCGATGGGGCCGTAGATACGGTCGCCGATCATCGGGTAGAGCGCCGAGCGCAGGGTCAGCGGCAGGCCGTGACGATAGCTGAAGAAGGCCAGGATCAGCGCCACGATGGCATAGATCGCCCAGGCGTGCAGACCCCAGTGGAAGAAGGTGATCTTCATCGCCTCGCGCGCGGCGGCGACGGTGGCGCCGTCGCCGACCGGCGGCGAGAGAAAGTGCATCACCGGCTCGGCCACGCCGAAGAACATCAGCCCGATGCCCATGCCGGCGGAGAACAGCATCGCGAACCAAGTGGTGTAGGAATAGTCCGGGCTGGAGTGATCCGGTCCGAGCTTGATCTCGCCGTAGCGCGACAGTCCCAGGAAGGCGACGGTGATCAGGATCACCGCTACCGTCAATACGTAGAACCAGCTGGCGTTGTCGACGATGCCCTGCTGGAGGTGCTGCAGCCAGGCGTCGGCGGTCTCAGGAAAGGCCGCTGCGATCACCACCATCAGGATGATCAGGGCGGAGGCGGTATAGAAGACTGGAGGGTTGAGTCGGGCTTTTTCTGGAGTGGATTGCATTCATTACCCTTTGGGGTCTTCGGTTTGCAGTCCGATAAGAGTAAATGCAATCGCGTCTGACGGGCAGTCTGGAGCACGTTTCGTGGTGTTTTGGTGGTCTTGCGCGTCGTTCAGCGTCGCCAGAAGGCGGGCGAGAGGATCACCAGGATGGTGAGGACTTCCAGTCGGCCCAGCAGCATCGCGACGACGGCGATCAGCTTGCCGAGATCGCTGACCGTGGCGAAGCTGGTGGCGACCTCGCCGAGTCCGGGACCGAGGTTGTTGATGCTGGTGGCCACCGCGCTGAAGGCATCGAGCGGAGCGAGCCCGGCATGGATCATCAGCAGGGTGAGCAGGGCGAAGGTGGTGAGATAGAGGGCGAAGAATCCCCACACGGACCGTGCCAGTCGCGAGTCGACGGTGCGCCCGCCGAGACGCAGCGGCAGCAAGGCGCGGGGGTGGATCTGCTGGCGGATCTCCAGCAGCCCCTGCTTGACCATCAGCAGCACGCGCAACACCTTGATGCCGCCGGCGGTGGAGCCGCCGCAGCCACCGATGAAGCTGATATAGATCAGCAGGATCGGCAGGAAATCCGGCCAGTGGGCGAAGTCGACGGTGCCGAAGCCGGTGCTGGTGACCACCGAGACGACCTCGAACAGCGCATCGCGCAGGCTCTCGTCGAGTCCCTCGTAACCGCCCTCGAGGCGGAGCACCACACCGATCAAGAGTACACAGCCGAACACCAGCGCGAGGAAGGCGCGGGTCTCGGCATCACGCAGATAGCGCATCGGCTCGCGGCTGCTCCAGGCCGCGTAATGCACCGCGAAGTTGATCGCCGCGAGCAGCATGAAACAGACCGCCACCGTCTCCACCGCCGCGCTGGCGAAATAGCCGATGCTGGCGTCATGGGTCGAGAAACCGCCGGTCGAGAGCGTCGAGAGGCTGTGGCAGAGGGCATCGAAGGGCGTCATTCCGGCCAGCCAGTAGGCCAGGGCGCAGGCCAGGGTGAGTCCGAGATAGAGCGTCCACAGGGTGCGCGCGGTCTGGGTCAGGCGCGGGGTGAGTTTCTCCTCCTTGAGCGGTCCCGGGGCCTCGGCGCGATAGAGCTGCATGCCGCCGATGCCGAGCAGCGGCATCACCGCCAGCCCGAGCACGATCAGTCCCATGCCGCCGAACCATTGCAACTGCTGACGATAGAAGAGCAGCGCGCGGGGCAGGGTGTCGAGCCCGCTGATCACCGTCGCGCCGGTGGTGGTGACCCCGGAGGTGGACTCGAACAGGGCGTCGACCGGTGCCAGCCCGAAGCCCTGGTGCAACGGCCAGGCGCCGAGCAGGCTGAGCAGGATCCAGAACAGCGCCACCACCAGATAGCCGTCGGCGACGCCGAGGGTGCGCGCCTGGTGGCGCCCACCGAGCCAGAGCAGGGCGCCGAGCCCGATCGAGCCGAGCATCGGCCAGAGGAAGTGGCGCCACTGCGGCTCGCCGTACCACAGCCCCACCGCGATCGGGGCGAGCAGGGTGAGACCGAACAGCAGCGCGTAGACCCCGACGATGGCACCGATCAGTGGCAGTCGCATGGGCGTGGTCTCCGCTGGTTTGGCCGCGTGTGCCCCGGCTCAGCCGGCGAGCCCGAGCACCTCGAGATAGTGTGCGGCACTGCGCTCCTGACGATAGGCCGCGACCGCCCGGCGCAGGGTCGCCGGCGGCAGCGGCGCGTCCAGGGTCGCGGTCATGGCGCGTGCCAGCGCCTGATCGTCGCCGACCGCGACCAGCGGACCGTAGCGACCGCCATCGAGCAGTTCGCGCGGACCGCTCGGGCAGTCGGTGGCCACCGACGGCACGCCGAGCGCGAGCGCCTCGGTGAGCACGTTGGGCGAGCCCTCCCAGGCCGAGGAGAGCACGAACTGCCGGGCGCGGGCGATGAAGGCGTAGGGATTGTGCTGGAAGCCGGGCAGGGCGACCGCCGCGCCGATCCCCAGTTCGCGGGCGAGGCGCTCGAGTCGTGCCCGGCCACCGCCCTCGCCGAGGATCATCAGCCGGCACTCGGGCCGTTCGGCATGAACTCTGGCGAAGGCGCGCAACAGGGTCGGGAAGTCCTTCTGGCGCTGTAGCCGCCCGGCGCCGAGGATCACCGGGGGGGCGGCGTCGGCGAGCCAGGGATGGGGGCAGGGCGCGGCGGCCTGCTCGGCCAGCTCCGGGGTGATCACCGGGTTGCGGATCACGCCGATGCGCGCCGGCTCGAGCCGGGCGATCCGCGCGGTGTCGGCCGCCACCCCCTCGGAGACGGCGACGATGCCGTCGAGCCGGGGATAGAGGACGCGGATCGGGGCATAGCGCAGCCAGCGCGCGAGCGCGCCGCGCTCGGCCATGGCGGTCGAGAGATGGGTGCCGAGCCGCAGCACCAGCCGGGTGTCGGTGCCGGCGAGGGCGCGGGCGATCACCGCCGCACGCCCGGCGCGGTCCTTGGCCGCGAGCAGGGCCGCGGGACGACGGCGGCGCAGATAGCGCGCCAGCGCCGGGATGGCCAGCTGGGTGTGATCGACGCCGAGGCGGATCTGTCGGACCTCGGGCGGGAGACGTTCCAGGTGCGGACCCTCGGCACGCACCAGCAGCAGCTCGACCGGCTGACCGAGATCGACGAGACCACGGATCAGGTTGACCAGCATGCGCTCGACCCCGCCGCTCCCGGAGAAGGAGGCGAATACGGCGAGCACGGGCTTGGGGTGGGGCATGGCGCGAGATCCTGGGCTGGGGATGGGGCGGAGGTCTCGCGCGAGACGGGTCCGCCGTCCGGGGCCGGACGCCCCGGACGGCGATCATGATACCCGAGCCGGTGAGCGGCTCGGGTCGGTCGGCGTGGCTCAGGGCAGCCAGGCCTCGACCACCTCGGGGTAGGTCTCGACCCAGCGGCGGGCGTTCTCGTAGGGATCGGCGCGCTTCTCCTCGTTCCACGCCATCAGCTCGCCCATCTGCTCCGGGGTCCAGTGGAAGTTGTCGAGCACCGCATAGGCCTCGGGCAGGTCCTCGGCCAGTCCCTTGCGCACCACGGTGTGGATGCGCTCGACGCCGCCGTAGATGTTCTCGGGGTCGGCGAGATACTTCAGCTCATGGGTCGAGAAGATCCAGTGCGGGGTCCAGCCGGTGACCACCACCCAGTCGCCGTCCTCGATGGCGTCACCGAGCACCGCGGTCATGATCGGGCCGGAGCTCTCCACCAGCTTCATGTCCTCGAGCCCGTAGGTCGCCATCATCTGCTCGGTGCGGCGCATGATGCCGGTGCCCGGCTCGATGCCGATGATCTTGTTGTCGAAGCGCTCGGCGCTGTCCTTGAGCTCGGCGATGGTGTCGATCTCGACATAGCTCGGCACCACCAGGCCCACCTGGGTGCCGATGAGGTTGGGACCGAGGTCGTCGATGCGATCGCGCACATTGTCGTAATAGTTCTGTTGGGTGGTCGGCAGCCAGGCGGCGACCATGCCGTCGACATCGCCCTCGGCGATCGCCTGCCACATGGCGCCGACCGCGACCGAGCGGATGGTGACGTCATAGCCGAGGTCCTCGAGCACCACCTTGATCAGGTTGGTGCTGGCGATCTCGGTGGTCCACTCGCCGTAGACCAGTTCGATCTTGCCCTTGGAGCCGGCGAAGGCGCCGCTGGAGAGCAGCGCGCAGAGACCGAACAGGACGAGGCTGGGGAGGGTGAGGCGGGGTTTATCCATACTGCGAATCAATCCTTCAGGTTGAACGACGCGCCGTCACCGCACGCGCGGGACGCGTTGCGCGGAGCCGGGGGCGTGGGGGAGGGAATGCGAAGCGGGGGAGTTGCAAGCGGGTTGTCGGACGGGCGTCGCGCGCCCGTCCGGGTCGGCATCAGAAGTAGTAGCCCAGGTTCAGGGTGAACCGGTAGTTCCACTCGTCGTTGCCGTTGGCGCCGAAGTCGCCGACGCCGTAGATGCTGCCGTAGTTGTCCTGCAGCCCGTTGCCGGCGTCGTTGCCGACGAAGTAGTTGCCGTTGGAGTAGGCCAGGTCGCTGTAGATGTACCAGCCGCCGCTGGCCCAGGCGGCACCGACGGTGATCAGGTCGCTGTTGTTGAACTCACCCTCGTCCTTGATGATCGAGCTGTACTCGACATAGGGCAGCACATAGTCGAGCCAGGGCAGGTTCGGGGTCTCGTGCTTGTAGCTCAGCGACACCGCCGGGACCCACGCCTTGCTGGCCACCGGCCAGGCGAAGTCGAAGGCACCCATCGGGATCAGGGTGTCGGTCCCCCAGGGGTTGTCGGCGTCGATGTCGTACTCGTAACGGGTCAGCTGGGTGGCCAGGGTCCAGTTGCGGTAACGATTGACCATGTGCGCCGAGGCCGCCCAATGGCTGCCGTCGTCGGCGCGCTGGCCCTTGAGCTGGCCGTACTGCAGCGATACGCCGAGGTCGGTGGGGATGGCGGCGTCGGTGAGGTGGTAGATGGCGCGCAGGTTGAACTGGTGGCGCTCCTCGTAGCCGTTGTTGGCGCCGCCGTAGGTGACGTTGCCGTTCTCGTCGACCGACTCGGTCCAGCGCACCGGGTCGTAGCTGTAGCGGGCGCTGTCGAGGCTGCGACCGAAGTAGTTCCCCTCGCTGGCGGCGTAGTAGCCGACATCGATCGTCCAGTTGTCGATGTCGGTGGTGTACTTCACGCCCAGATCCATGTCGTCGGCGAGTCCGACATAGTAGTGCATGTCGAACATGTAGCTCTGCGACACGCCGAAGGGGCCGGGACCGAAGGGCACCCGGTTGACGCCGACCTTGAGCTCGCTGTCGTCGGCGAAGCGGTAGCCGAGCCAACCGGTATGGAGGAAGTTGTAACTCTCCCGGGTGCCGGCCGGATACCAGCGGTACTGGAACTCGCCGATGAAGTTGTTGTAGTCGAGCGAGAGCTCGAGGCGGAAGGTGTCGAACTCGACGTTGCCGCCGTTGCCGCCACGGTTGGGGGCGTTGTCGAGGCCCTCGTAGCTGCCGAGGACGTAGTTGGCGCGCAGCGCGCCGCCGACGGTGACCGGGCCGAGCTTGATGCTGCGGTCGGCCGGCTCGGGTGCTGCGGTGGCGAGACGCTGCTCGGCCTCCGCCGCCTGCTGCTCGGCGGCGACGGTCTCGGAGCGGGCGGCGGCCAGCTCGCGCTGGGCCGCGGCGAGTTGGCGCTGCAGCTCGGCGATACGGCCTTCGAGGGCTGCGGCATCGGTGGTCGCGGCCGTCGCCGGCAGGGCGCTCAGCGCCCCGCCGAGGGCGAGCAGCGCGAGCGAGGCTCGCGCGCCCGGCTGGGGCAGGTGGTTGCTGTTATTGGTCTTTTTCTTGATCACGGTTTCCAGCTCTCAACAGTCTCTGCGTTCTCTTCGACCCAGCGGCGGGCGTTCTTGTAAGGATCGGCGCGCTTTTCCTGGTTCCACACCATCAGCTCGGCCATCTGTTCCGGGGCCCAGTGGAAGTTGTCGAGCACGGCGTAGACCTCGGGCATGTCTTCCTTGAGCCCCTTGCGCACGATGGTGTGGATCTCTTCCTCACCGCCGTAGATGCCCTCGGGGTCCTCGAGGTACTTCAGGTCGTACTGGGCGAACATCCAGTGCGGGGTCCAGCCGGTGATGACGACCCATTCGTTGTCGTCGATGGCATCGCCGAGCACGGCGGTCATGATCGGGCCGGTGCCCTCGACCAGGGTGATGTCCTCGAGCTCATAGCGCTCGATCGCCAGCTCGGTCTTGCTCATGATACCGGCGCCGGGGTCGATGCCGATGATCTTGTTGTCGAAGCGCTCGGCGGCGTCGTCGAGTTCGGCGATCGAGTCGATCTCGACATAGCTCGGCACCACCAGGCCGATGCGGGTGCCCTCGAGGTTGGGGCCGAGGTCCTCGACGTCGTCGGCGACCTTCTCGAGATAGTGCATGTGGGTGGTGGGCAACCAAGCGGCGACCAGCCCGTCGACGTCGCCGGTTCCCACCGCCTGCCACATGGCGGCGGCCGAGACCGGGGTGATCTTGACGTCATAGCCCAGGTCCTCGAGCACCACCTTGACGACATTGGTGCTGGCGATCTCGGTCGACCATTCGACGTAGGCGAGTTCGACCTCGCCCTTGTCGGCGGCCAGTGCCGGGGTGACGAGCGCACTCAATGCCGTGGCGGCAGCGGTCAGGGTGAATCGGTTCATGGTACGGACTCCTCTGGTTTTGGTGGATGGCACATCATCGATGTGTCGTGGCGCCCCGTCCCTGGGGCACCGGTCGGCATGCGCCGCAATCAGCCCGAGGTCTGGCGGTTGTCGCGGGTGATGCCCTGGGTGATGCGGTCGAGCACCATCGCCAGGATCACCACCGCGAGCCCGGCCTCGAAGCCCATGCCCGCCTCGTTGCGCTGGATCGCGCGCCAGACCTCGCCGCCGAGGCCCTGGGCGCCGATCATGGCGGCGATCACCACCATCGAGAGGGCGAGCATGATGGTCTGGTTGATGCCGGCCATGATGGTCGGGATCGCCAGCGGCAGCTGGACCTTGCGCAGCTTCTGCCAGCGCGTCGAGCCGAAGGCGTCGGCCGCCTCGACCAGGTCGGAGGGCACCTGACGGATACCGAGGGTGGTGAGACGGATCGCCGGTGGCATGGCGAAGATCACGGTGGAGAACACCGCCGCCACCGGACCCAGGCCGAAGAAGGGGATGGCCGGGATCAGATAGACGAAGGCGGGCATCGTCTGCATGAGATCGAGGATCGGGAAGATGATCCGGTAGCCTGTCTGCGAGAGCGCGGCGAGGATGCCGAGCGGGGCGCCGATCAGCACTGCGATCAGGGTGGCGATGATGACCAGCACCAGAGTCTGCAGGGTCGGCTCCCACAGCCCCAGGTTCCACAGCAGCAGGAAGCCGGCGAGGGTGCCGATGGCGGTCTTGACCCCGGCGAGGCGCCAGCTCAATGCCGCGAACAACAGGATGGTGAGCCATGGCGGCAGCCACATCAGGCCGTCGACTGCGCCCTCGATGCCGGTCTCCATGACATCGGAGACGACCTTGGTGGCGGTGGCGAACTGATCGGTGAGGGCGTCGAGACCGTCGTCGATCCAGTCCGAGAGGGGAAGGCGTGGGATCTCGATCATGCGGCCTCCTCGGCGCTGTCTTCGCTGCTGCTGTGCTCGGCTAGGCCCTGGAGCAGCGAGGCGCGGACCACCTGACCCTTGAGTTTGCCCTCGTCGTCGACCACCGGGGCCGGCATCGGGCTCTGCGCGAGCGGCGCGAAGAGGTCGCGCACCGGGGTGTCCGGCGAGACCGGGTCGGCGCACGGCTCGAGGATCTCCTGGATGCTGCGTTCGCCGCGCTGCACCGCCGCCAACGCGGCCTCGTCGCGCACCATGCCCTGGAGCTTGAAGTCACCGCTGACCACGAACAGCGCGCTGAGGTTCTGCTCGTCCATCTTGCGCAGTACGGTGCGCGGCCCGTCGGTGAGGAAGGCGACGTTGCGCACCCGGTGCATCACCGCGCTGGCGGTCAGCACCTTGGTCTTGTCGACCTCGGCGACGAAGCGCTCGACATAAGCGGTGGCCGGGTCGGAGAGGATCTCCTCGCCGGTGCCGACCTGCTCGATGCGCGCGTCCTTCATCAGCACGATGCGGTTGCCGAGATAGAGCGCCTCGTCGAGGTCGTGGGTGATGAAGACGATGGTCTTCTGCAGCCGGTTCTGCAGCGCCAGCAGCTCCTGCTGCATGTCGCGACGGATCAGCGGATCGAGCGCGGAGAAGGCCTCGTCCATCAACAGCACATCAGGGTCGACTGCGAGTGCGCGGGCCAGTCCGACGCGCTGCTGCATGCCGCCGGAGAGCTGGTCGGGACGGGCGTCCTCCCAGCCCTCCAGCCCGACCTGACGCAGTGCGGCGATCGCCTTCTCGGCGCGTACCTCGGGCGCCACGCCCTGGATCTCGAGACCGTATTCGACGTTCTCGCGGATGGTGCGGTGGGGGAACAGGGCGAAGTGCTGGAAGACCATGCCGAACTTGCGTCGGCGGGTCTCGAGCAGCTGGTGGTGATCGAGTCCGACGATGTCCTCGCCGTCGATCAGGATCTCGCCCCGAGTCGGTTCGTTGAGCCGGTTGAGACAGCGGATCAGGCTCGACTTGCCGCTGCCCGAGAGTCCCATGACGACCAGGATCTCGCCCTCGTAGACATCGAAGCTGGCATCGGCGACGCCGACCGTTTGCCCGGTCTTCTCGAGAATGGTTTTTTTGTCGGCGCCCTGGGCGAGCAGCTCCAGGGCCTTCTCCGGCTCGTCGCCGAAGATCTTGGTGAGACCGCGCACGGCGATCTTGATGGATTGTTCTGCGGGCATGGCCCCGATGGTCCTTGACGGATAGATTGATGTGTGAGCACCCGAGGGCCACTCACGGCTTTTGATCGCGGCATGGTGTCGCGCGTACCCCGACCGACCGGGGTGCTTGTGGCACCGTCTCCGGCGGGCGTCGGGGCGATGGTTGATGTTCTGCCGGGGGGTTTCCGGCTGACAGACATTTTCCAACCCTAACAGACTGTTGCGTGTGCGCGCAACCATCCGGGACGGTGTTCGGGGGCGGTTTTGGGGTGGTTTTCGGCCTCGTTGTGTGTGTCGCGCGCGCGGATCGGCAGCGCTTGGCTGGTGACGTAGAATGAGGGCTTTGAACGAGCGGAAGGATGGCTATGACGAGCTTTCGCGGTACAACGATCCTCTCCGTGCGACGCGGCGGCAAGGTCGTGGTCGGCGGTGACGGGCAGGTCTCACTGGGCAACACGGTGATGAAGGGCAACGCGCGCAAGGTGCGGCGGCTCTATCATGGCCGGGTGCTGGCCGGTTTCGCCGGCGCCACCGCCGACGCCTTCACCCTGTTCGAGCGCTTCGAGGCCAAGCTGGAGAAGCACCAGGGCCACCTCACCCGCGCCGCGGTGGAGATGGCCAAGGACTGGCGCACCGACCGCATGCTGCGCCGTCTCGAGGCGTTGCTCTGTATCGCCGACGCCGAGACCTCGCTGATGATCTCGGGGACCGGCGACGTGATGGAGCCGGAGCACGACCTGATGGCGATCGGTTCGGGCGGGGCCTTCGCCCAGGCCGCGGCGCGCGCGCTGCTCGAGAACACCGAGCTCGATGCCCGCGAGATCGTCGAACGGGCCTTGAGTATCGCCGCCGATATTTGCATCTATACCAATCACAATCTGGTGCTCGAGGAACTCGACGCCCAGGCGTGAGTGTCCCGGCGCCCTGGCGCAACCTGCCCGGGGAGCGGAGAATGGCCGCTCGACCGGGCGCGGGAGGTCTCCGCGGCCCCCGTCCCCTTCGCGCTCACCCGCCGTGCCGTCTCGCGGAGGCGGCCCACCCGATGGACAGGCTCAATGTCGGAAATCACCCCACAACGCATCGTCGCCGAGCTCGACAAGCACATCGTCGGTCAGCACGAGGCCAAGCGTGCCGTGGCCATCGCGCTGCGCAATCGCTGGCGTCGCTCCTGCATCGAGGAGCCGCTGCGCTCGGAGATCACCCCCAAGAACATCCTGATGATCGGCCCCACCGGCGTCGGCAAGACCGAGATCGCGCGTCGGCTGGCGCGTCTGGCCAATGCGCCCTTCCTCAAGGTGGAGGCCACCAAGTTCACCGAGGTCGGCTACGTCGGGCGTGATGTCGAGTCGATCGTGCGCGATCTGGTCGATATCAGCATGAAGATGGCGCGCGAGCAGGAGATGGCCAAGCTCGCCGACCAGGCCGCCGCCGCGGCCGAGGAGCGCATCCTCGATGCGCTGCTGCCGCCGCCCTCGGGCTTCGAGCAGGACAGTCGCGCCAGCGCGCCGAGCTCGGCCACCCGCGAGAAGCTGCGCACCAAGCTCCAGGCCGGCGAACTCGACGGGCGCGAGATCGACATCCAGGTCTCCGCCACCCCGCACGGGGTCGACATCATGGCCCCGCCGGGGATGGAGGAGATGACCAACCAGCTCCAGGGGCTGTTCCAGAACCTCGGTCAGGGGCACCAGCAGCGGCGCAAGCTGCGTATCGGTGAGGCGCGCAAGCTGCTCGAGGAGGAAGAAGCGGCCAAGCGGGTCAACGACGAGGATCTCAAGCTGCGCGCCATCGACAATGCCGAGCAGCACGGCATCGTCTTCATCGACGAGCTCGACAAGGTCACCCGCCGGGGCGAGGGCGCGAGCAGCGCCGACGTCTCGCGCGAGGGCGTGCAGCGCGATCTGCTGCCCCTGGTCGAGGGCAGCACGGTGTCGACCAAGTACGGCGCGGTGCGCACCGATCACATCCTCTTCATCGCCTCGGGGGCCTTCCATCTCGCCAAGCCCTCCGACCTGATCCCCGAGCTGCAGGGTCGGCTGCCGATCCGCGTCGAGCTCAAGGCGCTCGACAGCGACGACTTCGTGCGCATCCTCACCGAGCCCGACGCCTCGCTCACCGGCCAGTATCGCGCCCTGCTCGCCACCGAGGGGGTGAACCTGGAGTTCACCGAGGACGGCATCCGCCGTATCGCCGAGATCGCCTGGCAGGTCAACGAGCGCACCGAGAACATCGGCGCGCGGCGCCTGCACACGGTGCTCGAACGGCTGCTCGAGGACATCTCCTTCAACGCCTCCGAGCTCGACCGCGTCACCGTCACCGTCAACGCCGCCTATGTCGACGACAACCTGTCGGGGCTGGCCGAGGACGAGGATCTCTCGCGCTACATCCTGTGATCGATCGCGTCGGGCGCCCGGCGCGCCCGACCCTGGAGGCCCAGCCATGCCCGTACCCACCGAACTCAATCTCCATCGTCAGTCGCGCGTGCTCGAGGTGAGCTTCGACGACGGCGCGCGCTTCGCGCTGCCCTGCGAGTATCTGCGCGTCTACTCGCCCTCGGCCGAGGTGCAGGGGCACAGCCCCGAGGAGCGCATCCTCGTCGTCGGCAAGGAGGAGGTCGCCATCGACCGCATCGAGCCGGTCGGCAACTATGCCGTCTGTCTGCACTTCGACGACGAGCACAACACCGGGATCTACTCCTGGGACTATCTCTACCAGCTCGGTGCCGAGCAGGCCGAGCGTTGGCAGACCTATCTCGACGAACTCGCCCAGTCCGGACATGTCCACAAGGATCGTTCGAACTGACTGATATGACGGCCACGCGCCGGCGGTCCCCGGGCCGCCCGGAGCGCCCTCCGGCAGCGGCCCGGGGGCCCCGATCGGCGCCGGCCTTTGGTGTAAACTAGCCGCCGATTCGACAGCAGGGACACACTATGTCCGACCAGAAGACCACCCATTTCGGCTATCAGCAGGTGCCGATCGAAGAGAAGGCCGCGCGCGTGCGCGAGGTCTTCGACTCGGTCGCCACCCGCTACGACCTGATGAACGACCTGATGTCGCTCGGCATCCATCGGCTGTGGAAGCGCCACACCATCGAGCTGGCCGGCGTGCGTCGCGGTCAGCGCGTGCTCGACCTCGCCTCGGGCACCGGCGACCTGGCCGATCGCTTCGCCGCCATCGTCGGCCCCGACGGTCAGGTGGTGATGTCCGACATCAACGCCGCGATGCTCGGCGAGGGGCGCAAGCGGATGCTCGATCGCGGGCGCGTCGGCAACATCCAGTACTCGCTGATCAACGCCGAACAGATCCCCTTCCCCGACGACTACTTCGACTGCGTCACCATCGGTTTCGGGCTGCGCAACGTCACCGACAAGCAGAAGGCGCTCGGCGAGATGCAGCGCGTGCTGCGGCCCGGCGGTCGGGCGCTGGTGCTCGAGTTCTCCCACCCGCTGACCAAGCCGCTGGGCCGTGCCTACGATCTCTATTCGTTCTCGGTGCTGCCCACCCTGGGCAAGCTGGTGACCAACGACCCGGGCAGCTATCGCTATCTCGCCGAGTCGATCCGCATGCACCCGGACCAGGAGACGCTGCGCGGCATGATGGAGACGGCCGGGCTCGAGCGTTGCGAATACTTCAACCACAGCGGTGGCATCGTCGCGATCCACCGGGGATACAAGTTGTGAGCGAAGGCATCCAGATTCCCGACGCCCTGCTCGCGGTGATCGAGCAGGCGCTCAACCGCTACATCGCCCTCGACCCCGAGGGTCAGGCCGGGTTCGCGGCGCTCGAGGGGCGGATCATCGCCATCGAGGTCAAGGGCTTCGGCACCCGGGTGACGGTGCTGCCGGGGCAGCGCGGGCTGCAGCTGTTCGGGCTCTACGATGCCGAGCCCGATTGTCTGATCCACGGCACCCCGCTGGGGCTGGCGCGCATGGGCATGGCCGAGCGCAAGGCCGCCCAGCTGATCTCCGGCGAGGTCGAGATCGAGGGCGACACCGCGCTGGCGCAGTCCTTCAGCCAGGCGCTGGCGCACCTCGACGTCGACTGGGAGGAGCAGCTCGCGCGCGTCCTCGGCGACCCCTTCGCCCACCAGCTCGGCAACCGTGCGCGCGCCGCCGCCGACTGGCGCGAGCGTGCCTCCGAGACGATGAACGCCAACCTCAGGGAGTACCTGCAGGAGGAGCGGCGCCTGCTGCCGACCCGCTATGAGGTCGAGGCCTTCCTCGAGCAGGTCGACATCCTCCGCGACGATGTCGAGCGGCTCGCCGCCCGCATCGAGCGACTCACCACCCAGGCAGCGGACCTCGGCACCCAGCAATGATCGGACCCCGTCAGGCGTTACGCCTCTTTCGCATCAACTGGGTGCTGCTTCGCAACGGACTCGACGAGGTCATCCTCGCCACCCATCTGCTCCGCCCGCTGCGCTGGTTGATCTATCTCACCCCCTGGTACTGGTTGCGCGGCGAGCTGCCGCCCTATCCGGCACGGGTGCGCCAGACCCTCGAGGACCTGGGGCCGATCTTCGTCAAGTTCGGCCAGATCCTCTCCACCCGTCGCGACCTGCTGCCCGACGACCTGGCCGTCGAGCTGGCCAAGCTCCAGGACCGGGTGCCGCCCTTCGGCGGCGATCAGGCGCGGGTGCTGATCGAGCGCGCCTGGGGCTGTCCGATCGAGGACGTACTCGATGAGTTCGACCCCGAGCCGCTGGCCTCGGCCTCGATCGCCCAGGTCCACACCGGGCGTCTCAAGGACGGTCGCGAGGTGGTGGTCAAGGTGCTGCGTCCGGGCATCGACCGGGTGATCCGCCAGGATCTCGGCTTGATGTATACCGTCGCCCAGCTCGCCGAGCGCTACTGGGCCGATGGCCGGCGGCTGCGTCCGGTCGAGGTGGTGCGCGAGTACGAGAAGACCATCTACGACGAGCTCGACCTGCAGCGCGAGGCGGCCAACGCCTCACAGTTGCGCCGCAACTGGCAGGGCAGCGAGATGCTCTACATCCCCGAGGTGTTCTGGGACTGGACCCGCTCCAACGTGATGGTGATGGAGCGCATCTACGGCATCCCGGTGAGCAACGTCGAGGAGATCAAGGCGCAGGGCGTGAGCATGAAGCAGCTCGGCGAGCGCGGGGTGGAGATCTTCTTCACCCAGGTGTTCCGCGACAACTTCTTCCACGCCGACATGCACCCGGGCAACATCTTCGTCGAGCCCTCGGGGCGCTACATCTCCATCGACTTCGGCATCGTCGGCTCGCTCACCACCGAGGACCAGCGCTATCTCGCCGAGAACCTGCTCGCCTTCTTCGAGCGCGACTATCGTCGGGTGGCCGAGCTGCACGTCGAGTCGGGCTGGGTGCCGCCGGGGACCCGGGTCGACGAGTTCGAGTCGGCGATCCGCACCGTCAGCGAGCCGATCTTCGAGAAGCCGCTGGCCGAGATCTCCTTCGGTCACTTCCTGGTACGGCTGTTCCAGACCGCACGGCGCTTCAACATGGAGATCCAGCCGCAGCTGGTGTTGCTGGAGAAGACCCTGCTCAACATCGAGGGGCTGGGGCGTCAGCTCTATCCCGAACTCGACCTCTGGACCACCGCCAAGCCCTACATGGAGCGCTGGATGAAGGAGCGCGTCGGGGTCAGCGGGCTGGCCGAGCGCACCAAGCGCAACGTGCTCTCGATCGCCGACCAGACCCCCGAGCTGCCGCTGATGGCCTATCGCATCCTCAGCAGCTACGACCGCCGCTTGCGTCTGGCCGAGTCGAGCCACGAGATCAACGCCGAGCGCGCCCGTCAGGCACGCACCAGCGGCAATGCCATCCGCGCCATCGGCGGCGCCACGGTGCTCGTTTGCGGCACCCTGGTGCTGTTGCTCGGCCCCGGCCACTGGCTGCAGGAGGGCGTCGGCGTGGCCCTGGTGGCGCTGTGCTATCTCTCCGGGATCTGGCTGTTCGCGAGCGCCTCGCGTCGGGCCTGAACCGGCGGCGCTGAGACGCTGTGGAACACGGGACGCCCGCGCCGCGGGCGTCCCGTTGTTCGTTCATCCCCGGCGGCCATGCGTGCCGCCGCGCGCAGGAGCGACGACTGCCTCATGGTCGACACCAACCGTTACGGGCCATTGGCCGCCCGGGTCTATCACCTCGACAAGCCCATCGGGCGTTCCTTCGGTGACATCGAATACTATGCCGAGCGCCTGGCCGAGTGCCCGGGGCCAGTCCTCGAGCCGGCCGTCGGCAATGGTCGGGTGCTGATCCCGCTGCTGGAGCGCGGGCTCGACGTCCGTGGCGTCGACACCTCGGCGGAGATGCTCGCGCACTGTCGCGAGGCGTGCGCGACGCGCGGTCTGTCGGCACCGCTCGAACGGCAGGGCTTCGAGGACTTCTCCTCAGCCCTCGCGTTCGCGGCGATCATCGTCCCCGCCGGCTCCTTCCAGCTGATCACCGATCCCGGTCGGGCGCGTGCCGTGCTGCGCCGCTTCCGTGCCGCGCTGCGTCCGGGTGGGCGACTGATCCTCGATCTCGAACCACTCTCGGCGCTGACCGCGCCGCCCGGCGCGGCGCGCCACTGGCGCGATGGCGCGGACCTGCTCACCCTGACCGAGCAACGGGTGGAGACCGATCCCGTGCGCCAGACGACCTGCTCCCAGCTCCGCTACGAGCTGTGGCGCGACGGCGCACTGGTCGCCACCGAGATCGACCTGTTCGCGCTGCGCTTCTGGGGGATACTGGAGTTCGAGCTGGCGCTGCGCGAGGCCGGGTTCGAGGCGGTCGAGGTCGCTGTCGATTATCGCCGCGGCGCCGCGCCGAGCGCACAGGCCGGGATGTTCACCTTCGAGGCGCGCTAACCGCCTTGGAGCCCGTGACCGGCCGGGCCGGGCACAGGCTGTCCGCGTCCGAGCCGCACGGCGAACCAGAAGGTGCTGCCTCGACCCGGCTCGCTGCTGCAGCCGGCGCCGCCGCCGAGTCGCTCGGCGATCTTCTTGACGGTCACCAGGCCGAGCCCCGAGCCTTCGTGGCGCCGGCTCATCGAGTTGTCGGCCTGCTCGAACAGGTTGAACAGACGTGCTCTCACCTCGGGGCCGAAGCCGACCCCGGTGTCGGTGACGGTGAAGCAGACCCTCAGGGCCTCGTCACTGCGCTCCTCGATCTGCATGGCGATCTCGATGCTGCCGTGTTCGGTGAACTTGATGGCATTGTCGAGATAGCAGTGCAGGGCGTGACGGATCCACTCGGCATCCCCGCTCACGGGCTCGTTCAGTGCCGCCACCCGGGTCTCGACGCTCAGTCCCTTGGCGCCGATCCGCGTTCGCAGCGGTGCGACGACCTCCTCGACCAGTGTCGCCGGGTCGAGCGGTTCGGGGTGGGTGGCGAGCATTCGCGAGTCGAGTTCGGTGACGCGCAGGACCGCATCGAACATGCCGGTCAGGCGATGTGCCGAGTCGACCACCTGATCGATCCAGGCGTTGCACTTGGGATTGTCGGGCTGGGTCTGGATGAGCTGCAGCAGACCGACGATCTGGTGCACCGGGGTGCGCATCTCGTGCGACATGTTGTGCAGGAAGTTGCTCTTGGCGCTGTTGGCCGCCTCGGCTGACTCCTTGGCCCGTTGCAGCTCGCCGGTGCGTTCGGCGACCTTGCGTTCGAGTGACTCGTTGAGTGCGAGCAGCGCCTGCTCCTGCTCCTTGAGCGCGAGCTGCAGGGCGATGCGTGATTCGAGCACGTCGAGGTTGACCGGCTTGTGGATGAAGTCGGCCGCGCCGCTGCGCAGGGCATCGGTCTCGCTCTCGGCGGTGTTGGCGGCGGTGACGAAGATCACCGGGATGGCCTGGGTGGCGGCATCCTGTTTCAGTCGCGCGAGGACCTCGTAGCCGTCCATGCCCGGCATCTTCACGTCGAGCAGGATCAGTGCCGGACGCTGGGCGTGGGCGAGCTGCAGTGCCTCCGCGCCGGAGGTCGCGGCGAGCACCTCGAAGCCCTGCATCAGGCGCTTGCCGATCACCAGGATGTTCTCCGGTGCGTCGTCGACGATCAGGATGGTCTTCACGCTGCGGCCTCGTGTCGTGTCCTGGTCCAGGGACGTCACCTGCCTCGTGCCGCCAGGTCTCGGCGCGGGGCATGGGCGTTCAGGTGCCGGGCGAGGCGCGCGATGACTCGATGATGTCGAGCGCCTGGTCGAAGTGCAGTGCCCGGATCGCCGCGTCCAGGGCGGCGAAGTCGGCGCTCGCGAGCGTCGCCTCGAGCCCGGGGGCGAGCGTCTCGAAGGTGGCCACCGCGGTGAGTCGGTGGGCGGCAAGGTCATCGCGCAGTTGTGTCAGCGCCTCTTCATCGACAGCAGCCCCCGGATCGGGGGCGTTCGTCCCCGGCCTCGTCGCGCGCGCGTCTTCTTCCACATAAGGGTGGAGGCGGGTCTCGAGATCTCGAAGGGTCCGGGCGAGTTCGTCGAGAGGAGCGACGAGCGGTGCTGGGTCTGCTTGCCTGAGCTGGAGCTCGACCGACCGGGCCTGTTGTTGCAGCGCCTCGGCGCCGATCAGTCCGGCGTTGCCGGCGAGCTTGTGCAGCCGGTCGGCGAACGCCTGTCTGGTCGGCGCGTCGCTGGCCGGTGCGGGGGCTGCGCGGAGATCGGCAAACTCCCTGAGCAGGCTGCGACAGGTCGACCGGAACAGCGCCCAGTCGCCATCGAGTCTGGTCTCGACCTCGCGCATTCGCAGCCCCGGGATGGCCGGCCAGTGCGTCGCCGGTGCGGTCTCACCGACGTACTGGGTGACCGGCAGCGCGGCGCCGCGCGCCAGTTCGATGTGACGGCGCAGGGTGCGCACCATCTGGTCGGGCTCGAAGGGCTTGGTGAGATAGTCGTTCATCCCCGCGGCGAGCGCGCGCTGGCGCTCGCTGGAGAGTGCCCCGGCGGTCAGCGCGATGACCGGCAGTTGCTCCAGCTGCAACTGGTTGCGGATCGCCCGGACCGTGGCGATACCGTCCATGATCGGCATCTGCACGTCGAGCAGCACCGCGTCGAAGCCATGCTCCGGCTGGTCGAGCAGCTCGAGCACCTCCTGACCATTGGTGCAGGTTCGCACCTCGGCGCCCTGACGCTCGAGGATACGGCGCGCGACATCGAGATTGAGCACGCTGTCGTCGACCAGCAGCACCCGGGTGCCCGGCAGCCACTGGATGTGGTTGGCGTCGAGACAGGTCCCCTCCAGCACCCGGTCCTGGTGGCCGGGGCGCTTGACCACCGCGGAGTTGACCTGGTTGAAGAGCGTCGAGCTGTCGACCGGCTTGACCATGATGCTGTCGGGCAGGTCGGCGTTGGGCTCGGCCTCGAGCGCTTCGGCGTCCTGGGCGGTGATCAGGATGGCGGCGGGAAGTTGGTCGGTGCCGATGTGGGTGCGTAGCCGATCGAGGGCGGTGAGGCCGTCGAGTCCGGGCATCCGCCAGTCGACCACCAGACAGTCGACCGGCTGTTGTGAGGCGTCGCGCCCGAGCACATGGTCGATCAACGCCTCGCCGTCGGCCACCCCGTCGGCGTTCCAGCCGAGCGAGGTGGCCATGGCGATCAGCGCCTCGCGCTGGTCGGCGTCGTCCTCCGCGACCACCACCTCCAGGCGGCGTATCCCGCTCTCGAAGACCGCCAATTGGTCGGTGTCGGGCAGGTCGAGCGGGAGTTCGATGCGGAAGGTGCTGCCCACGCCCTCGGTGCTCTCCAGTGACACGCGTCCATCCATCTGCTCGACGGTCTGACGGACGATCGCCAGCCCCAGTCCGCTGCCGCCGAAGCGGCGGGTGGTGGACTCATCGGCCTGGACGAAGGGGGCGAACAGCCGCTCCTGGGCCGCCGCCGGGATGCCGATGCCGCTGTCCTCGACCTCCAGGCGGAGCAGGATCCGGTGGTCGTGTCGGCTGGCGGTCGCGCGCAGCGTGATGCCACCACTGGCGGTGAACTTCACCGCGTTGGTCAGCAGGTTGAGCAGCATCTGGCGCAGCCGGGTGGCGTCGCCGACGAGGATGTCGGGGACGTCGGTGGCGATGTTGAGGTCCACGGTCAGCCCCTTCTCCGTGGCCTGCTCGGAGACGATGCGCAGCGACTCCCGACAGAGGTTGCCGACGCTGAAGGGGATCTGCTCGAGCACCAGCTCGCCGGCCTCGATCTTCGACAGGTCGAGGACATCGTTGACGATGCCGAGCAACGCCTTGCCGGCCGACTGGATCTTGGTGACATAGTCGCGCTGCTCGCCGCTGAGCGGCCCGATACCGAGCAGATGGCCGAGCCCCAGCACCGCGTTCAGCGGGGTGCGGATCTCGTGACTCATGTTGGCGAGGAACTGCGACTTGGCGGCATTGGCCTGCTCGGCGGCGTCGCGGGCCCGCTCCATCGACTCCTTGAGCGCCAGCTGCAAGCGCGCCTCGCGCTGCAGCGCGGCCATGCGCGAGGAGAGCCAGGCGATGACCGCGATCAGCAGATAGGCGGTGGCATTGACCAGCAGGAAATCGGACCAGGCGTTGTGCCGGATCTCGCCCAGTGCCTGGTCGAGCGGGTAG
Source organism: Marichromatium sp. AB31 (assembly GCF_003718685.1). Classification (NCBI taxonomy): domain Bacteria; kingdom Pseudomonadati; phylum Pseudomonadota; class Gammaproteobacteria; order Chromatiales; family Chromatiaceae; genus Marichromatium; species Marichromatium sp. AB31. Next base: position 10,821 of record NZ_RHFI01000001.1, on the reverse strand, counting down.
ATCGCGTGCAGGGTCAGCGGCTTGCCGTCGCCGAGGCTGTAGATCCGTCGCGAGTCGACGATGAAGATGCGGTCGGTGTCTCGCGCGCGCATCAGCCGCGCGCCCTCGAAGCCGGCGGGGTACTCGGCGGGGGTGAGGAACGCGAAATCGCCCTGCCAGTCGGAGATCGGGCCGGGGGCGTATTCGTGCTGGAAGGCCGCGGCGCCGGGATGGAGCAGATAGTGACCATGACCATTGGTCAGGAAGTAGCGGGTGGCGTCGTCGCTGCGACCGAGTTCGTCGAGCAGGGCGCCGAACTCGTAGTTGACCACGACGACGGCGAAGGTCTCGCCGCGGGCGTTGGCCACCGGGGTCGAGACCCGTACCGTCGGTCGATGGGGCTCCTCGAGCCTGCCGTGTTCGCGGTTGAGTTCGATCTCCGAGACCACCAGGGTGCCGGGTGGGGCGGCGATGGCCTCGATGAAGTAGGGGCGGTCGCCCTTGTGCTGAAAGCTCTCCTCGGCGGGGATGCGGGGCGTGCCGCTGGCGTCGCGCTCGACGCGGATCAGCTCGAGACCGTCGCTGGCGGTGCCGATGAAGCGGGCCTGGAACACCCGCGGCTCGGCCCTGAGGAAGCCGAGATAGATCTGGTCGAGTCGGTTCTTCCACACCGAGAAGGTCTCGCCGTTGACCGGGTCGACGCCACCGTGGAGCAGCACCCGGGCGATCCCCGGCACCGGTGGGACCGAGGCGAGGAACTCGGTCATCCGCTTGAGATGACTGATCTCGCGATCGAAGACCGTGGCCTTGAGCGCGAGCTGGCTCTGTTGCTGGAAGGAGACGGCGTTGAAGAAGGAGCGCCCGGACTGGACCTGGGCGTACCAGTAGGTGCCGAATGAAAAGGCCGCCGCGGCCATGATCGCCAGGGGCCAGGCTGCACGCGATCTCAGTGTTCTTCCTGGCTCGACCATGGCGCCTCCGTGTCGCGGCGAGGAGTGTCGTTGAAGCTAGTCGATAATGCCGTGCTTCGCGACCTCCCGGTGTTCGGCGCGCTCGTGCCCCGATGATCTGCGTCGCGACTCAGTCGCGCATGACGATGTCGGCGGTGCTGATCGCGGCGATGTCGCGATGGCCGATGAAGGCCATGGTCAGTTCGGTCTCCTCGTGGAGGATCTCGAGCATGCGGCTGACCCCGGCGCGGCCATCGGCGCCGAGCCCGTAGACCAGCGGGCGCCCGATCATCACCCCGCGCGCGCCGAGCGCGCGGGCGCGGATGACGTCCTGGCCGGTGCGCACGCCGCTGTCGAGCCAGACCTCGATGTCCCCGCCGACGGCCTCGACGATCTCCGGCAGCACGCTGATCGAGGAGCGCGCGCCGTCGAGCTGACGCCCGCCGTGGTTGGAGACGACGACGGCATCGGCGCCGAGCGCGACACAGGCGCGCGCGTCCTCGGCCTCCATGATCCCCTTGATGATCAGCGGCCCGTCCCACCACTCGCGATAGCGCTTGATGTCGTCCCAGCCGAGCTTGGGGTCGAAGGAGGCGGCGGTCCATTGCATCAGGTCGCGCATGTCCTCGACCCCGGTGGCGCAACCCTGGATATTGCCGAAGCCGCGGTTGCGGGTGGCGAGCATGCCGAGCGCCCAGCGTGGACGCCGGGCGATATCGATGAGATTGGGCAGGGTCAGGCGCGGCGGTGCGGTCATGCCGTTGCGGTGATCGGCGTGACGCTTGCCGATCATCTGCAGGTCGAGGGTGAGCACCAGCGCCGAGCAGCCGACCGCGCGGGCGCGCTCGATCAGCTTGCGGGTGAAATCGCGATCGCGCTGAACGTAGAGCTGGAACCAGAACGGCTTGGTGGTGTGGCGCGCCACCGTCTCGATCGAGCAGATGCTCATGGTCGAGAGGGTGAAGGGCACGCCGAAGTCCTCGGCGGCCTGGGCGGCCTTGACCTCGCCGTCGGGGTGCTGCATGCCGAGCAGTCCCACCGGGGCCAGGGCGACGGGCATCCGCACCGGCTGGCCGACCAGGGTGGTGGCCAGGGTACGCGGTTCGAGATCGCGCGCCACGCGTTGGCGGAAGAGGATGCGCTGGAAGTCGGCGCGGTTGAGTGCGAGCGTCTGCTGGGTCCAGGAGCCCGACTCGCAGTAACCCTGGAACATCCTGGGGACGCGGCGATGATAGAGGCGTTGCAGGTCGGCGAGTTCGCAGATCACGGTCATGGTGAAGGGTCCTGTCGCTCAAAAACACGAGGCTACACCAAGATCTGCCCGCCGGGTCGGCGTGCCGGCATCGTGTCGACGGCGTGGATTCCGACGAGCGAGGGTTGAATCACGATCAGCGACACCAGTTACCAGTGGGGCAATGCGTTATTGCGGAACGGCTGACGGCGCCAGGCTCCGTCCGCCGAGCCCCCGAAGGTATGCGATCGATGTCGGTCGTTGAGAATGTTCACCCCTTTCAACTCGGACAGGATGGAGGCGTCTCCGTGCAATGGTTTCGTGACCTGAGCTTCCGCTGGAAGCTCGCCCTGCCGATCCTGCTCATCGCCGCGATCATGGTGGTGAACGCGCTCCTCGCCCTCAACGGTATCGCCGCCCTCAAGCGGGAGTCGCAGTCCGTCTCGCGTGGTTTCCTGCCCGGGATCGATGCCCTGATCGAGGCCGATCGCGATCTCTATCAGGCGCTGCTGGCCGAGCGGACTGCGCTCTTCGCCGCCCCGGGTACGCCCGAGTTCGCGGCGGCCCTGGCCTCGCACGAGGAGAACGCCGATCAGGCCAGGACCCGGGTGGGACGCTTCGCCACGGCGATCCGGCTGACCGGGATCGAGCGGCCCGAGGAGATCGAGACCCTGTTGCGAGGCTTCGATCAACTCTATGCTCAGTGGCTGGAGTCGAGCCGGCGGGTCATCCGGTTGCGCGAGAGTGAGGGGCGGGAGGGCGCCGAGGCTTTGAGTTACGGCACGGCCGCCACGCGCTTCGAGGAGATGCGCGAGGTGCTCGACACCCTGACCGAGCGCTCGCTCGTCGCCGCCGACCACGCCAGCGAACGGATCGATCAGGTGGCCCTGGGCTCGACCCTGTCGAGCCTGAGCGGGCTGCTGCTGGGGTTGGTGCTGTGCACACTGCTGGCGGTGCTGTTTCCCGGCATGATCACCAGGCCGCTGTATCAGATCATCGCGCGGCTGGAAGACATCGCCCAGGGCGAGGGCGACCTGACGGTGCGCCTGAGCGCTGACAGGCGCGATGAACTCGGCCGTCTGGCGGCGGCCTTCAACCGCTTCGTCGACAAGCTCCAGGGGCTGATCGGGCGGATCGCCGGCGCCACCGCGCAGGTCGCTACCGCCGCAGAGCAGGTCTCGACCGTCACCGCCGAGGTCACCGACGCGCTCACCCAGCAGGAGGCGATGACCGATCAGGTGGCCACCGCGGCCAATCAGATGGCGACCACGGTGCAGGTGGTGGTGAGCAATACCAGCGAGGCGGCGCAGGCCGCCGCGCACGCCGATCGCGCCTCACGCGATGGCCAGGCGGTGGTCAATCAGACCGTCGATGCCATGGGGCGTCTGGCGCGCGAGGTCGAGGAGGCCGCCGAGGTGATCCGGCGTCTCGGCAGCGATACCGAGCAGATCGGCTCGGTGCTGGACGTGATTCGCGGCATCGCCGAGCAGACCAACCTGCTGGCGTTGAACGCCGCCATCGAGGCCGCGCGCGCCGGTGAGCAGGGACGCGGCTTTGCGGTCGTCGCCGCCGAGGTGCGGACCCTGGCCAGCCGCAGCCAGCAGTCGACCCAGGAGATCCAGACCATGATCGAGCGTCTGCAGTTGGCCGCGCGGCAGGCGGTCGAGGCGGTCGAGAGCGGTCAACGGCAGGCGCACCAGGGGGTCACCACCGCCAGCGGTGCCGGCGAATCACTGCAGTCGATCGCCGAGGCGGTCGGTCGGATCAACAGCATGAATGGCCAGATCGCGACCTCGTCGGAACAGCAGAGCGCGGTGACCGAGGACATCAGCCGCAACATCAGTCAGATCAGCGAGGTCATGCAGCGCACCGTCCAGGGCGCGCGTCACACCGCCGGGGCGAGCCAGGAACTCTCCAAGCTGGCCGTCGAGCTGCAGAGCCTGATCGGGCAGTTCAGGGTGTGATGATTGAGCGACCGCTCGTGACACGAGACAGACCGTACTGGGCGCGATACTCGGACAGGATGTCTTCCGTCGGGCCGGCGGCGATGATGCGCCCGTGCTCCATCAGCACCGATTTCTCGCACATGCTGCTGAGCAGTTCGTCGTCGTGCGACGAGAGCACGATGATCGAGACCTGCTCGGTGAAGCGTTGCAGGCGCTCGCCGGCCTTCTGCAGGAAGGCCGCGTCACTGGTTCCGATGCCCTCGTCGAGCAGCAGGATGTCGGGCGCGACCGAGGTCGAGATGGCGAAGGCCAGACGCATCTGCATGCCCGCCGAATAGGTGCGGATCGGCAGGTTGAGGAAGTCGCCGAGCTCGGTGAACTCGGCGATCTCGTCCATCTGCGCGCGGATCTGCTTGCGGGTGAGCCCGAGGAAGAGCCCGCGCAGCATGATGTTCTCGTAGCCGGTGCTCTCCTGGTCCATCCCCAGGCTGATGTCGAACAGCGGTACCGTGCTGCCCTGCAGCGCCACCCGGCCGCAGTTGGGCTCGTAGATGCCACCGAGCACGCGCAGCAGGGTGGTCTTGCCGGCGCCGTTGTGGCCGACCAGACCGACGCGCTCGCCGTCGCGCAGCGACAGGTTGATGTCCTGTAACGCCTCGACCACCGAGATGCGATTGCCGCCGGCGTCGGCGCGGATCTGTCCGCCGGTGGCGCTCTGCATCAGCCGGTTCTTCAGCGAGCGGGTGGAGGCGCTGTAGACGGGGAAGGAGACCGAGACGTCGGTCAGTTCGATCGAGGCCATTGACGACTTCCTCAGACCCAGTAGGCGATGCGCCAGCGGTAGGCGGAATAGAACAGCAGGGTGACGGCCCAGCCGACCGCGGCGAGCAGCAGCACCGCCAGCCAGTTGGTGAGCGCCGGTGGCTGGCCGAGCAGCGGGGCGCGGATCACCTCGACCAAGTGGTAGAAGGGGTTGAGGTGCAGCAGCAGGGCGCGCCCGGGCAGCATCTCCGGCTTCCAGATCACCGGGGTGATGAAGAACAGCACCTGCACCATGCTGGCGATGATCAACGGCACGTCGCGGAAGCGCGCGCTGAGCAGCCCGAAGAACAGCCCGATCCACAGCCCGTTGAGCAGCAGCAGCGCCAGTGCCGGGAACACCCACAGCAGGCTCCAATCCCAGCTCACGCCGAACCACAGCGCCACCCCGACGAAGACCCAGATGTTGTGGGCGAAGGCGATCAGCGCCGACCACAGCTTGCGGTAGACATAGATCGACAGCGGCGCGTTGAGCTGCTTGATCATCCCCTCGGCGGCGATGAAGGCCTCGCTGCCGTCGAGGATGATCGCCGAGATCAGTCCCCAGATGACGAAGCCGGCGGCGAGGAAGGGCAGGTAGTCGTGCAGGTCCTGACCGAAGATCTGGCCGTAGAGCAGGCCCAGGGCGAGCACCATGATGCCCATCGAGATGGTGATCCAGAACGGCCCGAGCTTGGAGCGGCGATAGCGCTGACGGACGTCGTGCAGTCCGAGCGTTCCCCATAACTCGTAGTGCTTCCAGCCGTTGCGGACATCCGCGAGGGCATCGTGAATCTGTTCGCGGCGCAGACCATGACGGAACTGCCTCACGAGGGATGATCTGCCGCTGTCGGCATCTGTAGACATCAGGGTGGTTCCGGGAGCGAAGTCACGCGGTGGTGGCCGTGGACACTAAGTCGACCGGACACGTCCATGTTCGGCGTCGTGTCGGTCAGCCTCCACTTCGCGCCAGAGGATGAGCATGCGGCATGCATCCCGGCGTCATCGCGCCATCGGGGAGTGCCTGCGTGCTTCAAGATTGAGTGAGGACCTATCTTAAAAAGTGCCCTTAGGTTCACCCCGGGCATTGCTGCGATGGGCGCGGGCCTAAGGAGAAAAAACGTTGCTGAGTATATCACGCCTCTTCGGGGTCCTGCTCCGGGTTCTTCCGCTGGGTCTGGCGGCTTTCGTCGGTCGCGCCCCTTGCGTTTCCCCGGCCACGCGCTAAAGTCAGCGCACTTCCTCCCTTGCGCGTGCCCCGACTCGTGCCCGACCCCGAACCCCATTCCCTCACGCCGCCGGTGTCCACCGGCGAGGCCAGCGTGCGTGCCGCCGCGCTCGCCGATCTCGACGACCTGCTCCGCCTCGAGACCCAGTGTTTCACCAGCGACCGCATCAGTCGCCGGCAATGGCGCTATCTGCTCACCCGTGCCCGGGCGCGCACCCTGGTGGTGACGCGTGCCGATCGGGTGGTCGGCTATGTGCTGCTGCTGTTCAGTCGCGCCACCTCGGTGGCGCGGCTCTACTCGATCGCCGTCGACCCCGACACCCGTGGCGAGGGCGTCGGCCGGACGCTGGTCGAGGCGGCCGAGCGCGCCGCCTGGGCGCAGGATCGCGCCTATCTGCGCCTCGAGATCCGGCGTGACAACCGCGCCTCGCAGGCGTTGTTCGAGGGCGCCGGCTATCGCCGCTTCGCGACGCGCGCCGATTACTACGAAGACCGCATGGCGGCGCTGCGCTACGAGAAGCCGCTGGCCCCGGGGTTGAAGCCGGCCTTCGATCGGGTGCCCTTCTACGAGCAGACCCTCGACTTCACCTGTGGCCCGGCCTCGCTGATGATGGCGATGCGGGCGCTGCGCCCGGCGCTGGTCCTCGACCGCGCCCTGGAGCTGCGGCTGTGGCGCGAATCGACCACCATCTTCATGACCTCGGGACACGGCGGCTGTGGCCCGCTGGGGCTGGCGCTGGCCGCCGATCGGCGCGGCTTCGCCGTCAGCGTCCACGTCAACGACCCCGGGGTGCCGCTGATCGACTCGGTGCGCAGCCCCGAGAAGAAGGCGGTGATGCGCCTGGTGCACGAGGACATGCTCGCCGAGGCCGGGCGGGTGGGCCTGGCGGTGCACTACGAGCGTCTGCCCCTGGAGGCGGTCGAGCGTCACTGGGAGGGCGGCGCGGTGCCGCTGGTGCTGATCAGCTCCTATCGCATCTATCAGGAGAAGTTCCCCCACTGGGTGGTGGTCACCGGGTTCGACGCGCGCTTCGTCTATGTCCACGATCCCTATGTCGACGCCGAGCGCGGCGAGACCCGGCTCGACTCGATGGACATGCCGATCCAGCGCGCCGAGTTCACCCGCATGGCCCGCTACGGGCGGGTCGGGCTGCAGGCGGTGGTGCTGGTGGCGGAGGCGCATCATGGCTGAGCACCTGCTGGTGGTGGAGCGTCCCGCGGCCTGGGCGGGGCGAATGCCGGGGGTGGCCGTGGTCGACGTGCGCGACTATCTCGCCGGTGGCGAGCATGCCGCGCGGCGCGGGCTGCGGGTGATCAATCTCTGCGACAGCTACCGCTATCGCTCGCTCGGCTACTACTGTTCGCTGCTCGCCGAGGCGCGCGGCCATCGCGTCCTGCCGAGCGTGGCGACCATCCAGGAGCTCTCCAGCCGGGCGCTCTATGCCCTGGCCACCGAGGAGCTGGACATCCGCGTACAGCGCCTGCTCGGCGCCCGGCGCAGCGCGGCGCCGATCGGCGCCGAGACCCATGTGCTCACGCTCTACTTCGGCCACTGCGAGGCCGAGGCGCTGCGCGCGCTGGGGCGGCGCATCTTCGAGACCTTCCCCTGCCCGATCCTGCGTGTGACCTTCCGCCGTCAGGGCGAGTGGCGGATCAGCGCGATCGAGGCCCTGCCGACCTCGTCGCTTCCCGACGAGCCCGCCCGTGCCGCGCTGCTCGCGGCGCTGGGCGCGCACCTGTCGCGCCGTTGGCGCCGCCCGCGCGCCCCGCACCCCTATCGCTACGACCTGGCGGTGCTGCGCGACCCGGAGGAGGAACTCGCCCCCTCGGACCCCGGCGCGCTGGCGCGGCTGGTCCGCGCCGGTCGGGCGCTGGGGGTCAACGTCGAGCTGATCGGGCGGCGCGACTACAGCCGGTTGGCCGAGTACGATGCGCTGTTCATCCGCGAGACCACCCGCATCGCCCATCACACCTTCCGCTTCGCCAAGAAGGCCGAGCGCGAGGGACTGGTGGTGATCGACGACCCACGCTCGATCCTGCGCTGCACCAACAAGGTCTATCTCGCCGAGCTGCTCGCCGCGCACCGCGTCCCGCGTCCGCGCACCCTGGTGTTGCGGCGCGAGACGCTGCTCGAGGCCGAGCGCGAGATCGGCTATCCGGTGGTGCTGAAGATCCCCGAGGGGTCGTTCTCGCGCGGGGTGTTCAAGGCCGAGGATCGCGCCGCGCTGCGGCGCATCGGTGCGCGGCTGTTGCGCGCCTCGGACCTGATCCTCGCTCAGGAGTATCTCTACACCCCCTTCGACTGGCGCATCGGCGTGCTCGGGCGCGAGCCGCTCTATGCCTGCAAGTACTTCATGAGCCGGGATCACTGGCAGATCGTCAAGCACGGGGTCGACGGCGGGTGTGAGGAGGGCGGGTTCGAGACCCTGGCGCTGGAGGCGGTGCCCCCGGCGGTGCTACGGGTGGCGCTGCGCGCGGCCGAGCCGATCGGCGACGGGCTCTATGGCGTGGACATCAAGGAGACGTCGCGCGGTCCGGTGGTGATCGAGGTCAATGACAACCCCAGCATCGACGCCGGCGTCGAGGACGCGGTGCTGGGCGATGCGCTCTATCGTCGACTGATCGAGTTCTTCGTGTGCCGCCTCGACCGTCAGCGCCAGCGCGGCGAGCCGCGCAGGGCCAAGGGGGCGTAGGGCGGGCGTGCGGCGCCGCGCCCAAACCCTTGGCGGCCTTCGCGGCCGCGCGGTTCAATCCCCTGACGGCTGGCCTTGTCGCGGGCGCTTCTCTATCATCGGTCGCCTTCGCTCCGTCCCGTGTCGCCGCGCGGCCCCGTCCGTGCCGGGCGTGCGCGGGTTTCCTGTCACCGAGTACCCGATCCATGACCGACCGATCCCCCCGCGGCAGCGCTGCCGCGTCGTGTACCCCGGCGCAGATCGCCGCCTCCGCGCTGACCCGTTACCGTGACCTGATCGATGACTGGGACGCCTTCGTCGCCGCCCTCGGGCGTCCACTGGCGCCCTGCATCTGGGCCAACCCGACACGGATCTCGGTGGCCGGGCTGGCGGCGCTGCTCGCCGAGGAGGGGGTCGCGGCCGAGCCGCTGGCGGCGCTGCCCGGCGCGCTGCGTCTCGCCCCCGAGGCGCGCACCGGTCAGCACTGGTGGTATTGCGCGGGGCTCGCGCACGCCCAGGAGCTGGTCTCGCAGCTGCCGGCGCTGCTGCTCGATCTCGCCCCGGGACAGCGGGTGCTCGACATGTGCGCCGCCCCCGGTGGCAAGACCGCGCAGATCGCCTTCGCCCTCGGCAACCGTGGCACCCTGGTCGCCAACGACATCTCCAGCGATCGCATCAAGGCGCTGCAGGGCAATCTCGACCGGCTCGGGGTGATCAACGTCAGCACCACCTGCAAGGATGCCTCGAACTGGCCGCTGCGCGGTGGTCAGTTCGACCGCATCCTGCTCGACGCGCCCTGTTCGAGCGAGGGCACGCTCAGGCGTACCCCCTCGCTGCTCGGCAGGCTGGGGCCGGAGAACGCCGCGCGGCTCGCGCCCAAGCAGCGCTTGCTGCTGGAGAAGGCGGTGCGGCTGCTGCGCCCCGGCGGGCGACTGGTGTACTCGACCTGTACCTTCGCGCCGGAGGAGAACGAGCTGGTGCTCGACGCGGTACTCGCCGCCGCGGGCGAGGGGCTGCGGCTGTTGCCGGCGGCACTGCCCGGTATCCGCTGCGCGCCGGGGCTCACCGAGTGGCAGGGGCGCGCGCTCGACCCGCGGCTCGCCGGCTGCATGCGTATCTGGCCGCACCACAACGACAGCGGCGGTTTCTTCATCGCGGTGCTGGAGAAGCCCGCCGAGGTCGCGGCGAACCGTCAGGGCCATGTGCCGGTGACGCCGCCCGGCGATCCGGCCGAGATCGCCCCCTGGCTGGAGGGGGTGGCGTCGCGCTACGGCCTGCCCGAGGACATCTGGGCACGCTATCGGGTGCACCGCCAGACCAAGCGCGGTCTGCACCTGAGCGCCGCCGATCACTGCCCGCCGCGGGCGCCGCGTCCCGAGGCCAGCGGCCTGTTCTTCCATCGCACCAATGTACGCCCGCCCAAGCCGACCACCGCCGGGGCGCTGCTGCTCGGGCGCGAGGCGAGCGCGCACCGCATCGAACTCGACGCCGAGCAGCGCGATCGTTACCTGCGCCGCGAGACCTTCGCGCCACACCCCGAGCAGCTCGCCGCCGGCGCCTATGGCCAGGTGGTCGCGAGCTATCGCGGGCACGTGCTGGGGATGGCCGTGGTGCACCGCTCCGGGGTGGTCGAGAGCCTGTTCCCGAGCCGCTGGAGCGGCTGTACCGCGGCATCGGGCGGTCAGCCCTCAGCCACCAGCCCTCAGCCGCCAGCCACCAGTAATTGAGGCTCGGCGGCTTGCCTTCAGCCGCCAGCGGGTGCGTTATCGTCGCATCATTTAGAGAGGGTAGTGCCCTGATCGATAGGTTTCGATAAGATCAGAATCTCTTGCTTTAAGGATGAAGAAGATGTATCTGACATGTCCGCAGTGTCACTCCAACCATGTGACCAAAAATGGATTCAACCGGCTGAAAAAGCAGTTGTACAAGTGTCAAGATTGCGGTCGCCAGTTCGTTCTCCATCCTGCCAAGGGGCCGGTTTCTCAGGAAACCCGCGAACTGATCGATCGGTTGCTGC